>JAEUQA010000001.1 GCA_016789845.1 Chromatiales bacterium
GGCCAGCGCGATGACGAAGACGACCCCGGTGAAGACCCAGGTCGAGGTCTCGAACAGCGCGGCCGTGAACAGGCTGAGGTGAAAGCGGCGCTCCACGAAGACGTTCGAGTCGAGCACGAGCAGGACGAGGCCCGTCGTGGCGAGCAGGACGGCAACGGCCATCACGGCGCGGCGCGCGGGCCAGACGGCGATGAGCGGCCCGAGGACCAGGAACGGCAGCGCGATCGCCAGCACCGCCATCTGGCCAAGCATCGTCAGCGGGACATAGAGGGTCGCCAGCAGGCTGTCGGGCCAGGACCAGGCCGGCAGGTAGCGCAGGGCCACGAGCAGGTAGAGCCCGGCATTGGCGGCACCGAACCAGCCCGCCCAGCGATACAGTTCCCGGCGGGTCACTGGCCGCGGCGCTCCCGGACCTCGGCCGCGATCCCGGCGATGGCGACCGCACCCGCGGGACCGCTGGAACCGAGGTTGAAGACCCAGTCAGCGCGCAGGGCCGCGACACTGGCGCGAAACCGGGCGGGGTCGGCCACCAGCTCCCGGATGCGGGCCGGCGCGTCGCCGATGGCCGCGGGCGGGAGCAGCGCCCCGAGCCGGGTGCGCACGTAGGACTCGAAGGGCTCCAGGCCCAGCTCGGGCCACGTCTCGTTGCGGGCCTTGGGCGGCACGTCGATGTAGAGCACGGGCTTCCCGAGGCCCATGCCGTAGTCCTGCCCCGCCCCGGACCAGTCGGTGATCATCACGTGGGAATCGTAGAGGGAATCGCTCTCCCCCATCTGCTCGATCAGCCGGAAGCGGGGATTGCCCCGGTGGCGGCCCGCGATGTCGTCGATCACGGCCGGCGTCATCCAGCGCGTCTGGTAGTGGGGCCGCAGGGTCACGCGGAAACCGGCCTCCAGCAGCGTCGCGACCAGGGGGCCGCCGCACACGGGCAGGATGGTCTGGTCGCCCCAGGAGGGCGCCACGAGCACGTGGATGTCGCCGTCGCCGGCAATGGGTGGCGGCTCGCGCCGGTTGGCCAGCAGCTCCTCCAGCCGGCCATAGCCGTGGGGGATCAGCTGCTTGGGGGCCAGCCCATGCAGTTCCTCGCGACGGCGGATCTCCCGCATCTGGTGCGGCCCGGCGCACAGGATGGTGTCGTAGTTGTCGAAGGAGTTGGCCCGGTCGGCCATGTGCGTGCTGATGAGGGAATGGAACATGTAGACCACGTGCACGGGGTGCACGGAGCGCTTCAGCTCCAGGTTGCCGAAATCCAGGATCTGGGTCACCAGCACGTCCGCATCGAGGAACTGGCAGAACGAGATCCGCCAGACGCCCTTGCCCACGCAGAAGCCGCGGATGCGCGCGCTGGCCTGGTGCAGCCCCGGGTCGTCGGGATCGGAGCTCACGTACAGGACCGGCTCCCCGAGCACGTCCGTCAGGTGCCGGATGACCGGCGCAAAGTGGTGCCAGTCCTGCCGGCTCTCGGACAGGAAGACGATGCGCCGCTCGTCCCGGGGGATGCGCTTGAAGGCGCGATACGACCGCCATTCGCTGAACCAGGACACGTTTAGCCCTCAGCCGGCCCGGAGGAACGTGACTTCCCGGCCGGTATCGCTGACCGCCGCAACCCGGTAGCCCGCACCCCGCAGTCCGGCGACGGCGCGCCGGGTTGCCCCCAGGCCGACCTCCGGAAACCGGTGATGGAACTCCACGAGCAGCTGGCGCGGCAGGAAGCCGCTGGCGAGCATGTCGTCCAGCACGGCGTACTCGGCCCCCTCGATGTCCATGCGCAGCAGGTCCGGCACGGGACAGCCGAGACGGCTGGCAATGCTCGTGAGGCGGTAGCCCTCGACGACGACCGTGCCGGCGCCGCCGGCCCGGGAGGCGACGACGCTCAGCATGGGCGCGCTCCCCGGTCGGTTGGCCTTGCGCTGTTCCAGGTGGATGGGCCCGTCGGCGGCCACCACTGCCCAGGGATGGTGGCGGAAACCGGCCGGCAACGCGCGGGCCTCCAGCCAGTCGTTGCTGAAGGGCGTGGGATCGAAGGTGTCCACGCGGGCGGCGTAGTCCCGGATCAGGCCCAGTTCGAAGTCGATGTTGTTGCCGACGCCGAGGCCGAACACCCGGGCGCCCCGGGGAACGTGCTGGTGGCACAGCAGCCAGCCCGCGGCGGGCCGCAGGGGCTCCCGGATCTCGGCACGCAACCAGAGTTCACGCCCGGCGAGGCGCCGGACCAGGCGCTTGGCGCGCTGGTAGAACGGCTGGCCACGGAGCTGCTTGCGGAGCTGCCGAAGGCTGGTCACCGGCGCTCCAGGGAAACGGGCGCCTAGGACAGCCGGTTGGGCTGGCCTGGCTGCTCGCCCGATGGCGGCGTCGGCCCGGGTGATGGGGCCGGGGGACGACGCATGACCAGGTTCTTCAGCTTGTACCAATAGGTCTTCACGGCAAGGCCAATCGTCGCGAACAGGCCGACGATGGCCGACAGGATCATGCTCCCCGTGCTCGGGTCCAGGTAGGCGTGGGCAGCGGGGGCCAGGCCCGTGAGGCTGCAAAACAGGGCGACCAGTAGCGCGCGATGTGGTGGCTTGTGCATGGCGCGCATCATAACGCAGGCTGGCGCAGGGCGGCTTCGGTGCGCCGCCGCACCTCCGGGTAGACGGTGTCCCGGGCGCGGGCCAGGTGGGAGGGATCGTCGATCTCCCCCCAGACCAGGTCGGGGACGACCGGGCAGGCGATGGGCTGTTCGCGCCCGGCGGCGACCAGGCAGTCCGTCTCGTAGTCGTACCGGAGCGACGTGGCGAAGGCCCGCTCCGCGATGCCGCACATGCGCGCGTAGAGGGCCGCGGAGATCTTCGAGATGCCCACCAGCTCGCCGGCCACGCCGGGGCCGAGGGCCGCCCGGTCCTTGGACATGTCCACCAGGTTGCCATCCCGGCACTCCACGTAGACCTCGTCCCCCGCCCGGGTCGGCCCCGACAGCAGGATGGCATCGGCCGCGGGGTGCTCCAGCAGGTGGGTCAGGGCGCGGGGCTCGTAGACCAGGTCGGACTCCAGCAGCAGGAACGGCCCGCTCACGGCGGCCCGGGCGCAGTAGAGCGAGTACATGCTGCCCGACTCGGCGAACCGCGGGTTGTGGACGGTCCGGACCAGGCCGGGCCGCCGGGCCGCCAGGTCGTCGTAGTGGGCGGCGCAATGCCCGGTCACGACCAGCACGTCCCGGACGCCGGCCTGCACGAGGCGGTCGATGGACTCCTCGATGATGGGCCGTTCGCCGAGCCGCAGGAACCCCTTGGGGAAGTCGCCCACATGGCCCGCCAGGCGGGTGCCGCGGCCGGCGGCGAGGATGACGGCCGACTTCACGGGCTGCTCCCGAAATGCCGGCTGAGCGCAGCGCACAGCCGGTCCAGGTCGTCCGGCCGGATGTCTCCCATGTGGGCGATGCGGAAGATCTGCGCGCCGAGATCGCCCTGCCCCGCGTAGATGACGAAGCCGTCGGCCTTCAGGGCATCGTGCAGGCTGGCATAGCCCTGCCCCGGGGGCAGCTGCCAGGACCAGAGTACCGACGAGTAGTCGCCGGGGGCCAGCAGCGTCTCGATACCGGCGGTTCGCAGCGTCCCGGCGATGCGCGCCGCGCGGCCGGCATATATCCGTCTCCGGGCGTCGCTGCCGCCCTCCTCCGCGTGCTCGGCGAGGGCCTCCTGCAGGGCGAAGGCCACCTGGACCGGCAGGGTGAAGGGCGAGAAGCCGTCCTTGTGCTGGGTGTCGTGGTAGCCGCGCAGGTCCAGGTACAGGGCGCCGGCCCGGCAGGCGGGTCCGGACCAGAGGTCCTCCCGGGCCAGCACGAAGGACAGCCCCGCGACGCCATGCAGGCACTTGTTGGCCGTGCCGGCCAGCGCGCCGAGGTTCCACGCATCGGCGTCGATGGCTTCGGCGCCGAAGCTGCTCACCGCGTCGAGGAGCAGCGTGACCTGTCGCTCCCGGCACAGCGCGCCGAGCGTCGCGAGGTCGTTCAGGCGGCCCGTGGTGGTTTCGTGGTGGACCACGGCGAGATGGGTGATCGCCGGGTCCGCCTCCAGCTGCCGGGCGACCGCCGCCACGTCGACGGCCGCGGTCCAGGCGTGCCGCGCCAGCCGCCGGGGCTTGTTGTGGGCGTCCAGCATCCGGGCCATCCGCTCGCCGTAGACGCCATTGGCAATGACCAGCGTGGCGCCGGCGTCCGGCGCGAAGGTGGCCAGCATGGCCTCCACGGCGGCGGTGCCCGACCCCGCCAGCGTGACGGCCCGGTAGCGCGGCGCCATCCCCGGGTGGACCTGCACCAGCCGCCGGTTGATGTCCTGGATCAATGCCGCGAACTCCGGCTCCCGGTGGCACCAGTCGCCGCGGGCCAGGGCGGCGCGAACCCGGTCCGTCAGGGTGACCGGCCCGGGGTTCAGGAGGACCTGGCGGGTCAACGTGTTGCTCCCGCCCGGCCCAGCGCCGCGCGAAACCGCTCCGCGACGGCCTCCGGCGGCATCGACGGGCGTGGCAGTCCCTCGAGCACGCCGGGCAGCACCGGCACGTGGATGAAGCGCAGGCCGGGGCTCCGGTCCGCGAGCGCGGCGCTCACCGCGGCTGGTTCGGCTTCGCACGCCACCGAGCGATAGCCCGTCCCGCCCGCGATGGCGCAGAAATCCACGCCGGGCGACACGGTCGCCTGGCCCCCGGTGGATTCGTGCCGGCCGTTGTCGATGAGCACGTGCACCAGGTTGGGCGGCCGCTCCGCGGCCACCGTGGTCAGGGCGCCGAGGCGCATCAGCGCGGCGCCGTCGCCGTCGATGGCAATGACCCGCCGGTCGGGGCGCGCGATCGCGAGGCCGAGCGCCAGGCTCACGGCGCAACCCATGGAACCCACCATGTAGAGCTGGTTCGCCGTGTCGCCGAGCGCGAAGAGCTCCCGCCCGGTGAAGCCGGTGGTGGCCACGAGCAGGTCCCGGTCGCCGGCAGCCGCGCGGATTGCCGCCAGGATCTCGTGCCGCCGGGCCACGGGTTGCCGACGCGCCACGCGGGCCACCTCCGGCGGCGGTTCACGCTCCCGGCCCGCGGCCAGCGTCGCGTCCGCCACGCTGCCCTTCCGCATGACGAGGGCGAAGGGCCGCCGCCCGGCCTCCATGTGCGCCAGGGCCCGGTCCAGCGCGGGACCGATGTCCGCGTCGCTCGCGGGGAAGAGCGCCCAGGGAATGTCCATGAGATCGAGCAGCCGGGGCGTGATGGCGCCCATCAGCTCGTGCTGGGGCTCGTCCGCGTGCCCGCCCGGCTCACCCCGCCAGGTCACGATGAGGAGCACGGGCAGGCGGAACGTGTGAGTGAGGGAGGTCAGCGGATTGACCGCGTTCCCCAGGCCGGAATTCTGGAACATGACGACGGCACGCTGCCCGCCCAGTTCTGCGCCGGCCCCGATGGCCACCGCATCGCCCTCGTTCGCCGCGCCCACGTAGCGCAGGTGCGGGGAACTGATCGTGTAGTTGATGAAGGGCGTGAGGTAGGAACAGGGCACGCCGGTGTAGAACCCGAAGCCCCGCGCGCGGGCTGCAGCGATGAAGGCCTCCGCTTCGATCATCGCCGGTGCACCGCTCAGGCGAAGCTGCCCGCCGCGACCACGTCTTCCAGGCTGTCCACGTCGAGCCAGTGGCCCGTGGTGTAGTGCACGCGCACGCGCTCGCCCCGGTCGACCAGGCTCGATAGCAGGTGATGCAGCTTCGCCAGCCGGTTGGCCGGGTCCGCGGCCATGGCCGCCACCACGGCGCGAAACCTCGGCAGTGCCGATGACGAGACCCGGAGGAAGCCCATCCATTCGCCGTGGATCCGGTCCTCGGGCAGGTCCTCGGCGGCCCGCTCGAGGAAGGCGGGCTGGTAGAAGGTCCGCCGGGAATGGGGCTGGGTGCAGGTCACGTAGTCCGCGGCGCGGCCCCGGTTCACGGACTCCCGCCATTCGGTGTCGACGACGATCGAGATCTCATCGTCGCTCTCCCGGAGCGCGTCGAGGATGTAGCGGTTGAAGATCACGTCGCCGTAGGACACGTAGAGATCCATGCTGTCGTCCGGGTCCGCGTCCAGCGCCATGGCCAGCGACACCAGTTCGCTGGTGTCCGCGTAGTCCCGGTTGTCGGTATAGGTGAGCGCCGGCAGGTCCACGGCCTCGGGCAGGTAGCCCCGGACCACGTTGATGCGCTTGATGCCCGCCGCGTTGTAGGCCGACACGATGTGCGACAGCAGGGGCCGGCCCCGGACCTTCACCATCGTCTTCGGCCGCTGCTCCGTCAGCTCGCCCAGCGCGGAGCCGCGGGACGCCGCCAGGATGACCGCCCTGGAGCGCGCCTGCTGGCGGGGCAGGTAGCGCTCCTCCGCCTCCTGCAGCTCCGACGCGCCCTGCAGGCGGAACAGTTCCTTCACCGGAGCGATGCGGTCCTCGACCGACTGCAGGTTCTGGTCCCGGAAGATCGTCCGCGCCGTGTCCTGCATGGCGACCACCGCGGAACGCAGCAGGTGGTTGGCCCAGATCGCAATCGAGAAACCCGCCTCGCGGAACACCTCCGTGGGGGTGCCGTGGTACTTGGTCGGCACGATGACGACGGGCGACCGGCCGGCCCATTCCTTCTGGAAGGCCAGCACCTCCGTCGGGCGGCTCAGGGCACTGTGGATCAGGATGCCGTCCGAGCCCGCGGCGTGGTAGGCCTCGGCGCGGCGCAGCGCCTCGCCCAGCCCCCAGCCCGCGATGAACGCCTCGACCCGCGTGATGATGGCGAAGTCGTCATCCGCCTGGGCGTCCTTGCCGGCCTTGATGCGGCTGCAGAACTCGTCCACGTCGGCCAGCTGCTGCTTGTCCCCGTCGATGAAGCTGTTGGTCTTGGGGTAGAGCTTGTCCTCGATGCAGACGGCGGCAACGCCCCGCTGCTCCAGCTTGCGCACGAGCCGGCGGACGTTGTTGAAGTTGCCGTAGCCCGTGTCGCCGTCGAGCAGGATGGGGATGGTGGTCGCGTCCGCCATGAACTCCAGCATCTCCAGCACCTGGGTCCAGCTGGCCTCGTTGGAGTCCCGGACGCCGTACTGGGCCGACATGCAGAGGCCCCCGGCCCAGATGCCGGAAAAACCGGCCTCCTCCACGATCTTCGCCGTGATGCCGTTGTGGGCCTCGAGCAGGAACTCGAGCCCGGTGCTGTTCAGCAGCTGCCGGAAGCGGGTCGTCTTCCGGGGCGGTTGGCGGACGCTCATACCCGGTAGCGGTATTCCCTGCCCGCCTCCCGCTCCACGTCGGGGGGGTAGCTCCGGCGCTTGTCGGCGTAGTACTGGCGGAGGTGGTCGCCCTCCGAGGCCCGGTTGTAGGTGTAGTAGAGGACCCGGCGCTGGCTGCTGGTGTGATTGGGTCCGGACCGGTGCGGTACGAAGGAGTCGAAGAACACGGCGTCCCCCGGCTCGGCTTCAATGGCCACCCAGTCGATGCCGGCCAGCTGTTCAGCCGTCAGCGGCTCCCACTCGGTACCAATCAGCCGCTGGCCGTGGAAGTTGGCGGCCATCTCGAGGCAGCCGTTGGCTCGGGTGCTCCGGTCGATCGTGAGCAGCGCGGTGATGTGCAGGCCGGCGTACCGGGACCAGCCGGCCTGGACGTCCTGGTGGGGCTCGAAGCCGCCACCGCCGGGCTGCTTGAAGTTGATCTTGTCCTTGAAGAGCACCGCCGGCTCGCCAAAGAGCTGGCCACAGGCCCCGGCCATCGCCGCGGAGCCCGCCAGTTCGCGGAACCCGGGGTGGAAGGGCAGCACGTCCTCGAGCCGGTTCAGCAGGCGCCGGCCACTGGCGTCCTGCTCGAAATACTTCATCCACTTGCCGGGTGTTTCGGGCCAGGCCTGGACATCGTCCGTCCACGCCCGGATGGTGTCGACGGCGGCAGGCTCGAGCAACTGCGGCACGACGACGTAGCCGTCGCGGCGGAAGGCCGCGATCTGGGCGGGAGTGAGCGGCAACGGGTCTGGCATCCGGCAATTGTACCGAACCGCCGGGCCACAAAAAGAAACGGCGCGAGCCTCTGGGGGGAAGCTCGCGCCGGGTAGTACCTGGCGCCGGGGGGACAGCGCCAGGGCTCTGGGGGAGTCGTCGTCCTAGCGGGTGGCGGCGGCAGCCAGGTTCTGGGCGGCCGGGTCGCCGCTGGTGCACCGGACCGGGGTCTTGTTGCCGATGCGCCAGGTCACCGCCTCGCCGTCGCCACGCAGCTCGTGGCGCGAGTCGCCGTAGCGGAATCCGGCCTTGGCGGGGCGCGAAATCAGCTTGACGGCCGGCCGGTCGGCGGCCTGCACCTGCACGGCGCTACCGGACTCCCGGTACGCCACGGTCAGCTCCTGGCCGGATTCGCAGCTGTAGGCCACCTGGCGCCACTCGGCGCTGGCCGAGGCTTCGCCGGCCAGGACCGGGGCGGCGACCAGCAGGGCGGCAGAGGCGGCGGCAGCGGAAAAGAGGTTAGAGATTCGCATGACCCACTCCTTTGGAACAGTGTTCGGGAACTGGAGTGGATTTCGGGGGCACCCGGGGATTGGATGCGCCGGACTTCAATCGTTACAAAGTGTTACAAGTCCCTGTAGCTGTCGCCAACCCGCAGCATGGCATCGGTCCCGATCACGTCGTTGAGCCGCCGGAAGTCGAACATCCGGTCCAGCATGCCCCGGGTCGTGCCGTCGGCCTGCAACGTCGCCAGGTACTCCGTGGCGGCATGCCCCACCACCCGCACCATCGCACCGGGATGAATGGCCAGCCGGAACCCCAGCGCTCCGAGTTCACCGATGGACAACAGCGGCGTCTTGCCCCCCTCCACCATGTTGGCGAGGAGCGGCACGCGGCCGCCCAGCTCCCGCCCCGCCCGCTCGAACTGCTCCAGCGTGCGCAGGGCCTCGATGAAGAGCACGTCGGCGCCCGCGTCGGCATAGGCGTGGGCCCGCTCCA
Source organism: Chromatiales bacterium (assembly GCA_016789845.1). GTDB lineage: Bacteria > Pseudomonadota > Gammaproteobacteria > Steroidobacterales > SHZI01. Next base: position 8,944 of record JAEUQA010000001.1, read on the forward strand.
TGCCGGCCTCGAAGCCGTCCACGGCGATGGCGTCGGTGCGGGCCACAATGACGGTGGCGGCATCCGTGCGGGCATCCTGGGCCGCCTTGAGCTTACCCAGCATCTCCCCGGTGGGGACCAGCGTCTTGCCGTCCAGGTGGCCGCAGCGCTTCGGCAGGGTCTGGTCCTCCAGCTGGATCGCCGACGCGCCGATCTTCTCCAGCAACCGCACCGTGCGCTGCACGTTGAGGGCGTTGCCGAAGCCGTTGTCGCCGTCGACGATCAGGGGCAGCGCGACGCGGTCGCGGATGTTGCCGACCGTTTCGGCGACCTCCGTGAGCGTCGTCAGGCCGATGTCCGGCCGGCCGAGCTTCGTGAAGGCGATGCTGGCCCCGCTCACGTAGGCGCAGGGGAAGCCCGCCTGCTCGATGAGCAGCGCGGTGAAGGCGTCGTAGCAGCCGGGGGCGATGAAGGGCTGGCCGGCGAGCAGTTCGCGCAGGCGATCGGCGTGGGACATCAGGCGTTTTCCTTCCGGAGGCGCAGCTTGAGCCAGGGCATCAGCCCGCCCGCCTCGACCATGGCCATGAGGTGGGCCGGGATGCCGTTCACGGCATGCACGGCGCCGGAACGGGTGTTCTCGATGCGCCCGGCGACGGGATCCACCCGCAGCCGGTCGCCGGCGACGACGGTCCCGGCGGCGGGAAACACCAGCGCCGGCAAGCCGAAGTTGAGCGCGTTGCGATAGAAGATCCGGCCGAAGGACACGGCCAGCACCGCGCCGACGCCCAGGTGGTTCAGCGCCATGGCCGCCTGCTCCCGGGCGGAACCCACGCCGAAGTTGCGGCCCGCGACAACGACGTCGCCGGGCCTGACATTGGCCGCGAAGGACGGGTCGATGGCCTCGAGGCAGTGCCGGGCCATCTCCGCCATGGGCGACTTGAAGTACAGGCCCGGGGCCATGACGTCGGTGTTCACGTCGTCGCCGAACACCCAGGCCCGGCCCTCGATGAGTTTCACGGGAGGAACTCCCGGGGGTCGGCGATGCGGCCGGCGACCGCCGACGCGGCGACCGTGTAGGGCGACCCCAGCCAGACCTGCGCCGTATTGGCGCCCATGCGCCCGCGGAAGTTGCGGTTGGTGGACGAGATGCACACTTCGTTCTCCGCGAGCACGCCGGCGCCCAGCGCGGCGCAGGCACCGCAGCCGGTCGGGAGGAGATAGGCACCCGCCGCGGTGAGCGTGGCCAGCGTGCCGTCCGCCGCCGCGTCCGCCATCGCCTTCGTCGATGCCGGCGCCACCAGGAGCCGCGTGCCCGGTGCCACATGCCGGCCCTTCAGCACCTGGGCGGCCATGTGCAGGTCCGACAGCTTGGCGCCCACGCAGGCGCCGAGGTAGGCCTGGTCCACGCGCACGTCGCCGAAGGAGCCCACGGGCCCGGAATTCGCCGGTGAATGGGGGGCGGCGACCTGGGGCGGGAGGTCCGTTGCCGCGAAGTCATGGCTGGCGGAATAGCCAGCGCCCGGATCGCTCCGCCAGTCCAGTGCATCGGCGGCGGGTTCCCGGCCGGCGGCCCGCAGGGCCTCCAGCGTCACCTCGTCCGCCTCTACCAGCCCGGTCTCCGCGCCGAGCTCCGCCGCCATGTTCGTCAGCACCATCCGTTCCCAGATGGACAGGTTCCGCACCGTCTCGCCGCCATACTCGATCACGCGGCCACCGTTCTCCATGCCGAGCTCCCGGCACAGGAAGAGCACGATGTCCTTGGCGACCACGCCAGGCCCGAAGCGGCCCGACCAGTTCACGCGCACGGTGTCCGGCACCTGGATCCAGATCTCGCCGGTGACAGCCACGCCGGTCATCTCGATGGCGCCGAAGCCGGCCATGAAGCAGCCGAAGGCGCCGCCCATGCTGGAATGGGAGTCCCCGCCCACCGCGAACATGCCCGGTTCCAGCAGCCCCTGCTCCGCCAGCAGCACGTGGCCGATGCCGCGCATGTCGAAGAACCGCCGGATACCGAACTGCCGGGCGAAGTCCCGGGTGAGTTGCAGGATGGCGGCCGATTCCGCGTCCACCGCCGGCGTGAAGTGATCCGAGCAGAGGACGATGCGGTCCGGATCCCAGACGCCAACGCCCAGCTCCTTCAGCCGCGGCCAGATCCGGCGGGGGCCGCCCGAGTCGAGCAGGAGCGCCAGGTCCACCCGGCAGGTGACGATCTCGCCGGGGGCGACGCGCGACCGGCCGGCGGCGCGGGCCAGGATCTTCTCGGTGAGTGTGCGGGGCATGGCGCCGAAAGTATGGCAGAACCGGCTAATGCCCCCGCTCGATGGCGCGGCGGGCCATGCCGTCGACCAGGCCGGGCGCAATGAGCTTGAGCCACTGGGCCAGCCTGCCCCGCGGGGTCATCACCAGTTCGCGGGACCGGCGGTTCATCGCCACCAGGATCTGCCGGGCACATTCGGTGACGCTCATCACCCGGGCCGGGTCGAGCGGGTCGACGCGGATCGGCCTGCCTTCCGGCCCGGTGGCGTTCTCGCGGATACCGGTGGCCACGAAGCCCGGATAGACCATGGTCACCGTAACACCGGAGCCGGCGAGCTCGATGCGCAGGGAGTCGAAGAAGCCCCGCATGGCGTGCTTGGACGCGGCGTACCCGGAGCGGGTCGGCACGCCGGTGAGGCCCGTGAGGCTCGCGATGCCCACGATCCGCCCCCGGGAGGCCTTCAGGTGCGGCAGCGCATGGGCCGTGCAGTACACGGCGCCCATGTAATTGACGCGCATGATCCTGTCCAGCATCCCGAGGTCCTGGATCTCGTCGACCCGGGCCCACATGGTGGCGCCCGCGTTGTTCACCAGCGTGTCGAGCCGGCCGAAGCGCGCGACGGTCCACTCGATCAGTTGCCGGCAATCGCTCTCGACGGTGACGTCCGTCCGCAGCACTTCCACCTCCGCGCCGAGCTGGCGGCACCCGGCGGCTACCGCGTCAAGCCCGGCCGTGTCCCGGGCCGCCAGCGCGAGCCGGGCGCCCCGGGCCGCCAGCTGGCGGGCCAGTTCCGCACCGATGCCCTTCGACGCACCGGTGATGACCACCACGTTGTCGCGAAAGCTGTCCTTCATCACTCTTGGCGTGGGAGCTGGTCGACCCCGAGCTGCCGGAAGCGCAGGCAGGCCTGCCGGGCCGCGGGGCCATCGGCGCCGCCGGCCACCGCGGCGGCGTGCTCCGCGAGCAGCGCCAGCTGAAAGGCGCGCCCGAGCGTGAGGGTGAACCGGCGCGCGACGCGCTGCCGCTCGGCGGGATCCCGCGTCGCGCGGTGCCAGTCGATGGCGCGGTCCGCGGCAGCCAGGCCCGCGGCACCGGCAGACCGCAGCTCCCGATCGGTGGTCGTGCCACAGGCCCGCTCGATCCGCTGGCGGAGCGCGGCCAGGCCCTGGTCCAGGTCCGCGCGGAGCAGGAGGTCGAGGGCCAGCACGTTGGTGGTGCCCTCCCAGATCGGCAGCACCTGGGCGTCGCGGAGCAGCACGGGGATGCCGGTGTCCTCCACGTAGCCGGCGCCGCCGAAGGCCTCGACCAGCTCGCTGGCCACCGCCGCCGCCTGCCTGCCGGTAGTGGCCTTGGCCAGCGGCGTCAGCAGGCGAAGCAGCGCCGCCTCGCCCGCGTCCAGCTCCCCGCCCTCGTCCCGGCCGAGCAGCTCCACCAGGGCGAAGGCGAGCAGGAAGGCCCCCGCCGATTCCGCGTCCACGTCGTCGAGGGTCGCCCGGTGCAGGGGCTGGTCGGCGAGCCGGGCGCCGAACGCCACGCGCCGGGTCGCGTAGTCCCCGGCCAGGCCGAGCCCGTGGCGCAGGAACGAGGCGGCGCACACGCTGTTCCAGGTGCGGGTGACCCGCAGCATGGGCTCGATGCTCCGGGTGCCGTGGGTCTGGCCGGCGACGAGATGGGCGACGGCGCCATCCAGCGTGAGCTCGGCGGTGGGCACCTTGCGGGTGCCGAGCTTGTCCTTGAGTCGCTCGACCCGGATGCCGTTCAGCTGGCCCGCTGCATCCCGGGTCTCCAGGTAGAACAGCGCGAGGCCGCTGCCACCGGGGCCGTTGCCGTCGGGCCGGGCCAGCGTCAGGGCCATCTGGGACGTCGCTGCCGACGTGAACCACTTCTTCCCGTACAGGCGCCACGTGCCATCCCGGTGCTCCGCCCGGGTGAGCGACAGGCCCACGTCCGAGCCGCCGGTGGCCTCGGTCATCCACTGGCCGCTGGTCCAGAAGCTGCCGGCGTCCCGGCTGCTGAGGTGGGGCACGGCGCGCCCGATCAGGGCCTGGTTGCCGGACGCAAGCAGCGTTCGCGCCGCGCCGTCGGTCATGGCGAGCGGGCAGCTGTACACGTCGGTGACCGGATGAAAGAGGTGCACGAGCAGGAACTGGTGCACCCGGGACCAGGCGCCGTGCCGGCGTTCCCGGGGGTGGGCCGTGAGGCCGAACTGGACCGCGAGGCGCTCGGCTTCGCGCCACAGGGGGGACGGCTCGATGTGGTCGATCCGGTTGCCCCAGGCATCGAAACGGGTGAGCCGTGGCTCGTTCAGCCGGTCGGCCCGCTGGAAGTCCCAGAGCGGGCCTGCCGCCAGGGCGGCGAGGTCGCCAAGTTCCGGCTCGATGGCGCTCCGCACCTCGGCCGGCAGCCGCTGCCCCAGGAAGCTGCGCACCAGCCAGTCGTCCCGTAGCCCGTTCCAGGGCCGGGGCCCGGCCTGGACGAAGGGCTGGAAGTTCATGAGGCCGCCCGGGCCACCTGCGCGACGTCCCGGGACGGGGGCAGCAGGGGCACCGTCCTGTGCACCCACTGGCCCGGCTCGGCCCGGTGGCCCGGACAGGGGACCACGCGGATGTGGGTGTCGCGCACCGCGGCCAGCGCGTTCGCGTCGATCTCCCCGTGCTTCGCGGCGTAGTCCCGGGTCATCTTCCGCACCTGGGCGAGGGTGACGTCCGTCTCCACCAGCAGCTCCTCGGCCGGCGACGCCGCCTGCCGCGGCCGCGTGCCCTTCAGCACGGCATAGTCCTCGTCCATGACCTGGTCCCGGGTCATGGTGACCAGCATCTGGTGATCGGCGGCGGAGATGCCGCCCTTGCCGTCGGCGCCGGGCTTCGGCTGCAGCAGCAGCATGAAGATCTGCGTATTGCCCTCGTCGATCGGCGTGACCGTCGCCACGACGACGGTCACGGGGTAGCCGGGTTGCCGGTTCGTGTTCCGGGAGACCATGCCCACCACGTCGAACTCCATCATCAGTCCCCGGTCCGGGCTGGTGTTGCCCTTCGCATCCCAGGCCGCATGGAACGCCTTCACGAAGGTGTCGGTGAGTTCGAGGGTCTCGATGGTCACGCCCTTCGGCAGCCATTTGGCGAACTCGTGCACGTAGTGCACGTGGCAAGGGTCGTTGTAGTTCTCGGCCATGCGGACGTAGTTGACCTCCTTCCGGCGGGAGAGGATGCCCACGTGCCAGCCATCGGGGTCGGCGTATTCGGGAAGGATGTCGCGCAGCTTCGGGCGCTCCGCCTCCGGCAGGTCCCCGAGGAACACGAACACCAGCCCGTAGCGCTCCTCCACCGGGTAGGACGGGACACGGGCCTTGCGGGGCGGCGCGGCGGGATCCCGGATGCCAGCGGGGACCCGCACGCACCGGCCGCTGCCCTCGAACTCCCAGCCGTGCTGGGGGCAGATGAGCAGGTCGTCGCGCCGCCGGCCGGCAGACAGGGAGGCGCCCCGGTGGCAGCAGGCGTCGCTGAGGCAGTGGGCCTGGCCCGCCCGGTCCCGGAACAGCACGAAGTCGCAGTCGAGCATGCGAACCCTGACGGGAGCCTGCCCGAGTTCGGCGCCGACGCAGGCCGCGTACCAGTTATTGATGAACACCGTCGGGCTCCCTGGGGATGCGCAGTCCCGAGTATGAACCCGCGGGCGGGACTCGTTCTAGACTGGCGGGATGAATGGCCTGATCAGCTCCGTCCTGCCGCCGGAGGACCTCCTCCGCGACCGGACTTACCGGCGGCTGTGGACCTCGATACTGATCAGTTCCTTCGGCGGCCAGCTCACGCTGCTGGCGGTGCCACTGACGGCGGCCCTGCTCCTGCACGCCACGCCCACCCAGATGGCCTGGCTGACCGCCACGGAGATCAGCGCCTTCGTGCTGCTCTCGCTGCCGGCCGGCGTCTGGCTGGACCGGGTGCACAAGCTGCCGGTCTACGTAGCCGGCGAGTCCCTGCTGGCCGTTGCCGTGGCCACCGTGCCCCTGGCCTGGTGGCTTGGGGCGCTGTCCATGTCCTGGCTCTACGTGGTCGGCTTCGCGATTGGCGCGGTGCATACGGTGGCTGGCAGCGCCGCGCAGATCGTGCTGACGCAGATCGTGCCCCGGGAGCGGCTGGTGGAGGCCCATGCGAAGAATTCCCTCGCCAATTCGACGGCGGAAGTGGCGGGCCCGGGCGCCGCCGGCGTCCTGATCAGCCTGACGAGCGCCCCGGCGGCGCTGGTGGCGGACGCGGTCCTGCTGGCGGTCTCCGCGCTGATCCTCAGGGGCCTCCGCCTGAATGAGGTGCTGCATGCTTCGACGGAGCGCTTTTACACGGCCCTGCGCACGGGCCTCGCCTTCGTCGCGGACAACCGGCTGCTGGTGACGATGGCCTGCATCGTGGGCGGCTGGCAGATGTGCCACAACACCGCCCTGGTGGTGCAGATCCTCTTCGCCACGCGGGAGCTCGGCCTCACGGCGGGCGGCGTCGGGCTGTGCTACATCGCCCTTGGCGTCGGGACGATCATCGCCAGCACGCTGGGCAACCGGCTGGCCAAGCGCCTCGGCCCGGGCCCGACCCTGGTGCTTGGCCTCGCCATCTGCGGCGGCGGGTGGCTGCTCGGGGCGCTGGCGATGGAGAGCACGCTGGGCAGGCTCATCTTCGCGGCGATGCTGACCGCGTTCGGCGTCGGCGCGACCCTGGTCTTCATCACCTTCCTCGCCCTGCGCCAGGCGGCGACGCCGGCGCCGCTCCTCGGACGGATGACCAGCACGATGCGCTGGCTGATCCTGCTGCCGGCCGGCCCGGGTGCGCTGCTGGGCGGCTGGATCGGCGAGCACGTGGGCCTGCGCTACGCCCTCGCCGCCGCGGGCTTCCTGTGCCTGATGTTCGCCCTGGTCGCCTGGCGGCAGCCGGTGATCCGGACCATGCGCACGCTGCCCATGGCGTCGGGCCCGCACCGGGCGGCGGACGCCCAGACGGTGCCGGACACGCAACCGGGCGAATTCGTGCCGTAGGAGACGTAGGAGCGGCTTCAGCCGCGACCGCCTCCCGCTCGAGACTCGCGGACTCGATTCTCGCGGGAGGCGGTCGCGGCTGAAGCAGCTCCTACGGCGCCCGCGGTTACCACAAGCCCTTCAGCTTTTCCGCCAGCTTCGCGACTTCGGCCGGATCTGCCTGGCTCACGTCCGCGTACTCGGTGAAGCGCTCGGGGATCTTGATGGTCGCGTCGATGCCCATCTGCTCGCCCACGGTCGGGAAGCCCTGGGGGCCCTTCGGCGCCGAGGGATCGAGCACGAAGGCCTGGCCGGAGCGGTTGATGATGATGTCGCTGTAGGGCTGCACGCGGGTCTGGATGGCCCACTCGATGGAGGCGATGTCGTAGGGGTTCACGTCCGGGCCGACCACCACGGCGATCTTCGCCGTGCGGGGCCAGCGGCCCGAGGCGCCCCACAGGGCGTGGAGCACGTACTTGCCGAACTCCGGGTGGGGCTTGCTGGCGCCGTCCACGTTGAGCTGCACCACGTAGGTCATGTTGGGCGTGACCACGCAGTCCTTCACTTCCGGGATCTTCCGCTGCAGGTCGGACAGCATCTCGCCTTCCACCGGGATCAGCGCCAGGTAGTTGTGGTCGAAGGGCGGCATCATCTCGATGGTCGCGTACCACATGGGGTTCTTCCGGTGCGTGATCGCCGTGACGTCGAACAGCGGGAAGACCTGGTGCTTGTCGTAGTAGCCGACGGAATTGGAGTGCCAGCCGATGATCTGCTGGGGAACGTCCGGCTGGAACACGCCTTCGATGACGTACTCGGCCGTGGCCGGCACTTCCAGGTCCACCGTCTCGCACTTCACGAGCTCGACGGGCGAGCCCCGCAGCCCCCCCGCATAGTCGTACTCATCCAGGCCGTAGGGCACGCCGGTGGCCGCCGCCATGTGGACGGCGGGATCGCACTGGCAGGCCACCGCGATCTCCAGGGGCTTGCCCATGCGCTGGGCCTTGGCCAGGTGCAGGCCCACATGGTTCATGGGCGGGTTCCAGAAGGCGAAGATCGAGAGCTGCTTCTTCTGCTCCGTCTCCGAGTAGGTGCCGCCATGGGGATGCTTGCAGTTCCAGAGGCTGGTGAGCCGGTACCAGCCCACGTTCCGCACGCCGGTCTCCGGGTCCTTGGTCACGACGACGCCGCCGCAGATGTAGGACGCGCCCTCCTTGCCCAGCCACACATGGGGAATCTGCTTGTCGACGGAGATCTTCTCGCGGGGGATGATCACGTCCTTGCAGGGCGCCGCCTTGCGATCCACCAGCACCGGCTTGTGCCAGGTGCTCCGGTCCGCAAGGATGGCGGTGTGCTTGACCTTGGCCTCGACCGGATCCCTGGTGCCGATGGTCAGCCCGGTGCGCTCGCGGGTGCCGAAGGGATTGAAGATGACCGGCACACCGGGGGTGTTGTAGCCCTCCAGGTTCTCCAGTAGCAGGCCGGGGCCGTTCGTCTCGGCCAGCAAACGCATCAGGGTCTGGAGCTCGTTGGTGCCCTGGGCGACGTTGATCGGCGCCTTGATGCGCTTCAGCTGCCCCATCTCGTCGAGTTTCGCGAGAAACTCGCGCATATCCTTGAACGCCATCGAATCGTGCTCCCGTGCTCGCGCGGCTGGAATGAGGGCGGAAACCTTAGCACGGGGAGTGGCTCCCGGAGGAGCGGCGGGGGGGGCGGCCCCCCCCCCCGCGCGGCGCGCGGGCCCGAGGAGCGCGGGGGGGGGGGGGGGCCGAACGCGCGCC
>JAEUQA010000007.1 GCA_016789845.1 Chromatiales bacterium
ACTCGATTCTCGACGGGAGGGGGCTCGGTCGCGCCGGTCGGCGCTCCTACTGGCAGCTGCTGAGCGAGTTGATCCAGTCGGTGAGCAGCGCCACGCCGCTGCCGTCGATCTCGCCGGAGCCGACGGGCGGCATGCCGTTGGCGTCGCGACGGTTCACCCGCGCGAGCAGCACGGACCGGGAGGCGTCGCCGGGCGCGATCAGGCGGGCATCGACGATACCGAGGTCCCCCGCCTGGGGCTGCACGTCGCAGGCATTTGTCGCGGCCAGGGCCGTGGTTGCGCGCAGATCGAGGCTGGTCGGCGTAGGGCCGTTCGGCCGGTGGCACTGGGCGCAGTTGGTGTGCAGCCAGGCCCGGGCCCGGTCCGGCAGGGGTTCAGCTGCGTCGGCGGGATTCGCCAGGGCGGCGAGCGTGTCGGGCGGGCCCGGCAATGACTGGGCGAACACGTTGATGTGCTCGAGGGTCGCCAGCTGGTTGGCCGTCACCCCCGAGCCCGGGTAGGTGAAGTTCCCGTTGAGCTGGGCGAGCTCGAGGCCCAGCGAGAACCCGGCCACGGTCGTGTGGCACAGCAGGCACTCCCCCTCGCTCGGATAGATCCACGTCTGCCCGGCCACCTGGCGGGTGCTGCCTCCGGTCACGCGCGTGGCCGCCGTCTGGGCATCGTTCCACTCGTAGGTGTAGCCGGCCCACGCGCCGTCCGGGTGACGCATGAGCAGCCGGGTCTCGATCAGCTGGCTGCCCAGGCGGAAGGACTTGACCAGCACCGAGCCCGCCGGGAAATCGAAGTCACTCGCCGCCGTCCTGCTGATCCGCGTGCCATCAGGCAGGGCGAGGTAGCGTTCCTTCGCGGCGCCATCCGACCAGAATGGCGCGTTCACCGTGTAGGGGATCAGGCCGCTGGCAGGCCGGGTGGGATCGGACGGGTCCACGCAGCCGGTGTCCGCGAGGTCCTGGGGCACGGGGTCGGCACCGCCGCCCCCCGAGATGCCGAGGCGCCGGATCCGGCCGTTACTGTAATCCGCGAAGTACAGCTCGCCATCCACGCCCAGGCCGAAGGCGCTGATGTTGTACGGCGTGTTGACGAGCTCGTCGTTGCCGTAGCCCCCCTGACCATCGTCCTCCAGGGCCCAGATCCGCCCGGAGCCGAAATCGCCGAAGACGTAGCGGCCGCGGAGCGCCGGCAGGCCGTTGCCACGATAGACGAAGCCACCGGTGATCGAACTGTCGCCATTGGCGTGGGGATAGTCGCTCAGCGGCTCGATCAGGCCAGCCGGACTGCAGCCCGACGGCCCGCTGATGAAGCCCTCCCGGCAGTCCCAGCCGTAGTTGCCGCCCCGCTCGATGCGATTGACCTCCTCGCGCGCGTTCTGACCCACGTCGCCAAGCCACAGGTCGCCGGTCGGCTCGTCGAAGCTCCAGCGCCAGGGATTGCGCAGACCGCTGGCGTAGATTTCCGGGCAGCTGGCCGCGTTGGCGGCGGGACCGCATTTCGCGCTGGCGACGTAGGGATTGCTGGCCGGGATGCGGTAGCCGGGCGATGGCCAGGCGACACCCACCACGTCGATGCGCAGCATCTTGCCGAGCAGGCGGGTGTCGTCCTGGGCGTAATCGAACGGATCGTCGGCGCTGCCGCCATCACCGAGCCCGAAGTACAGGTAGCGGTCCGGCCCGAAGGCAATGTCGCCGCCGTTGTGGTTGCTGAAAGGCTGGTTGACCGTGAGCAGCACCTGCTCCGTCGTGACACCGGGAATCGTGACGTTGTCGAGGATCACCCGGGAAACCCGGGACACCATCGGACTGCCCGTGGTGTAGGACACGAAGACCTGGCGGGTTGCCGGGTAATCGGGATGGAACGCCATCCCCAGCATTCCGCCCTCGCCGCTGTCATTGACCAGCGTGGAGAAATCGAGCCAGTTAGCTGCGGCGGCAGGGTTGCCGGCGCTGAACACACGGATGCGACCCGACTTTTCCAGCACGAACCAGCGGCTGCCGTCGCCGGGTGCCTGGAGGATCTTGGTGGGCTGGTCGAAGGCGGGCGCCGCGGGAAAGGCGTCGACGGTCGTCACCGTGGTGGCGCCACCCGAGCGGTCCGGCGCCAGGCACGTGAGGTTCGCCGGGCGCGAATCGATGCCAAAGGGGCCATCGGTCGAACCGCCGCCACCGCCGCCGCAACTGGCCAGGCCGGCCACCGCTGCCGTGACCCACACCAGAGCCCTGAAGGCGCGCGCACGCACTGACCGGCAATCCGCCATCCGCATTCCTCGCTGGATAGTCCCGCCGGCTGCCCGACAGGCGTACAGACCCGCATCTTGCTCACCGCTCACGGGGCCTGTCGAGCGCCGAGGACTGGAATCGCCGTTTATACTGCGGCGAAACAAGGATCCGCATTCATGACCCGTTCATTCCACCCCCCCGTCCGGACCCTCATGGGCCCGGGCCCCTCCGACGTGAACCCCCGGATTCTCGAGGCGCTGTCGCGGCCCACCATCGGCCACCTGGACCCCGCGTTCATCGGCCTGATGGATGACATCAAGCGCCTGCTGCAGCTCGCCTTTCGTACGGGAAATGCCCTCACGCTGCCAGTCTCCGCGCCCGGCTCTGCCGGCATGGAGTGCTGCTTCGTCAACCTGGTGTCACCCGGGGATACGGTGATCGTGGCCCAGAACGGGGTGTTCGGGGGCCGCATGAAGGAGAACGTGGAGCGCTGCGGGGCTGTTGCGGTGATGGTGCACGACGAATGGGGCGCCGCGGTCGATCCGCAGAAGGTGGAGGACGCCATGCGGTCCCACCCCGCTGCAAAGGTCCTCGCCTTCGTCCATGCCGAGACCTCCACTGGCGCCCGCTCCGATGCCGCGACGCTGTGCGCACTGGCGCGCCGGCACGGACTGCTCACGATCGTCGACACGGTCACCGGCCTCGGTGGCATCGACGTGAACGTGGACGGCTGGGGCGCCGACGCCGTGTACTCCGGCACCCAGAAGTGCCTGTCCTGCGTTCCAGGACTTTCGCCGGTCACCTTCAGCAACCGGGCCCAGGAGGTGATCCAGAATCGCGCGCACAAGGTGCAGAGCTGGTTCCTCGACATGGGCCTCGTCATGGCCTACTGGGGCGGCAGCAACCAGCGTGCCTATCACCACACGGCCCCCATCAACATGCTCTACGGCCTCCACGAAGCGTTGGTGATCCTCGAGGAGGAGGGCCTGGAGAACGCCTGGGCCCGCCACGCGCGCCACCACGCCGCCCTCGCCGCCGGCTTGGGGGCCCTGGGTATCGAGTTCGTCGTGGACGAGGGCCACCGCCTCCCCCAGCTGAACTGCGTGCGCATCCCGGCGGGCGTGGACGACGCGCTGGTCCGCCGACGGCTGCTGGACGAGTACGGACTGGAGATCGGCGCCGGCCTGGGTCCGCTCGCCGGCAAGGTGTGGCGCATCGGGCTGATGGGGTTCGCGGCGAACCGCAGGAACGTGCTGTTCTGCCTCGGAGCCCTGGAGGCGCTCCTCAATCGCCCTGGTGGCGTTGCCGCCGCCCGCGCCTTCTACGCCTCGTCCCGGTAGGAGCGGCTTCAGCCGCGACCGGAGAAATGGGGACAGATCTATTTTCCTAATTCTCCTAGGAAAATAGATCTGTCCCCATTTCTCCGGTCGCGGCTGAAGCCGCTCCTACGGGCGGGCGACGACGGCGAGGCGGACCAGCGCGAGGATCTGGTCGAGCGTGGGAGTCGGCACGGACACGAGCCGGCCCATCTCCGTGACTGCCGCCACGAGCGCATCCAGCTCCAGCGGCCGCCCCTGCTCGAAGTCCTGGAGCATGGACGTGCGGTGGGCCCCGACGTCCACGGCGGCGTCAATGCGCTTGTCGATGTCCATGGCGAAGGTCACCCCGAGCGCGGTGGCCACGGCGACGGCCTCGGTCATCATCCGGCGGATCACCGCCCGGGCGTCCGGGTCCCGGCCCATCTGCTCGAGAGTCGCCCGGGTGAGCACGCTCACGGGATTGAAGGTGGCGTTGCCCAGCAGCTTGAACCAGATGTCGTCGCGGATCTTCCGGCGCACGGGGGCCTTGAGCCCCGCGGCGGTCAGGACCTCGCTGAGGGCCGTGACACGCGCGGATTTCGAGCCGTCCGGTTCGCCCACCATGAAGCGGGTGCCCTCGATGTGCCGGACCACGCCGGGCTCGACGATCTCGCAGGAGGGGTAGACGACGCAGCCGATGGCCCGCCCGGGCCCGAGGGCCCGCCAGATCCGGCCGTCCGGATCAGCAGCCTCCAGGTGGCGATTCGCCAGGGGCCCGGGGAGCGCGTGGAAGTACCACCAGAGGATGCCGTTCTGGGCGGTGACGACCGCCGTCTCGCGACCGAGCAGTGGCTGCAGTTGGTCGACGACGGGCAGCGTCGAGTGGGCCTTGAGCGTGAGGATCACGTAGTCCTGGGGGCCCAGCGCGCTCGGGTCGTCAGTGCAGTTCACTGCGACCGTCCGGCGACCGTCCGCGTCGACCAGCGTGAGGCCCCGCTCGCGCATGGCGGCCAGGTGCGGCCCGCGGGCCACCAGCGAGACCTCGGCGTCCGTCCCCGCCAGCTGCATGCCAAGGTAGCTGCCGATGGCGCCGGCGCCGTAGACGCAGATCTTCATGCCTGGACCCTCAACCGAGGCCGAGCTTCGCGGCGAGCCCGATGCGCTGGAGCTTGCCGGTGGCTCCCTTCGGAATCTCCTCGACGAAGACGATCTTCCGGGGCACCTTCATGTCCGCCAGCCGCCCGGCGGCGAACCGGCGCAGGTCCCGCTCGGTGGCTTCCGCGCCGGGGTTCAGGACCACGGCGGCGGCCACGTCCTCGCCCAGCATGGCGTGGGGCATGGCGAAGGTCACAACCTGGGCAACGGCGGGATGGTCGAGCAGCACCTCGTCCACTTCCCGGGGCGAAATCTTCTCGCCGCCCCGGTTGATGATCTCCTTCAGGCGTCCCGTGAGGCGCAGGTAGCCCTGAGCATCGAGCACGCCCTGGTCGCCCGTGCGGAACCAGCCGTTGGTAAACGCGGTGGCGTTGGCCTCCGGGTTGTTGCGATAGCCGGCCGTCACATTGGGCCCCCGGATGACCACCTCGCCCACGTCCCCCGGCGGCAGCAGCACGCCCCGCTCGTCCATGACGCCGACGTCGGGACCCGCGGCGACCCCGACGCTGCCCGGGAACCGGCCGCGGGGCGGCAGCGGGTTGCTGGTCATCTGGTGGGCCGCCTCGGTCATGCCGTAGGCCTCGATCAGGGGGCAACCGAAGGTGGCCTCCAGTTCCGTCATGACCCGGGGCGGCAGGGAAGCGGACGAGGACCGGATGAAGCGCAGGGGCGCGGCGGTGATCACCTCCCTATTGCGGCCGGCCCGGGCCAGGATCGCCTGGTGCATGGTCGGCACGGCGGTGTACCAGGTGGGGCGGACGTCCCGGAGCCAGGCGAAGAACTGCAGGGCATTGAAGCCAGGCGTGCAGGACACGCTGGCGCCGGCGTGGAGCGAGCTCAGCAGGGCCGCGATGAGGCCGTGGATGTGGAACAGGGGCATCACCTGCAGGCAACGGTCCGCGGGCGTCAGGGCGAGGCTGGCGGCAATGTGACCCGCCGAGGCACAGACGTTGGCGTGGGTGAGCGGGACGATCTTGGGCCGGGAGGTCGTGCCCGAGGTGTGCAGCACGAGGGCCACGTCGTTTGCACCGGCGGGACCCAGGCGATCGGCCTTGCCAGGCGCGCCACGCAGCTCGAAACGCCCCGCGGCGGCGCCGGGGGGTACGTGGAGCTCCGCGACGGGGATACCGAGCTCCCGGGCAACCTGGACAGCCGGGGAGCCGCTGCCCGCCTCCACCACCAGCAGGCGGGCCGAAAGGTCCCGGAGGTAGAACGAGAACTCGTCGGCGGTGTAGCCGGGGTTCAGGGGCGCCGTCGTGGCCCCGGCGGCGATGGCCAGGAAGGCCACGGCCATCTCCGGGCCGTTGGGCAGCACGATGGCCACGGGGTCCTCCCGGCCGACGCCGAGGGCGTTAAGGGCCGCGACCGTGGCGCTGACGTGTTCGGCAATAGCGCGGTAAGTCAGGTCCGGACGGCCGGGGGCGGAGATCGCGGGTGCCGCCGGGTCACCGCGGGCAAGCAGTTCAATGACGGTCCGGGGCGTGGGCATACGGGATTGTGTCACGGGTTCTGGCAGGGGCTCTCGCACGGGAGCTGGGCACCCCATTCTGCCCAGTGCGGCCGCCCAACGAAAAGGCCGGGCCCCTCGCGGGACCCGGCCTCGGTCTCAATAGTCCGTCGCTAAAGCTTGGTGGCAGCGATCAGGCGGCCTTCATGCGGCGGCGGAGGCCACCCAGGAGGACCAGGCCCGAACCGAACATCCACACGGCTGCCGGCACCGGAATCGTCTCCCGGAGGACCAGGATCTCCTGGAGGTTATTGCCGCTGCCGGTGGCGCTAAACCGGTTGCTGTACATCAGGAGGTTGATCGAGCCGTCGGCATTCACCTGCACGCCGGTCCAGTTGACGGGCTTGGTGTAGGTCGTCCCGACATTGGCGTAGGCGTAGGTACCGGCCGGGTTGGCGACACCGCACAGCAGGGCACCGACGATGGCGTTACCCGCGATACCCAGGTCGCACTTGGAGGTCGCGGTGCGGACGCCCGTGGTCAGGTTCACGTTGCCGTTGGCGAAGGAGTACTGGAAGAAGGAGCCGCCGATGTTGCCCGAGGCGCCCGGGGCAACCGTGACTTCCAGGCCGTAGGAGCCAGCCCAGGCGAGCGTACCGCCCGTGACCGCATACCAGGTCCCGGTCACGCCGGTTTCCTGGTCGGTGTAGGTGAAGGTCACGGCGTCGTCGTACTGGAGCGAACCGGTGTAGTCAGCCTTCGGGTTGGGCGCGCCGTTGACCGTGGTCTGGTACAGGCCGTTGTTGCCATTGACGAAGCCCAGTGAGGCGCACGTTACGGTGCTGCCATCGACGCACTTGTTCTGGGCGGAGACGCCGTAGTTGGCGCCATCGCCCCAGACGGGGTTGAACGCCGCGCCGTTGGATCCACCGGCCACCCAGGTCTGGATGTGCTGGCCCTGGGCATAGTTGAAATTGACGATGGCGGCGTTGGCGCCAGTCGCCATCAGGCCAGCAGCTGCTGCTACAGCAACGATTTTTAGCTTCACGTTGATCCCCCGGACAGTTGATTTATACATCGACGGGGTCTTTGCCCCGTCACCCGCCTCTCGTTCGTCTCAGGTCTGGAGAGGTCAGGCTTGGAGGCAACCTACCATCCGCACACCTGCGGCACAATGCCTCACATTACATAAGCCCGGAGATCGTAGCGGCTGAGGTATTCACGCGACCACGTGACGGAGGGCGAAGTAAACGGACCAGGTCGAGCCGTCCGCGGGACGATCCGCCAGCCACTCCCCGCTGGCCACGATCCGCAGGCCGTGGAGGCCCGCCAACCGCTCAATTTCCGGCCGAAAGAGATATCGCAGCCTGTGCACCTCGGCGACTTCCGCGATCGTCCCGGTCGCCACATCGGTGGCCTCCAGACGATAGTGCACCTCGACCAGATTATCGTTCGGGTGCAGAACCGGCTCGGCCGTCCGCACAATGGACGTCGCTGCATCGGCCACCCGCTTCACACGGGACACGGGGGGCGTGGCGACCACGGCCGGGCCGTACCAGCAGTCGAACAGGAAGACGCCGTCGGGCGCCAAGTGGGCCTTCACGCGGGCAAAGACCGCCGCGAGGTCGGCGTCGTCCACCTGGTAGCTCATCACGTGGAACAGGGCGAGGACCACGTCGAAGCGCTGGCCGGTCGCGAAACTGCGCGCATCCGCCTGGAGGAAGCGCACGTGGCTGGCCACGTCGGCGGGCAGGCCGGCACGGCGCTGCTCGGCGATCGCGAGCATCTCGGGACTGAGGTCCAGGCCCAGCACGTCGTAGCCCATGCCGGCCAGCAGGACGCCATGCGTGCCGGTGCCGCACCCCAGCTCCAGGACCCGGCGCGCGCCCGGGACCTGCGCACGAATGAGCCCGTCGATGAAACGCACTTCCCCGGCGTAGTCCTTGTCGCCGTAGAGCAGGTCGTAGTAGCGCGCGTAGCCCCCGAACGGCCTCATGCCAGCGTGGTCCGCACCGCGGTTACCACCTGATCCATCTGCGCGTCGGTCAGCGCGAGCCCGCTCGGCAGGTAGAAGCCCCGCCGCGCCAGCCGTTCGGCCACGGGATACCGCTCGCCCCCGAACAGGCCCAGGCCTGTGAGGACGGGCTGCTCGTGCAGCGGCCAGAAGAACGGCCGGGTCGCCACCCCCAGCTCCGCCAGCCGGGACCTGGCGCCGGACGCATCCATGGGCAGCGAGTCGTCCAGCACCAGGCCATAGACCCAGTAGAGGTTCTCGGCGTAATCAGTCCGTGCGCAGGGCAACTGCACTCCGGCAAGCCCCTGCAGGGCCTCCGAGTACCGCCGGCCCATGCGCTTCTTGCGCCGGGTCGCCTGGTCGAGACGCTCGAGCTGGGCGACACCGACGGCGGCCTGCAGGTTGCTCATGCGCAGGTTCCAGCCGAGCTCCTCGTGGACGAAACGCTGACCGTCCCGGAAGCACAGGTTGCGCAGGGCCCGGCAGCGGTCGGCCAGGGCAGCATCGTCGGTGACCAGCATGCCGCCTTCGCCGGTGGTGACGAGCTTGTTGGGATAGAAGCTGAAGGCGCTCACGGCGCCAAAGGACCCGCAGGGGCGGTCCCGCCAGGCCAGGCCGTGGGCCTCGGCCGCATCCTCGATGATCTGCAGGCCGTGCCGTTCCGCCAGCGCGAGCACCGGCGCCATGTCCACGGGCAGGCCGTAGATGTGGACCACCATGATCGCCCGCGTCCGCGGCGTGATCTTCGACTCGATCTGCCGGGCGTCCATGCACCAGGTCAGGGGATCGCTGTCGACGAGGACGGGAACGGCACCCGCGCGCACGACGGCGGCCGCGCAGGAGATGATCGTGAAAGCCGGCAGGATGACCTCGTCCCCTGGCCCGATGCGGAGCGCCGCAACGGCGGCTTCCAGCGCCGCCGAGCCGTTGCAGACGGCGATGCCGAACGCGCGGCCTGCGCTGGCGGCCATGGCGGCCTCGAAGCGCTGGACGAAGGGCCCTTCCGACGAGATCCAGCCGCTGTCGATGCACTCGGCGAGATAGCGCTTCTCGTTGCCATCCAGCAGTGGCTCGTTCACCGGCACGGTAATCATGGGTCGGCGTTAACTGCCCTGCTCAACGACCGTCCGCGGGCGTCTGGTGCACGAGGCGGATGCTCCCGTCGGCTACCCCGGCAAACCGGGTCTTCTGGCCCTCGCCGGTATAGGGGCCCTGCTTGACCTCGATCATCTCCAGGTCATCGAGCGCCTGGAATCCGTGCCCCCCGGCAGCCAGCAGGATCACGTCGCCCTTGTTCAATATGCGACTGTGCAGGTAGGCGCGGTCACGGTCGTAGAAGTCCACCCGCAGGCTGCCCTGCTTGATGATCAGGACCTCCTGCGTGTAGGTGATGCTGTGCTGGACCAGGTTGTGCACGTGGGGCTCGATCACCTTGCCCCGGGGATGACGCATGTGCGCCAGCTGCTGGGAGAGGTCGTCCGGCGTGAGGAAAGTGACGCCACCGCCCACGAAGCCATCCCGCAGGATGATGGCCAGCAGTTCATTGTCGTGGGTGATCTTCTCGAGCATGGCGTCCCCGGAGCAGTGTCGGCAATTCTACATAGTGCCCGCAAACAGCGCGGCGTTCCCCGCAGCCACCAACTAGCGCCGGATTCCCCAAATCAGGAACGTTCGTGGCATGGTAACAACTGTTCACCGGAGGTATCGCCTGGCGTGTGGTCCGGCAGACGAATGCAGCGGTTGCAAGCCTGGGTGACCGGCCGGCCCCTCCTTCGCCAGGTGCTCGGCAACGCTGGCTGGCTCGCAACGGACCGGATCCTGCGCCTTGGCCTCGGGGTACTGATTTCCGCCTGGACCGCCCGGCACTTCGGGCCCTCGCTGTTCGGCGTGCTCAACTTTTCCCTGGCGATCGTGGTGATCTTCGGCTCGGTTGCCGCGCTTGGCCTGGAAACGGTGGTCGTCCGCGATCTCGTTCGCATGCCGGGCCGCCGTGCGGAGATCCTGGCCAGCGCGCTGGCCCTGCGCGTCCTGGGTGGCATCGTCGCGATCGTCGCCTGCATGGCCACGATCGGCCTGCTTCGCCCGGACGAAGGCGCCACTGCGCAGGTCGTCGGCGTGCTCGCACTAGGCCTGCTGCCCCAGGTCATGGACGTGGTCGACCATCGCTACCAGGCCGCGATGAAATCGAGGCCGGTGATCCTCCTCCGCAGCGGCACGTTCCTGGTGTTTGCGGTCGTACGCTGCCTCGTCCTGCTGAACCAGGGCACGCTGCTGGACCTGGCACTGGCATCGACGGCGGAGGTTCTCTGCGCCGCCATCCTGCTGGGTTACCTGGCTTACCGGGATGGCAATGTCCTGCGCCCGACGGCGGCAACGGCTTCGGAGTGTGCGCGGCTGCTGCGGCAGAGCTGGCCGCTGGCGGTGTCGGCTGTATCCGTGGCGATCTACATGCGCATCGACCAGCTCATGCTCGGTGAACTCGCCGACGACCGGGCGGTAGGGGTCTTCTCGGCCGCCGTCCGGATCTCGGAGGCCTGGTTCCTGGTGCCGATGTCGCTGATGGCATCGGTTGCGCCCGTGCTGGCGGCGAACTATGTCAGGTCCGCAAGCGGCTACCGGGACCTGCTGGCGAGGTTCGGCCGGTCGATCGTCTGGCTGGCAGTGGGCGTCGCCCTTCTGCTGTCGCTGCTCGCTCCCCGGCTGATTCAGCTGATCTACGGCTCCGAGTACGGCGAATCGGCGCAAGTGCTGGTGATCCACGCCTGGGCAGGGGTCTTCTTCTGTCTGGGTATACTTGCCAGTGACTGGCTGCTCAATGCGGGGCTGGCGCGCTATTCCATGTATCAGGCCATGATCGGGGCCGGTGTGAACGTACTGCTCAACTGGTGGCTCATTCCGGCTTACGGCGCCGTCGGAGCGGCCATCGCGACCCTCGCGGGATACATCGTATCGACATTCCTGCTGCATTCCGTGGCCAGGGCCACGCGACCGATCTTCTTCCTGCAGCTGCGGATGCTCCGATGGTCCTGATTTTCCCGCCACGCGACCATGCAGCCGGTCCTCACGTACCAGGTTCTGCAGGCTGACGATGCGCGTCGCCGTCGTGACCGATCGAATTCCGGGGACCCTGGGTGGCGCCGCCACCATCCAGGAGGACGTGCTTGCGGCGCTGCTCGAGCTGGCGCCGGGCAGCGGGCACCAGTTCCGCATTGCGGGCCCCGTGCAGGGCCCCGGGCAGTCGACGCGGGAACTCCCGGCCAACGTCTCGGTCATCGATACCAGCGAGCTGATGCGCTCGAGGCTGTCACGTGCGCTGGGAGCAATGGCTCCGGGCCTCGCATTCGCCAAGCGCGCCCTTGGGTGGCGAACGGCGCTTGACCGGCGCCTGGCCGGTTGGGGCGCGGACATCGCCTGGTTCCTGACGCCAATGTACCTGGCAACGGATTTGCCGTATTTCTACACGGTGTGGGACCTGCAGCATCGACGCCAGCCATGGTTTCCCGAGGTCAGCAGCCGGGGACGCTGGAACCTGCGGGAGGCCATGTACCGGGAGGCCGTCCAGCGCGCAGCCCTCCTGATCGTCCCGAATGCCACCGCCCAGCAGGAGATCCAGTCCTTCTACGGCGTCCTCCCCGAACGCTGCCTCCGGCTGGCGCAGCCAACGCCGTCGTTCGCGCTGGATGGCGCAGAACCAGCACCGGCATCGGCAAGCGTCGCGAGCCATCTGGGCAGGGAGTTCGTCGTGTACCCGGCCCAGTTCTGGCCGCACAAGAACCACGTCACGCTGCTTCAGGCCCTCCGCATCATCAGGGACCGGTCCGGCAGGGAGATCCATGCCCTGTTTCCGGGATCGGATGCCGGTAATCTCGCCCATGTGCGCAGCAGGACGACGCAGCTGGACCTGGACCAGCAGGTACATTTCCCGGGTTTCGTCTCGCGGACTGACCTCGTCCACCTGTACCGGAATGCACTGGCACTGGCGTTCCCGAGCCACTTCGGACCGGAGAACCTGCCGCCACTGGAGGCAATGGCACTGGGGTGCCCGGTCATCGCCGCGGACGTCCCGGGCATCCGGGAGCAACTGGGCGACGCCGCGCTGCTCGCGGATCCGGTCGACCCCGAAGCCTGGGCACTGGCGATCATGAAGCTCGTGGAAGAACCACAGACCCGGACGCAGCTGCTGGCGGCCGGCCATGCCCGGGCACTGTCGCTGACCCCGGCGGGCTACGTACGCTGCGTACTTGCGGAGATCGAGCGCTTCTCCCGCATTCGCGACTGCTGGCCGGCAACCTAGCCTTTTGCGCCGGTCAGGTCCCAGCCCATGACGAAAGTATCCCTGATCACGGTCGCCCACAACAGCGCGGCAACCATTCGCGGCACCATTGAGTCGGTACTGGCCCAGGACTACCCCGACATCGAGCACATCGTCATCGATGGCGCATCCACCGACGGCACCGCGGAGATCGTGCGCTCTTACGGGAACCGCGTAGCCAGGTTCGTATCAGAACCGGACCAGGGCATCTACGAGGCGATGAACAAGGGGCTCAGGCTGGCCGGCGGGGACATCATCGGCATCCTGAACTCCGATGACCTTTACACCACGCGCCACATCATCAGCGAGGTGGTTGATGAGTTCAGGCGCAAGCCCGTTGAGCTCGTCTTTGGCGACATCGTGTTCGTCAATCCCGACAACCTGGACAAGGTCATCCGCTACTACAGTTCGGCGAGCTGTGGCCCCGGGAATTTCGCCTGGGGCTGGATGCCCGCGCACCCGAGCTGCTTCCTCCGGCGGGAGGTCTACGAGAAGTACGGCTATTTCAAGCCCGACTACAGGATTGCGGCGGATTTCGAGATCCTCGCGCGCTTCATGGTCCGGCACGGCATCTCGTACAGCTACATTCCCAGGGTACTGGTCAAGATGCGGACGGGCGGCGTCAGCAGCGCCAGCCTGCGGACCAAATGGATCCTGAACCGGGAGCTTGCCCGGGCCTGCCGGGAGAACGGGATCGCCACGAACATGCCCAAGCTGCTGTTGCGCTACTTCAGGAAGGTATTCCAGTTGCTCGCCCAGCCGGGCGGGCCATCGGCCATCTAGCGCGAGTGCAGGTCCTGGTAGAGGAAATAGTGGGGATCGCGCTCCCTGGCTTCCGCGAGCGTCCTCGCGGCGAGATCACCTGGAACCTGCTCCGCCGGAATCGTCTTCAGCAGGTCCATGGGGACCCGCCAGAGGTTGTGGTCCAGGGGGAAGAGCCGGATTGCCCGGGCGCCTTCCGCGAAGTACCACTCAGGAAGGTGCGGTTCCCTGGCGAGCCGTGCTGGCATCACGATCGCGTGCGCCCACAGGCTCAGGCTCGCGTAGGCAATGCCCAAGCACAAGCCCACCAAGGAACACAGTCGCAGGCATGTGCAGGGGAAAGCCAAGGCAGGACACCACCAACAGGGCCAGGACAGCAAGCCGGGGCTTCAGGCCACTCCCTCGAACCAGAGCC
This sequence comes from Chromatiales bacterium, assembly GCA_016789845.1. Taxonomy (GTDB): domain Bacteria; phylum Pseudomonadota; class Gammaproteobacteria; order Steroidobacterales; genus SHZI01. The sequence goes on from JAEUQA010000007.1 coordinate 13,617, forward strand.
AGACCGAAGATCCCGGCCAAGAGTAATGCCCCCGGCAGCCCCAGTTCAAACGCAAAGTTGAGAAATTCGTTCTCGGCAAACTCCGGCCTGCCGATGTAGTCGACCGGGTAGGACTGGACGTACCCGGGCATCGCCACGAAATAGCTGCCGATGCCGTGACCGAATGCGGTCAGTGCATTGATGGTGTCCGTCCACAGCGGCCAACGCAGCGCCGAAGCCCGGGAAAGGCCGCCACCGAGCTGGTCCTCGGCGCTCAACAGGATGCTGGTGGTCTTGGCAAAGCCCAGGTAGAGGCCGACCCCGATACCGAGGATCCCGGCCAGGACGCCGGCTCCGGGCCAACGGGTCTTCCCGTCGCGGATGGTGCGGACATAGAGGATGGCCCCCGCCAGTGCGACTGCCAGCATCGCCGCACGGGACCCGGACAGGATCACCCCGAGCAGCAGCCCGAGCTGGGTCAGGCCGCCAACCGGCGCCAGGACGAAGCCCAACGCGCCAATTTCCCCGTAGAGCTGGCTGCTCATGAACAGGCCGCTGGGATACTCCCTTGCCTGCTCGATGCCCCAGGTGGGCAGGTTTGCGGCCTGGAGGACCGCGACCAGCACGGAAGGCAACAGGGCCACGGCGAACACCCGATAGGTCATGTCCAGCGTGCGGGAGCTGGCCAGTGAGCCCGTCAGGATGCAGCCGCACAGGAGTGCCAGCTGCCACCAGCCATTCACGGCCTCCGTCCAGGAGACAGCCCATAGCGTGGACAGCAGGGCATAGGCCAGCAGAAGGACCGTCATCCAGTGCCCGGGCGTCAGGCGGACCCGTCCGCCATCGACGGGGATGAGCAGGAGCAACAGTGGCACCAGCACCGACATGAGAGCCCAGCGGAGCGTGGTGGCGGGCGCGATGGCACCGGGAAAGTACGCCACCGCAACCAGGCCTGCGGTTACCGGCAGCAGGACGGCCACTGCGGATGCGGAGCCACGCGGGAGAATCTTCTGCATGACGGTCGATTGTAGGGCAGTCGGGGTGGTGGCGGTCCTGTGCTAACTTCTGCCCGCAGGCCCGCCATGTCAAAACTGTCCCGCCGCAAACTCCTGGCTGCCTCACTGGCGCTCACCGCGGCCGGGTCCGTTCGCGGCACGCCGTCGCCCGGGCCGAAGCGCTGGGACACCATCGTGGTCGGCGCCGGCGTGTTCGGTGCCTGGACGGCCTGGGATCTCCGTCGCCGGGGCCAGCGCGTGCTGCTGGTGGATGCCGTCGGTCCGGCCCACGCCCGGGCCTCTTCCGGGGGCGAGTCGCGCATGACCCGGAGCCTCTACGGCGCGGATCTCGTCTACACGAGGATGGCCCAGGAGTCGCTCGTCGACTGGCAGTGGCTCTCGGGGCGGGCCGGCCTGCCCGTCCTGCACCCGACCGGGGTACTGATGTTCTTCCAACGGCAGGAGCCGTTCGCCACCCGGAGCATCGAGGCGCACCGTGATCTCGGCCTGGCGCTCGAGGTCCTCGACAGGCCGGCGTTGCAGCGGCGCTTTCCGCAGGTCCTGTGGGACGACATCGAGTTCGGCCTGCTGGAACCCCGCTTCGGCGCCCTGATGGCGCGCCGGGCAGTCCAGACCCTGGTGGCGGAATTCGTGGCGGCGGGCGGCGAGTACCGCACGGCTGCCGTCACCGCGCCCCCGGGCAAGGGACGGATCGAGGCGTTGCGCACGCGGGCCGGCGACCTCCTGCCCGCGGAGACGTTCGTCTTCGCCTGCGGGCCCTGGCTCCCGGCGCTCCTGCCGGAGATTCTCGGCACGAGGATCTTTCCCACCCGTCAGGAGGTCTACTTCTTCGCGACACCGCCGGGGAGCGACCGGTTCGGGGCACAGAACCTGCCGGGCTGGGCGGATTTCAACGGCGGCGACATCTACTACGGCTTCCCGGACCTGGAGAGCCGCGGCTTCAAGATCGCCCATGACCGCCACGGCCCGCGCTTCGATCCCGACACGGGGGACAGGCAGGTGACAGCGACCGGACTCGCCAGCATCCGTGCCTACCTGGACCGCCGCTTTCCGGCGCTCGCCGGTCAACCCCTGGTGGAGACGCGGGTGTGCCAGTACGAGAACAGCTCCAACGGGGACCTGCTGATCGACCGGCTTCCCGGTAGCAATAACGCAATCGTGGTCGGGGCCGGCTCCGGCCACGGCTTCAAGCACGGCCCGGCAGTGGGCCGCTACGCCGCTGACCTGGTGCGGGGCGAACTGCGGGGCGTCGAGCCGCGCTTTTCCCTGGCATCGAAAGGCAGCGTCCAGGACCGCCAGGTCCACTGATCCGGCAGCGGGCCACGGGCAGCCGCCGCGAGTAGAGAGCCCCCGCCGAAGCGGGGGCTCCCGGCCCTTGAGTCAGTAGTGACGCCTAGAAGCGAAAGCGCGTCGTCAGGCCGATGGTCCGTGGCTGGTTGGTGTGGGTGCCCAGCCGCGCCCGGCCACCCCGCTCGCGATCGAAGGCCAGGTCGGCGTTCTCGTCCGTCAGGTTGGTGACATACGCCAGGAATGACCAGCTCTCGAAGTCGACGCCGGCGTTCAGGTTGAGGATCTGGTAGGCATCCAGTTCCAGGTCCACCGAGGTGACGTCCGTGCCGGGCGCCCCGCCATAGGGCAGGCCGGAGACGAACTCGCCGGCCCCGGGAAGCTGGTCGGACGGCTGGGTATAGCGATTGCCGATGTGCTGGATCGACGCGGACGCGAAGCCCTCGGAGGACCGGCCGCCGATTTCGAGCGGGAAGCTGAAGGTCGCGGCCGCTGCCAGCTGGACCTCGGGGACCGACGCGAGGCGATTGCCGTCCTCGATGCCCCCGATGATGTTGCCGTTGCCGTCGCGGACCGTGGCGTCGAACTCGGCCTGAAGCAGGGTGCCGGCGAGGGACAGCACGACGCCCTCCATGGGCTCCGCGCTGAGCTCGAACTCGACGCCCGCCGTGTGCGCATCCGGAACGTTGAACGAGATGCGGGACGAGCAGGAACCCGCGTCCAGGGTGACCTGGAGGTCCGTGATGTCGGTGTAGAAGACGGCGGCATTAAAGGTGATTCCGCCCTTCCGCATCTTCACGCCGGTCTCGTAGTTCCAGAGCGTCTCGTCATCGTAGCTCTGGAAGCCGCCGAAGATGGCCTCGTCCTCGTCGGTGCAGAGCGGGACATTCAGCGGGTCATTGACGCCGCCGAGGCGGAAGCCCTGGGACGCCTGGGCGTTGACGCTCACGGAGTCCGAGACGTCGTACTTGACCATCAGCCGGGGCGTCACGCCGTTCGCGTCGGTCTTGTCGACCTGGCCGCTGTCGCCGTTGGCGAAGAGGCCGCCGCTGGTGATCGTGCGCTCCTCCTCGTAGTCGTAGTAGCGGGCGCCGGCGGTCACGCTGAGCCGGTCGGTGATGTCGTAGGTGGCCTCGCCAAACACGGCGTATTGCGTGAGGTCGTAGGGCAGGTCGGAGTTGAACGGCGAGTCGGGGCCATAGCCATTGGCCGCCCCGGCCGCCGTACCGGCGCCCAGCGTCGCATCGGTGGCGGCGTCGTAGCCCGGCGTTGGCAGTCGCTGGGCATAGTCACGCTCGATGTCCGAGTAGAAGGCACCGACCAGCCACTGCAGGCGGCCGTCGCTGTTCGATGCCAGGCGCAGCTCCTGGGTCCACTGCGTGACGTCCGTCGTGTCACGGAGGTTCGACGGCAGCAGCACGTCCGCCTCCGGGAAACCCAGGTCCACGGACACGCTGCCGGTCAGGGCGCTGGCATCCCGGCTCACCAGGATCGAACGATCGGTGTAGCTGGTGACCGACGTGAGGTCCATCGAGCCCAGCCCGACCTCGACGAGGAGGTCGCCGATGAAGGTCTCATCCTCGAAGGCCTCGTCGAGCAGCAGGAACTGCTGGCGCTCGTCGAAGGTGACGGCTGGCCGGGTGGTGGTGAACGGGTTGGCAAAGAGGTTGTAGACCTCCTGCCGGTTGAAGCCATCGGTGTTGGTTTCCTGGTAGATGATGCGGGGCGTGATCGCGATGTTGTCGGTGGGCTCGAAGCGCAGGGCGACGCGGACGCCTTCCCGGTCGCCGGAATTGACGTCTTTCTTCACGCCACCACCTTCCTGCAGGGCATCGATGAAGCCCGCGTACTCGGTGTAGTAGCCGACGATGCGCAGGGCCGCCTTGTCGCCGACCGGGACGTTGACCATGCCCTTGCCGTGGCCGCCGATCTCGCCGTCGGTGACGGAGTTCACGTTGGCTTCGACCATGCCCTCGAGTTCGCCAAGCTTCGGCTGGTTGGTGATGTAGCGGATGGTGCCGCCCACGGAGCCGGAGCCGAAGAGCGTGCCCTGCGGGCCGCGCAGTGTTTCGATGCGGTTCAGGTCGAACAGGTCCAGGTCGGGGGTGAACAGGGAGAGCGAGATCACCGACTCGTCCAGGTACACGCCGACCTGCTCCTTCACTCCCGGCTGGTCACGGACGATCTGGCCGGCCGAGACGCCGCGGATGGCCACCTGGCTTTGCCCCGGTCCAAGGTTCTGGATGGAGAGGCCGGCAACGTTCCGCGCAACATCCTCGAGATTCGCGGCGCCAGTGCGCTGGATGTCGGCCTCCGTCTGGGCATTCACCGAGAACGGCAGCTCCTGGATCGTCGAGTCCCGCTTGGTGGCGGTGACGATGATTTCATCGGTTTCCGCGAGCGACGCTGCCGACGCGGCCATCAGGGCCGCAGCAAGTGCCAGCCGATGGCCAAAGTTGCCATTTCCCATCATTACCCCCTCAATGCTATTGCCGGAGAACCGGCGCGTGTTGCCCGGCTACAACGTAGCCGGGCGGCCTGACTCCGGCGGAGCCTCGCACAGCGGCGGCGAAAAGTCAGCCCCCGGGCTCAGCGCCGGAGACCGCCATCGTTGCGCCAGGGGTATTCCATGTAGCGCGCCGTCCGCTCGGCGATGGCGGGGCTACATAGCCGGGCAACGAGGTGCAGCGACAGGTCGATGCCCGCCGAAATGCCGGCGGAAGTAGCGATCCGGCCATGGTCGACGAAGCGCCGGTCCGCCATCCATCTCGCTGCCGGCGCCAAGGCCGCCAGCTCGGCGATGTTCTCGTGGTGGGTGGTGGCGCCAAGGCCGTCCAGCAAGCCTGTCCTGGCGAGGAGGCGCGCGCCCGTGCAGACCGACGCGACCACTTCCGCGCGCGGCGCGCGGCTCCGGATCCAGTCCAGCACGTCAGACCGGTCGAGCAGCGCCCTGGATCCGCTGCCTCCCGGCACGATCAGGATGTCGGGCGCGGGAGCCGTCGCCAGGGAGTGGTCAGGCACGATCCGGAGGCCGTTCCGGGCACGCACCGTCCCCGGGGCAGGGGCCACGGTCTGGACCTGGAACAGCCGGTAGTCCGACAGCTCGTCGGTCACGGCAAAGACTTCAAAGGGACCGGCGAAGTCGAGGACCTCGACGTCGTCGAACAGCAGGATGGCGACGGTGCGGCGCATGGCGGGATCGGCACTTGGCTGGGAGTTCACCGCTTATACTTCCTGGCCGTGCCCTTCCTCAACCGCCTGCCACTGACCGCTGAGTTCCGCGCGGGCGCCCGCGCGGGATTTCGTGCCTTCCTGCCCCAGTCCATCGGCCTGATCCCGTGGGGCATGGTCACCGGCGTGGCCATGGTCGGCAGCGGCCTCACACCCATCGAGGCCATGGGCATGAACGTGCTCGTCTTCTCCGGCACGGCCCAGCTGGGCACCCTGCCCCTGATCGCGGCCGGGGCGCCGCTGTGGCTGATCATTGCGACGGCACTGGCCCTCAATCTCCGCTTCCTGATCTTCAGCGCCGGCATTGCCGGCAACTTCCAGCAACTCCGGATGCCGGCCCGCTGGGGAGTCGGCTACCTGCTGGTGGACGGGGTCTTCGCCATCTGTCTCGAGCCGATGCGGCGCAATCCGGATCCCCAGTGGCGACTGGGGCACTATCTGGCTCCGTCCCTGTGGGCCTGGGCCGTCTGGCAGCTGTGCGCGCTGACCGGCATCCTCTTTGCCGGCGCAATCCCCGGGTCCTGGTCACTGGAGTTCATGGCCACCATCGCGCTCCTCGCACTACTGCTGCCGATGGCGGGTACGCGGCCCATGCTCGTGGCGGCACTGACGGGTGGTGCGGTCGCCGTGGCACTGCACGGGCTGCCACTCCGCCTGGGACTGCTCGTCGCCATGGTTGCCGGCATCCTCAGTGGATTCGCGGCAGAACGGCAGCATTCGCCGGTGGCGGGGAGCTGAGCAGATGACCGGGCCCGGATTCGACGACAGCTGGACGATATGGCTCAGCCTGTTCGCCATTGCCCTGGTAACGACGCTGCCCCGGGCAAGCTTCATCGTGCTGGGCAGCCGCGTGCCCCTGCCGCCGCGGATCCAGAGGGCGCTGCGCTACGCGCCGGCGGCAGCCCTCGCCGCGGTGGTGGCGCCGGACCTGCTCGTGGCCAATGACGTGGTGTCACTGCTTAATCCAAGGCTGGGCGCCGGCCTCGTGGTACTCGCCGTTGCGTCCCGCTGGCGAAATCCGTTCCTGCCCTTCATTGCGGGGATGGGCAGCCTCTGGGCGTTGCAGTATCTCGCCTGACGATGGATCTCAGCTTCGAGCGTTAAAGAGCTACTGCTGCTCCCGCTTGCGGCGCCAGACCTCTTTCTTGTCCTCGACGGCCTGCCTGTAGAACTCGTCCCAGTCGGCGGAGACGTCCTTCTCGAACAGGTCCTCGATGTAGACCAGCGCGGTCTTGGGCGACTCGGCCCAGTGGATGTACTTCCAGCCGTCACCGGTCTTGCGGAGCACGGCGCTCACCCGGATGTCCTCGCCGATGGGCTTGCTCCGGATGATCTTCATCTCAAAGTGCATGTACCAGATGGCAATGGCGAGATCCGGGGCGATCTGCTTCACCTGTATGCCGGAATACTGCTCCCGCACCGCCTCGATGGCTGGGTTGGGCCGCGGCGGATCGAGGTATTCCTTCATCCGGGCCTTGCCGACGAACCACTGGGCCTGCTCCTCGGCCAGGTACGTTGGGAATTCGTCGGCGTCGTCCCAGAGCTTCAGCAGGCTGGCCGTGTCCTGGGAGTTCCAGCCCCTCTCGGTGGCCGCGAGGGTCGCCAGCACGCCTTCCCGGACGGCCGGGTCGACCGGAATCTCGACCGCTGGCCGCACCTCCTTGTGGGCGCCCGCCTGGGCGGTGCCCGCCAGCAGGCCGGCAATGAGAATCGCGGGGAGGACAGCAAATCGGGCTACGGACGTTGACTTCATAAAGACCCCCCTTGAGGAGTTCTGGCACAACACCGGGGCTGATAGTGGAGAAAACGGGAAGCAAGAAAGCGGGGCACGGCGCGGGTGCTCACAGGGTGGACAGCTGTGTGGGGCGTCTCAGGACCTGAGGAGTGCCGGGATGCGCAAAACCCCATAGACTCGGGATCGTCCCGAGTAATGGAAGGCGGGAATCCGATGCCCTCATCCACAGCACGCTGGCCCTGGATCGCGCCAATCGTTATCTACGCCGTGAGTGCGCTCGAGATGATCATCATGATCTCGCCGGCGGCGGCCTATTTCTACAGCGTCTACACGCCCCTGTTCCACGGCCTGGAGCAGAGTGCAGCGACCGCCTGGTTGCCCCAGTTCTTCCTGCCGCATCTCGCGGCAACCCAGCTACCTGTCTTCCGCTGGCTGTCGCTGCTGGGCGCGGTACTCACGCTCGTGGGCCTCGTAGGATTCTTCGTGTGCGCCATACAGCTTTACTACGGCAAGTTTGTGAAGAAGCAGCTGGTGAGCGGCGGCCTGTACGGCCGCGTCCGCCACCCCCAGTACCTCCTGCTCGCGATCGCCGGCGTGGGCCTGCTGCTCCTTTGGCCCCGATTCTTCATCCTCGTGAGTTTCCTGGTGATGCTGGGCCTCTACTACATCCTGGCCCGCCACGAGGAGGAACTGATCCGGAAGCGCTACGGGAGCGCCACGGACCATTACCTCGCCAGCGTCCCGATGTTCAACCCGTTCCGTGGACGGCGCCGGGCGCCAGGCGCCGGGCCGGTGCCGCGTAGCCGGGCATTCCTGACCTGGCTAGCGGTCTGCGCCGCTACCCTGGCGCTCGCGTTCCTGGTGCGCGCCGCGGCGGTAGAACAGCTCTACACGTCCCGGTTCGAACAACCCGACGTGACGACGCTGTCGCTCCGCGCCCGGCCGGACGAGGAGATCGCCGGGCTCACGCGGTCGGTGCTCGAGACGCCAGCCGCACGGATATTGACGGCGCAGAATCCGGGGATATCGCTGTTCATCCAGGTCGCCAGCGGGTCCTCGCAGCTCAAGCACCTGCTCATCGACCTCGGCATGCGCGAAGACGCCATGGAGGGCATCCAGACGGACGGCGAATCGGCGTTCGCGGTCGTGTCGCGGGTGAAGTGGCGGGACCCCGCGGCGACCGGGCGGCCGGACCCTCTGGCCTTCGGCACGGATATCGAGCCGCTGTTCTACGTTCGCGTGGGCGACGGCAAGGGTGCTGGTGACATGTATGAACTGCTGCCAGCCGATTTTCACCCGGGATTTTCCCGCATCCGGTTCTAGGCAGACTTCAGGCGCCGCCACCCGGCCGGTCGAGCGCATGGGCGAAGCCGCGCTGCAGGACCCCCTCCACCTCCGTCCCTGGAACCGCCCTGCTCCAGTAGAACCCCTGGCCGCAGTCCACTCCCGCCGCGCGCAGGAAGAACGCCTGCTCCCAGCTTTCCACGCCCTCGGCGATCGTGCGCATGTGCAGCGCCGCCGCCAGGCCCACGATTCCCCGGAGCATCCGCGCCGCCGCGCGATTGTCGAGAATCTGAACCAGCAGGCTGCGATCGATCTTGAGCATGTCCAGGTCGAGGCCGACAAACTGGGAGAGGCCGCTGTGCCCCGTCCCGAAGTCGTCCAGCGCCACCGTGATGCCGAGGGCGCGTGCGGTGTCGATGGACTCGCGGCCGAAATCACTGAGCGCCTGCCGCTCCGTCAGTTCCACGACCAGCCGGTTGAGCCACTGGTCGAGCCCGAGCTCCCGGATCATCGGCGCGATGCGGCCCGTCCCCATGACGGCTGGCGGCACGTTGATGCTGACGTAGAAGCCAGGGCGGCGGGCAAAGAGCGGAACGATCTCCCGGTGAATGGCTGTCAGCAGCCGGTGGATGAGCTGGTACTGGGCCTCGGGATCCTTCTCCAGGTCGGCCATCAGCGCACCGGCGGATTGCACGGTGCCGTCCGGGCCCACGATGCGGCTCAAGACCTCGAAGCCGGCAACCCGGCCGGTGTTGAGATCGACGATGGGCTGGTACCAGGCACTCAGGGTATGAAGGCGGGCATCTGTCATGGTCATTCCTGGCGCTGTGGTGTCCGGAGGGCAACCGACGCGACGACAGCCTAGCGGATCAGCCGCCGCCTGATGAAGATCGTCGCCGCCACGTAGCCGACCACCGCGTAGCCCACCAGCACGCCGACATGCAGCAGCGGGTCTGTCAGCGGCAGCCCCGCCACCAGTGGCCGGATCAGCGCGATGGCGTGTGACAGCGGCAGGATCTGGACGATCACCTGGGCCACCGGCGGCAGGGTCGCCACGGGGTAGAAGACACCGCTGAAGATGAACATGGGCGTGATTAGCAGGGTGGTGTAGTAGTTGAAGAAATCGTAGCTGGGCGCAAAGGCCGCCATGACGATGGCCGGGCCCGCGAAGCACAGGCCCACCAGGAAGAACACGGGTATCGCGCCGAGCGCCGACCAGCTCTGGATCGCGCCCAGCAACGTTGCCACGAAGAGAATTGGCAGCGTGTTCAGCACCGACTTCGACGCGCACCAGAGCGTCTCCCCCGCCACGATGTCGTCCACCTGGAGCGGCGTGGCGAGGATTGCGTCGTAGGTCTGCTGGTGGGTCATGCGGGTGAACACGGAGAACATGCCCTCGAAGGACGCCACGTTCATGGCCGACGCGGCCAGGAGCCCCGAGGCCAGGAACGTGAAGTAGGGAATGCCGTTCACCTCGCCGATGAACTGGCCGAGGCCGTAGCCCAGGCCGAGCAGGTAGATCACCGGCTCGCCAAAGGAGAAGGCCAGGCTCGGACCCAGCAGCTTCCGCCACACGAGCGCGTTGCGCAGGAGGATGGTGAAGGCGGAGGTGCGGGGGTGCGGGAGGGTGGTGTCGAGGGTGGTCATGGGGATTTCCTGTCGCGGCGGTCGCCGCTCCTATTCTCGGAGGTCGTGGCCGGTGAGCTTGAGGAAGACGTCTTCCAGGTTGGCCACCCGGTGGGTGTATTGCAGCTGGGGCACGGCCTCCAGGCGGGCCAGCACGGGTGAGAGTTCCTGCGCGTAGCAGTAGTGGGTCTCGCCGACACTCAGCAGGCGAACGCCAGGAATGCCGTCGAACACGGGCAGCACGGCCGCTGCCTGGCCCTGGACCTCGAGCACGTGGGGCTCGATGTGCTGGCGGATCAGCCCCTGGGGCGAGCCCTGGGTGATGATCTGTCCCCGGTCGATCACGACCAGCCGGTCACAGAGCCGCTCTGCCTCGTCCATGTAGTGGGTCGTCAGCAGCAGCGTCTTGCCGGCGGACTTCAGCTGCCGGAGCCGGGTCCAGATCAGGTGGCGCACCTGGGGGTCGAGGCCGGTGGTCGGCTCGTCCAGCATGATCAGCTCCGGGTCGTTGATCAGCGCGCGGCCAATGGACAGCCGGCGCTTCATGCCGCCGGAAAGCTCACGGATCCGCGCGTCCCGCCGGTCGCCAAGCTCCAGGAACCCCAGCAGTTCCTCGATCCGGTCCGCCACCTGGGCGGGCTTCAGGCCGAAATACCGTGCGTACATGCGCAGGTTCTCCACCACGGTGAAGTCCGGGTCCTGGTTGTCAGTCTGGGGCACCACGCCCGTGCGGGCGCGAATCTCCCGGATGCCGGCCGGTACGGGCAGGCCAAGCACGGTGAGCGTGCCGGCAGTCAGCGGCGACTGGCCGAGGATCATGCGCAGCGTCGTGGTCTTCCCGGCCCCATTCGGCCCGAGGAAACCGAAGCATCCGCCCCGTGGAATGTCCAGGTCGATGCCCCGGACCGCCTCCCGGCTGCCGAAGTGCTTGGTGAGGCCACGGGCGACGATGATGGGATCCGGCACGGACTCGGACATGAGTTCCTCAATATGAGAGCGGGCCCACAGACGTGCCCGGGTGGGGAGCCTACGTTATGTCAGCGTCGATGGGCACCGAACTTATGTCAAACGAACTGATGATCGTCCTGGCCACGGCCAGTGCCGCGGCGCTGACCGGCGGCGGCATCGTGGCCTGGCTCACGACGCGCAACAGGCCGATCGCCGAACCGGAGGCGGAAGGCCGCCGGGAACTGCAGCTCGTCGAGCTGCGCGAGACCGCCATGCAATGCCAGCAGGAGAGCCGCGCTGCCGAACAGCAGGCGCTGGCGCTGCGGACCGAACTCGACCGGGCCCGGACCCACATCGGCCAGCTGGAGGACCAGGTGGCCGCCTACCTCCGCCAGTACGCCCAGGCCAAGAACACGCTGAAAGCCGAGATCCGCCAGAAAGGCCGGCTGCAGATGGAACTGGCGGCCGCCACCGCCCAGGTCGAATCCCTCCAGGGACGGGTGCAGGAACTCGAGATGGAGCGGAACGCCATCACCGGCACGCTCCGCCGCCTCAGCGCCTAGCCGGATGAAGGCCTGGCCGGCCCCGGCCAGCCTCGCGACGCCAGGCAGCATGGCCGACAACCGGAGCCGACCGCTCCCCCGACGTTGAATTCCTTCCCGTTGACCTCATTACCGTAGCTGGTGCAGCCCCAGGGGGCTGATGGACACGAGCATGAGCGACAACGAGAAACTCCCGACGAAGCCCGATGAGCTCAATGTCCCCGAGGACGTGCTCATCATCCTGCCGGTAAGGAACACGGTCGTGTTCCCCGGGGCGGTGATCCCGCTGACGATCGGCCGCCGGATCTCCCTGGCGGCTGCCGAGGAAGCGGCGCGCAGCGGACGCCGGATCGGCCTCGTCATGCAGAAGGACCCCGCGGTGGACGAGCCGACGGACCAGGACCTGCACCCCGTCGGCACCATCGCGCGGATCGTCCGCTACTTCACCGCCCGGGACGGCACCCAGCACGTGGTCTGCCAGGGCGAGCAGCGGTTCCGCGTGCTCGACCACATCCCCGGCCTGCCGTTCATGGCGGCCCGCTTCGACCTGGTCCATGAGCCGGCGGTCGACACGGCCGCGCTGGAGGCCCGCGCGCGCATCCTCAAGGAGCGCGCCCTCGAGGCCATCGCCCTGCTGCCCCAGGCCATGCCGGAACTGGCGGGCGTGTTGCAGCAGATCGAGAACCCCGGCCAGCTGGCCGACCTGGTCGCCGGCTTCCTCGACATCAAGCCCCGGCAGAAGCAGGACGTCCTGGAGATCTTCGACGTGCAGCGGCGCCTCGATCGCGTCCTTGACCTGCTTTCCCATCAAGTCGAGGTCATGAAGCTCTCGCGCCAGGTGGACGAGCAGACCAAGGAGAAGCTCGAGGACCGGCAGCGGGAGTTCTACCTGCGCGAGCAGATGCGGACCATCCAGAAGGAGCTGGGCGACACCGGGGAAGGTGCCGAGCTGGACGAGCTGCGGGCCAACCTCGAGAAGGCCGGCATGCCGGAGGAGGCCCTGACCCAGGCCCGCAAGGAGCTGAAGCGCCTGGAGCAGATGCCCGAGGCCTCCGGCGAGCACTCCATGGTGCGCACTTACCTGGACTGGCTGGTGGCCCTGCCCTGGGCGAAGCTGGATGAGGAGAACATCGACATCGCCAAGGCGCGCCAGGTGCTGGAGGACGATCACTTCGGCCTGACCAAGGTCAAGCAGCGCATCCTCGAGTACCTCGCGGTGCGCAAGCTGAACCCGGAAGGCCGGTCGCCGATCCTGTGCTTCGTCGGCCCGCCCGGTGTCGGCAAGACCTCGCTCGGCCAGAGCATCGCCAAGGCCCTGGGGCTGAAGTTCGTGCGCGGCTCGCTGGGCGGCGTGCATGACGAGGCGGAGATCCGCGGCCACCGGCGCACGTACATCGGCTCTCTGCCCGGCACGATCATCCAGCAGCTCCGCAAGGCCGGCACGCGGAACCCCGTGTTCATGCTGGACGAGATGGACAAGCTCGGCGGCGGCGGCTTCCACGGCGACCCGTCGTCGGCGCTGCTCGAGGTTCTCGATCCCGAGCAGAACGCCACGTTCCGGGACAACTACCTGTCGGTGCCCTTCGACCTGTCCAAGGTGTTCTTCGTCGCGACGGCCAACCAGCTCGACACCATCCCGGGCCCGTTGCGGGACCGCATGGAGATCATCGAGCTGCCTGGCTACACCCAGGAGGAGAAGCTGCAGATCGGCCGGCGCTACCTGGTGGCGCGCCAGCAGAAGGCCAACGGGCTCAGGGACGAGCAGGTGAGCATCAGCGACGGTGCCCTCGCGGAGATCGTCGCGAACTACACCCGGGAAGCGGGCGTCCGCAACCTGGAGCGGCAGATCGGCTCGGTCCTGCGCAATGTGGCGGTACGGATCTCGGAAGGCACGGCGACCCACGTGGACATCGACGAGCAGGCAGTGCAGGACATCCTGGGCGCCCGGCGCTTCGAGTCCGAGGTGGCGCTGCGCACGAGCACGGCCGGCGTCGCCACCGGCCTCGCCTGGACGCCGGTGGGCGGCGACATTCTCTTCATCGAGGCCACCAGCATGCCCGGCAAGGGCCAGCTGATCCTCACGGGCCAGCTCGGCGACGTGATGAAGGAAAGCGCCCAGGCGGCCTTCAGCCTGGTCAAGACCCGGGCGGAGACGCTGGGCCTCGGTGGCTTCGACTTCGCCACCCGTGACCTGCACGTCCACCTGCCCGCGGGCGCCATCCCGAAGGACGGGCCCAGCGCCGGCGTGGCGCTGTTCATGGCGATCAGCTCGCTCCTCTCCAACCGCAAGGTACGGAGCGACGTGGCCATGACTGGCGAGATCAGCCTGCGCGGGCTCGTGCTGCCCGTGGGCGGCATCAAGGAAAAGACGCTGGCGGCCCTGCGCGCCGGCATCCACACCGTGCTGCTGCCGGCGCGGAACCGGAAGGACCTGGAGGAGATCCCGGAGAGCGCCCGGAAGCAGCTCGAGTTCATCTGGCTGGAGACGGTGGACGATGCGCTGGCGGCGGCGCTGGAGCCGGTGGCGTAGGAGCGCCTCTAGGCGCGACCCGGAAGACGCTCCCGCTCCGGCACGCGGCCACGCACCGCGTGGGCCCGGCCGCTGCAGGTGACCGTCCCTGCCGCGTCGATCGCCAGGCGCCCGTGCAGCCCCTCCTGGATGGCGTGGAGTTCCGCGGGGTCCATGCGGGCGAGGATCGCCCCGACGCTGGGCGACCCGAGGATCGTCGTCCAGTAGTCGTCGAAGCTCGGGAACGTCCGCTGCACGTCGAGGGCGGTGGTCGTCACTGCCGTCAGTCCCGCCGCCGTCCAGAGATCGCGCAGCGCAGGCAGAGCCGACGCCCAGGCGCTTGGCGGGGCAGGCACCGGAATGCCGCGCGCGCGGATCTCCGCGTGGAGCGGCTCGTAGGGAAAGCCCCCGCCTTCCATGTCCCAGGCATAGGCCGCCACGAGGCCACCCGGGCGAACTACCCGCACCATCTCCGCCACGCCGCGGGCGGGCTCCGGCACGAAGAAGATCACCAGCGGCATCACGGCAACGTCGAAGCTGCCGGCGCTGAAGGGCAATGCCATGGCGTCGCCCCGCGAGAACCGGGCGAGGTGCGCCACCGGGCGGGTGGTGGCGTAGGCAATCTGCGCCTCCGCCGGATCGATGCCCTCAATCGCCGCCGGCGCGCACTGCGCGGCCAGCTGCTCCGTGAACGCGCCGTTGCCGCAGCCGACGTCGAGCCAGCGGAGCCGGGGGCCGGGGGCGAGCCAGTGCAGGAAGCGCTCCCCCGCCCGCTGGCTCCACACGCCCATGTACCGCTCGTAGGCGGCACCATCGTCGAAGCGGAACCCCCCGCCGGCCGCCGCGTTATCCTCGCCCATGATCCCGACCCTCCATTGGCGCCCGAATGAGCTACCTCGGCTTCAGCGCTACGCCGGCCGTGACCCGCCCGCCCGGCTGGAGCACGACCTCTTCGCCGGCCTCGAGTCCCTTCACGACCTGCGCCTCCAGGCCGTTCTCCAGCCCGAGTTCGACCGTGCGCAGTTCGGCAGTGCCGCCGTCGTTCACGAACACCGCCCACTTCCCCTGCTCGCGGAACAGGGCCGCCTGGGGCACCTTCAGCACGTTCCCCGCCTCGGCCAGCACGATCCGCGGCTCCACGCGGTAGCCGTGGCCCAGGCGGGCCCAGCGGTCGGGCGGGTCGGTGAAGTCGATGATCACGTTCACCCGCTGCTCCTCGATGCCGAGGGCCGACACCTTGGTGAAGCCGAAAGGCTCCACGCGGCGCACGGTGCCGTTCAGCGCGGGGCCGCCGCCCCAGGCCTCGATCAGGACGCGCTGGCCCGCTTCCACCCGCACCGCGTCAGTGGACAGCAGGTCGACGACGATCTCCATGTCGCCCGGGTTGCCGATCTCGAGGAGCGGCGTGCCCGGGGCTACCACCGCCTCGCTTTCCTGGATGACGCGCAACACGCTGCCGCTGACGGGCGAGTAAACGTCCACGCAGTCGCAGTCCGGGCCGGACCGTCGCCGCGCCACGCCCGGGGCCGTCAGCCGCGCCCGCGCTTCTTCCAGCGCCGCGGCTGCGGTCTGGGCCCTGCGTTCCGCCGCATCCCGGTCGTTGGCCGACACCACGCCCTGCCCCGCCAGCTGCCGGTAGCGCTTCAGCTCGGCCTCGGCGAAGTCCCGCTCCGCCTCGGCCCGGCGGACGGCCGCGCGGGCCTCGCGCTCGGAGCGGACATCCAGGAAGTTGGGGTCGCTCGGTGCAATCCGCGCCACCACCGTCTTCTGCGCCGCCACGGGGTCGCCCGCCTTCAGCCCGATGCGACGCATGAGGCCCGACAGGGGCGCGGAGACGACGAAGACGTCCTTCACCCGGGTCGCGCCCTCGTCGCTGACGGTGACCTGGATGGGGCCCTCGGCGATCGCCGCCAGATCGACGGGAACCGGCTGGGGACGGAAGAGCCAGGCGAGCGCCAGGCCGCCCGCCGCGAGCATGGGGAGCCAGAAGAGCAGGCGGCGGGTTTGTGCGGACAGTGCCATGGGGATCAACTTCGCTTGCAGGTTATTCGCGGGTCTTCAGGACGGCAATCAGGTCCAGGGTATCCAGCCGGCGCCGGACGAGGAACGCGGAAAACAGCGTCGCTGACAGGATGATCAGCACGGCGAGCCCGAGCGTCTCCATCTGGATCGCCATCGGGATCCGGTACAGCTCGGTCTTGAAGGCATTCAGGATCAGCGCGCCAAGGCCGTAGCCCAGCACACAGCCCAGCGGCAGGGCGACGAACGTCAGGAAGCCGATCTCGCCGAGGAGGATGTAGGAAATCTCCCGACGGGTGAAGCCCAGCACCCGCAGGGTCGCGAGCTCCCGCCCGCGCTCGGACAGGGCAATGCGCGCCGCGTTGTAGGTCACGCCAAAGGCCAGTGTGCAGGCGAAAACCACGAAGAAGCCGATGAAAATCAGCAGCGTCTGGGCCAAAGTCTCGTAGAAGGTGTCGACCGCCGCCTGCTTCAGCGTGACGGCGCTCACCTGGGGCACCACCTTCAGTTCACGATAGAAACGGGCCTGCTCGTTCTGGTCGAGTCGCAGGTGCACGCTGTTCACGGCCTCCCGCTCATGCATCAGCCGGTTGAGGGCACGGATGTCCATGTAGGCCGGACTGCCGATGTACGTCTCGAAAGTCGCCACGACCGGCACCTCTAAGGTCGGGCGGCGGCCTTCCAGCACCTCCACCGTGATCCGGTCGCCGGGCCGGACCTGGAGCATGTCGGCCAGTTGCGTGGAGATCACCAGCCCGTCGGGCGGCAGGTTCACGGCCCGGCCCGCGGCGTCGTACACATGGCTCAGTTCCTGCACCGCCGGCAGGCCCTGAAGGGCCTCCCGCTCCTCCCGCGGCCCGAAGCGCATCTTGGCCGGGACCACCCGCATCGGCTCCGCGGTCCGCACGCCGGGCATCCGCGCCAGCTCCCGCGCGACCTCGCTGGAGCGCGTGTTGGCGAAGCCGACCGTGATGTCCTGGCCCTGGGCCTGGCGGAAGTAAACGTCGACCAGGTGATCGATGGAGTCGAGCCACTGCAGGGAGCTCACGAGCACGGCCACGGCCATTGCGGTGCCGAGGGACGTCAATGCCGAGCGCACCGGCCACCGGCCGATCTGCCGGAGGAGGATGCGGGTCGGCTGGTCGAGGGTGCCGAACAGGCGGCCCCGCCCGAAGCGCGTGCGCCGGAACATGGGTGGCGACGGTGGCCGCATGGCCTCCGCCGGCGTGATCCGCACGCCCGCCCGCACCGCGCCGAGCGTACCCGCCAGGGCGGCGAAGAGGCTCGCCCCCGCGGCAATGAGGAAGGCGCGAGGACCCGGATCGAAGAGCAGGAACGGGAACCGGTAGAAGTCCGCGTAGAGCCGCGTGTTCAGCAGGCCGAACCAGTAGCCGCCCGCCCAGCCCAGGGCGATGCCCACGGCCGCCACGCCCACCACGAACTTGACGTAGTGCCAGGCGATGTCCCGGTCGCGATAGCCGAAGGCCTTCAGCAGGCCAATCTCGCTGCGCTCCATGGCGATGAGCCGGGCCAGCACCATGTTGGTGAGGAACGCGGCCACGGCGAGGAACACCGTGGGCAGGATCGCCGCCAGGCTCTCCAACTGCCGGATCTCGTTCATCAGGAACCAGTTGGACATCTGGTCCTTGCGGGCATAGGCGCCGATCCCGCCATAGCGGCCGAGCATGTCATCAAGCCTCGCGATGATGAGGTCGGGTTCGGTCCCGCGCAGGAGCGACAGCGAGATGGTGTTGAACGCACCATCCAGGTCGAAGGCGGCCTGCATGGCCTCCTGGCCCAGCCAGACAATGCCAAAGCGCTTGTCGTCGGGCATCAGCGCCCCGGGCCCGATCGTGTAGACGAACTCCGGCGAGAGCGCGATGCCGACGACGGTCAGCTTGCGCCAGTTGCCATTCAGCACGGCCCGGAACGTGCCACCGAGCCCGAGCCCGTGGGCCTCCGCGAAAGGCTCGGACAGCACGGCCTCGTCCGGGTACCCGAGCCGCGGCACCCGGCCACTGCGCAGGGCCAGCTGGTTCAGGTCGGGAGGCCGGCGTTCGGGTATCGAGACCAGGTGGCCAATCACGGGCTCCTCGAAACCCGCCATGTCGAGCACGGCGCTCTTGACCACCCGGGTGTCTACGGCCTGCACGCCGGGCAGCTGGCGAACCCGGTCGGCCAGGTGCTCCGGGGCCCGCTCCACCGACGCAAACACGTCGCCGAAGCGATACCGCTCGTAATAGGCGACGGCGGTCTCCGTGAGCGCCTCCATGGAGGTGAGGGACATGGCCAGCACGGCAATGCCGGAAGCAATCACCAGGGCAATGGCCAGCACCTGGCCCCGCAGGCGCCACAGGTCCCGGTAGAGCTTGCGGTTGAGCGGCGTCACGCGGTGCCTACCAGGACAACTCGGCGGCGCGCCGGCGCCGCGCGTTGTGCCGCTCCTCGATGATGTGACCGTCGCCCATCACCAGCACCCGGTCCGTCATGTCGGCGATGACGGCGTTGTGCGTGATCAGCACCGTGGTCGTGCCGAGCTCGGCGTGGATGCGCTCGATGGCCTCCAGCACCAGGATGCCCGTGCGGCTGTCCAGCGCCCCGGTGGGCTCGTCGCAGAGCAGGATGCCGGGGCGCTTGGCGATGGCACGGGCGATGGCCACGCGCTGCTGCTCGCCACCCGAGAGCTGTGCGGGAAAATGGTGCAGGCGCTCGCCCAGGCCCACCATGCGCAGTGCCTCGTCGGGAGGCATGGGCTGCCGTGCGATCTCCGTCACCAGCGCCACGTTCTCCAGCGCCGTCAGGCTGGGAATGAGGTTATAGAACTGGAACACGAAGCCCACGTGGTTGCGCCGGTACTCCGTGAGGCCCCGGTCGTCGAGGCCGGTGAGCTGCAGGTCCTGGAACCAGGCCTCGCCGCCGCTGGCGGAGTCCAGGCCACCGAGGATGTTCAGCAGGGTGGACTTGCCGCTGCCCGACGGGCCTAGGAGTACCACGAGGTCGGCGGGGAAGAGCTCCAGGGACACGCCCCGGAGCGCGTGGACCTCCACTTCACCGGAGTGGTAGACCTTGGTCAGGTCGCGGGTACGGAGCGCGGCCAATGGCGGGGACGGGGGCGGCATTTGCCTATTCTCGCCCGCCCTTCGGTTTCCCGCCTAGAATCCGGGCCGCACCGGCACCGGAGAGGCTAGGATTCCGGGCAACCCCCCATGGAGTACTCCGCCATGAGCCAGATCCTGCCCCCACTCCGGGCCGCCCTGCTGTGCAGCGTTACCGTGCTGCTGGCTGGCACAGGCCCGGCCCTCGCTGGCGCCCATGCCGGCGCCGGCGGCAAGCCCAAGGCCCCGCCCACCCCGGACGCCTTCTACGAGCACACGGGCTTCGAAGGCCGGGAGCAGGTCCTCACGGACGCCATCGTCAGGGCCGTGCGGGAGGCCAGGCCGAACAACGGCGAAACCCTGAACTTCACGCCCGACCAGCAACGCATGCTGGGCCTGGCCGTCGCCAAGGCCATCAAGACCATCAGCAACGACACCCCCTACCAGCACGAGATGAACGACGCGCTGGTCAAGGCGCACCTCACGAACATCCAGTTCGCCAAGGACAACGGGCTGCTGGAGGACATGATCAATCACGAAGTGAAAACCCAGAGTTTCATGCTCAAACGCGTCGGGAAGATGATCCAGGACGGCGGAAGCCCTGAACTGGCAACAATCGCGCTTACCGAGCGGACCGCCTGCTTCTACCAGCTGGTACAGGACTACCAGAGGACCGGCACGACCATGCGCTGGAAGGCCCCCTACGGCAACGTACTCGCGGTGAGCCGCCCGCTCGGCCAGCACAACCTCACCGAGCAGGAAATCCATGAGGTCTACACGATCCCCCTCATGAAGAAGCAGGCCGAGATCATGGGCATGGACCTGGACATCACGCCCTGGCAGGCGGACGGCTGGGTCAGCATGACCATCAAGGTGCCCGAGAAGGTTGCCTCACGATAGTGGCGTAGGAGCGCCTTCAGGGGCGGACCCCCGTCCCGGGAGACTCGATTACGCCAGGATCGAGCGGGTAGGGCGGGCGCGCCAGAATGCGCTCCGACCCAAAATCCAGCCGGTACAAAATCGG
>JAEUQA010000012.1 GCA_016789845.1 Chromatiales bacterium
TTCAGGCGCGACTGCCCTCCCGCTCGAGACTCGGGGACTCGATTCTCGCGGGAGGGCAGTCGCGCCTGAAGGCGCTCCTACTTCTCGCAGGCGTCCTCGGCCTCGATCACGAGGGCGCTGGTTTCCGATGCCAGCGCGTCCCGCCGCTTGTCGGAGGCGTTGCTCTTGTCGAGGGCCTTGTCGGCCTTCCTGGCCGTTTCGGCATCGTCAGAGCTGGAGGCAGTCAGCAGCATGGCGAGCTTGAGGTCGCCGGGCGACAGCTTGCCGGACAGGAACTTCCACGCGCAGTCGCACTGGGCGGCCGTGAGGCCATCGACCTTGCAGATCTCCGCGTCGAAGGTAGCCCGGGGCGCGCCCGCATCGGACTCCTGGGCGGCGGTGATCCCGCCGGTCAGCGTCAACGCCAGTCCGGACAGCAGGGCAGGTATCAGGCGCATGGCTTCATCTCCCGGTGCAACTCCCGGCTGATTTTCGCCTATCCGCCGACCCCCGTCACCTGCGCCGTCCACGCCCAGAGTCGCTGGCGGATCGCGGCATCCTGCGCCAGGGGGGAGGGCTGCGCCTCCTTGCAGTAGGCGAAGTACTTGCCGCTGACGCCCTCGATGTCCGGGGAGGATGCGACATAAACGTGGGTCCGGGCGCCCTTCTCCGGCGTATTGAGCCGCAGCAGGGAGCCGAGACCGAAGACGAGCCAGGAGCCCCATTTGAAGACGCCGGTGAGGTTCCGGTAGATCGTGGTGTTCACGAAATAGCCGGGGGACACGGCGTTGACCGTGACGCCCGTGCCCTGGAGCCGCCCGGCGAGCTCGAGAGTGAAGTAGACATTGCAGAGCTTGGCCCGGTGGTAGGCCGCGAAGGAGGCGCCGTTGGAGAACTCGCTGCCCTTCCAGATCTTCTCGTTGTTGAGGTCGTCGAAGTCCAGCCCCGGGCCGGCCTTGTGCGCGTCCGAGGAGATGGAGACGATGCGGGCGGGCGCACTCCGCTTCAGCAGGTCGAGCAGCAGGTGGGTCAGCAGGAAGTGCGCCAGGTGGCAGGTGGCCAGGTGCATCTCCCAGCCGTCCACGCTGAGCCGGCGGACGGGGTCGGTGATCCCGGCGTTGCACATCAGGATATGCAGCGCCGGATACCGGGCCTGCACGTCGGCCGCCAGCACGCGCACCTCGTTGAGCGAGGAAAGATCGCAGTAGACGAAGTCGGCGGCCTTCCGCCCGGTGAGGCGATTGATGTGATCCCGGGTGCGGGTACCCGCCTCGCCCTCCCAGTCAACAATGATCACCTGGGCACCCAGCTTCGCGAGCTCGATGGCGGACACCCGCCCCATGCCCCGCGCGCCGCCCGTGATCAGTGCCGTCTTGCCCGCGAGTTGCATGAAAAGGTACCGGACACCCGTTGTTTAGTTATTGCACCGCAAACTGAAAACTGCAACAACTGACAAAACTAAGGTCCGGCACCTTTCTGGACCAGGCCACGGTGCTGCAGCCAGGCCAGGGCTTCGTCCGCGTCGTCCTCGAACCAGCGCCGGGCGGAGCCCAGCCGGAAGCTGTAGCCCCAGGCGTCCATGTCGGCGAACAGCCGCTCGCGGCTCCAGCCGGCGCCCCTGATCCCGGCTCCCAGCAGGACCTGCAGGTAGCAGACGGCGTCTTCCTCGGCCGCGTCGCCGCCCGCGTCCCGGTGCAGGCCGGCGCGCCGCTCGGGCGGCATGCAGAGGAAATGAGCCGCCTCGTGGAGCAACGAGTGCACGGGCGTGTCGGGCCGCACGAAGAGCCGGTCGCCGGACAGGCCCGCTTCCGGTTCGCCCCAGTACGTACCGGGGATGTCCGCGGCGTCCGGCAGTTCCACCAGGCGCAGGCCGAACCCGCCCAGCAGCCCGGCGGCGGCGGTGATGTCGATGTCCCGCACTGTCATCACGCCCGTCATCGTTGGCTTTCCGCCCTCACGCGCCTTAGGCTTCCGGTCCGATTATGAGCAGCCAGAAGAGATCCAGGGAAGCCGGGCCCGGGTGGCCCTCGTTCCCGGCAAAGCCCACCTTGCCCGGGCTACTCGCCGGGCTCAAGGTTTCCCAGTGGTGGCCGGCATCGGACCTGGCCGCAGGGCAATGCGCGCAGCTCGCCTGGCTCGTGAACTGGGCCGCCACCCATGTCCCCTACTACGAGGGCACGGACTGGGCCCGGCCGGCTGCCAGGTCGCTGTCAGCCGCCCTCGCCCGGGATCCTGCGCGCTTCCCTGACCTGTGGCGGGAGCTACCGCTGCTCACCAAGCCCGGCGTACGCGCCCTGGGCGCACGACTAAACGCACGCACGGTGCCGCCCGACCAGGCGCCGCTCGGCCTGATCCGCACCTCCGGCTCCACGGGCATTCCGGTCGAAGTCCGGAGCACGGCAAC
The DNA here is from genome assembly GCA_016789845.1 of Chromatiales bacterium. Classification (GTDB taxonomy): domain Bacteria; phylum Pseudomonadota; class Gammaproteobacteria; order Steroidobacterales; genus SHZI01. The sequence continues at coordinate 2,384 of JAEUQA010000012.1, forward strand.
CACCCGGATGCTGTGGGACGCGCTGACGGTGCGGGAGCACCTGTGGTGGCGGCGGGATTTCACGAAGCGGATGGGCGCGATCCGCTTCCGGAAGCACGAGCAGCGCGACGAGGATGGCCAGGTGCGGCCTGGCTGGGGCCCTCCCGTGGCGCTCCTCTATAGGAGTGGTCCCTCCTCGGCCATGCACATCGGGAGGTCGATGGAGGAGCTCGCCGACTGGCTGGTGCGCTTCGACCCCAGCTACCTGCTGGCCTACCCGAGCATCATGGATGCGCTGATGGACGCGGTGGCGGCCCGAGGCGGCCGGCCACCATCCCTGGAGGAAGTCCGGCTGATCTCGGAGCCCCTCGATCCCGAACTTCAGGCGCGGCTCGCCACGGAGTGGCAGGTGCGCTGCACGGACCTCTACTCCGCCAACGAAGTCGGCTACATCGCCTTTCGCTGCCGGGAACAGGGCGCCCTGCACGTCCAGTCCGAGTCCCTGCTGGTGGAGGTGCTGGACGACGCCGGGCAGCCCTGCGCGCCTGGCGAGACTGGCCGCGTCGTCGTCACGTCGCTGCACAACCTGGCGACGCCGCTGCTGCGCTACGAGATCGGCGACTACGCGGAGGTGGGCGCCCCCTGCAAGTGCGGCCGCGGCCTGCCGGTGCTGGCACGGGTGATGGGCCGGGTCCGGAACCTGGTGCGGACGCCGGATGGCAGGTCCTGGTGGCCCGTGGCGCTGGGACGGATACGCGGCGTGACACCAATCATCCAGGCCCAGTTCGTCCAGACCGCTCTCGATACCGTGGAGCTCCGCGCGGTGTGTTCCCGGGAACTCCGGCCGGAGGAGGTGGAAGACGCCGTAACGAGAACCCGCCAGGCACTCGGGTATCCCTTCGAAGTAAGCATCGTGCAGCTCGACTCGATCCCGCGGGGCCCGACGGGCAAGTACGAGGAGTTCCTGTCGCTGATCGACACGCCGTAGGAGCGGCGACCGCCGCGACCGGGAAAATTGGGGACATGCCTAATTTCCCGAAGCGAAGCGTGGTTCTGCGCACACTCCCGGGAAATTAGGCATGTCCCCAATTTTCCCCTACCCGACGTGGAAGAACTGGAGCTCGCCGAAGAGGCCGGCGGCTGGATCACCGCACGGGACCACCGGCTCGCCCAGGTCGTCCGCCAGCCGCCGGGCCTCGGCCAGGCTCTCCGCGTAGCGGCGGGCCCGCTCGGCCAGCGGCAGGGCGGTGGCGTCGCAACCCGTGGCCTTGAGCGCCGCGTCCAGGGAAAACTCCTCGCGGGCCTCCCGGTAGTCGCGATGCGTCCACATCCCGGTGGCGGGATCGAACGCGTAGAGCGGCAGGAAGCGATAGCCGAACTCCGCGAGGAACCCGACGGCGTCCATGACGAACGCAGCCTCGGCGTCGTCCATCGTGTAGTGGAAGCCCACCCGGCACCAGCCGGGCTTGATGCCGAGATAGCCCTTGCGCACCCAGTCCCGGTAGCGCTCGGAGGTGGCGTTGTCGATCCCGAGGAGCCGGTGGCCATAGGGACCGGCGCAGGAACAGCCGGCCCGGGACTGGATGCCGAACAGGTCGTTGAGGAGCACCGTCACTGCCTTGGGGTGCAGGTAACGGCCCCGCGGGTCCTTCAGGTTGAACGACACGATGCCGATGCGCCGGGTCGGGTCGGGGTTACCGAGTATCTCGATGCGCGGGTTGGCCGCCCAGCGTTGCATGGCCCGACCAAGCAGCTCCTGCTCCCGGGCCTCGATCCGGTCCACGCCAATGCGGTTCTTGAGGTCGAGCGCGAGCGCGGCCTTCAGGGTCTGCAGCACGCCGGGCGTGCCAGCCTTTTCCCGCTCCTCGATGTCCCGGATGAAGTCCTGGTCCACGGGGCTCACGTAGTCCACCGTGCCCCCGCCGCCGACGCTCGGCGGCAGGTCCCGGGCGTAGAGGCGCTCGTTGAACACGAGCACGCCGCTGGACCCCGGGCCGCCCAGGAACTTGTGCGGGGAAAGGAACACGGCGTCGATGGACGGATCGCCGCCCTCGGGGCCCGGGTCTGGATTCATGTCGATCCCTACGTACGGCGCGCTGGCCGCGTAGTCGAAGCAGGCATAGGCGCCGTGGGCGTGGAGCAGCCTGGCGATGGCGGACACCGGCGAGCGCATGCCCGTGACGTTGGACGCGGCCGAGAAGGAGCCGATGCGCAGGCGTCCCTGGTAGGCGGGGTCCTGCAGCAGCTTCTCGAGGTGCTCCAGGTCCACCCCGCCATCCGGGGTCATGTTCACCTCCACGACGGTCGCCAGGCCCTGCCGCCAGGTGACTTCGTTGGAGTGGTGCTCGTAGGGCCCCACGAACACCACGGTCTGCCGGGCCCGGTGAAAGTGCTGGAACTTCTCGAACTGGTCGTCGCCGACGAACTCCCGCAGCAGTTCACCGACCGCCCGCCGCGTGGGGGGTGGCAGGGCCACGCCAAGGATCTGCTGGAGCTTGTCGATGGCGCCGGTGGCGCCGGTGCCGGAGGCGATGATGCGCCCGTTGGGCCCGGCGTTGACGGACCGCTTGATCATCGCCTCGGCCGCGTGCAGAAGCTGGCTCATGCTGCGGCCCGTGAGGTCGTCTTCCGTGTGGGTGTTGGCGTAGTTGCGCTGCAGGCACTGCACGTAGCGCTCGATGAACGTCAGGCAGCGGCCCGAGGCGGTGTAATCGCAGTACACGAGCATGCGCCGGCCGAACGGCGTCTCGAACGAGGAGTCGATGCCAACGACCTGGGAACGGAGGAACTCAAAGGACCAGGGCTTCATCGGTCGGATTGTACGGCGCTGGCCGCTGCGAAAGAGGAAATGGAGCGGGTGATGGGAATCGAACCCACGTTAGCAGCTTGGGAAGCTGCAGTTCTACCATTGAACTACACCCGCTTGGGGCATGATTCTAGAACATGACGCTACCGAGTTTCACCGATCTTGGCCTGGCGGCCGTGGTGCTGGTGCTGGCCATCGTGCCAGCCAGCCTCGCGGTGCTGGCCGTCATCGGGGTCCTCCAGGCCACGCGGCTGGATACCCGCCTGGCATCCGGCCTTGGTACCACGGGGTTCCGGGTCGCCGGAGCGCTCGGCGCGCTGGCCCTGTTCGCCCTCTTCCTGCGTCTCAGCTGGGACTGGTCCGCCGCCACGCACCTGAAACCCCTGTGTGCCGCGCTGGCCACGCCCTGGTTCAGCGGCATTCCGCAGTCCGGGCCCGGTGGCGCCAGCCTGCGGGTGCGCCGGCGGGTCCTGGAGGCCGGCTACTGGACCACCATCACCGCCGACCGCTATCAGGCCGTCGACGCCGTGACGGGGGAGGTCCTGGCCGAGGGCGACGAGCTGTGGATCGACGCCGGCACCACCCGCTACCGCTGCGGGCTCGCCAGCGGGCCGCTGCCCGTCAGGCGCCGCGACGAGCCGGCCCGGTCGGCCATCGACGGGTTCCTCAGGCAGGCGGCGGAGGGCGGCACGTGACCGGGCCTTCCCACCCGCGGCAGATCCGCAGCTTCGTCCGGCGGGCCGGGCGGCAGACCCGGGCCCAGGAGCGCGCACTGGCAGAGCTCTGGCCACGCTTCGGCCTGCCGCCGCCCGCGCCCGGCGCATCGCCGGTGATCGACCTGGCGGCTGCCTTCGACCGCCCGGCGCCCTGCACCCTCGAGATCGGTTTCGGCAACGGGGATGCCCTGGTGGCCATGGCGGCGGAAGCCCCCGACCGGAACTTGCTCGGCGCCGAGGTCCATGCGCCCGGCGTGGGCCACTGCCTGCTGGCGATCGAGCGGCTCGGCCTCACCAACGTGCGCCTCCTGATGGAGGATGCCGTGGAGGTCCTGCGCGAGCGACTCCCGGCGCGCAGCCTCGCCGGGGTCAACCTGTACTTCCCGGACCCGTGGCACAAGAAGCGTCATCACAAGCGGCGACTGGTGCAGCCGGACTTCGTTGCACTGCTCAGCGCGCGACTCGCGCCCGGTGGCTACTTCCATGTGGCAACGGACTGGCCGGATTATGCAGCGCACATCCAGGCGGTGATGGCCGGGAGTCCCGCCTTCCGGGCGGCGGCTCCCGCTGACCTGGCAGGCGTGGCGGGCCCGCGCCCCCGCACGCGGTTCGAGGCCCGGGGCGAGCGCCTCGGCCACCCGATCTGGGAGGCGGTCTACCAGCGGAGTTCCTGAAGATTACAGTTGGATTTGCCGTGTACCCATCCCGCGCCAAATGCGCTATAAAAAACCCAGAACAAGCACGGGCCATGTAAATGAGCGAGCGAGCGTTCCCTGTTGCCTTCGGCCTCCCGGAAGTGGGGAGCTGGTTCCGCATCGGCGACGGCAAGACCTTCGAGGTGGTCGCTGTCGACGACAAGGACCGGACCGTGGACATCCAGCACTTCGACGGCACCATCGAGGAGCTCGACGTGGATGGCTGGCGCGAAATGGCGGCGGAGCCCATCGATGCGCCGGAGGACTGGTCCGGCTCCATGGACGTGGACAGCGAGGACCTGCCCGAGGACGAGGAGAAGCACCAGGGCTTCGACGACCCGCTGGACTTCGTGGACGGCTACGAGTCCTGAGAATTCGGGACATGCCTAATTTCTAGGCGGCCCTAGTTCTGGTGATAGCGCTCCAGCAATCCTTGGGGTCCTTAGAAATAGGGCCGCCTAGAAATTAGGCATGTCCCCAATTCTCACCAGGATGTCGCCGTTTTCGATGCGGCATTCCAGCGGCGTCAGCGACCGGCCGGCGCAGGGACCGAACACGCACAGGCCCGACTCGGGCTCGAACAGGGCATTGTGGGAAGCGCAGCGCAGCAGCTTCTGGCCCGGCACCAGGAACTCGTCGTCGGCCAGGTTCAGCGGGTGACGCTTGTGCGGGCAGACGTTGGCATAGGCCCGCAGCGCGCCGTCAACCTGCACCAGGAAGCCGCGAAACGGCCAGTCGCCCTCGCCGACGAAAAACTCCCGGGCACCCGGATCGCCCAGATCCGCCAGCCGGGCCACCGCCCGGAACTCCTCACTCATCCAGCTTGTCCACCTGCCGCCGCAACATCACGAGAACCAGCAGCCCGGGAATCGCCGTGAAGAAGGTGATCGTGAAGAAGCTGCTCCAGCCCACCGCGTCCACCAGATAGGCGGCTGGCGGGCCGAGGAAGTTGCGGGCCACGCTGGCCAGCGCCGACAGGAGCGCGTACTGGAAGGCGCTGAAGCGCACGTCGCAGAGCCCCATCAGGAAGGCCACGAAGGCGGCGGCCCCCATGCCCCCGGCGAAGTTGTCGAAGCCGAGGGCGATCACCATGAGCACGGTGCTCTTGCCAGTGGCGGCCAGCAGCGCGTACAGGAGATTGGTCAGCGCCTGGAGGATGCCGAAGAACAGCAGGGACCGGAACAGGCCGAGGCGGGCCAGCAGCACGCCACCCACGAAGGTGCCCAGGAGGGTCAGGGTGATGACCACCGTCTTAGAGATGGCGCCCACTTCCAGCGCGGTGAAGCCGACGCCCTTGATCAGGAAGGCGGTGACGAGCTTCAGCGCGAAGGCATCGCCGAACTTGTAGAGCACGATCAGGGCCAGCAGGGCCCAGGCACCGGGGCGGCCCATGAACTCCCGCAACGGCTCCGTGACCGCGGCGGCGAGCGTGCGCGGCCGCGGCGCCACGCGTTCCGGCTCCGGCGCCGCCCAGGTGAACAGCACCGTGGCGCCCATGACGACGGCCATCAGCAGGTAGGTGTTCCGCCAGCCGATGACGTCCGAGAGGATCAAAGCCAGCGCGCCCGTGATCCACGTGGCCACCCGGTAGCCCACCTGGGTCGCCGTGGAGCCCACGCCACGCTCCTCCGGGCGCAGCGTGTCGGCCCGGTAGGCATCGATCACGATGTCCTGGGTGGCAGACACGAAGGCGATGAACAGGGCGATGGCCGCCACCGCATAGACCGCCTCGCCCGGCGCTCCCACCCCGAGGCGCTCACCCTGCAGGCCGAGCACCGCGATCAGCGCAGCCAGCAGCAGCTGTAGCAACAGCATCCAGCCGCGCCGGCGGCCGAGCACCGGGAGCGCGTACCGGTCGAGGAGCGGCGCCCAGAGGAACTTGAACGCGTAGGGTGCGCCCACCAGCGTGAACCAGCCGATGGTCCTGATGTCCATGTCCAGCGTGGAGAGCCACGCCTGGAGCGTGCTGTCGGGCAGGTTGAACGGCAGGCCCGAGGCGAAGCCGAGCGTCAGCGCCGCGGCCACGCGCGGATTGGCGACCAGGTCCCGGAGGCGGGTGCGGGCCATCGGCTAGCGGCCCGTCCCGGCGTCCAGCTCGAAATCCATCAACAGCGGCGCGTGGTCCGAGAAGCGGCTGTCCTTGTAGATGGCAGCGCGACGGGCGGCGCCCTTCAGGCCGGGCGTGCCGATCTGGTAATCGATGCGCCACCCGACGTTCTTTGCCCAGGCCTGGCCCCGGTTCGACCACCAAGTGTACTGGTCCGGATCCGGATTCACTTCACGAAAGGAATCCGTGAAGCCGAGCGGCCCGAGCACGTCGTCGAGCCAGCTGCGTTCCTCGGGCAGGAATCCCGAGTTCTTCTGGTTGCTGCGCCAGTTCTTCAGGTCGATTTCCTTGTGGGCGATGTTCCAGTCGCCGCACAGCAGGTACTGGCGGCCCGTCCCCCCGGCGGCATCCTGGCCCATCCGGGCAAGATGGACCCGGAACTCCGTCATGAAGCGGAACTTGGCCTGCTGGCGCTCCTCGCTGGAGGAACCCGAAGGCAGATACAGAGAGACGACGCTGAGGGCACCGAAGCGGGCCTCGAGGTAGCGGCCTTCCGCGTCGAACTCCGTGGAGCCGAAGCCCCGGATGATCTCGTCCGGCTCGCGCCGGCTGAACAGGGCGACGCCGCTGTAGCCCTTGCGCTCCGCCGGCTCGTAGAAGCAGTGAAACTTGGCGGGATGGAACTGGGGCGCTGCGATCTGGTCGGCCTGGGCGCGCACCTCCTGCAGGCAGACCACGTCGGCACGCTCCCGGGCGAGCCAGTCGAACAGGCCTTTACGGGCAGCCGCGCGGATGCCGTTGACGTTGAGCGTGACGATGCGCATGGAAGCCTTGAGTGTACGATATCGGCGTCAGCGGAGGATCGGCGGCATGCGCGGCTACAAGCAGGAATTCATCGAGCTCGCCCTGGAAGTCGGCGTGCTCCGCTTCGGGCAGTTCAAGCTGAAGTCAGGGCGCAACAGCCCCTACTTCTTCAATTCCGGCCTGTTCAACACGGGCTACGCGGCCGCCAAGCTCGGCCGCACCTACGCCGCCGCGGTGGCGGACTCGAAGATCACCTTCGACATGCTCTTCGGGCCTGCCTACAAGGGCATTCCCCTCGTGGCCCTCACGGCGGCCGCACTGGCCGAGCACCACGGCCGGGACCTGCCTTTCTGCTTCAACCGCAAGGAGATCAAGGAGCATGGCGAGGGCGGGGCGATCGTCGGGGCGCCGGTGGCTGGCCGGGTGCTCATCCTGGACGACGTCATCACCGCCGGCACCGCCATTCGCGAAACGATCACCCTGCTCCGGCAGGCGGGCGGCGAGCCGGCAGGCGTCGTCATCGCCCTTGACCGCCAGGAGCGCGGCAACGGTGAGCTGTCGGCCATCCAGGAAGTGCAGCAGGCCTACGGCATCCCGGTGGCCAGCATCATCCGGCTGGACGACCTGGTGGAGCACCTGGAGAGCAGCACGGAGCACCGGCAGTTCCTGCCGCTGGTCCGGGATTACCGGGAACGGTACGGTGTCACGGCCTGAGGGCCGTACCCGGGCCAAGTGCGAGGCTGGTCACTGTTTTCGGTTAAATGACAGCGGGATAATCGGGGCCGGAAACGGGCTTGGGCGTTCAGCAGGTCATGGGTACAGGTATGCGGGCGTGGGGCATCCAGAGGGCTCACGGGAGCGCAGTGCGACAGGGGCTGACCCTGGCCGCGCTGGTCGTGGCGTCGCTCGCCCTGCTCTCACCGGACGTGGGGCACTCCGCCGAGAAGAAGAAGCCCCGCCGTACCACCAGGGCGGGTGACAACGCCGGCCAGGTATATCGCTGGGTCGATGAGCAGGGTGTCGTGCACTTCGGCGACCAGGTGCCCGCCGAATACGCCCCCATTGACCGTCAGGTCCTGAATCAGTACGGCATTCCCCTGCGCACCGAGCAGGGGGTGATGACCGAGGAAGAGCTGGAAGCAGAACGCAAGGCGGCCATCGAGAAGAAAGCCGCTCTGGCGGCTGCCCGCCGCGACGAAGTACTCCTGAGCACTTATCTTTCCGTCGAGGAAATCGAGGCGCTGCGCAACCGCCGCATCGAGCTTATCGACGGCCAGATTTCCGTCACGTCCAATTACCTGGATAGCCTCCGGGACCGCCTCAAGCAGCTGCAGGCGGAGGCCAGCGCCTTCAAGCCCTACAGCAAGGATCCGGACGCGGCGCCGATCGACGAGAAACTGGCGGAGGAACTCGCCGACACCGCTGACTCCATCGCGCTCTACGAGAAGACCCTGCAGGACACCCGCAAGCGCCAGGGCCGCGTGGTAATGGCCTTCGACTCGGACATCGCCCGCTTCAAGGAGCTCAAGGGCCTGTAGCCAGAGGCACCGGGTTTGGCATCTTGTCATTTGCGCCGCTAAGCGGCGCAAATGACAAGATGCCAAACCCGGTGCCTCTTAAATCGCACCCGTGTGGCCGAAGCCGCCGGCGCCCCGCTCGGTGGCGTGGAACTCGTCGACGATCTCGAAGCCGACCTGCACGACGGGCACGAAGACCATCTGCGCCAGGCGCGCGCCCGGCTCGAGTTCGAAAGGCTCGCTGCCCCGGTTCCAGCAGGACACCATCAGCTGACCCTGGTAGTCCGAGTCGATGAGCCCGACCAGGTTGCCGAGCACGATGCCGTGCTTGTGGCCCAGGCCGGAGCGCGGGAGGATCACGGCCGCCAGCCCCGGATCGCCGATGTGGACGGCCATGCCGGTGGGCACCAGGACGGTCTGGCCCGGGAGGATCGTCAGCGGCGCGTCCACGCAGGCCCGCAGGTCCACGCCGGCGGATCCCGTGGTGGCGTAGCCCGGCAGGGGAAAGTCCTTCCCGAGGCGCGGGTCGAGGATGCGCAGCTGGATCCGGCTCATCAGCCCTGTCGTCAACCGGGACGGCGGAGCGGCGTGACGTTGGCGCGGCCGGCCGCGGCTCGACGGGCCGCGACCGTGGCGATGATGCGGCGGGCCAGGTCGCTCTTGGCCATCCGTCCCAGCACCTCCTGCCCATCACGCCAGAGGATGAGGACACTGTTCTCGTCCTCGTCGAAGCCGAGCTTCGCGCCCACCTGGTTGGCGACGATCATGTCGAGGCGCTTGCCCTCGAGCTTCTGGCGGGCGTACTCCTCGACACGCTCGGTCTCGGCGGCGAAGCCCACCGTGAAGGGCGCGCCCGGGCGGGCGGCTATCGTGGCCAGCAGGTCCGGGGACTTCACCATGTCGAGGACGAGCCGGTCCGCTCGCTTCTTGATCTTCTGGGGCGCGGGTTCAGGACGGTAGTCGGAGATCGCGGCAGCGCCGATGTAGATGTCGGCGTCCGCGATCCTGTCGAGCGTCGCGGCGAACATCTCGGCCGCCGTTTCCACATCCACGCGCCGGACGCCCGCCGGCGTGGGCAGGTGAACGGGGCCGGCAACCAGCGTCACTTCGGCACCCGCCTCGACGGCGGCCCGCGCCACCGCGAAACCCATCTTGCCGGAGCTCCGGTTGCTGACGAACCTCACCGGATCGATGGGCTCGCGAGTGGGGCCTGCCGTGACCAGCACCCGGAGGCCCTTCAGCTGGTCGTTCCGCAGGCCCGTCAGGTCACCGGCCGTCTGTTCCACGAGGGCGCCAACGATATCCCCCGGCTCCACCATCCGGCCGGGCCCGACGTCGCCGCAGGCCTGGCTGCCGGAAGCCGGGCCGACGAAGCGCACGCCGCGGGATTCGAGGGTAGACCGGTTGGCCTGGGTCGCCGCGTGGCGCCACATGGCCTGGTTCATCGCGGGCGCCAGTACCACGGGCGCCGAGGTGGCGAGGCAGAGCGTGGTCAGCAGATTGCCGGCCGCACCAGTCGCCAGCTGGGACATCAGGTGGGCCGTCGCCGGGGCGATGAGGACCATCGTGGCCCAGCGCGCCAGCTCGATGTGGCCCATGGCCGCTTCCGCCGCCTCGTCCCACAGCTCGGAGCGCACGGGGTGGCCGGACACGGCCTGGAAGACGGTGGGCGCCACCAGCCGGGTGGCGCTCGGGGTCATGACGACCCGCACCTCCGCGCCCGCGTCCTGCAGGCGCCGGACGAGGTCGGGGCTCTTGTAGGCGGCGATGCCGCCAGTCACACCGAGCAAGACCCGCTGATTGTCCAATGCGCCCAAGCGCTGCACCCACCGTTGAATGGCAAAAGCTTAGCGCAACGCCCCGCCGCCGGCCGGGCTTTGTCCGGGAACCCGGCACTTTTCCGGCTTGGTGGGGCGCGCGCCGATGCCCAGAATGGTCGCCGGTGACCCGAGCCCGGTTACCGCCAGCCCCGGAACCCCGCTCATCAGAACCACATTGATCAAGCACTGGCCCGCGGCGGAACGACCCCGGGAACGGCTCGTCCGGTCCGGGCCCGACCACCTGTCCGATGCCGAGCTGCTGGCGATCCTGCTGGGCCGGGGCGTGGCCGGAGTCTCGGCCCTGGACCTGGCCCGGCAGCTGCTGGCCCGGTTCGGCGGCATGCGTGGCGTGCTGAACGCCCGCCCGGCCGACCTGGAGGCATTGCATGGCCTCGGGCCTGGCAAGTCTTCGGTCCTGACGGCCGCCCGTGAATGCTGCTGCCGCTACATGGGGGAGAAGCTGGCACCCGGCAAGGCGATCAGCTCCCCGGCCGACAGCCAGGACTTCCTGCTGGCCCGGCTCCGGGACCGGCCCCACGAGGTGTTCTGCTGCATCTTCCTGGACAACCGGCACCGGGTGCTGGCCTTCGAGGAGCTCTTCCGCGGGACGATCGACAACACCACGGTCTACCCCCGGGAAGTGGTCCGCCAGGCCCTGCACCGGAACGCGGCAGCCCTGATCCTGGCCCACAACCACCCCTCCGGGGTCCCCGAGCCCAGCGACGCGGACCGGCTGATCACCCGCCGGATCCGGGATGCCCTGGAACTGGTCGATGTGCGGCTGCTGGATCACTTCGTGGTCGGGGACGGCAGCTGCGTGTCCCTGGCCAGCCGGGGGTTGCTGTAGCCCCCGTCCCGCTGGTATAAAGTGCGGCCGTCCGGCGTCCGGGCGGTCCACCAAGTCACTGACTTCGAAGAGGTTTGTTATGTCCCGGGTCTGTCAGGTCACCGGCAAGAGGCCGACTTACGGCAATACGGTCTCCCACGCCAACAACAAGAAGCGCCGGCGGTTCCTGCCCAACCTGCACACCCACCGGTTCTGGCTGGAAGGCGAGAAGCGCTTCGTGACGCTCCGCGTGTCCACCCGCGGCCTCCGCACGATCGACAAGCTCGGCATCGAACAGGTGCTGGAAAACCTGCGCGCCGCCGGCGACGCGGTGTAGGAGCGCCTTTAGGCGCGATTCCCTCGCTAACCCAACGGTAGCAACAGAACATGGCCAAGAGCATCCGCGACAAGATCAAGCTGGTATCGACCGCCGATACCGGGCACTACTACACGACCACCAAGAACAAGCGCACCCATCCCGACAAGATGGAAGTGAGCAAGTACGACCCGGTCGTGCGCAAGCACGTCCCGTACAAGGAAGCCAAGATCAAGTAGGAGCGCGTTCACGCGCGGTCCCCGCCCGGGGCACAGCGGCTCCGGGCAAGAATAAAAAACCCGCCTTTCGGCGGGTTTTTTTTGACCAGGGAAGACGGGTCGCGCCTGAAGGCGCTCCTGCAAGCGATCCTACGCGGCGTAGCCCGGCGTCGGCAGGTAGCCGCGGAGCCGCGCGGAGAACTCCTGCAGCGCCTCGATGCCGCTGGCCTCCGCCCGGGTGCACCACTCGCGCAGCTGGCGCACCAGCGCCTCGTTGCTCATGTGGGCTCCTTCCCAGACGGCCACCAGCTGCTGGCGGAATTCGTGGACCGTGCGCAGCGCCTGGTTCTTCGCCAGCACGCTGGCGAGCCGGGCACGGGCGCTGTCGTCGAGGAGCTGCGGGCGGCGAATCAGCAACCGTGGGGATACTTCCCGTGCGCTGGAGTCCACCGCCGCCTCGCGCCGGAACACGGGCAGCGTGACCCTGGACGAGTAGTCCCGCAGCACGTGCATGCGGTTGACCAGCACCGCCTTCAGCGTCTCGATGTCCACCTGGCGCGGAGCCGGGGCAAACTGGGGCTCCGGCGCCACGCGCCTGACCTTGCAAAGGCCCAGGGCCTTGAAGATGGTGATGTACATCCAGCCGATGTCGAACTCCCAGGGCCGCACGGAGAATTTGGCGGATGACGGGAAGGCGTGGTGGTTGTTGTGCAGCTCCTCGCCACCGATGAAGAAGGCGATGGGATAGAGGTTGGTGGCCGCGTCGTCGGACTCGAAGTTACGGTAGCCGCGGGCATGGCCGAGGCCGTTGATGATGCCGGCGGAGAAGATCGGCATGGCAGCCATCTGGAACGCGAATATGGTGATGCCAATGACGCCGAACAGGATGATGTTGACGGTCAGCAGGCCGTAGATGCCGACCCAGGTCAGCGGGCTGTAGACCTTGCGCTCCAGCCAGTCGTCCGGCGTGCCGCGGCCGTACTTGGCGACGACCTCGGGATTGCGCGCGTCGACCCGGTACAGCTCGGCGCCCTCCAGCAGGACCTTCTTCAGCCCGAAGACCACGGGGCTGTGAGGGTCGCCCGGCTTCTCGCAGAGCGCGTGGTGCTTGCGATGGACGGCAACCCACTGGCGGGTCACCATGCCGGACGTGAGCCACATCCAGAAGCGGAAGAAGTGGCGCAGCGCGGGGTGGAGGTCGATGGCCCGGTGGGCCTGGTCCCGGTGCAGGTAGAGGGTCGTGGCCATCATGGAGATCTGCAGCATGATGAAGGTGGCAAGCAACTTGCCCCAACCGCTCAGGCCCAGGATGCCGCTCTGCAACAGATCGAGAAGATTCATGTACACCTCAAAGGAAGACCAGGACCGGACAGGCCCGGCTGTGACACCGGCGGGCGCCACTATAGCGGCGCGTCCAAGTGATTGAAATGCGGCCACCCCTGGCCGTTAACAAGGGCAGCGCGGCAATGCCTGTCGCTGCCCCGCGTCACCACCTGCCCCTAACCCTAGTCCAGCCAGTAGCGGCGGGTCCCGGGACTGCGTCCCACTGTGGGGAATTCGCCCGCGGGGGCAGCCCGGGTGCCTGAGTTGCCGGAGGTCGAGACCACGCGCCGGGGCCTCGCCCCCTGGCTCGAAGGGCAGCGGATTGCGCAGATCATCGTCCGGGCGCCCAAGCTCCGCTGGCCGGTACCGGCCGAATTGACCCGCCGGCTGCCCGGGGCGCAGGTGGCCGCCCTCGATCGCCGGGCGAAGTGGCTGCTGCTCCGCACGAACCGGGGCACGGCCCTGCTCCACCTGGGGATGACCGGCAGCTTTCGCGTCCTGCGGGACGCTCGGCCGCCCGGGGTTCACGATCACCTGGATATCGTGACGGGTAACGGCGTGACCGTGCGCTTCAATGACCCGCGACGCTTCGGCTCGGTGCTGTGGACCGAGGACGATCCCGCCCTGCACCCGCTCATCGCGCCACTCGGCCCGGAGCCGCTGGGCGACGACTTCACGGCGAACTACCTGCGCGGGCGGAGCCACAAGCGGTCCATCGCCATCAAGCCCCACATCATGAACGCGCACGTCGTGGTGGGGGTCGGCAACATCTATGCGAGCGAGGCGCTGTTCCGCGCCCGCATCCACCCGGCCCGGGCCGCGGGCCGCGTCGCCCAGCCGCGGCTCGAGGCCCTCGTCGCCGGGATCCGCGAGGTGCTTCAGGAGTCGATTCGCGACGGCGGCACCACGCTCCGTGACTTCTACAACGGCGAGGGGCAGCCGGGCTATTTCTCCCAGCGCCTCCGGGTGTACGACCGGGCGGGGCAGCCCTGCATCGAGTGCGGTGCGCCCATCAGGCAGATCGTGCTGGGCCAGCGGTCGAGCTACTACTGCCCCAAGTGCCAGCGGTAGGATTCAGAAGCACCGGGTTTGGCATC
>JAEUQA010000036.1 GCA_016789845.1 Chromatiales bacterium
CGCCCTGCCGGGCGGCCGGCACTTCCGGGCGGGGCGGCAGGCGCTCCTACAGCTTGGTCGGGTTGGGCTGGCCCCGGTAGACGATCTCCGGGTCGAAGACCTTCTCCGTCTCCGTGAAGGTCAGCGGCAGCGGCGTGTCGCTGTCCTTCGCCGCCGTGCCCACCGGCACCTGCCGGTAGAAGCAGCTGCGGTAGCCCACGTGGCAGCTGGCGCCGCCGGTGATGTCCACGCGCAGCCACACGCAGTCCTGGTCGTCGTCGATCAGCAGTTCCCGCACCTTCTGCACGAGCCCGCTGGTGGCGCCCTTGTGCCACAGGGCCTGCCGGCTGCGGCTGAAGTAGTGGGCCTCGCCGGTCTCGATCGTGCGGGCGAGGGCCTCGGCGTTCATGTAGCCCACCATCAGCAGCTCGCCGCTGGTGAAGTCCGTGGTGACGGCTGCGATGAGCCCCTGGGCATCGAACTTGGGGGCGAGTTCCTGCCCTTCTTCCACCTGCTCGATGGTGCGGCGCGCAGCGAAAATGCGGTTGGGATCCATGGGGGCGGTATTATAGCGGCCCGTTTTCATCCGTCTCACCCATGTCCCTGACGCTCCACAACACCCGCACCCGCCAGAAGGAGGCCTTCGTCCCCCTCCGGGAGGGCGAGGTGACCATGTATGTCTGCGGGCCGACGGTCTACAGCTTTCCCCACATCGGCAATGCCCGGCCCGCCGTGGTCTTCGACGTGCTGGCCCGCCTGCTGCGCACCCGCTACCGGCTCACCTACGCCCGGAACATCACGGACATCGACGACAAGATCAACAAGGCGGCCGCGGAGCAGGGCGTGCCCATCGGCGAGATCACGGACCGCTTCGAGGCCGTCTACCGGGAAGACATGGCCGCCCTGGGCGTCCAGCCGCCGGACCTGGAGCCCCAGGCGACGGACCACGTGCCGGGCATCATCGACATGATCGCGCGGCTCATCGGGTCGGGCCATGCCTACGCCGCGGAGGACCACGTGCTCTTCCGGGTGCGCGCCTATGCCGACTACGGCGCCCTGTCGGGCCGGGACCGGCGCGACCTGCTGGCGGGCGCCCGCGTCGAGGTGGCGCCCTACAAGGAGGACGCCGGCGACTTCGTGCTGTGGAAACCGTCCACGCCGGACCTGCCCGGCTGGGACAGCCCGTGGGGCCGGGGCCGGCCCGGCTGGCACATCGAGTGCTCCGCCATGATCGCCCAGCATCTCGGGCCCACCATCGACATCCACGGTGGCGGCAACGACCTGATCTTTCCCCACCACGAGAACGAGCTGGCCCAGAGCACCTGCGCCCACGGCGGCCAGCTGTTCGTGCGCTACTGGCTGCACAACGGCTTCGTCAACGTGGACCACGCCAAGATGTCCAAGTCGCTTGGCAACGTGCTCCTGGTGCGGAATCTCCTGAAGGAGGCGCCCGGCGAGGCGATCCGCCTGGCGCTCCTGTCCGCCCATTACCGCCAGCCCCTCGACTGGACCAGTGACGTGCTGCCGGAGGCCCGGCGCAAGCTCGACCGCCTGTATGGCGCGCTGCGCGACGTGCCCGCGGGCGAGGCCGGGCAGGCGGACCCGGATTTCATCGCGGCGCTGGATGACGACCTCAACACGCCGAAGGCGCTCGCCGTGCTCTTCGACCTGGCCCGCACCATCAACCGCTCGGAATCCACCGCCGAGCGCCAGGACCTGGCCGCCCGCCTGCGCGCCGGTGGCAGGCTGCTCGGCCTGCTGGGGGAGGACCCGGAGGCCTGGCTGCAGGGCGCCGAAGGCCAGGGCAGCCTCACTGCCGCGGCTGTCGAAGCGCTGCTCGCCCAGCGGCTGGCGGCCCGCCAGAGCAGGGATTTTGCCACCGCGGACCGCATCCGGGATGAGCTGGTCGCCAACCGCATCGTCATCCTGGACGGCCCGGAGGGCACGCGCTGGCGGCGCGCCGGGAACTGACCATGGCCGCGTCGTCCATCGCCGAGGCGGAGCGGGAGCTGGTCGAGGAGTTCGCCCTGTTCGACAACTGGATGGACCGCTACCAGTACATCATCGACCTGGGCCGCCAGCTGCCGCCGTTCCCGGAACAGGAGAGGCTTGAGGAGCACAAGATCAAGGGCTGCCAGTCCCAGGTCTGGCTCGTCACGAAGGCCGTGGGCGGCCGCCTGGAGTTCCAGGCGATCAGCGATTCCGCCATCGTTTCCGGCCTGATCGCCATCCTGATGCGCATCTACAGCGGCCGGCCCTGCCGGGAGATCCTGGCCGCGCAGCCGGCCTTCATCGCTGCCATCGGCCTGGACCAGCACCTGAGCCCGACCCGCAGCAACGGGCTGCACGCGATGCTCGGCGCGATCCGCCACGCGGCCGCCGCCTGTGCGGGGACGTGAGCACCAGCCCGTCACCCGCGCGGGCCGGCCTGGCCACGCGGATCGCCGTTGGCCTGATCCGGGCCTACCAGGCGGCGCTGTCGCCCTGGCTGGGCATGAATTGCCGGTATGTCCCCACCTGCTCGGCTTATGCCATGGCTGCCGTCGAGCGCTTCGGCCTGTTGCGGGGCGGCTGGCTGGCACTGCGGCGGATCGGCCGCTGCCATCCCTGGGCTGCTGCGGGCGCCGACCCGGTGCCGAAGGATTATGTCTGGTGGGGTCGCGATTGACCGGCACGATTCCCTGCTATATTCCGGACCATCGGGATGGATAAGCGCCTGCTGGACATCGTCTGCTGCCCTGTCACCAAGCTGCCCTTGCAGCCGCTGGACAGCGAGAGGCTCATGCGCCTCAACTCGGCGATCACTTCCGGCCAGCTCCGCAACCGCTCCGCGCTGCCCCTTCCGGAAACCCTGTCCGAAGCCCTCGTCACCCGGGATGGCCGCCTCGTCTACCCCATCCGCGAGGGCATCCCCGTCCTTCTCGAAGAGGAGTCCATAGACTGGCAACAGCTCGGCCAATGATCAGGCCACTAGTCCGGGCATGAAGCTGCGGCCCGACCAGCTTCTTCAGCAGATGAAGGAGCATCCGGGGCGCCCGGGCAGCGGCACGTCGCCGACGTCCCGTCCGGCTGCCAGGCTGGCCTCCGTGTACCTGATTTCCGGGGACGAGCCCCTGCTGGTCAATGAGGTCATCGACGCCCTCCGGGAGGCCGCCATCGCCAGCGGCTGCGAGGAACGGGAATCCCACGTGGTCGAGCGCTCCTTCAGCTGGAGCAATGTCACGGCCTCCCTTCGCAACCTCTCGCTGTTTTCCACGGGCAAGCTGGTCGAGATCCGCCTGCCGACGCCGACGCCCGGCGACGAGGGCTCCCGGGCCCTGCGCCAGCTCGCCGCCCGGGACCCGGATGGCAACATCCTGGTGATCATCACGCCGGCACTGACCCGCAAGGCCGCGGACTCCGCCTGGGCGGGAGCGCTGGCCTCTGCCGGCGTCTGGGTGGAAACCCGTCCGCCGACGCTGGCGGAACTGCCCCAATGGATCGCCCGCCGTTTCCGCGCCGCCGGCCTCACCTGCGACGAGGAGGGCGTGGACCTGCTGGCAGGCCGGGTGGAGGGCAACCTGCTGGCCGCCCAGCAGGAAATCGACAAGCTGGCGCTCCTGCATCCGCCGGGCACGGCACTCGACGTGGGCCTGATCCGCGCCGCGGTGGCCGACGGCGCCCGCTTTGATGTCTTCCAGCTGGGCGACGCAGCGCTCGCCGGCGACGTGGAGCGCGCGGTGCGGGTCCTTGGCGGCCTCCGGGAGGAGGGCACGGCCGCGGCCCTGGTGCTCTGGTCGCTGGTGCGGGAAGCCCTGGTGCTCGTCGATGCCGGCATCCGGGCGAGTCGCGATGGCTCGGCTGCCAGGGGCGTGCAGGGCGCGGGCGTCTGGCAGTCCCGGTCCGATCTCTACATCCGGGCGCTGCGCCATCACAAGCCCGGCACGCTCCGCCGGCTGCTCCGCATGGCCGGGCGCGCCGACCAGGTCGTAAAGGGCGCGAGGCCTGGCGAGCCCTGGAATGCCCTGCTCGAACTCACGCTGGCCCTGGCGGGCCGTCCGCTAAAGGGAGCCGAGCTGGCCTGATGCCGCAGCAACCCATCGGCGTTTTTGGCGGCACCTTCGATCCCGTGCACGTGGGTCATCTGCGTACGGCCCACGAACTGATGACCGCGCTAGGGCTGGCTGAAGTCCGCTTCGTGCCCTGCCGTCTCCCGCCCCATCGTCCCCCGGCCGTGGCGCCGGAAGCGTTGCGGCTGCGCATGCTCGAGGCCGCGCTCGAGGGCCTGCCGGGCTTCCGGGTCGATGGCCGGGAACTTCGCCGACCGGGGTTGTCCTACATGGTGGACACGCTGGGGAGCCTCCGTGAGGAGGTGGGTGACCGTTCGCTGTGCCTGCTGCTGGGCCTTGATGCGTTCCTGGGCCTGCCCACGTGGCATCGCTGGCACGACATCCCGGAACTGGCCCACATCGTCGTGGCGCGCCGCCCGGGTGTGGCGAAGGCCATCGAGGGTGGGGCGGGGGAGCTGCTCAAGGCGCGTGGCACGACCAGTCCGGGTGACCTCGCCCGGGCCCCGGCGGGGCGCGTGCTCCTCCGGGACGTCACCCAGCTCGAAATTTCGTCGTCGGCGATCCGCGCCCTGGTGGCCGGCGGTGGCGACCCCCGCTTTCTCGTGCCCGACGCCGTGCTTGATTTGATCGCAAAGACCCACATCTATGCCAATCCAAGGGAGGCATTAACTAGTGCGCAGTAAGCAACTGCTGGCGCTTGCGGAGCTCGCGCTGGCGGATCTCAAGGCCCGCGACATCAAGGTGCTGGACGTGCGCCAGCTGACCTCGATCGCGGACTACATGGTCGTGGCGAGCGGCACGTCGGATCGCCACGTGAAGTCCATTGCCGACCGGCTGGTGCAGCGGGCATCCGAGGCTGGTTGCAAGCCCCTGGGCGTGGAGGGGACCGGCAGCGGCGAGTGGGTCCTCGTGGACCTCGCTGACGTGATCGTGCACATCATGCAACCCAAGGCCCGGGAGTTCTACAAGCTGGAGAGCCTGTGGGACATGGGGGCCGCCGCCACCGCCTGAGCCCCGCTGCTGCCGGCCGGATTGGCCGGCGGGGTGGCGTGTATGATCCTCCGCCCCCTTCCAGCGGGGACTGGGCATAATCACGCATGAAAATTCGGCTCCTGGTGATCGGTACCCGCCCGGAAGACTGGGTTCGGGATGCCGTCAACCTTTACCTGGCCCGCCTGCCGTCGCACCTGAAGCCCGAGCTCGTCGAGATCCCCCTGTCGCTCCGCTCCTCCGGCGGCGATCCCGCCATCGCCAGGGCCAAGGAAGGCCAGCGCATCCTCCAGCGCCTCAAGCCCGGCGATTTCGTGGTGACGCTGGACGAGCGGGGCCGTGGCTGGTCTTCCGTCGAGCTGGCCCGGGAGCTGGCCCGCTGGCAGAACCACCAGCCGTCGGTGGCGCTGGTCATTGGCGGTCCCGAGGGGCTCGCGGAGGAAGTGACGGCCCGCGCCAACCAGTCCTGGTCCCTGTCTGCGCTAACCTTTCCCCACGGCCTGGCCCGCGTGATCGTCGTCGAGCAGCTGTACCGGGCCTGGACGATCCTTCAGGGCCATCCTTACCACAAGGTCTGACCGCCAGGACGCAGTAGCCCCCGTGAGCACTTTCGTGTATCTCGCCTCCGCGTCGCCCAGGCGGCAGGAGCTCCTCACCCAGCTGGGCGTCCGGTTCGAGGTGTTGCCCGCTGCCGTGGACGAGGACCCGCTGCCCGGAGAGGCGGCCGCCGACCTGGTCTGTCGCCTGGCCGTGGCCAAGGCGCTGGCCGGCGTGGCAGTCCGCCCGGCGCCGGGGGTGCCCGTCGTTGCGGCCGACACGTCCGTGGCCCTTGGCGCGGAGCTGTTCGCCAAGCCGCTCGACCAGGCGGATGCCGCCCGGATCCTAGGCCGGTTGTCAGGCCGTACCCACACCGTCTTCACGGCCGTGGCCGTGGCGGACGGGCAGCGGGAGCGGGTCGAACTCAGCCGCAGCGAGGTCACGTTCCGCACGCTGGCACCCGAGGAGATCGCTGCCTACTGGCGCACCGGGGAGCCGGCCGACAAGGCCGGTGCCTATGCGATCCAGGGTCGCGGTGCGCAGTTCATCGCCGACCTCCGGGGCAGCTATTCGGGGGTCATGGGCCTGCCCCTGTTCGAGACAGCCCGGCTGCTGACCCTCTTTGGCTGCGCGCCCCTGTGACAGCGGCTGCTGTGAGCGAAGAGATCCTGATCAACCTGACGTCCCGCGAGGTGCGCGCCGCCGTCGTCGAGGGCGGCGTGCTCCGGGAGGTGCTGATCGAGCGCACGTCCCGCCGCGGGCTCACCGGCAACATCTACAAGGGCCGGGTGGCCCGGGTGCTGCCGGGCATGCAGGCCGCCTTCGTGGAGATCGGCCTGGCCCGCACCGGGTTCCTGCACGCCTCGGACGTGCTGCCGCCGCCCGGAGCACCGCCCGCTGTTCCCGGGCTGGAGCCGGAGATCCGCGACCTGCTGCGCGAGGGTGACACGGTTCTGGTCCAGGTGGTGAAGGACCAGCTTGGCACCAAGGGCGCCCGCCTCACGACCTTCATCACCATGCCGTCCCGGTACCTCGTCCTGCTGCCCCGGGAGGCCACGCTCGGCGTTTCCGGGCGAATCGAATCCGAGGACGAGCGCGCCCGGCTGAAGCAGCTGGTCACCGGCCTGACTGGCGACAGCCCGCGCCACGGCTATATCGTGCGGACTGCGGCCGAAGGGGTGGACGAGGCCCCGCTGCGCGCCGACGTGGAGTTCCTGCATCGCCTCTGGGAGGTCGTATGGCGGCAGGCGCAGAACGCGCCGGTGCCCTCGCTGGTCCACCAGGACCTGCCGCTGGCCATCCGCGTGCTGCGGGATCTCGTCAATCCCGGGACGGTCAAGGTGCGCATCGACGACGCGCGGGCCTGCGACGAGTTGCGGGAATTCGCGGCCAGCGTCATGCCGGAACTGGCGGGCCGCATCGAGCTCGATCCGGGCCGCCGGCCGATCTTCGACCTCTACGGCATCGAGGACGAGATCCAGAAGGCGCTGGCGCGCAAGGTGGATCTCAAGTCCGGCGGGTACCTGGTGATCGACCAGACGGAAGCGCTGACCAGCATCGACGTGAATACGGGCGGCTACGTCGGGCACCGGAACCTGGAAGACACCATCTTCCGGACCAACCTCGAGGCGGCAGTGGCCATTGCCCGCCAGCTCCGGCTGCGCAATCTCGGCGGGATCATCATCATCGACTTCATCGACATGGTCGAGGACGGGCACCGGAAGCAGGTCCTGGAGGCGCTGAACACCGCCCTGGCCGGCGACACTGCGCGGCCCCAGGTTGCCGAGGTGTCGCCGCTCGGGCTGGTGCAGATGACCCGGAAAAGAACCCGGGAAAGCCTGGAACACCTTCTCTGCGAGCCTTGTCCAACCTGCGAGGGCAGGGGGCATATCAAGTCCCCCGAGACCGTCTGCTACGAGATCTTCCGTGAGATCCTCCGGCAGCATGCGCAGTTCAGTTTCAAGGAGTTGGTCATTCTCGCCCACCAGGAAGTCATCGAGCTGCTGCTGGACGAGGAGTCGTCCGGCATAGCCGAACTCGAGGCGCTGACCGGCAAGTCGATCCGGCTGCAGACGGAGAGTCTGTACGCCCAGGATCAGTTCGACGTCGTGCTGGTGTAGGCGGCCGGCGCCGTGAGCGAACGCGGGATCCTCGGGCGGACCCTGGGCTGGCTGGCTGGCATCGCCGCCACCGTGCTCATCGTCCTGGCGGTGCTGGTGGGCCTGGCCCGACTTCTCCTGCCACTTGCACCCGAATACCAGGACGAAATCAGGCGCTTCGTCACGGAGGCCACCGGCTTCGACGTGCGCTTCCGGACCTTGAGCGCAAGCTGGCCCCTGCGCGGCCCGGAAGTCCGTTTCTCGGACGTGCAGGTCGCCATGCTGTCGGACCAGCGTCCGGTGTTCGATGCCCGGGAGCTCAGCGTCGGCGTCGACCTCTGGCGGCTCATCGTGGACCGGCAGCTGCAGCCCGGCCGGATCAGCGTCAGCGGCGCGAGCGTCAAGGCCGAGCGTTTGCCTACCGGCCAGTGGCTGGTCAACACCGTGTTCCTCGACGAAGTATTGCGCCGGCCGAGAAGCCAGCGACTGCCGCGCCTGGACCTGCAACTCCGGGACATCGAGCTGGTGGTGGAGGATCCATCGCGCCTGGAGCCGCGCCTGGCCCTCGGCGTCCGGCAACTGGACCTGGACCTGGGCCCCCGGCTCGTGGAGTTTGCCGCCGAGGTGGACGGGCGCGACGGCCTCGGGTCGGGCATCGAACTCGCGGGAAGGGTGCCGGCGGCCATGGTGCCCTCGGGCCGCCCCCCCGATCCGGCAAGGCCGCCGGATCCGATGGCCTGGGAGGTGCGGGCGACAGGGGCGGATCTCGATGTGGCCCGCTGGCTGCGGATGGTGGCCAACGAGCCGGTGCCCCTGGCCTCCGGGCGCGGTGACGTGGATCTGCGGGCTGCCTTCGACGGGACGGCGCCGACGGCTATCGACGTCGACCTGGAACTGGGGCCCGCGGTCTGGGACGGGGTTGCCACCGCCGACAACAATTTCAGCGGCCTGGACCTCCAGGCCACCTGGCAACGGGACGCGGGGGGCTGGGAGGCGACTCTCCGGCGCTTCACGGTGGAACGTGCTTCCCGCAGGTCACCCGTGGCGACCGGGTCTGTCGCCTACCGGGCGCCCGCCGCTGGTGCCAGTGCGTCCCTCGTCGCGTCGGGGAACGCCATCCGCCTGCAGGACCTCTGGCCGATCCTCTGGTCCGTCGCCAGCAGCGGCCTCCGGCGGGACCTCCTCCCCGAGCGGCTGGAGGGCGAGATCAGCAACTTCAGGCTCACGGCATCCCTGCCGGCGAACCAGCCGCCGGCATGGGTCGCGGAAGCCGGTTTTCGGGACCTCGGGCTCGTCATGCCGGCACCGGGCTGGGCGGTCACCGGCGTGACGGGTACCGTGCGCGCCGACCAGTCCGGGGGTCGCGTCGACCTCAGGTCCCGGGCCGGACTCCTGCGCTTCCCGCACCTGTTCCGCGCGGACATCGGCACCAGCAGCACCACCGGCCAGCTCGGCTGGAAGCGCTCCGGGCAGGGCCTGGAGGTCTTTGGCGACGACCTGCAGATCACGACCCCCGACGGGGAGAGCCGGTCACGGGTCCGGGTTGCCTTCCCGCCGGCGGCCCCCATCTTTGTCGACATCTCGGCCCGCTTCGTCGCCTCGTCGGCGCCCGCGGCACTGAATTACCTGCCGCTGGTCAAGTTCAAGCCCGGTGTGGTGCAGTGGCTCGACAGGGCCATCGTCGCCGGCTCCGTGCCGAAGGCCGAGTTGCTCTGGCAGGGCCCCCTGCGGGGCTTCCCCTACGAGGATGGCGGCGGCCGCTTTCGCGCCGAGTTCACCCTGGCCGACGCGGTGCTCGACTATGCGGATAACTGGCCCCGGCTGGAGAGCGCGACGGGCACCGTCATCATTGATCGCGTCACGCTCACGTCGGTGGAGAACCGGGGTGCGATCGGCGGCGTTACCTTCACCGACGCCGAGATCCGCGTCCCGAACCTGATCCGTGACGCGGAACTCGACGTGGCTGCCGCGGACCGGTTGCAGCTCGGGCAGATCCTGAGCTTCCTCCGCCAGACGCCGGTCGCCGACCTGCTGGGCCCCACGCTCGAAACGGTGACGGGCAGTGGCCCCGTGGCCACGGCCATTGACCTCAGGGTGCCCGTCGCCAGCCCGAAGGACTTCCGGCTGGCTGGCACCTTCGACCTGGACGGTGCGCGCCTGGGACTCCGCGGGGTGGACTTCGGCCTCACTGCCCTCGATGGCGTGGTGCGCCTGGATACTGACCGGCTTGCGGCCACGCGGGTCACGGGCCGCTTCCTGGATGAGCCGGTCACGATCGACCTGCGTGCGGCGACACCGGACGAGTCCGGCCTCACCCAGGTGGCCGACGTGCAGGGTGAGACCCCGGCCGGCAAGCTGGCTGCCGCCTTCTCGCTGCCCTACGCGGAGCAGCTCGAGGGCGCCGTCGCCTGGGAGGCGACGGTAAAAGTGCCAGCCCGCCGCGGCGGCGAGCCTGTCCGCGTCGAGATCGGGTCGGCCCTGGAGCAGCTCGTCAGCACCTTGCCGCCGCCACTGACCAAGGCGGCCGGCGATCCGGAGCCACTGCGCCTGGAGGTGCGGCTGCCGGAACGGGGCCTGCTCCAGGTGAGCGGCGCCATCGAGCGCGGCGTCAGCTGGGCGCTGCAGTTCGTGTCGGCAACGAGGGGAGGGCGGTCCGCCTGGCGCCTGGAGCGGGGCGCCCTGCGCAGTGGCCGAACCCCGGCCAGCATGCCCGCGGAGCCCGGGCTCGAGATCGGCGGGACCTTCGCCAGTCTCCGCTTCGAGGACTGGTTCCCCGGCCGGAGCCCGGGTGGCGGAGGCCAGGCGTCCGCGGAAAACCTGATCCGCGAGATCGACATCCGGGCGGACCGCTTCGGCATCCTCGGCCGGGTGTTCCCCGAGGCACGCATCGACGCGCGGCGGACCGGGAACGAATGGCGGGTGGCGGTGCGCGGGCCCGCCGCGGAGGGCACGGTGACCGTGCCGGTCGGCCCGGGGGACGAGGCCCCGATCGTGCTGGACATGGAGCGCCTGTGGCTGGTCGAGTCCGATCCCGCCACCGGCAAGGGCGCAGCGGACCCGCGGAACCTGCCCGCCGTGCGCGCCGTCGTCGGCGACTTCGTGCTGAAGGACATGCGGCTCGGCCGGCTCACGGCGGAGATCGCCCAGCGCGGCGATGGCATCGTGGTTGAACCGCTGAAGCTCCAGAGCCCGACCTTCCGCGTCAGTGGTGACGCCACGTGGGTGGTGGAGGACAGTGATGTCCGCCGCCAGCGGAGCGAACTGCGGCTGGAGCTGGCCGCCACCGACATTGCACCGACGCTGGAGGCGCTGGGCTATGACCCGGTCGTCGAGGGCGAGAAAGCCAGCCTGACCCTCGACCTGTTCTGGCCGGGCGGTCCGAGTGACGATTTCCTGAACGCCGCGGGGGGGCGGGTGGTCGTGAAGCTCGACAAGGGCCAGTTCCTCCCGGTGAACCCGGGTGGTGGCCGCATCGTGGGCTTGCTGAGCATCGCCGCGCTGCCCCGCCGCCTGGGCCTCGATTTCTCCGACGTCGTGGACAAGGGCCTGGCCTTCGACGAGGTGAAGGGCGAGTTCCGGCTGGACAAGGGCAACGCCTTTACCTGCAACCTGGGCCTGGAAGGCCCGGTGACGGACGTTGGCGTCCTGGGCCGCGTCTCGATACCTGACCGCAGCTATGACCAGCTGGCCGTCGTCCGCCCCCACGTCTCGGACGTCCTGGCGGTAGGCGGGTTCGTGGGCGGGCCCGTCATTGGCAGTACGGTGCTGCTGATCTCGCAGATCTTCCGCAAGCCGCTGAGTTCGCTGGGGGAGAGCTACTACCGGGTGTCCGGCGGCTGGGACGAGCCGGTCGTGACCAAGGTCCAGAAGAGCGACGTGGACCTCACCCCCTTCCGCGACTGCGAACGCTACCTGGCCGAGGTCCTCAGGGAGTTGCCCCCGGAAGCCGAGCTGAACCGCTGAGGTGGAGACCCTTTTTTCGCGATCCAGCGAACTGCTTGGCAGGCGCGGGGCGCGCCCCCACATTACACTGACTGGCAAACCACGGAAAAAGCCCGATGAAGACCCTCCGTATCTCCGCGATCCAGATGAACTCCGGCGAGGACGTCGCCGCCAACCTCACGCGCGCCCGGCGGTGGCTGCGCTCGGCTGCCGCCGACGGGGCCACGCTGGCCGTCCTGCCGGAGAACTTCGCCCGGATGGGCCGGAAGGAGTCGGATCGGCTGGCAATCATCGAGGAGGATGGCGCGGGGCCCCTCCAGGACTTCCTCGCGGCGGAGGCGGCCCGCTCCGGAATGTGGATCGTGGGCGGCACGATTCCCCTGAAGAGCGACGATCCCAGGCGGCCCTATGCCGCAGCCCTGGTCTACGACGGCGCCGGCAAGCGGGCCGGCCGCTACGACAAGCTGCACCTGTTCGACGTCCGGGTGCCGGAGAGCGAGGAGGCCTATCGGGAGTCCCGCAGCACCATGCACGGGTCGAAGCCGCTGGTGCTCGAGATGCCCTGGGGCAGCCTCGGTGTCGCGGTCTGCTACGACCTGCGCTTCCCCGAGCAGTTCCGCTGGATGGCCAGCGAGGGCATGGACGTGCTCGCCGTGCCCGCCGCCTTCACCTACCGCACCGGCGCGGCCCACTGGGAGCCCCTGTTGCGTGCCCGGGCGATCGAGAACCTCACCTACATCGCCGCGGCGGCCCAGACGGGCACCCACCCCGGCGGCCGCCAGACCTACGGCCACACCATGCTGGTGGATCCGTGGGGCGCCGTCCTGGCGGATGCGGGTGGCCGCACCGGCGTCATCACCACGACCATCGACACCCAGCGCCTGAAGAAGCTGCGCCAGCAGTTCCCGGTGCTGGAGCATCGGCGCTTCAAGGCCTCCGGCAAGCCTGGCGCTCCGCCCCGAACAGACAACCGACAGGATTCCTGATGAACGCAGTAGTCACTCCCGATGCCTCCCTGGCCCGCGTTCGTGGCCAGGTACTGGAGGCCGCCGGGATCGCCGACCGGGACCTGGAGCGCGCGCTGGGCACCCTCATGCGCGGCGCCGTGGACAACGCGGACCTCTACTTCGAGGTGTCCCGCCAGGAATCCTGGACCCTGGAGGACGGCATCGTGAAGGAGGGCGCCCACAGCATCGAGCAGGGCGTCGGCGTCCGGGCCATGTCGGGCGAGAAGACGGGCTTTGCCTACTCGGACGAGGTGGTGGTCCCCGCGCTGCTGCAGGCCTCGGCCGCCGCGAGCGCCATCGTCCGCCAGGGGCAGCAGGGCCGCGTGCAGGCCTGGCAGCCCCGTGCCGGCCACCGCCTGTACGCGCCCATCGATCCATTGCCGACGCTCAAGGACGACGACAAGGTCGCGCTGCTCCAGCGCATCGACAGCGAGGTGCGCGCGCTGGATCCCCGCGTGAAGCAGGTGGTGGCGAGCCTGGCCGCCGCCCACGACGTGATCCTCGTCTGCGCCAGCGATGGCACGATGGCCGCCGACGTGCGGCCCCTCGTGCGCTTCAACATCTCGGTGATCGTCGAGGACGGCGACAAGCGCGAGCAGGGCTATTCCGGGGGCGGCGGGCGCTTCGGCTACGACTACTTCACGCCGGAGCGTGTGCTCGACTTCGGCCGGGAGGCCGTGCGCCAGGCGATCGTCAACCTGGATGCCGTCCCGGCGCCGTCCGGCGAGATGGTCGTGGTGCTCGGGCCCGGCTGGCCCGGCGTGCTGCTGCACGAGGCCATCGGCCACGGCCTGGAGGGCGACTTCAACCGCAAGGGAACGTCGGCCTTCACCGGCCGCATCGGCGAGCGGGTGGCGTCGGACCTCTGCACGGTCGTGGACGACGGCACGCTGCCCGGCCGCCGCGGCTCGCTGAACGTGGACGACGAGGGCACCCCCACGCGGAACACCGTGCTCATCGAGAACGGCATCCTCCGGGGCTACCTGCAGGACAGGATGAACGCCCGCCTGATGGGGGTCGAGTCCACGGGCAACGGGCGGCGCCAGTCGTTTGCCCACACGCCCATGCCACGCATGACCAACACCTACATGCTCGCGGGCCCCCATCACCCGGACGAGATCATCGCGTCGGTGAAGAAGGGCGTGTATGCCCGCAACTTCGGCGGCGGCCAGGTGGACATTACCTCCGGCAAGTTCGTCTTCTCCGCCACGGAGGCCTACCGCATCGAGAACGGCAGGCTTGGCGCGCCGATCCGGGATGCCACGCTGGTGGGTGACGGGCCCACCGTCCTGAACCGCGTCACCATGGTCGGCAATGACATGGCGCTCGACTCCGGCATCGGCGTCTGCGGCAAGGAGGGCCAGTCGGTGCCCGTCGGCGTCGGGCAGCCGACGCTGCGTATCGACGGGCTGACGGTCGGCGGCACGGCGGGCGACATGGGCGGTGACGAATGACCGCCCGCACCGCACTGAGCCTGCAGACCGGCCTCGGCACCTTGCAAGGCAAGGTCTCGGACGTCCTGAAGCTGGCGAAGCAGCTGGGCGCCACCCAGGCCGAGGCCCACGCCAACTTCGGCACCGGTTTCTCGGTGAACGTGCGCATGCGGGAGGTGGAGACGCTCCGCCACCAGCGCGACCAGGGACTCAGCGTCACGGTCTGGCTCGGTCACCGCAAGGGCAGCGCGAGCACCTCGGACCTGCGGCCCGAGGCGCTGGAGGAGTCGGTGCGCAAGGCCTGTGCGCTCGCGAAGTACGGCGCCGAGGATCCGGCTTCCGGCCTTGCCGACGCCAACCGGCTGGCGAAGAACGTCCCGGACCTGAGCCTCTACCACCCCTGGGCCATCGACCCGGCGGCGGCCATCGAGCTGGCCACGGCCTGCGAGGCGGCGGCACTGGACCACGATCCCCGCGTGACCAATTCGGAAGGCGCGTCGGTCAGCACCAGCGAGGGGCTGCGGGTCTACGGCAACAGCCACGGGTTCCTGGGCGGGTACCCGGAGTCGGACCACAGCATTTCCTGCTCGGTGGTGGCCGTCCAGGATGGCGCCATGGAGACCGACTACGAGTACGCCGTGGCCCGGGACGCCGCCGACCTGCCACCTCCTGCCGAGGTCGGCGCAGAGGCCGGCCGGCGAACGGTGGCCCGGCTGGGCGGCACCAAGCTCGAGACGCGCACCGCGCCCGTGCTCTTTCCGGCGCGGGTCGCCCGCGGGCTTATCGGCCACCTTCTCGGGGCGATCAGCGGTGGCGCCCTGTACCGGAAGTCTTCATTCCTCGTTGATGCGCTGGGCAAGCCGGTCTTCGCGAGCCGCGTCACCATCGACGAGAAGCCCCACCTGCCGAAGGGGCTGAACAGCGCGCCCTTCGATAACGAGGGCGTGACGACGACCGAGCGTCGGCTCGTTGATTCGGGCGTGCTCGGCGGCTACCTCCTCGGCAGCTACTACGCCCGGAAGCTCGGCATGCAGACCACCGGCAATGCCGGCGGCGCCCACAACCTGGTGGTCCACGACACGGGAAAGAGTTTCGGGGAGCTCGTGCAGATGATGGGCAATGGCCTCATCATCGCCGACCTCATGGGCAGTGGCATCAACCCCGTGACCGGCGACTACTCCCGGGGCGCCAGCGGCTTCTGGGTGGAGAACGGGAAGATCCAGTACCCGGTCACGGAGATCACCATCGCCGGCAACCTGAAGGACATGTACCAGCACATCCTCGGCATCGGCACCGACGTGGACCGGCGCGGCGGGGTGCTCACGGGATCGATCCTCGTGGAGGAGATGACGGTCGCGGGGAGCTAGGCGGAACGCCAGCCACCGGGAAGAAGATAGCGCCCCGCCGGGGCGGGGCGCTATCAGACGACCCTCACCATCAGGTCTCCGGCGTGGTGCGCCGACGGACCACCTGCAGCAGGCCAAGCGCCGAGCCGAACAGCCAGACGGCGGCGGGGACCGGCACTACATTGACGCTCAGCTGGGCGTTATCGAAGGCGAGCGTGGAGAACTGGTTGTAGTCGAACCAGCCGTAGCGATTGCCGCCGATTCCCGCGATGAGATCGAGCGGATCGCTCAGGGTCCAGCTGTTGATGAGCATGTTGGCCGCATCAAAGATGCTCATGTCCACCGCCAGTACGCCCCCGTCATCGTAGAAGTGATGTTCGAACGTATACCAGCCGCTCGTCGAGATGGCGATTGGCGAACGTCCGGGATTCTTCGCGTAGGCGCTGCCGGGCTGGCTGTTGTTGCTCGCACTGATGATGAAGCGGTCAGTCCCGGCTCCGGGGCTGCCGTCATCGTCATTGTAGAAGCCGGCATTGAAGATGTAGTCCCGCTTGTGCGTACCGAGGTTGTTGTTGATGGCCGAGCTGAAGTCGAAGCGGGTATTGTTTGCCCAGCCGCCACCCACGTCCAGGTAGATGTCCACCGACGTGTAGTACTCCTGGAACACGGTGGGCACGGCGTTCCCGGCGCCGTAGTTGTACCCGCCCCAGCTCCCAAACGGAGCTCCGCTGGTCTGCGCATGGAAGCTGCCGGATGCCGAGCTGATGCCATTCGTTCCGGACGGCACCCGCGTCGCGGGAGCGCTCCAATCGGTGGTGTTGACTTCAAAGCCGTTGTAGTAAAGCGGCACCGCTTCCGCGGTCAGGCTGGCCGCAACCAGGGCCAGAGCCAGCGCAGCGGACAGGGTCACAGAGCATGAGTTCTTCAGAGCAGGCATATCAGTTCTCCTGGTTGACTGGCCCGTTAGGGCGTTCAGGTCGTGCATGAGTCACGCCTCAGGCGGTCCGCCGACGGACCACCTGCAGCAGGCCAAGCGCCGAGCCGAACAGCCAGACGGCGGCAGGGACCGGCACCACCGAGACGCTCGCGTTGTTGCCGACGATGTAGCCGGGATCACCGGAGACGTAGTTGGAGAGGGTGTCGCCGAACACCCAGTTGACGCCGTAGGCGACGTTGGTGCCGAACTCGCGCGGTGCGCCGCCGCCGAGTCCGGCCCAGCCGAGGGTCAGTTCAGCCACAGTAGGGGCCTTGATCTGGAAGCCGGCCAGCTCCGCGAAGGTAAGGTTGACGCCATTGTTGGGCAGCCAGCTCTTGTTATTGTTCTCGTAGATCTTCGCGACCTTGTCGCTCAGGTCGGCAAAGCTCAGGCTGTAGCCATTGCTGTACAGGGGCTGGAAATTGCCGTCCGAAGGTTCGTTGGCCACAACGGCGTAGTTGACCCCGTCAGTGATCCAGAAGTTGAGGTAGGGCGCCACATAGGGGCCGCTGCCGGCCGTGAACCGGGTCCTGTCGTCGAGCCGGGCAATCTCCAGCGTGGCGATGTCGCCGAGCGTGTACCCGTTGATGTCGTTGGAGCCCAGGCCGGCTTTCTGGCTACCAAGGCTGATAACGAACTCCGTCTCGGTCATGCCGACATTGATGGCAGGTGCAACGTCGCCGACGGCGGAGTGTCGGATCACGTACGACGTGAAGGCCGCATTCGCCGTTCCACTGAAGGTGACGGCAGCGAGCAGCGCGGCGACAGCCAGGAGTGCATTCCGGGCCGTGAGGCGCTTTACGGGTGAAGGTGTGGGAATCATGAGCATTTCCTCTGGTGTGTGTTGATGGTGTGTGTCGATGGCTTGTCGACCTCCCCCCTTGCCGGATACAGAGGTCTCTCAGCGTCGGCCTGATCTTCAGGCGCACTGATCACCGCCACTGTTCGAATTCGCACATAGCGTCCGCAGTTGCGGCGGTGATCGCAGAAAGAAAAAGCCCCGCATCAGCGGGGCTCCTCCGGACTGCGCGAAACGTCGTTCCTACCGGGCGCGACGCCGGGCAAGCTGCAGCACCCCGAGTGCGGACCCGAACAGCCAGGCTGCCGCGGGCACGGGCACGACACCGATCAGGAATTCCTGGCTCACGTTCGGCGTGTGCGATGTCATTACCTGCATTACATTCGCGTAATCGAACGAACTGCCGTTGGCAATGGCGTCGTTGTAGTAGCTCTGCGAGTTGGCATTCATGGCGGGACCCGCCCCCATGAGGTTCCAGATGGCCGCATTGATATCCCTCTGGTCCAGGAGGGAAGCCGTCAGGGCGATGTTGAACAGGTAGCCGGCCTGGTTGTACTTCGGGGCCGGCGGGGGAAACTTGACGAAATCGCCTTCCTTCAGCGTATTACTGTCGATGTCGGCCTTGCTGAACAGGTTGGCCTGCCAGGTCGATCCGATACTGATGCCTGTCAGGTAGTCGTCGCACATGGCAAGGATGATCTGGGTCGCATTGGACGTGTTGTCGGTCACCTGCAGCGTATAGAACCCGGCAAAGGCACTCGTAGACGGGTAAATGCTGGCGTTGGCCGTGTCCTGCAGGGTGACCGTGTACTCCGACGCGCGGGCAGCTCCGGTGGCGAGCGCCAGTGCTGGTATCAGGCTCAGAAGCAGTGTCTTGCTGGGGTTCATGGCGATCATCTCCATCTGGGTGGTTGCACAAAAGGTCCGGTGATGAGCACGCTCCTGCCGGTCAACCATCCGGCGGCACCGGGAAGTCAGTGCCGCGGCCGGTTCCAAAAAAGAGCCCCGCCGAAGCGGGGCAATATCTGGAGGAGATCGGCAACGTTCGTGCGCTTCGCGACAACCCTCATGCCAGCTCGGGGCGTGAGGTTGATGGGTCACATATGTACTCGGCCGCGAATGCCTGCTCCGTACGGAACCGCACATAGACGGAGTCCCCACCAGAAGCGGTACGGGGTCGGCGGTGGGCGGCGTTCTGGCGGCAGGGTTCGAGGAAGGTGGCCTAAGTCTCTGGTTTTCAGCCGGTACGTTCAGGATGACCGAATGTGCGGAACCGGACATAGGGATATGTACGAAACCGTACAGAGTGATGGCAAAAGACCGGTAGACTGGTGGTCGCGTGGGATGTCTCGATAAGTCAACCTCAGGGGGATATCGATCATGAACGTCACCGCCACGCCGTCACGCAACCTGCTCCTCGCCGCACTACCGGAAGCCGAGCTTGAGCACTTCGTCCGCCACCTCGAACTGGTCCCCATGCCGCTCGGGAAAGTGCTGTATGAGTCCGACTCGCACCAGGCCCACGTCTACTTTCCTGCCGACTGCATCGTGTCACTGCTCTACCTGATGGAGGACGGTCACTCGGCCGAGATCGCCGCCGTGGGAAGGGAGGGTGTGGTCGGGGTACAACTGTTCATGGGGGGCGAGACGATGCCGAATCGGGCGGTGGTGCGTAGCGCAGGTTCGGCGTATCGCCTGGCCTCTCGTGTACTGAAGGACGAGTTCAGGCTGGGCGCGTCGCTGCAGAGGCTGCTGCTGCGCTATACCCAGGCTTTGTTTACCCAGACGGCACTGACGGCCGTGTGCAATGCTCTTCATACGGTGGACCAGCAACTCTGTCGGGCTTTGCTGGTGAGCCTGGACCGCGTGTCCACCAACCAGCTGAACATGACCCAGGAGATGCTGGCCAGCATGCTCGGGGTCCGTCGCGAGGGGGTGACGGAGGCGGCCGGCAAGATGCAGGCGGCCGGGCTCATAAAGTACAGCCGGGGTCGCATATCAGTGGTCTCGAGGGCCGGCCTGGAGGCCCGCTGTTGCGAGTGCTATGCGTTGGGCAGGAAGGAGATGGTGCGGCTCGTGCCGGCCCCGATGACTCTGGCCCGCGCCGCCTGAGTGACGGGGGCCGGCCTGGTCATGCCGTCGTGAGTTCGATATCTGCTATACGGTGATACCGGAGAACTGCCATGGGATCGGCTTCACGGCCGCAGATCCAGAATCGGCTTCTGGCTGCTGCCCCATTCAAGGTCAGGAAGCACCTGCTCGCACGCTGCGAGAAGGTCCAACTGGCGCTTGGGGAGGTGGTTTGCAGGCCTGGCGAGGCAATGCATCACGTGTACTTTCCCCTGGAGAGTTTCGTGGCAATGGTCGCTCCAATGGCCGACGGCACGATCCAGGTGGGCATGGTCGGCAATGAGGGCATGGTTGGCATATCGCTGATGCTCGGGGTCCGCGACTCGTCGTTGCACGGCCTGGTGCAGGGTAGTGGCTCGGCCTGGAAGATCGCCGCAGGCCCTTTCCGCCAGGAGGTTGATCGAAATCCCGGGCTGCGCCAGGTGCTGAATCGCTACCTCTGCGTGCTGATTGGCCAGTTGGCGCAGAACACCGGCTGTGCGCGCTTCCACCTGGTGGAGGCACGCCTGGCGCGCTGGCTGCTGATGGCCCGGGACCGCGCGCATCGGAACAGCTTCTTCATCACCCATGAGTTCCTGTCCGACATGCTCGGCGTGCGCCGCGTCGGAGTGACCAATGCGGCGAGCGCGCTTCAGGCTGCCAAGCTGATCCGGTACAGCCGCGGCAACGTGACCATACTGAACAACCGCGGCCTGGAGGCGGCGGCCTGTGAATGCTACCGGGAGGAGAAGCTCATGTACGAAAACGCACTGGGACAGGGCGCCTGAAGGGCTCACCTGGCGCCTGATCTCGATGTCCTGGCCAGGAAGGCCGCCGCTTCCTTCAGGAAATCAAGCTCCCAGCTGACGCGTTTCAGTTCACGCCGGAGATGCTCCATTTCCTTGTCCCGTCGCGTGCCCTTGGGATTGGCCGCGGCCTTTTTCCTGGTCGCACGGTTCGACTTCGTGGGTGCTCCCATGCCCCCGTTCCTCCCGGATCTTCTGGTTGTTGTCGGAGCGGATCGTCGAGGTCACTCAAGGTATAGCCCCCAACACTACCGCTGGGCGGGTGGCGGTGGTATCACCCAAATGGGTGATATTTGGAGAGATAACGGTCGCGGGGACTCAGGCGCGCCGGGGATGGGCGAGCAGGGCCGCGACGAACAGCAGCCAGGACAGCCCTTCGTCCCGCAGCTCGGTCAGCTGCAGGGGTGAGACCCCGTCCACCGCGATGCCAAAGAGCCGCACCGCCACGACACAGCCGTTGAGGACCACGACCACTGACAGGCAGCTTCGCAGCTGGCCCGGGCGTGCGAGGCCCCAGGCCGCGTAAAGCAGCATGCCGAGGAACAGGGCGCCCGGCCCGGCGCGCAGGAAGTTGACCGACTCGGGAACGCCCGAGGCGCTGATGCCGAAGCGGGCGATGTGTTCCAGTGGCTCGAACACGTAGAGCGAAGCCAGGAACGCAAAGATGAGCACCGCATAGACCATCACGATGCGCGCAAACCAGAGGCGGGCGTTGTGCATGTGCTACCTGCGCTTACGCCTTCCTGACGAACTCCGACTTCAATTGCATGGCGCCTATGCCTTCGATCCTGCAGTCGATGTCGTGGTCGCCATCGACCAGGCGGATGCCCTTCACCTTGGTGCCCACCTTGACCACCGACGAGGTGCCCCTGATCTTCAGGTCCTTGATTACGGTGACACTGTCACCGTCCCTGAGCACGTTGCCATGTGCGTCGCGCACGATCCGCTCAGGCTCCGAAATGTCGACACTCGCCACCCGGGGCCACTCGTGGGCGCACTCCGGGCAGACCATAAGCTCACCGTCCTCGTAGGTGTATTCGGACCCGCATTTCGGGCATGGCGGTAACTGGCTCATGGAAGCCTGGTCCTCACTTCGATTTGGCTCCCCCCGGCCTGGACGCCGGCTCCACGCTCAGTGCGACCGCCTCGGTGTAGGTCACCTCGACCTGGTCGCCCACCTTGACCACCTTGAACTGGTCCGGGTTCCGGACGTCGAGCGTGACGACGTTGCCCTGGGGTCCTTTGAGGGAGATGGTGCTTGCCGCGGGATCAACGGCCACGACGTCGGCAATTGCAGTGACCGTGCGGATGCCGGCCACCGCCGGCCGCTCGCCGGCCTTCGCCCGACCGAGTTCCTCGCTCACGGTGGCTTCGCCCGCCGCTACCCTGGTCTTCCTAAGTTCGAGCGTCAGCGCCTCCGCATACCGGGCCACGACCGCGTCGCCGACCCTGATCTGGTCGAAGTTCCTGACGTCATCGCCCGCGACGACCTCGACCACGTTGCCCCGTTCGCCCTTGAGCGTCAGCGTGCGGGTGGACTTGTTGATGCTGATCACCTGGGCGGAGATCTCGACGGTGCGCAGGGCCGCGGCCCTGCCTGGTTCGCTGGCGACCACAGCTCCGGTGCCCGAGGCGGGCTGCTGGGCGACCGCAGTTCCTGCCACAGCGGTGGCGATCAGGGCGAGTGCGACAGTCGATCTGACGTTCATCGGATGATCCTCATGTTGACGAAGCGGGGGTCATGGCGTCCAGTTTACTCCGTGATCGGCGAGGTAGGCGTCCACGGCGGCACCCACGGTGGGATGGAAGACCCCCGGACCGAAGCGCTCGAGCAGCTCGAAGCGCTTCAGCTTGTCCTTTACCGGATCCTTCATCTCGGCGAAGTGTAGCTCGATCTGCGATTCCCGGAGCTTCCGCTCGAGTTCGGCGAGCATGTCCGCGGAGCTGACGTCGATGCTCGTGACCGGCTCGGCGGCCACGATGATCCGCTTTACAGGCGTCGGCGAATCCGCGACGGCCTGCAGCACCCGTTCCTGGAACAGCTCGGCATTGGCGAAGAACAGCGGTGCATCCCAGCGGAACAGCACCAGGCCCGGTACGAGTCGCGCTTCGGGATAGCGCGTGATGTCGTGAAAGCCGCGGATGCCGTTCGCACGGCCGAGTACCGCGAAATGCGGGCGCCAGCCGTCCCAGAGGAACTCGACGACTGCCACGATGATCGCCAAGCCGATGCCGGGAATCGCGCCGAGCGCCGCCACGCCGGCAAAGCACCCGATCGACAGCCAGAATTCCCAGCGCTGGATGCGGAATATGCGCCGCAGGTCGGCGAACTCGAAGAGGCCGATGGCCGACGCGATCACCACGGCCGCCAGCGCGCTCGTCGGCAGGTTGCGCAGCAGGTCCGGCGCCAGCAGCAGCAGCAGGGCAACGGCCAACGCGCCGACGACGCCGGTCAGCTGGGTTCGGGCGCCGGCCGCCTCGGCCACCGGCGTGCGGGAGGAACTGCTGCTGATCGGGAAGCCCTGGAACAGTCCCGCGGCCAGGTTGGCGGCGCCCAGGCCCACCATCTCCTGGTTTGGGTCCACATAACTGCGGGTCCTGGCGGCATAGGTGCGAGAGAGGACGCTGGTGTCGGCGAACGACACGAGCGCCACGGCACAGCCGCCGATCACCACGGTGCCCAGATCCGCCAGGCCAATCCAGGGCAGCGCGAAGGCAGGCAGGCCCTGGGGCAGATCACCGAGAACCTTGACGCCGGCCGTGGCTCCGAGATCGAAGAGGCCAACCGCAACCGTGGCGGCGACCACCGCGATCAGTAGGCCCGGGATGCGCCGCCAGGGCTTGAGCAACAGTACTACCGCCAGCGTAGCTGCGCCGATCACAAAGGCCGCCCAGTTGGCTTCGCCGTTCAGGACCGATGCGCCGGTCTGCCAGAGGTCGCGGAGCGGCCCAACGCTGTCGATCGACAGCCCGAACAGCTTGGGTAACTGGTTGACGATCACCACGAAGGCGATGCCGTTCATGTAGCCGTAGCGGATGGGCTTGGAGAGCAGTTCGGTGATGAACCCGAGGCGGAGGACCCCCGCCAGTATGCAGATCAGCCCCGACACCACTGCCATCAGTCCGGCCACGGCCACGGCACGTCCCGGGTCGCCACCAGACAAAGGCAGCACGACGGCAAGGATCAGCGCCGCCAGCGACGAGTCGGGCCCCAGCACGAGGATGCGGCTCGGTCCGAAGAGCGCATACGCGAGCAGCGGCACGATGGTGGCGTAGAGGCCGTAGATGCCCGGAACCCCGGACGCCACGGCGTAGGCGATGCCGACCGGCACGAGCATGGTCGTGAGTACCAGGCCGGCCCCGACGTCGCGGGGCAGCCAGGCAAGCTCGTAGTGGCGGGCCGTTTGCAAACCCGGCAGCCAGCGTTGCCAGCCACGGAGGTTGGAGGTCAGTGGGCGCGCAAGGCGACCGGGCTCGGAGCCGGACATGGTCTACTGGATCATCCTGACCGTCGCCACGGGCGCGTAGTCGAACTTCTTCGTCGCGGCATTCCATACGACCGGCCGGTCACAGAAGCTCTCGCTCGCGAAATCCTTCGCCGGCTTCTTCCCGCACTGTCCGCCGGAGACGGTCAGCCAAAGCCTGGCTTCGGGGCCGCTACCCTCGATGGCCACTCCATAGACCGAGCCGACGAACGCGGAGGTCGCACCTCCCTTGCCGTCACCGACGTACACCCCGACCCACTTCTCCCGGTCGCCGTAGATGCTGGCCGCGCCGTCGCAATTGACCGAGCCGGTGTCCAGCACGAAGTCTTCCCTGCCATCGCCATTCAGGTCGGCGCGCTTTACCGCATCGCCGGTCCGCGGGGTACCGCCGACCTCAGTGCACTGGTCGGCGATGGATTTCAGGTCCGCCGCGACGGTCGCGGGCAGCTTCGGTGCGGGCGCCGGTGGATCGGCAGCCAGGGCGGTGCCGGCACCTGCCAGGCAGGCGACGGCGGCGAAC
Organism: Chromatiales bacterium; assembly: GCA_016789845.1. Taxonomy (GTDB): domain Bacteria; phylum Pseudomonadota; class Gammaproteobacteria; order Steroidobacterales; genus SHZI01. The sequence goes on from JAEUQA010000036.1 coordinate 24,078, forward strand.
AGGACGGCATTCCAGGGACCGTTGTGCATGGGAGTCTCCTGTCAGTTGGGTTGGCCCGACGCTACGCCCGGATGCCCGTACGGTCAAAGGTTGTCGTGGCCGTCCCTGGCCCCGTTTCGGAAAGACCCTACAGGCAGCGAGGGGGTAACTACCTACACTCCGGGGCCAGTGGTCCTCACGGAAAGCCCCCATGTACATCAACTTCTGGTACCCCATCGCCGCCGCCGATGAGGTCAAGGCCGACGCGCCCTTCCGCACCCAGGTCCTGGGCCTGCGCTTCGTTGCCTTCCGCACGCAGGATGGCAGGGCGCACGTGCTCTCCGACGTCTGCGTCCATCGGGGTGGGTCCCTGGGCAAGGGCTGGGTCCGGGACGACGCCGTCGTTTGCCCGTATCACGGCTGGCGCTTCGGCGGCGATGGCCGGTGCACCCTGATCCCGACCCTGCCCGACGAGGCGCCGCCCGCCCGGGCAAAGGTGGACAGCTATCCGGTGCAGGAGAAGTACGGGATCGTCTTTGCGTTCCTCGGCGACCTCCCCGAGAACGAGCGGCCGCCCCTCCACACCATCGGGGAGTTCGGGCAGCCGGGCTGGCGGGCCAACAAGCTGACCGTCTTCGAGGTGCCGGCGTACTACGAGCGCTCCATGGAGAACGGCCTGGACCCGTCCCACAATGAGTTCGTGCACCCGGCCCAGGGGTCGCCGAACATCAACGCCAACCTCCGCAAGAAGCCCCTGGACGTCCAGGAGGTACCCTGGGGCAGCCAGTTCCTCGTGCGCTTCGAGAACAAGGAGGCGGCGAAAGGCACCAAGGCCCTGGCGGACAAGGACACCCTCGTGGACGAGGTGACGGCGGGCTCGGGCCACGTGGGTCCCAACCAGATGATCACCTGGATCCGCTTCTCCGAGACCAACATGTTCCACCAGTACTTCTTCGAGGCGCCCATCGACGACACCCGCACCCGGGTGTTCTTCGTCAACATGCGCACCTTCCTGCTCGACCCCCAGCACGACGACCGCATCGGCCGGGTGAACCTGGTCGTGGCCCAGGAGGATATCAATATCCTCGCGGAACTAGATCCCGTGCAGACGCCCGACACCACCACGAAGGAGGTGCTCGTGCCTTCCGACCGGGCCGTCGTGGTCTACCGGGACTGGCTGAAGAAGTTCGACCAGAGGGGCTGGCGCATCGACACGGACACCCTGAAGGCGAGGAAGGGCAAGGTGGCTTACGCTATCCCGTGCCCCGGCCGGCGGACGTCCGGCAACTGGGTCCTGGACCCGGTGCCGTTGCAGAAGGCCTGAGGAGGCCCGCGGGCGGTCGGGACCGCGGCATCCGGTCAGCCGGGACGTGCGAAGATCAGGTTGCCCGTCAGGCCGGAAGCCACCTTGGACCCAAAGCAGTCAAAAGCCCTGCTGCCGCTGCTGTTCACCGGCGTGCTGATGGGCGCTCTGGACCTGGCGATCGTTGGTCCGGCCGTGCCGGCGATCCAGGCGGATTTCGGCATGACCACCCGCCAGCTGTCGGTGCTGTTCAACGCCTACGTGCTGTGCCAGATGATCGGCACGCCGGTCCTCGCCAAGTTCTCCGACCGCGTCGGTCCGCGCCTGGCCTACATCGTGAGCATCGGATTGTTCGCTGCCGGGTCGCTGATGCTCGTCATTGCCAGCGGTCCGGAGATGCTCTACTACGGACGGGCGATCCAGGGTTTCGGCGCGGGGGGCATCTTCCCGATCGCGGCCGCGGTTATCGGCAATACGCTGCCACCCCGGGAGCGCGGCCCGGCCCTGGGCATTCTCGGCACGGTGTTCGGCCTGGCCTTCTTCATCGGCCCCGTCATGGGCGGGCTGCTGCTGCCCTATGGCTGGCACTGGCTCTTCCTGGTCAACCTGCCCATTGCGGCCGTGCTTATCGCGGGCGCCATCCGGCTGCTGCCTGCAAGAAGTGTCTCCGGGAGGAAGCGCCTCGATGGCTTCGGCATCGTCGTTCTCTCGCTGATGCTTACCGCGCTGGTTGTCGGCGTCAGCAGCATCGATGCTGGTCACTTGGCTGCCAGCCTGGCGTCCTGGCAGGTTGCCCCGGCCCTGGTGCTGGTCGCGATCCTCCTGCCGGTGTTCTGGCGGATCGAGAAGCGGGCGGTTGATCCCGTCATCCGTCCCGGCCTGCTGAAATCCCGGCCCGTCGTGACGGCGTCATTGATTGGCACCGGCGTTGGCGCGGTCCAGTCGGCGGGTTCGTTCTACCCGGCGCTGGCCGTGGCCGCCATCGGCGTGTCCCAGAGCACGGCGTCGTGGATGTTGTTGCCTGGCGTCCTCGGCGCGACGGTTGCCTCGCCCGTTGCCGGCCGCCTGATCAACGTGATCGGTCCCCGTTGGCTGCTGACCGCGGGATTGACGCTGGTCGTGATCAGCCTGCTCACCTTCGGCTTCGCCCATATGACCATGGTGACGTTCATTGCGGCGAGCGTTCTCGGCAATGTCGGGATGGGCGGCGTGCTGGGCGCCCCGCTGCGGCTGGTCATCCTCGACAACAGCCTGCCTTCGGAGCGAGGCTCAGCGCAGGGGCTGCTCAGCAACTTCACCTCGATTGGCCGCCTGCTCGGGGCGGCGTTCGTGGGCAGCATTGCGGCGTCCGCCGGCGGGGGCGTCGTGGGCTACAAGGCGGCGTTCGCCGGCATCGCCGTCGTCGCCGCCGGCATGGTCGCCCTGGCGCTCTCGCTCAGGTCACCGAGCCCCGCGCCGCTTCCAGCCACTTCCTGATGCGGCGCGCGTCGGCGACGCGCGTGTACTTGCCGAAGGAATTGAGCAGCACGATGACCACCGACCGGCCCTCGATGACGGTGTGCATCACCAGGCACTGGCCGGCCGCCAGGGTGTAGCCGGTTTTCTGCAGGGCGATATCCCAGTCAGGCCGGGCGACCAGCGTGTTGGTGTTCCGGAACTCGACCTGCTGCTTGCCGGCCACGACCGTAAACCGCTCGTCCGTCGAGTATTGCCGGATGAGCGGATCCGCCGAGGCGGCCTTGACCAGCTTCACCAGGTCCCGGGCGGTGGCCACGTTCCGGCTCGACAGGCCCGTGGGGTCCGCGAACTGCGAGTTCGTCATGCCGAGCGCCTTCGCCCTGGCGTTCATCGCGCGCACGAAGGCGGGCTCGCCGCCGGGCCAGGTTCGGCCCAGTGCGTGGGCGGCCCGGTTCTCCGAGGACATGAGGGCCAGATGCAGCAGATTGCTCCTCGATAGCCGGGTGCCGATGCCCAGGCGGGACGCAGAGCCGTTCGTGGCATCCCGGTCGGCGCTCGTGATCGTGACGATCTCGTCCAGGGGCTGCCGGCCCTCCAGCACGACGAGGGCGGTCATCAGCTTGGTGATGGAGGCGATGGGCACCGGCGCGTCGTCCCGCTGGGCAAAGAGCACGGACGAGTCCTTCGCGTCCACTACCAGGGCGGCGCTCGAGCGTACCTCGGGCCTGCTTGCCGGCCTTGGCCGGTCCGGTGCCGGAGAGGCAACCGCCACGGAGAGCAGCAGCCCGGACAGAACGAGCGCCAGCAGTCCTCGCGCTCCACAGACACTTCGCATCAGCCCAACCCATCCCTGGTTACCGGCGGCTGGGATGATACCCGGCGGCGGGCCGTTTTACTGTGGACTCCGTCCGTCGACTGGCGCGCCTGGTGCCGCCAGGTCTGCCGCCACGATCTCACCCAGCTGCCGGTCAATCAGGCTCCAGAACGGGTTGCTGCGCAGGCGGGTGAGGGACCCCAGCGAGATGGTCAGTGCGCCGCTCTCTCCCCGGAGCAGGAGCGAGCCGATGCTCGGCACGCCGTCGTGGCCGCTGCCCGGAAGGAAGCCATACACCGGATCGTCTGGCGGGAAAGGCAGTGAAACGTGGCCCAGGGAGACCACGCCGGGGGGCCACTCGATGTCCAGGAGCTCTGTTGCCGGCGGGGCCCCGTCCGGGCTGTAGCGGGTCAGTGCCAGTCCGGGTCCGTCCTCGCTGGCGTTGGCCACGATCTCGAGCGTGTAGCCGTGGTTATCGGCGATTGCCCGGCCAATGACGGCCCGGGCCGCCGGCCGCTGGACGCTGCTCAGCATCCGGCTGCGATTCACGTCGAAGATCACGAGGCGATGCTTGCCGCCCGTCAGGTGTGCATAGAGCCGGTCGACCGTTCCGGCGGAACCCACGGTACTGTCCACCACGGACTGCCAGGTCACGACGGTGGGCAGTTGGCCGATGCGCCCGGCTTCCTCGGCGTCCAGTAGGGCGGCATCCAGCTCCTTCGTGGCCCGGTTCACCTGCCGGGCCGCATTGACCGGAAAGGAGTTGAACTTGTATGGGTCGTACTCCGGCAGCACGTCCTGCCACCGCACTTTCTCCAGCACCGGTACCGGCACGATGCTGAGCACGTCGATGATGTTGGCGAGGGCTGCCACCGGCGTCAGCTCGATAGCCGGTGACATCAGCAGCACCCGGTCCGGGCGGCGCAGGCCGGGGTCAACGAGGGCATCCAGCGCGTAAGTCAGCGTCAGGGTCGCGCCGGTCGAGTAGCCGCCCACGTAGAACGGCTGTCCGGTGCCGGTCCGTTTTGCGACATCGGCGACCGCGAGCCGCACGGCGGCCACCCAGTCCCGGTAGCGCACTTCGGTCAGCATCGACGGGAAAGTGCCGTGGCCCGGGAGGCGCAGGACGGTGACCTCGAAGCCCCGGCTGTGGAGCGCCTCGGCCAGGGCCTTCATCGAGTAGGGCGAGTCGGTGAGGCCGTGGACCAGCAGCGCACCGCCGAGCGGCCTGGCGGGGCTCAGCCTGAACGAGCGGTTGTAGGGGCTGCCGGCTGCGAGCCGCTGGCTGTTCCCATCCGGGTTGTAGCGGCTGTACTGGAACGCCTCGCCCTGGCCCGTCCAGCCCCGCGCCGTTTCGGCGGCCCGTGCGAAGAGCTCTGCTTCCAGCTTCTGGTAGCCGGCGAAGTCGAGCGTCCGGTCAGTGATGGCCGAGAATTCGCCGGAGAGGCGCTCGGTGTGCCAGGGCTGCAGGTCCGGCAGCATGTTGACGGCGTAGAGGGTGTAGCCGGAGACGAGGACCAGGCAGGCTCCCGCCAACAGGACCAGCAATTGCCGGGCTTGCCGCAAAAGGCGGCGTGTCGCGGCGATGGCAAAGCCCGTCAGTCTGTTCATCAGGCCTGGCCTTCAGGGGATTGCCTAGATACGGGCCGGCTAGGCGGTCAGCAGTTCCAGCGCCTGCCGGTACTTTTCGCCCGTCCGGCGGATCACGTCGGGGGGCAGCCGGGGGCCGGGCGCCTTCTTGTCCCAGTCAAGCGTTTCCAGGTAGTCCCTGACGAACTGCTTGTCGAAGCTCGGCGGGCTGATGCCCGTGCGGTACTCCGCCGCCGGCCAGAAGCGCGAGGAATCCGGGGTCATTACCTCGTCGATCAGGTACAGCCCACCCGCTTCGTCCAGGCCGAACTCGAACTTGGTGTCGGCGATGATGATGCCGCGGCTCCGGGCATAGGCCGCGCCTTCGCTGTAGACGCGGATCGCCAGCGTGCGCACCTGGCGCGCGAGGTCGGCACCCACCAGCTTCTCGCACTCCGCAAAGCTGATGTTCTCGTCGTGATCGCCGAGAGCCGCCTTGGTAGCCGGCGTGAACAGCGGCTCGGGCAGCGGCGCTGCCAGGGGCAGGCCGGCGGGCAGGGGTATCCCGCACACGGCCCCGGTCGCCTGGTAGTCCTTGTAGCCGGAGCCGATGAGATACCCGCGGACCACGGCCTCGATCGGCAGGGGCTTCAGCCGGCGGACCACGGTGGCCCGGGAGGCCACGGCCGCGCGCTCGACAGGATCCCTGATCACGGCTTCCAGCTGCAGCTCGGCAAGATGATTACGGACGATGCCGGCCGTGCGCCCGAACCAGAAGTTGGAGAGCTTCGTGAGCACCTCGCCCTTGCCCGGAATCGGGTCGGGCAGCACCACGTCGAAGGCCGACAGCCGGTCCGTGGTGATGATGAGCAGGTGCTGGTCGTCCACCGCGTAGATGTCGCGGACCTTGCCTTGACTGAGCCGGGTGAGGGCTGTCAATCTGGATTCGAACAGGGCTTCAGGGACGATGCTCCGCGTCATCGGCAGGATTCTAGCAGCGCCGTGCGTGCTTGCCCGTTCAGAATCAAACCTCTGAATATAACCAGAGACCCGGATGGCCTGGATTGGCAAAGTCGGCGGAGGCATCCTCGGCCTGATCGTTGGCGGCCCCGTTGGCGCGGTGATTGGCGGTGCCCTGGGCCACCAGTTCGATCGCGGGGCTGGCCGCCCCGGGCTGCTCGGCTACGATAGCCTGGCCGGTGATGACGGCGGCGCCGTGTATTCCGCCGCCGATCGCCAGCGCCTGTTCTTCCAGACCACGTTCCATGGCCTCGGCGCCCTCGCCAAGGCGGACGGGCGGGTATCCGAGGCCGAGATCGAGGCCGCCCGAACCCTGATGACCGAAATGCGCCTCTCGCCCGACACCGTGCGCCAGGCCATTGGCTGGTTCAACGAGGGCAAACAGGCCGGTTTTCCCATCCGGGATCGCGTGCTGGTGCTGCGCCGGGCCTGCCGTCGCGAACCCGAGCTGCTGCGGACCTTCATCGAGATCCAGATGGACTTCCTCCTGGGCAAGCAGGCGATCAGTGCCGGCGAGCGCGCGCTGCTGCTCGTCATGACCGATGCGCTGGGGGTGGGTCGCATGGACCTGGCCCGCCTGGAAGCCATCCTCCGGGCCCGCCGGTCCTTCCGGCAGCAGCGTCCCGTCGCGGCGCCCGGCCAGACGCTGGAGGGCGCCTACCGGGCCCTGGGCCTCGAGCCGGACGCGACCAACGCGGAGGTCAAGACCGCCTACCGGCGCCTCATGAACCAGCACCACCCGGACAAGCAGGCCGCCCGGGGGCTCCCGGAGTCCATGCTGGAAGCGGCGGAGGAGCGCACCCACGAGATCCGGGCGGCCTACGAGATGATCAGGGCGCAGCGGAAAATGTAGCGGGTAGGAGCGCCTTGAGGCGCGACCACTTCCTGCTCGAGACGCGCGGACGCGATTCTCGCCGGAAGTGGTCGCGCCTCAAGGCGCTCCTACCTGCTATATTTTTGCGATGACAGCCCCGCTCATCGCGCCTTCCATCCTTTCCGCCGACTTCGCCCGCCTGGGCGAGGAGGTCGAGGCCGTCCTCGCCGCCGGCGCGGACATCATTCACTTCGACGTGATGGACAACCACTACGTCCCGAACCTCACCATCGGGCCGCTGGTGTGCGAGGCGCTGCGCAAGCGGGGCATCAAGGCCCCCATCGACGTGCACCTCATGGTGAAGCCGGTCGACGAGCTGGCCCGGGCCTTCGCCGGCGCCGGGGCCAGCTGGATCAGCTTTCACCCGGAAGCCAGCCTGCACGTGGATCGCACCATTAGCCTGATCCGCGAGCTGGGCTGCAGCCCGGGGCTCGTGCTGAACCCGGCGACGCCGCTGGAGTGCCTGGACTACACGCTGCCGAACCTGGACCTGGTGCTGGTGATGTCGGTTAACCCGGGCTTCGGCGGCCAGGCCTTCATTCCCGGCAGCCTGCCGAAGCTCAAGGCGATCCGCGAGCGCATCACGGCGCTGGGCAAGCCGGTCCGGCTCGAGGTGGATGGCGGCATCAAGCCCGACAACATCCGCGCAGTCGCGCAGGCAGGGGCTGATGTGTTCGTGGCTGGATCGGCAATCTTCGGCAGCAAGGACTACGCCGCCACGATCCGCCGGATGCGGACCGAACTGGAGTCCCGGTAGGAGTACCTGCCGCGCCCCGCCGGGGGAATTCCCCTTGGTCGCTAGGTGAACACGCTCCCGTCGGGGAATTCCCCCGGCGGGGCGCGGCAGGTACTCCTACCGGGTCATCCCTCAGAGCCCGACCGCCTTCAGCTTCGGCTTCGGCCGCGCGTTGTAGACGACGATGGTCTTGCCCGTGGCCGTGATCAGGCCCTGGTCTTCCAGCACCTTAAGGACGCGCCCCGCCATTTCGCGGGAGCAACCCACCAGGCGTGAGAGCTCCTGGCGGCTGACCTTGATCTGCATCCCCTCGGGATGGGTCATCGCGTCGGGTTCGTTGCACAGGTCCATGATGGCGTGGGCCACGCGGCCAGTGACGTCCACGAAGGCCAGGTCGCCCAGCTTGCGGTTGGTGCGGTCGAGACGGGTGGCCAGCTGCGTGGCCAGCTCGAAGACGAGCCCGGGGCTCTCGCTGGCGATCTGGCGGAAGCGGGGGTAGGTCATCTCGGCGATCTCCGAGCTGACGCGGGTCCGCACCCAGGCGCTCCGGGCGGGCTGCTCGTGGAACAGGCCCATCTCGCCGAAGAACTGGCCCTTGTTCAGGTAAGCCAGGACCATTTCGTTGCCGTCCTCGTCCTCGATCATCACCTCGACCGAGCCGTCGATGATGTAGTAGAGGCTGTCGGGCAGGTCGCCCGCGTGAATCATCACGGTCTTGCCCGGCACCGTGCGCACACGGCAGTACGTCAGGAAACGATTGATCGCCGGGACGTCACTCAGAGCTTTGCCAGTAGCAGCCATTGCAGTCTCTCCCCAATTAACCCGTTCAAGCCAAAATCCGTTTAAGCCCAACCCCCGCGCCCCGGCCCCAATCCTTGAAATAGCCCGAACCAGTACGAGGAATATGTCGAATTCGGGAGCTACGGTAGTCGAAGCCCGGGGCAGCGTGAACTGGCACCTTCCGGATTTGTGATGCCCCTCACAAAGGACATCCCGGGGGTGGCCGGAACAGTTGCAGGGGCGCGGCCAGGCGGGGTTTCCCGGGTCCTGGCCTAGAGCCGGTGGGCCACGGTGGTCATGACCCGGGCCGCCAGTCGCATGCCCGTTCGCACGGGTTCCGGCAACTCTGCCCCCCCAAGTTCCCGGGCCCGGGCGCCGTGGGCGACCTCGTCGGCCCGCATCTGGCCGACGATCGCGCGGCTCGGCAGGTCCGTCGGGGGCAGGCGGTCGAGGTGTCCCGTCAGGTGCTCCTCCACCTGGCGTTCGGTCTCCACGACGAAGCCAAGCCCGGTCGCCGCGCCAAGCAAGCCGGCGGCCGCGCCGAGGGCGAAGCTGCCCGCATACCAGAGGGGGCCGAAGACGCTGGTGTGGCCGCCGAGTTCCTTGACGCGCCGGGCGCACCAGGCGAGGTGATCCTGCTCCTCCCGGGCGGCATCCAGCAGGTTCCGGCGGAGGTCGGGATCCCGGGTGGTGAAGGCCTGGCCCCGGTAGAGGGCCTGGGCGGCCACTTCACCGGCATGGTTCACGCGCATGAGGGACGCGCCCGTGGCCTTCTCGTCGGCCGACAGCGTCGCGCTGGACATGCCAGCCGCCGGGCTGGGACGCGCGGCCTCGGCCGGCCCTGCCAGCGTCCGCAGGCCGCTGTCGAGTTCCGCAAGCACGCTGTCGACGAGGTGGACCGTGGCCATGCTCCGGATTATGGTAGCGGCCCGCGGCGCCGGGCAACCCGGCGCCCAATCACCAACCACGTCCAGGGGAGACTTGCGGCATGACGTATCTGAAGGGCGAAGCGGCAAGAGTCGTTGCGGCCAGCCTGCTGGGCCTGCTGGCGATATCGGGCGCGCCGGCCGTCCAGGCCCAGGTGGATACCGGGATGGCGGCCGTGGCTCCCGCCGAGAAGAAGGCAGACGCCGGCCCCTGGTCGGGGAAGGTGGCGGCCGGCTATGCCGAGACCAGCGGTAACTCGGAAAGCTCCGCCGCCAACTTCAAGGGCGAGGGCCGCTACGACAAGGATCGGTGGCACCACATCCTGGGCCTCACGGCTGTCGGCAACAGCAGCGCCGCGAACCGGGATTCGGAGTCCAAGACGACGGCCGAGGCCTACTGGGCTGGCTGGCAGTCCCAGTACGACATCACGGAGGCCCTGTACGGGTTCGGTTCACTGGATTGGTACAAGGACCGCTTCAGCGCCTACGACCAGCAGATGTACGAGGCGGCCGGCATCGGCTGGCGCATCCTGCGGGGCGAGGTGCACTTCCTGGACGTGGAGGTGGGCGCCGGCGCCAAGCAGGCGGACCTGCAGAACGGCGAGAGCCAGGACGAGGCCATCGGCCTGCTGCGTGGCGTCTACACCTGGAAGATCAGCAAGAACGCCACCTTCGTCCAGAAGCTGGCGGTGCTGTCCGGGTCGGACAACACCTATACGGAGAGCATCACCGAGCTCAAGGCCGGCATCATCGGCAACCTGAGCATGGTCCTGGGGTACACCTACAAGCACAATTCGGACGTGGAAATCGACACTTCCCTGGTCACCCCCCGGCCCTACGACAAGACGGACACCTACACCACCATTTCCCTGGAATACGCTTTCTAGGCCAGTCCCGGGGCGGGTCCGGCCCCCGGACCGGGAGGCCTGGCCTGCCCGGATCGGGTCCAGGCCAGCCCCGATCCGGGCAGGCCGGTTTGAAAAAACCCCGCCAGCCGCCTACACTTTGCGGCCCGACCGAGGGTCCTCATGGCTTCCTGGACCCCGGGCACGGTCCCGAACAGCTCCAAAAAGACAGGTTTTCAGATGGGTACGTTCTCTGCCAAATCCCATGAGGTGCGGCGCGACTGGTACGTGGTGGATGCCACGGACTGCACGCTCGGCCGCCTCGCGTCCGCCATTGCCTTCCGGCTGCGTGGCAAGCACAAGGCCATCTTCACGCCCCACGTGGATACCGGTGACTACATCGTCGTGGTCAACGCCTCGCGCATCAAGGCGACGGGCAACAAGCTGAAGGACAAGGTCTACCAGCATCACACCGGCTACATGGGTAACCTGAAGACGGTCACCCTGGGGAAGATGATGGAAGAGCATCCCGAGCGGGCCCTCATGAAGGCCGTGAAGGGCATGCTGCCCAAGAACAGCCTGGGCGCCACGATGCTGAAGAAGCTCCGCGTTTACGCGGGTGGCGAGCACGAGCACTCGGCCCAGCAGCCTCTGCCCCTCAAGCTGTAATCATCAGCCGTAACCCGAATCCCCGAACCCGATCAGGCAGGCACCCAACCTAATGGCCACGCAGCCCCAGCAGTACTCCGCCACCGGTCGCCGCAAGGCTTCCACCGCCCGCGTCTTCATCCGCCGCGGCAAGGGCGACATCACCATCAACAGCAAGCCGATCGACGTGTTCTTCGGCCGCAAGACCGCCCGCATGATCGTTCGCCAGCCCCTGGAGCTGACCAAGCTGGACGGCCAGTTCGACGTGATCGTGAATGTGGCCGGCGGCGGCATCACGGGCCAGGCTGGCGCCATCCGCCACGGCCTAACCCGGGCGCTGATGGTCTATGACGAGAGCCTCCGGTCCCCGTTGCGCAAGGCCGGCTACGTCACCCGTGACGCCCGCGAGGTCGAGCGCAAGAAGGTCGGCCTCCGCAAGGCCCGTCGCGCAACGCAGTTCTCGAAGCGCTAACGCGCGTCCTGCCTGCCGCGGACGGGGCATGCTTATAATGCGTCCTTCCCACTGGGGGATCGTCCAGCGGTAGGACATCGGACTCTGACTCCGAGAACCTAGGTTCGAATCCTAGTCCCCCAGCCACTACATCAAGGGCCCGCAATCGCGGGCCCTTTGCTTTTCGGTCCCTAGCGGCGATCCATGCGCTTAACGCCGTCGTCTTCGGCCATCAGGATGACGTCAGCCGGGCGATTGGCAAACAGGCCCACCGTGACGATTCCGGGTATCTGGTTCAGGCGGCTCTCCAGTTCCGGCGGGTTGGTGATCTGCAGGTTGTGCACGTCCAGGATCTGGTTGCCGTTGTCGGTGACGAAGTTCTCGCGCCAGACCGGCTGGCCCCGTAGCTTGACGAACTGCCGCGCCACCCAGGAACGGGCCATGGGGATCACCTCGACGGGGAGGGGGAACTTGCCGAGGGTGGCCACCCACTTGCTGTTGTCGATGATGCAGACGAACTTGCGGGATGCCGCCGCCAGGATCTTCTCCCGGGTGAGCGCTCCGCCGCCGCCCTTAACCAGGTGGAAGTGCTTGTTGGCCTCGTCCGCCCCATCCACATAGAGGTCCAGATCGCCCGCCTGGTCGAGCTCCACGACGGTGAAGCCGCGGGCCCGGAGGCGTGCCTCCGTGGCGCGGGAACTCGCGACGACGGCGGCCAGGTCGCCGCGGAACCGGTCCATGGCGTCGATCAGGAAGTTCACGGTGGATCCCGTGCCCACGCCCAGTGCCATCCCCGGCTTGATGAACTCCAGGGCGGCCCGGGCTGCCTGTTCCTTCCGGCTGTCTTGATTTGTGGCCATTTCCGCACGCCTTTGCCAGGAGCGTCAGATGGTACCGGGCATCAGTTGCCAAACCCGGCGCCGCTCAAAAAAAAGTGCCCGCCAGAGGCGGGCACCGATCTTTGCGCGTTTCCCCTTTCGAGGATTGGCGTGAGACTTTTTAGGGTCTCACGCCAACGCGTCATCTCTAACGCTTTTTCTTCGCAGCCTTCTTCTTGGTCTTCTTCTTCGATGCAGCCTTCTTCTTCGTAGCCATAGTTTTAGTCTCCGTGTCGGGGTAGACGGGTCTGAGTATATACAACAGTTTGCAAAATTCCAGCAAGGGGGGTGTTTTCGACCTTGACACCGGTTGCAGGCAGACAACAACTCAAGCGAACCGATAGGTCGCGGACTCCGTGACAACAGCATCGAGACGAACGTCCCACGCATCGGAAGGCAGCTCTGCGAGCTTCTGCATCTCGAATGCGAGTGCGATGAAATGCGGGCGGCGCCCGCGCGAACTCCGCGTCAGGAAGGCAAGCGTGCGGTCGTAGAAGCCTCCGCCCATGCCGAGTCGATGCCCGTGAACGTCGAACGCCACGAGCGGCGCGACGATGACGTCGAGCTGGCGGGCAGTTCGCCAGTGGCGCCGGAGCGTGACGGGCTCCGGAATGCCGAAGCGATTTCCGCGCAGCTCCGAGCGGGAATGAAACGGTGCAAAACGCAGCGTGCCGCCGGTGATCACCGGCAGGAACACCTGCCGGCCGCGCCGCCAGGCCTGCACCGCCAGGGGAGTGCAGTCGAGTTCACCGGCTGTGGGCAGATAGACAGCCAGGCTGCGCGCACGCGAAAGACAGGGCAGGGACCAGAGCCGGTGGATGGCCCGGTTTGCGGCCGCGCGAGCGGTGCCGGGGGCGAGTGCACGGCGGTCCGCGCGGATCTGGCGCCTGAGGTCAGGTTTGGTTTCGCCGGCCTGGTGGCCGTTGGGTAGGTCTGTGGGCATCTGCCGCTGACCGGGGAAGAAGGCGGTCTCTCCCGCCTGTGCCGGTGCAGCCTGCTGCTCTCAGACCAAGAGCATCAGGTGGGACCAGAAGCGGCAGAGCAGGCTTCCCGCCCGGGCTTTGAGGCCCGGCCGGTCGTGCACAAACTGCCGGCAGTACGCAGTCCCGAAAGCGCGATTAAGGGTCGAGAGACCTATCAAGCCGCTGTCGAACACCGCAGGAGAGACCTGGGCCAAGTATATGCGGTGTTCGCCGGAAAAACGTGACGTGGGGATCAGAGTTCCAGTTGCCGGCTGGTCTGCAGTGCCCCCTCGACGCGCTCCCGCATGGCCTGGAGACGCAGCTTGGCGTCCCCCTCGAGGTGTTCGCCCCGGCTGCGGGAGCGCAGCAATTCATTGGCCATGTTCAGCGCCGCCATGACGGCGATGCGGTCGAGGCCGATGACCTTGCCCGTATCGCGGATTTCCCGCATCTTGCCGTTCAGGAGTTCGGCGGAGTCCATGAGCGCGGCGCGCTCACTGGCGGGGCAGGAGATCTGGTATTCCTTCTCGAGAATCTTGATATTGACCTGTACGTGGGGCTCCGTCACGAGCCGTGCTCCATGGCTTTCAGGCGGCCGATCATCGCCTCGACCCGGGCCCTGACCTGCTCGTTCTTCTGGAGCAGGGTGGCCCGCTCGGCGATCAGGTTGTCCTGCCGCTGCCGCAGCGAGCGGTTTTCTTCCTTCAGCTGGGTCGTGATCACCACGAGTTCGTCCAGCCGGCGCTCCAGTCGCTCCAGTTCCCGCGTGAAAGTCTTTTCCAATGAGTCCGTCATGAAGTCAATATAGTGTCACCCCGCAGGCAGGGTCAAATGCGGGCGGTACTGAACGGCATCGGGCCCGATGCTAGGATAAAAGCTGGTTCCGGATGATGTTAAAAGCCCCGACGACGACCGAAACCCCCACGTTCGAGCGAATTGAGGAGGGCCTGCGCCGCGCGGAGGCGTCCACGGACGCCGCTGAAGCCCATGGCAGCCTCTGCGGCCTGGTGTGCGGGCTGGGCGCCGGCGGCCAGTCGACCTGGCTGGCCGAGACCCTGGCAGATGCCCAGGCTGGTGAACCCGCTTCCCGGCAGGCCGGCGCATTGCTCGAGGCCCTGGCTGCCAGCACCCGGGCGGCCCTGGAGGGCGCCGAGATGACCTTCCAGCCCCTGCTTCCCGATGATTCGGAGCCCCTGGTGGAGCGCGTCGACTGCCTGGCCCAGTGGTGCCAGGGCTTCAACCACGGGCTGTTCGTGGCCGGCCGCATCGCCGACGCGGAGGCCGAGCTTGGGAGCGGCAACACCGCCGAGATCATCCGCGACTTTGGTGAAATGGCCCAGGTCTCGGTCGGCGAAGAGGAGGCCGATCCGGAGGGGGAGGCGGCCTATGCCGAACTCGTCGAGTACGTTCGCGTGAGCGTGCAACTGGTCTACGAGGAGCTCAGCGACGTCCGGCAACGCGTGCAGTCCGCCGGCATCCACTGAAGGCCCCCATGAACACCGATGAATTCGTCCGCCGCCGGCGGCAGCTCATGCGCATGATGGGCAGGGGCTCCGTGGCCATCCTGCCTGCCGCCCAGACCCGGTTGCGGAACCGGGACGTCCTGTACGCCTATCGCCAGGACAGCGATTTCTACTACCTCACGGGCTTCGCCGAGCCCGACGCCGTGGCGGTGCTTGCTCCCGGCCGTCCGGAGGGCGAGTACCTGCTGTTTTGCCGGGAGCGGGACCCCGACAAGGAAACCTGGGATGGCACGCGCGCCGGGCCCGGGAACGCCGTCACCCGGTTCGGCGCCGATGCGGCCTGGCCCATCGACGCCGTCGAGGAGCTGCTCCCGAAGATCGTGGGGGCCTGCGACCGCGTCTACTACACCATGGGCGCGCACCCGGAGTTCGAGCAGCGCCTCATGGGCTGGGTATCCAGGCTCCGGATTCGCGGTGGTGCTGGCACCCACACGCCGGATGAGTTCATTGCCCTCGATCACTTTCTCCACGACCTGCGCCTCTACAAGAGCCGGGAGGAGGCCGGTGCGATGCGCCGGGCGGCCCGGATCGCGGTCCAGGCCCACCGGCGGGCCATGAGCATGTGCAGGCCCGGACTCTTCGAATACCAGATCGAGGCGGAGTTCATGCACGAGTTCCGCTCCCACGGGGCACAACCCTCCTACCAGCCCATAGTCGGGTCTGGCGCCAACACCTGCATCCTGCATTACCACGCCAATGACCGGCGCATGGAGGACGGTGACCTGCTGCTGGTGGACGCCGGCTGCGAATACGACTACTACGCGTCCGACGTAACCCGCACCTACCCCGTGAACGGGCGTTTCACGCCGGAGCAAAGGGCCATCTACGAGGTGGTGCTAGATGCCCATGAGGCCGCGCTGGCCGCCGTGGCGCCAGGCAATCCCTGGAGCGAGCCCCACGAGGCCGCCGTGCGCCACGTGACGAAGGGCCTGAAGAAGATCGGCTTGCTCGAGGGCGCGGTGTCCTCCCTGATCCGCAACCGCGCCTACCAGAAGTTCTTCATGCACCGCACCGGCCACTGGCTCGGGATGGACGTGCACGATGTCGGCGACTACAAGATCGCCGACCAGTGGCGGGTCCTGGAGCCGGGCATGGCGCTGACAGTCGAGCCGGGCATCTACATTCCCCCCGGCACGCGGGGCGTGCCGAAGCGCTGGTGGAACATCGGCGTGCGCATCGAGGACGACGTGCTGGTCACCCGGGAGGGCGCGGACGTCCTGACCCGTGACCTGCCCCGCGACCCGGACGTGCTCGAGGCCCTCGTCGGCGCGGCGGCCCAATGACCGCGGGGGACGCCGTGGCTGAAGCCGATTGCGACGTCCTGATCGCCGGGGGCGGCATGGTGGGCGCGAGCCTCGCCGTGGCGCTGGCCGGCTTGCCGGTGCGGGTGACCCTGGTGGAAGCGGTCCCCGCCGGCTCTCCCGGCCAGCCAAGCTTCGATGCGCGCACCACCGCCCTGTCCCGCAGCAGCCAGCACATCCTGGCGACCCTCGGGATCTGGCCGGCAGTCCGCTCCGAGGCGGCCCCGATCCAGCGCATTCACGTGTCCGAGCGCGGCCGGTTCGGGACGACGGTGATCGACGGCGACGAGGAAGGTGGCGAGCCACTCGGCTACGTCCTCGAGAACCGGCTGCTCGGCGCGGCGCTGTGGCGGGCCATGAGCGACAGTCCGAACATCACGCTCCGGTCTCCCGCCACGGTGGCCGGCGTGGCGGGCGCGGACGATGCCCTGGCCGTGACCGTCGAGGAGCGCGGCACGAGCACGGTGCTCCGGACGCGCCTGCTGGTCGTGGCCGACGGCGCCCGGTCGCCGTTGCGCGCGTCCCTGGGCATCGCGGCGCGGGTCCGTCCCTACGACCAGGTGGCGATCGTGGGTAACGTGGCAGTGCACGGCGGCGGGCACGACGATCGTGGCCCGATGGCCTACGAGCGCTTCACGCCTGACGGACCGCTGGCCCTCCTGCCGGCTGGACCGGGCCGCTATGTCTTCGTGCTGACCCGGAAGGCCGCGGTGGCCGAAGCGGTGCTGCGCCTGCCGGACGCCGGCTTCCTCCAGTTGCTGCAGCAGGAATTTGGCTACCGCCTCGGCCGTTTCGAGCGCGTCGGCGGGCGGGGCAGCTACCCGCTGGAGCTGGTCGAGGCGGACGCCGTTACCGCACCGCGCGTCGCGGTGGTCGGCAATGCAGCGCATGGCCTGCACCCCGTGGCCGGGCAGGGCTACAACCTGGGCCTGCGCGACGCCGCCGCCCTTGCCGAGCTCATCGCGGGGACGGCGGTCGCCGATCCCGGCAGGCCGGAACTGCTGGCGGACTATGCTGCCTGGCGCCGGCCCGACCAGCGCCGCGTGGTCACCTTCACTGACGGCCTGATCAGGCTTTTCGACCGGACACGACTGGGTCCGCTACGCAGCCTCGGCCTCCTGCTATTCGATATTGCACCCGGCGCCAAGCCATTCCTGGCGCGGGAGACCATGGGTCTCGGTGGCCGGCAGACCAGGCTGGTCCGGGGACTGCCGCTGTGACCGCCCACGACTATGATGTCCTCATCATTGGCGGAGGCGTCACCGGCCTCGCCTGCGCGGGCCTGCTGCGGAACTTTCTTCGTCCGAGGCGGGAGCCCCTCCGTATTGGCGTCCTCGAGGCCCGGGCGCCGCGCCGGCCCGCCGCTGACGCCGGGCCCGGGCTGCGGGTGTTTGCCATTGCGCCGGCAGGGCGGGCGATCCTCGAGGCCTGCGGTGCCTGGGACACCCTGCCCCCGGGAATGGCGGCGCCCTACGAGCGCATGCGGGTGTGGCAGGCTGACAGCACGCCCTTTGGCCCTGGCAGCATCGGCTTCGATGCCGCCGACAGTGGCGCACCCGGCCTGGGCCACATCGTGGATCACGACTGGCTGCGGCTCGGCCTGTGGAATGCCCTCGCGGATCAGGGCGGCGGCCCGGTTGACCTGCTCACCGGCGCGTCCCCCGCCGGGCTTGATGCCGGCCCGGAGGCGATGACCGTGCGCCTGCCCGACGGCACCAGCGTGCGGGCCCGCCTGCTGGTGGGCGCTGACGGCGCCGATTCCTGGGTGCGGTCGCAATTGCAGCTGCCGACTACCGCCCGGGACTACGGGCAGCTGGCGGTCGTCGGCCATGTCGGCAGCGAACGTCCGCACCAGCGGACGGCCTGGCAGCGCTTCACGCCCGGTGGCCCCGTCGCGCTGCTGCCCCTGGCGGACGGGCGCTCGTCGATCGTCTGGTCGTGCTTCGAGCCCGAGGCGCGGGAGATCAGTGCTCTTGCCGACGACGAATTCGGCGCCCGGCTCACGGCGGCGACCGGCAGCGTGCTCGGCGATCTGCGGGTAACCACGCCCCGGCTCGCGGTGCCGCTGGCCGCGCGCCATACCCATCGTTACACTGGCGCGCGTTTCGCCCTGGTCGGCGATGCCGCCCACCAGATTCACCCGCTGGCTGGGCAGGGCATCAACCTGGGCCTGCTCGATGCCGCGGCCCTGGCCGAGACCCTGGCGGCCCATCTTCTCGGCGCGCGGCTTGCCGATCCGGGTGATGCGCTGGTTCTCCGCCGCTATGAACGGTGGCGCAAGGGCGCCAATCTGCTGACGATGGCGGCGATGGAAGGATTGCACCGCGTGTTCACCAGCGATTCCACCACCCTGACGCGGCTTGCCGCCGCAGGCCTGGGTGCCGTGGACCGCCTGCCGGTGGTGAAGCGGCTCCTGATGGCCCAGGCCGCGGGACCAGCCGACGTCGCGAGGGGCCGCCATGCAGGGCTATAAGATCTGGATCTTCGCGCTGGCCCTGTGCCTGATCGGCGGCAGCCTGTTCGTCTACAAGTGGCGTGGCCTCGGCTACCCGCTGCTGCCCGATGAACAGACCCGGATCTGGACCGTCGAGGTCACCTTCCAGTTCGACGCTGGCGAGCGGGCCATGCCCGTCAAGGCAACCCTGCACATCCCGGGCCTTACCCCCGGCTTCGCCGTTCTCGACGAGAATTTCGTGTCCCGTGGCTTCGGGTTCACCACGCGCCTCGTGGCTGGTGGCCGCCAGGTCCAGTGGGCCATCCGCCGCGCGAAGGGTCCGCAAACCCTCTACTACAGGGCCGTTGTCTACAAGGACCCCGCGGAGGCGGCGAATGACACCACGCCGCCATTCCCGACGGCGCCAGTGCTCGGCGAGCCGTTCGACACGGCTCTCCAGGAACTCGTGGCCCAGGTCCGGGAGCAGTCGGCCGATCCTGCATCCTTTACCATCGAGCTGCTGAAGCGGCTGGCGGATGCCACGGGCGACCAGAATGTCGGCCTGTTGCTGGCGGGCCAGACGGACCCGACGGTGCGCGCCCGGACTGCCGTCACGGTGCTGGCCGCGGCCCAGATTCCCGCGCGCCTCATGCGCGGAATCAATCTGGTGGACCGCGAGCGCCAGGCGCACCTCCTGCCATGGCTCGAAGTCCACGACGGCGATCGCTGGCTGTATTTCGACCCGGCGACCGGCGCCCAGGGCCTGCCGGAGAACTACCTGACCTGGTGGCGGGGTGACGATCCGCTCTACACCATGGATGGCGGCGGCAAGACCGATATCCGGTTCGCCGTGCAGCGGAACGAGGTGGACCCCGTGCTGGTTGCCGAGCGCCGCGCCCAGGCCGTGCAGTCGCGCATTGCCGACTTCTCGCTGTTTTCCCTGCCGATCCAGACCCAGGCCGTCTATGCCGTGCTGCTGATGATCCCGCTCGGAGCCCTGGTGGTGGTCGTGCTCCGCAACGTGGTTGGCATCACGACCTTCGGCACCTTCATGCCGGTGCTGGTGGCGCTGGCATTCCGCGAGACGCAGGTGCTGGCGGGCGTCATCCTGTTCTCGCTGGTGGTGACGCTCGGCCTCCTGTTCCGCTTCTTCATGGAGAACCTGCGCCTGCTGCTCGTGCCCCGGCTGGCCTCCGTGCTGATCATCGTGGTGCTGCTGATGGCGGTCATCAGCATCGTCAGCCACCAGCTGGGCCTCGACATGGCATTGTCCGTCGGCCTGTTCCCCATGGTGATTCTCACGATGACCATCGAGCGCATGTCCATTGTCTGGGAAGAGCGCGGCCCCATGGAAGCGATCCAGCAGGGCGTGGGCAGCCTCATCGTGGCCGCCATCTGCTTCACGGTCATGGAGATCGACGTCCTGAAGCACCTGTTCTTCGTCTTCCCGGAGCTGCTGCTCTGGGTGCTGGCCATCTGCCTCCTGCTGGGCCGCTACAGCGGCTACCGGCTGCTGGAGCTGGTGCGCTTCAAGGCCCTCGCTGAGCCGTCGCGCTGATGCTCGGGTCCATCGGCAGGCTGGCGGGCAATGGGGTGGTGGGCCTCAACGAGCGCAATTGCCAGTACATCATGCGCTACAACCCCCGGCGACTTTACCCGCTCGTGGACGACAAGCTGGCGACCAAGCGCCTGGCGATGGCGGCCGGCCTGCCGGTGCCCGAGCTCTACGGCGTGATCGGCAGCCATCACGAGGTCCGCAACCTGCCGACGATCCTGGCGGCACACCGGGATTTCGTCGTGAAGCCGGCCCATGGCTCGGGCGGCGATGGCATCCTGGTCGTGTCGGCGCGGGTCAGGGACAGGAACGTGTACCGGCTCGTCGACGGCTCCATCATGGGCGAGGACGACATCGAGCATCACCTGTCCAACATCATCAGCGGCCAGTACAGCCTTGGCGGGCACCGGGACGTGGCCCTGGTGGAGTACTGCGTCAAGTTCGATGCCACGTTCGCCGAGCATTCCTTCCGCGGCGTGCCCGATATCCGCGTGATCGTCTTTCGCGGCTACCCGGTGATGGGCATGGTCCGCCTGCCAACGCGCCGGTCCCAGGGCAAGGCGAACCTGCACCAGGGCGCCGTGGGCGCCGGGCTCGATCTGGCGACTGGCCAGACCACCTACGGGGTCACCGGCAACACGACCGTGACGGAACACCCCGACACGGGGGCCCCCATCGGCGGCCTGCAGATTCCCCAGTGGGAATACCTGCTCCGGTTCGCGGCCCGCTGCTACGAGCTCACCGGGCTCGGCTACCTGGGCGTGGACATCGTGCTCGACCGGGACAAGGGGCCCATGCTGCTGGAGCTGAATGCCCGCCCCGGACTGAACATCCAGATCGCCAACCGCCGCGGGCTCCGGCCCAGGCTGGACCTGGTGGAGGCGCAACCGGCCGGCGCGCCCATCGAGGAACGCGTGGCTTTTGCCATGACCACACTGGCGACGGCCGTGCCGGCGCTGAACTGACGGGAGAACGGCCTTGGGACACCAGACACCTCTTTACGCCGAGCATGTGGCCGCCGGCGCGCGCCTGGTGGAATTCGGCGGCTGGGACATGCCGCTGCAGTATGCGTCGGCCCTGGCCGAGCACCATGCCGTGCGCAAGTCCTGCGGCATCTTCGACGTGTCCCACATGACGGTCGTGGACGTAATGGGCCCCGACGCCACCTCGTTCCTCGGGCGCCTGCTGGCCAACGACATCGGCAAGCTCCGGGAGCCCGGCCAGGGCCTCTACAGCTGCATGCTCAATGACGCGGGCGGCGTCGTCGACGACCTGATCGCCTACTGGACCGGCGATGACCGCTTCCGGCTCGTCGTGAATGCGGCCACCCGTTCCCAGGACCTTGCCTGGCTGGCCCGGGTCGCGGACCGGGACGACGTGGTGCTTCGCCACCGGGACGACCTGCTGATGATCGCCGTCCAGGGGCCGCTGGCCCGCGAACTGGCGGCGCCCCTGCTGCCGAACGGCGCTGGCGGGATGGCCCTGGCGCTGAAGCCGTTCAACTCCCTCCTGCAGGACGACCTGTTCGTCGCCCGCACGGGCTACACGGGCGAAGACGGTTTCGAGGTGATCCTGCCCGCGGCCACCGGCATCGCCCTGTGGAGCGCGCTGGCCGCGGCTGGCGCGACGCGCTGCGGCCTCGGCGCCCGTGACACCCTGCGGCTCGAGGCCGCGCTCAACCTCTATGGACAGGACATGGATACGTCCACGTCTCCCCTGGTTTCGGGCCTGGCCTGGACGGTGGCCTTCGAGCCCGCCGACCGGCAATTCCGCGGGCGGGCCGCGCTGGAGCAGCAGAAGGCGGCGGGCATAAGGGAGAAGTTGACCGGCCTGCTCCTGGAAGATCGCGGTATCATGCGCCACGGTCAGCGGGTGCTCACCCCGGCCGGCGAAGGCGTGATCACCAGCGGCGGCTTTTCCCCCACCATGGACCGGTCCATCGCACTCGCCAGGGTGCCCGTGGAGGCCGAGGGTCCGTGCCAGGTGGAGATTCGTTCGGCGCTGCGGTCAGCACGCATCGTGCGTCCCCCGTTCGTCCGCCACGGCCGTGTGCTTGTTGAATGATCAGGAAAACCGCATGAGCGACGTGCCGCAGCAGCTCCAGTACACCAAGGACCACGAGTGGATCCGCCGGGAGGACGACGGCACCGTCGTCGTCGGCATCACGGATCATGCCCAGCACCAGCTGGGTGAACTCGTCTACGTCGAGTTGCCCGAGGCCGGGCGTCCACTGAAGCCGGGTGATGCCATGGCCGTGGTCGAGTCCACCAAGGCGGCGTCCGACGTCTATGCCCCGCTCGCGGGCACCGTGGCGGGCGTGAACCCGGCGCTCACGTCGCAGCCCGAGCTGGTGAACACGGACCCCTATGGTGCGGGCTGGCTCGTTCGACTGAAACCGGCGGACGCGGGACCGGCGGTGGCACTTCTGGACGCGTCGGCCTATGCCGCGTTGCTCGACGCCGCCCACTAGCCGGACGCTGATAACCCGTGCCGTTCATTCCCCACACGCCTGACGAAACGTCCGCCATGCTGGGCGCCATTGGCGTCCGGAGCATCGAGGACCTCTTCGACGAGATCCCCGCGAAGCTGCGCGTGGATGGCCTGCCGGGCGTGCCCGCCGGACTGTCCGAAGCGGCCATCACCCGCCTGATGCGCGAGCGGGCGGCGCGGAACATGCCCAGCCTGTGTTTCCTCGGCGCCGGCGCCTATGAGCACCACATTCCCGCGGCCGTCTGGGAAATAGCTACCCGCGGCGAGTTCTACAGCGCCTACACGCCCTACCAGGCCGAGGCGAGCCAGGGCACGCTGCAGCTGATCTACGAGTACCAGTCCATGCTGGCCGGGCTCACCGGCCTGGACGTGTCCAACGCCTCCCTCTACGACGGCGCCACCGCCTTTGCCGAGGCCTGCCTCATGGCGGTGCGTAGCGCCCGCGGGGCGCGTTCCCGGCGGGTGCTCGTGCCCCGCTACGTGAACCCCGTCTGGCGCAAGGTGGCCCGCGCGTTGCTGGCCGGGCAGAACGTGGAACTGGTGGAGCTGGCCGCGTCGGCGGGCCGCACGGAACTGGCGGCGCTCGCCGCGCTCGAGGGCCAGGACTTTGCCGCCCTGGCGATTCCCTACCCGAACTTCCTCGGCGGCTTCGAGCCGGTGGACGAGCTCACGGACTGGGCCCATGCCCGGGGCATGCTGGTGATCGCCGCCTGCAATCCCACCGCGCTCGCACTGCTGAAGCCGCCCGGCGAGTGGGGCGCGAAGGGCGCCGACATCGCCTGTGGCGAAGGCCAGCCCCTCGGTATCCCGCTGGGTTCAGGGGGGCCGTACTTCGGGTTCCTCGCCTGCCGCCAGGCGCTCGTCCGGCAGATGCCGGGCCGCATCGTGGGCGGCACGGTCGACGTGGAGGGCCGCCCCGGCTTCACGCTCACACTGCAGGCCCGGGAGCAGCACATCCGCCGCTCCAAGGCCACGTCGAACATCTGCACCAACCAGGGCCTGATGGTCACTGCTGCCACCATCTACCTGTCCCTGCTGGGGAGCGAGGGCCTGCGGCGAGTGGCAGCCCAGTGCCACGCCAATACGCGCGCACTGGTCGCCGCGCTCACCGGCCTTGGCGGGATCAGCGCCCCGGTCACCCCGTACTTCCACGAGGCCGTGCTGACACTGCCGCGGCCGGTTGCCCCGGTGCTGGACCAACTGGCGGCAGCCGGCATCCTGGGCGGCTTCGATCTCTCCGCCGATTTCCCCGAGCTGGGCCACGGGCTGCTCGTCTGCGCCACCGAAGTGCGGACCGCGGAGGACATCGACACCTACCGGCGGGTGCTTGCCGGCGTGCTTGGTGTGGCGGTGGCGGCCTGATGCGCGAACCACTGATCTTCGACCAGGGCCGGCCTGGCCGGCGCGCGCCGTCCCAGGCGCCCGGCATTGCGGGGCCCACGGACGACCTGCCCGCCGGACTCCTGCGCCGCGCCCCGCCGCCGCTTCCCGAAGTCTCGGAATTGCAGGTGGTGCGCCACTTCACCCGACTGTCGCAGCTGAACTTCTCCATCGACACGCACTTCTACCCGCTGGGCTCGTGCACGATGAAGTACAACCCGCGGGCGTCCAACAAGCTGGCGATGCTGCCGGGATTCCTGGACCGCCACCCGCTGGAGCCCGAGGGCCATGCCCAGGGCTACCTCGAATGCCTCTTCGACCTGCAGGAAATGCTCAAGGCCGTCACCGGCATGAGCGGCGTGTCGCTGACGCCGATGGCCGGTGCCCAGGGCGAGTTTGCGGGCGTGGCCATGATCCGCGCCTACCACGTCGCCCGGGGCGATGCCGGTCGCACGCAGATCATCGTCCCGGACGCGGCGCACGGCACCAACCCCGCAACGGCCACCATGTGCGGCTGCGACGTGGTCGAGATTCCAACGGGCCCGGACGGCGACGTGGATGTGGACGCCCTCCGCAAGGTCGTCGGTCCGCAGACGGCCGGCATCATGCTCACTAACCCGTCGACGCTCGGCGCCTTCGAGCGCCGGATCGCGGAGATCGCCGACGTGGTGCATGGCGCGGGCGGGCTGCTGTACTACGACGGCGCCAACCTGAACGCGATCCTGGGCCGGGCCCTGCCCGCGGCCATGGGCTTCGACGTGGTGCACATCAACCTGCACAAGACCTTCTCGACGCCCCACGGTGGCGGCGGGCCCGGGGCGGGCATCGTCGCCGTGACGGAACGCCTCGAGCCCTTCCTGCCGATCCCGATCGTCGGCCGGCGCGACGGGCAATACAGGTGGCTTGCCGAAAGCGACCGGCCCCAGAGCATCGGGCGGCTCTCCGGCTTCATGGGCAATGCCGGCATCCTGCTGCGCGCCTACGTCTACATGCGCCTGCTGGGCGCCGAGGGCATGCGCCGGGTGTCAGGCTTCGCCACCCTGAATGCGAACTACCTGATGAAGCGCCTGGCGGCTGCGGGGTTCACGCCTGCCTTTCCGCAGCGCCGTGCCAGCCACGAGTTCATCATCACCCTCAAGGACATCGCCCGGGACACCGGCGTCACCGCGATGGACTTCGCCAAGGCGCTCCTCGACAAGGGCTTCCACGCGCCGACCACCTACTTCCCCCTGCTGGTGCCGGAGTGCCTGCTCATCGAACCAACGGAGAGCGAGGCGCGGCAGGACCTGGACGCCTTTGCCCAGGCGCTGATCGACATCCGGGACCTGGCCCTCCGGGACGCCGCCGAGGTCAAGCGCGCGCCGCTGACCACGCCGGTGCGGCGCCTGGACGACGTGCGGGCCGCGAAGCAGCTCGACCTGACCTGGCAGAGCCGGGCATCCGACCGCCCGAACCCGACGGCTTCCCCGAACTAGGAGTGTTCGCTTGTCTGCCCTGATCTGCGGCTCGATTGCCTACGACAACATCATGGTCTTCGAGGGCCGCTTCAAGGAGCACATCCTTCCCGACCAGATCCACATCCTCAACGTGTCATTCCTCGTCCCGGATCTGCGCCGCGAGTTCGGTGGCTGCGCGGGGAACGTCGCCTACAACCTGCGCCTGCTGGGCGGCGAGCCCCGCATCATGGCGACGGTGGGCACCGACTTCGGTCCCTACCGGGAGTGGCTGACCCGCCAGGGCGTGAACCTGGACCACGTCCTCGAGGTGCCCGGGATGCTGACGGCCCAGGCCTACATCACCACGGACCTGGACGACAACCAGATCACGGCCTTCCATCCCGGTGCCATGAACGAGGCCCATCGCAATGTCGTCCCCGCCGGCGGGACGGGCGGCATCGAGCTCGGCATCGTGTCGCCGGACGGGCGGCAGGGCATGCTGGACCACGCGGCGCAGCTGCATGCAGCCGGCATTCCATTCATGTTCGATCCCGGCCAGGGGCTGCCGATGTTCGACGGCGATGACCTGCGCCATTTCGTCGAGCGGGCCACCTGGGTGGCCGTGAACGACTACGAGGCCCGCCTGCTCGTCGACCGCACGGGCTGGAGCGAGGAGCAGGTAGCCGGCAAGGTCCGCGCCCTCATCGTCACGCACGGCGCCAATGGCTCCACGATTCGCGCCGGCAGTGAGCAGCTCGACATCCCCGCGGTCAAGCCGCGGGCGGTGCTCGACCCCACCGGCTGCGGCGACGCCTACCGCGCAGGGCTCCTCCACGGCATTGCCCGTGGCCTGTCCTGGGCCGACACCGGCCGCCTCGCGTCCCTGCTCGGCGCCCTCAAGATTGCCCACAAGGGCACCCAGAACCACAGCTTCACGCCGGCGTCGCTCGCCAGGGAATTCCACGCGGCGTTCGGGCATGAACTGCGGCTCTAGGCACGCGTTCTGCTACTCCGTACTCCTGGCGCTGGCCGCGCCGGGCCTCCAGGCCGCTGACGGGGTAGAGCCGGCGGCGTGGCGGCGCACCCTCGAGCGCATCGCGCCCTCGGTGGTGTCGATCCAGGTGGATGGCACGCGGGCCTTCGATACCGAGTGGAACGAATCCAGCCAGGCAACCGGCTTCGTCGTCGATGCCGAGCGCGGCCTGATCCTCACCAACCGCCACGTCGTCACGTCGGGCCCGGTCCGGGCCGAAGGGCTGTTCAACAACCAGGAAGAGGTCGAGCTCGTCCCGGTCTACCGGGATCCCGTGCACGACTTCGGTTTCTACCGCTACGACCCGGCAGCGCTGAAGTACATCAAGCCGAAGGCCTTGCCTCTGCACCCCGCCGGCGCCGAGCTCGGCCGCGAGATCCGCGTGGTCGGCAACGACGCCGGCGAGCAGCTGTCGATCCTCTCCGGCACCCTGGCGCGCCTGCGGCGGGAGGCGCCCGAGTACGGGCGCGGAAAGTACAATGATTTCAACACGTTCTACCTGCAGGCGGCGTCGGGAACCTCCGGCGGCTCGTCGGGTTCGCCCGTCATCGACATCGAGGGCAGGGTGATCGCGCTCAATGCGGGCGCGAGCAACCAGGCGGCGTCGAGCTTCTTCCTGCCCCTCGACCGGGTGCAGCGGGCCCTCCGGCTGCTGCAGGCCGGGCAGCCCGTCACCCGCGGCACGCTGGGTGCCATCTTCAGGTACACCGCCTACGACGAGCTCCGGCGGCTCGGCCTGCGCGAGCCCAGCGAGCGGACGGTTCGCGCGCGTTTCCCCGACGGCATCGGCATGCTGGTGGTAAGCGAGGTGCTTCCCGGCAGCACCGCCGATGGCAAGCTGCAGGTCGGGGACATCCTCGTGCGGGTCAACGGCGAATACCTGACGGAGTTCGCGCCGCTGGCCGCGGTCCTGGACGATCGCGTGGGCAAGCCTGTCGACCTGATGGTGGAGCGGGGCGGCAGCCAGCTGTTCTTCACGGTTACCGTTCAGGACCTCGAGCAGCTCAGTCCCGACGAGTACCTGCAGTTCGGCGACGCGGTCGTCAACAACCTGTCCTACCAGCAGGCCCGCCATTTCAACCGGGCGGCGGAAGGGCTGTATGTCGCGAACCCGGGGTTCGTCTTCGCGTCCGCCGGCATTCCGCGGGGGGCAGTCATTGTCGCCGTCGAGGGCGAGCCCGTGCGCCAGCTCGATGACCTGGAGCGCCTGCTCGCCGGCAAGGCCGACCAGCAGCGCTTCACGGTGCGCTTCATCACCCTCGAGGAGCCGGGCTCCAGCAAGGTCCGGGTCGCGCGCATGGACCGGCGCTGGTTTCCGGCCGTCCGCTGCCGCCGCGACGACACGCTGGGAGAGTGGCCCTGCAGGGCCCTCGATCCGGGGCCGGCTGCCGTGCCGCCGGAGGGCGGCCTTGCCCGGTTCGTCGATCAGCCGGATGCCCGCCTCCGGAAGATCGCGCCGTCGCTGGTGCTGGTCAACTTCGACATGCCCTACACCGTCTCGGGAGTGTCCGAGCAGCACTACTACGGCACGGGCCTGATCGTCGACGCCAGGCGTGGCTACGTGGTGGTCGACCGGAACACCATCCCGGAGGCGATTGGCGACGTGCGCATCACGTTCGGTGGATCGCTGGAGATCCCCGGGCGCGTCGTCTATGTGCACCCGCTGCACAACCTGGCGCTTCTTGCCTACGACCCCGCGCTGATTGGCTCATCCCCCGTCACGGCCGCGCGCCTCGCCTCACGGGCTCCCGAGGCCGGCGAGGAACTCTGGATTGCGGGACTGAAGGGCGGGGAAAAACTGGTGTCCCAGTCTGCCACCTTCGCCTCCTTCGAGCCGGTCGCGTACCCGCTATCCCGCACCATGCGGTTTCGCGAGGCCAATCTGGAAACCCTCGATCTCGTCAACGGGCCCCGGAACCTGGACGGCGTGGTGGTGAACCGCAAGGGTGAAGTGGCGGCACTCTGGTCGAGCTTCGCCTGGCAGGGCAGTGGCGACCTGCGGCAGGAAAACCGGGGCATGCCCGTCGAGTACGTCCGCGAGCTGGTGGACCTCGTCGCCACGGGCAATGAGCTCCGGTCCCTCGAGGTGGAATGGACCCAGATGCCGCTGGCTGCCGCCCGCCGCCTCGGCTTGTCCGCCGACTGGGCCCTCCGCATCGGCGACCACGACCCGGAACGCCGGCGCCTCCTCAGCGTGGCCCGGACCGTGGCGGGCTCGCCGGCGGCCGGCGCCTTCCAGCCGGGGGACCTGCTCCTCACGATCGACGGCGAGCCCGCGACCCGCTACCGGGAGGTCGAGCTACGCACGCAGAAGCCGGCTGTGGCCGTGGAAGTCCTGCGCGATGGCAACGTCGTAAGCGTGGATGTGGCCACCGTCGCCCTGAATGGCGCCGGCGTGCGCCGCGTGGTGATGTGGGCCGGCGCGCTGCTGCAGGCCCCTTATCGTGACATGGCCGCCCAGCGTGGCGTCGAGCCGACCGGTGTGTACGTCTCCTACTTTGCCTTCGGCTCGCCCGCTTCGCGGTTCGGCCTGTATGCCGGCAGGCGGATCACCCAGGTAGACGGCGTCGCCATCGCCGACCTGGACCAGTTCCTCGAGGTCGTGAGCACCAGGCGCAACCGGGAGGCCGTGCGCCTGACGACAGTGACCTGGAACAACCAGCTGGAAGTGCTTACGCTGAAGCTCGATGACACCTACTGGCCGGCATGGCAGATCGGCTGGCGGGATGATGGCTGGCAGCGTTCAGACCTCCCGTAGGAGCGGCTTCAGCCGCGACCTCCTGCCAGGCTTGTGCTCGAGGAATGTCGGTGTGAGCTGCCGTGCTTAGATCCTGGCGCCGCCGGCGGATCCTGGCCCGGCACTCCATTCCCGACGTCCTCTGGGACTCCACGGTCGCCGCGACGCCGGCGGTGGCCTGGCTCGATGCCGGGGCCCGCCGCCGCCTGCGGGACCTCGCGCTGCTCTTCCTGCACGATAAGTCCCTGGAGCCAGCGGGTGACATCGTGCTGGACGACGCCATGCGCGTCCGCATTGCGCTGCTCGCCTGCCAGCCCATCCTCGAGCTGGGCCTCGACAGCTACGCCGCCTTTGCCTCGGTGATCGTCTATCCCGAGGCGTTCCTGGTGCGCGACCGCGAGCACGTCGATGAGGACGGCGTGGTCCACCGGGGTGACGAGGTCCTGACCGGCGAGGCCTGGGAGCAGGGGCCCGTGATCCTGTCCTGGCCGGATGTCCAGGCCAGCGGCCGGGGGGAGGGCTACAACGTGGTGGCCCACGAGTTCGCCCACAAGCTCGACATGCTGGATGGAGCGGCGAACGGGCTGCCGCCCCTGCACGAGGGCATGGACGTGGCGGCGTGGGAAGCGGATTTCGATTCGGCCTACGACGACCTGGCGACGCGGCTCGGACGGGGCGAGCAGCCCTGGATCGATCCCTACGCCGTCCAGGATCCGGCGGAGTTCTTCGCGGTGATGGCCGAATTGTTCTTCGACGTGCCGGCGAGCCTCGAGGCCGAGTACCCGCAGGTCTACCGGCAGCTCGCGGCCTTCTTCCGGCAGGATCCTACGGGTCGGGCCGGAGGGCCGCGAACTTCGCCCGCCAGTCCGTAACCGGGGCCCCCGGCGTTGCGCTGGTCTCGAAGGTCCGGTTCCGGGCCTCCGGGTACCTGAGCGCCTGCACGCAGATCCGGGCGAGGTCGGCGCGGGTTATCGTCGTCTGGGCGCGCACGGTGTCGCCCTGCTCGAAGACCAGGTCCTGGTTGCCGCCCGGACCGTTCGTGAGGCCGCCCGGCCGGACCACGGTGTACGGGACGCCGCTGGCGCGCAGGGCGTCCTCGCCCTTCAGCTTCCAGATCAGCACATTCCCGAACAGCTTGTTCAGGGGATTGTCCGGCTGGGTGACCGAGCGGGAAGAGACCAGGACGAACTGCCGGGACCGGGCGGCCACCGCGGCGTCCACCAGGTTCTTCACGCCCTCGTAGTCGATGGCTTCGGGCCGGTCCGGGCCCCTGGCGCCCCTGGCGCCGACGGCGGAAATGACGGCATCCGTGCCGGCGAAGGCGGCGGTCAGCGTCGCGGGGTCCTTGACGTCGCCCTGCACGAGCTCGACCTGGTCACCGAGGACCTTGCGCGCCTTCGCGGTGTCGCGGACGAGGGCCCGGACCCCGTAGCCGTTGGCCAGCAGTTCGCTCACGATGAGCTGGCCCGTCTGGCCGGTGGCACCGGCCACCAGCACGGTCCCCGGCGGCTCACCGCCAAGCCCCGAGGTGCAGCCCGCCAGGATCATGCCCGCGGCGAGGGCAGGGAGGAGGAGCGCAGTTCGCCTTGTGAGGCTCATCGCCGTTACCCTAAGGCTGCGGCCGGGCGCGGAAGGCGGCGATGGCGACAAGCAGCCACGCCAGCATGAACGAACCGCCACCGAACGGCGCGAACTGGCCGACCGGCGCGAGCCCGAGAGAATTCACGTAGATGGTGCCCGAGAACAGGAAGAGGCCGAGGGTCATGATGCCGCCAGCCCAGGCCACCAGCCTGGGATTGCCGAGCCGGGGCGCGATCAGCGCCAGGAGGATCAGCCCGATCGAGTGGTAGAACTGCAGCTCCGTGGCCCAGTGCCAGGACGCCTGCTGCTGGGGCGTGAGCACGTTGCTGAGGGCATGGAAGCCCAGGGCGCTCAGTTGGGTGGCCGAGAGCAGGGACAGGCTGCCGATGATCAGCAGGACGCGGGAAACCCGCGGTAGGGATGCAGCGGGCAATACGGACGACATCTCAAGCTCCTCTCCCAATGACTGAGTCCCATTAGACCATGCGGCAACCGCCGTGCCGTGGGCTCCCGCGATGAAGGCGTATAGGGATTTTCCGGTACTTTCCCGCGCCTTGGACGTCATCTAACATCGGGATTGGCCGCCCTCCTGTGCTCCCCCTGCGTCGTATCGACACACCTGGCGGCACCAGGATGGCGCCGCGGCCCCGGCTGAGCCAATCTATGCGTCCTGAATCCAGCATGGGGTTACTGACATGACGACACTGCGCGAAAAGGTTGCCGGCGAGCGCCGCCGGCTCAAGTCGGTGCGGGAGGCCCTGACGGCGGCCGTGGCCCGCAAGTCCGGGGGTGATGCCGCCTTCGTGCCCTTCTACGTGGCGGTCGCGGACTATATCGAGACGTCCATGGGCCGCCTTCACGCCCAGGACGTGAAGATGGGCGACATGATCCGGGAGAAGCTCGGCAAGCTCGATGCCCAGGCGGAGCAGGCACTGCGCGAACTCGATGAGCGCCTCGGGGGTAACCAGGAGCACCTGAAGGCCTTCACCGCTGCCAAGGCGGCGCTCAAGGGCGGTGGTGCGGCGGCCCTGGAGCACTTCGAGGCCGTGAGTGCTGCCTACAGCAACTACATCGTCACCAACATGGGCCATCACGGCGCTACCACCGAGCTCGCCCAGCGCCTCTTCACCACGGCCGACTGGGACTACATGGCGGGCGTGACCGACGAGGAGACGCGCATCGAGCAGCAGCTGTATGCCCGGGTGTTCGCCGCCCTGCCGCCGGCCCTCAACGACCTGCGGCCCGCCAGCTGAGGCAACCGGAATGCCGCTGACGCGGTCCGGATGGCGAGCGTGCCTATGGCTCCTGCTGCCGGGCCTGACGGTAGTTGCCTGCGCGCCATCCCTGGCGGAAACGCGGATTTCGGATTCCGTCGTGATCACCGGGTCGATCGATGACGATCTCTACGCGGCGGCCGGCGAGGTGCGGATCGAGGGGTCCGTAGAGGGTGACGTGATCCTGGCCGGCGGCCGGATCACCCTGGATGGGGGCGTCGGCGATGATCTCAGGGCCGCCGGCGGCAATGTCCGGGTCACGGGCTTCGTGACCGACCAGGCGACGATCGCCGGTGGCTCCGTAACCGTGGCCCCCGGCAGCGCCATCGGTGGCCGCACCTGGCTTGCGGGCGGCGATGTCGAGATGGCGGGCGAGATCGGTGACGACCTGTACGTCGCGGGTGGCACTGTCGTGATCTCGGGCAGCGTGGCCGGTGACGTCGAGGTCGCCGCCCGGGAGATCCGCGTGGAGCCGGGCGCCGTCATTGGCGGCGACCTTGTCTGGCGCAGCGAGCAGGAGCCGCTGATCGCCGACGACGCCCGGATCTTCGGCGACATCCGGGCGGCGGGCAGGGACGAACCGGAACCCCACCGCGACGACGGAGCGTCCCGCTTCGAGGGCGGCTGGGCGGCTGGCATTGCGCTGGCCGCTGCGGGGCTCATCCTCCTGTGGTTTGCCCCGCAGCTGGCGGCGCGCGCCGCCGTCGTGTTCCGTGAGGCGCCCGGCCGCACGCTGGTGCTTGGCGCTGCGTCGATAGTGCTCACGCCGATTGCAGTCCTGGCCCTTTTCGTCACGGTGCTTGGCTGGCTGCTTGGCCTGGTCGTGCTGGCCGGCTACGTCTTCGCGCTCCTGCTGTCGGGGCTGCTCGGCCTGCTGATCGCCACGCTCATCCTGTGTAGCGGGCTCGGTGGCCCTGCCGCAGGCGTCGGCTGGCGGAGCGCGCTGGTGCTGCTCGCCGTCGTCGTCGTCCTGGTGCTGGCGCAACGGGTGCCGGCGCTGGGCGGCCTGCTCATCGTGCTGCTGGTGCTGGCCGGGTTCGGCTCGCTGACGGCGCTCGTCACCGGGCGCGCCACCGGCAGGCCAGCCGGAGCCACCGGCGGCGGCACTCTGCCCGGTGGCTGAAGTCAGGACACGATCCGCAGCTTCGCGCCGACCCGCGTCTCCTCCCGCTCCCAGGTTCGCACCCAGTCGCTGAATTCCTCGGCCGGCATTGGCTTGCTGACCAGGAAGCCCTGGGCCTGCTCGCACCCCTGCGCTTGCAGCCAATCGAGCGCGGGTTGCGTTTCGACGCCTTCCGCAAGTACCTCGAGGCCCAGGTTATGCGCCAGGTCGATCGACGCGCGCACGATGGCCGCGTCGTCGCCGTTGCCCGGCAGGTCCATGACGAATGACCTGTCGATCTTCAGCTCGTCCACGGGCAGGTGCTTGATCTGCGCCAGAGATGAGTAGCCGGTGCCGAAATCGTCGATTGCGATGCGGATGCCCAGGTCCCGCAGGCACTCGAGGACCAGCGTGGCCCTCTGGAAGTCACGGACCACGGCTTGCTCGGTGATCTCGAGGACGATGTTGCGGGCTGCCAGGTCGTGATCCCGCAGCAGCTCCATCACGAAGCAGGGCAGGTCCCGGTTCTGCAGGTCCCGGCTCGACAGGTTCACCGACACCGGCAGGTCCAGGCCCTCTTCCAGCCAGAGACGACACTCGCGCACCGCGGCTGTCAGGGCCCAGCTCGTGATCAGGGAGATGTTGCCGGACTTCTCCGCGAGCGGGATGAACTGGTCCGGAGTGAGGAATCCGAATACCGGGTGCTGCCACCGCACGAGCGCCTCCGCGCCGCAGATGCGACCGTCGGACAGCCGGATCTTGGGCTGCAGGTAGAGGCGCAGTTCGTCGTGCCGGGTAGCGCGGCGCAGGTCGGCCAGGATGGCAAGCTGCCGCACATGACGCTCCTCGTTGCCGGGCTGGTAGACGAGGACGGGCGTGTCGCTGTCGCGCGCCTCGTTGCGGGCCACGGCCGCCCGCTTGAGGAGCTGGTCGGCGTCGTCCCCGTGCAGCGGGTAGCCGGCGAGGCCGACCCGGCCGTCGACGCTGACATTCACATCCCGGACCGAGAGGCCGGCACCCAGCAGCCGCAGCAGGTCCTCGGCAGTTTCCTCCGCCTGTCCCAGGTTGCGTCCGGCCAGGATCGCCAGGAACTGGTCGCCCTCGAGCCGCGCGAGGAGGTGGCTGGCATCCAGGCCCGCCCGCAGGCGTTCGGCTGCCTGGCAACGCAGGGCGTCGCCGATGTCGTGGCCCAGGGAGGAACCGATCTCGCTGAAGCTATCCAGGTCGATCAGCATGACCGATACGGACTCCTCCCGGTTCCGGGCATCGGTGATGGCCGAGTCGAGCGCATCAAGGGCCGACATCCGCGTCGGCAGTCCGGTCAGTGCGTCGAAGCGGGCATGGAATGTGATCCGCTCCTCCCGCTCGGCAATCCCGACCTGCATGGCATTCAGCGCACTGGCCAGTTCGGCGACCTCGCCGTCGGCCCGCACGTCCACCGGTTTGCCATAGTCGCCGTCACGGATGCGCCGGGCGGCCCGCGCCAGCGCCTGCACCGGCTCCGAGATCGTCCGTGACAGCATGATGCCGCCAGCCATGGCAAGGCAGAGTGCGATGGAGCTCAGCACCAGCACCGAGTGCCGCAGGGATTTGAACGGGGCCATGACGGCGTCCAGGGGCTGGGAGAGGAGAATCTCCACATCCGCGTAGCCCGGTATCAGCGGCACGATCAGGGCGACATGCTCGACTCCGCCCGTCGTGATCTCGATCGGGACACCATCGCGGGCCCCCGAGCTGGCGAGTTCGCCGAGTAGCGACGTGGCGTCCAGGTGGGCCAGGGAACTGCCCAGCACGAACGGGGTCTGGCCGACCCGTGCGAGCAGCGTGGCGTCCAGTCCGGTCAGGTTGCCGAGGCGCCTGGCAAACCCGTTGTCGATGACGATGCCCATCACCAGCCAGGCGATCGGCTCCGTCTCGCCCACTGGCACGGCGACGACCTCCCAGGCGCGGTTCTCGGCCCTGATCACGGTGCGCGAGCGGCCTCCGCCATCAGCCCGGCTCACCAGGCCCGGGAAGCTCACGCGTTGCAGCCCGATGGAGTCAGAGCCGGCGAGCACGCGGCCGCGCGGATCCAGGAGCATGGCCAGGTCCACCTGCGCCCGGCGCCTTTGCGCGTCGAGGATCTTGGACGTGGACGTGCTGTCATTATCGATGATCGTGCCGCGGAAGTAGGGATCTGCCGCGAGCACTGCGCCGGCGGTCCGGAGCCGGGTATCCCGACCCTGGGCGAGCTGGACGGTGACTGTCCCGGCCCCCTCCAGGAGGCGCTGGGCCCGCACGGCCACCTCGCGGTTGGCCGTGAACAGCACGGCGGCGATGGTTCCGAGCTGGGTGACGACCACCAGCAGGCCCGCCAGGCCAAGGATCTTGAAGCGCAGGGTCCGCATGCCCGGCTGTTCTCGGCCCGGCCCGGCTGCCCTTGAATGTTTCCGCGCCGGATGCGTGCAGCCTGGCCGGATGAGTCGCCAAACCGTGAACCGCGTCTCTCTCCGGGGCCGCCGGCCGTGCCGCCTCAGCCGCGCTGGAGCACCCGGTCGCCCACGAAGGGGTTCGTTGCCCGCTCCTGGCCGAACGTGGACGTGGGTCCGTGGCCCGGAACGAAGGTGACATCACTCCCCAGGGGCCAGAGATTGCGCGTGATGGAGTTGACCAGGGTGGCATGGTCGCCCCGGGGGAAATCCGTCCGGCCGATGGACCCGGCGAACAGCACGTCGCCGACGAAGGCCAGCCGGTCCGCCCGCGCATGGAAGACCACGTGGCCGGGTGTGTGGCCGGGGCAGTGGTAGACGTCGAGTATCTCGGGCCCGACCTGCACGGCGTCACCCTGGTGGAGCCATCGGGTGGGCTTGAACGTCGCCACGGGCGCGAAACCGAACATGCGCGCCTGCTCCGGCAGCATGTCGATCCAGAACTGGTCGTCGGGATGAGGCCCCTCGATGGGCAAGCCGAGCTTGTCGGCCAGGGCCCGGGTGGCCCCGGCATGATCGATGTGCGCGTGGGTCAGGAGGATCTTCGTGAGGCGGACGCCCTCGTCGGCGACGGCCGCCAGGATGTGCTCGAGGTCACCGCCCGGGTCGACGACGGCGCCCTCCCGGGTCTCCGCCGACCAGATGATCGAGCAGTTCTGCTGGAAGGCGGTGACGGGGATGATGGTTGCGCGCAGGGTCATGCCGCGATGATGCTGGGGTACACTCGCCGGGGTCAACGAGCGATGCAGTTCTCACTCGGGTCTCAAGTCCGTGCTGACGGGGCCGATAGCAAAAGGTGTACCGGCAGGGGGAAAGCACCATGCAACTGGGAATGATCGGCCTCGGCCGGATGGGCGCCAACATGGTGCGCCGGCTCATGCAGCATGGCCACGAGTGCGTGGTGTTCGACGCCAATGCCGAGGCCGTGGCGGCGGTGACAGCCGCCGGCGCCCGGGGCACGTCCTCCGTCGAGGAATTCATCGCGCAGCTGAAGCCGCCGCGCGCGGTCTGGATCATGCTGCCGGTGCCGGTGGTGGAGGGCGTCGTGAAGACGGTTGCCACGCACCTGCAGACGGGTGACATCCTGATCGACGGTGGCAACTCCCCCTTCGAGCACGCGATCCGCCGGGCCGCCGACCTCAGCCCCAGGGGCATCCATTTCGTCGACGTGGGCACCAGCGGCGGGGTATGGGGCCTGGAACGTGGCTACTGCCTGATGATCGGTGGCGCCCCGGAAGCCGTGCAGCGGCTCGAGCCGGTCTTCCGCGACCTCGCGCCGGGCATGGGCGACGTGGAGCCGGTCGCCGGTCGTGACCCCAATGCCCCGGCATCCAAGGGCTACCTGCACTGCGGGGCCCCGGGCGCGGGCCACTTCGTGAAGATGGTCCACAACGGCATCGAGTACGGGATGATGGCGGCCTATGCGGAGGGCTTCAACCTGCTCAGGCACGCCGGCGCCGGGCTCCGCGAGGGCCCCGGCGCCCCGGACTCGCCCGAGCGCTACCAGTACGATTTTGACCTGGGGGCCATCGCCGAGCTGTGGCGCCGGGGCAGCGTGGTGACCTCCTGGCTGCTCGATCTCACGGCGGCCTCGCTGGCGGATGACCCGCAGCTCAAGGGCTTCCACGGGCGGGTGTCGGATTCCGGCGAGGGCCGCTGGACCCTCAAGGCGGCCATCGACACCGCCGTGCCGGTGCCGGTGCTGTCGGCGGCCCTGTATTCCCGGTTCGAGTCCCGCGGTGAGGCGGAGTTTGCCAACCGGCTGCTGTCGGCCATGCGTTTCCAGTTCGGCGGCCACCGGGAACCGGGCAAGTCATGACTGAGCGTTCCGACGCGGTGGTGTTGCTGGGCGCCACCGGCGACCTGGCACACCGCAAGATCTATCCCGCGCTGAAGGCCATGGTGAAACGCGGCACCCTGGACGTGCCCGTGGTGGGCGTGGCCCGTTCCGGCTGGAACCTGGAGCAGTTCCAGGACAGGGTGCGGGACAGCCTGGACAAGCGCACGAAGGACGCCACGTCGCCACCGGCCGAGAAGCTGGTCTCCCTGCTGCGCTACGTGGACGGCGACTACCACTCCGCCGACACTTTCATCCGGGTCAAGGAGGCCCTCAGGGACTCGAAGTCGCCGCTCTTCTACCTGGCGATTCCGCCGAGCCTGTTCGGCCCGGTCGTCAAGCTGCTCGGTGAGTCCGGCTGTGCGCAGAACGCGCGGGTCGTCGTGGAGAAGCCCTTTGGCCGGGACCTGGCGTCCGCCAGGGACCTCAATCACACGCTGCACAGCGTGTTCCCCGAGACGGCGATCTTCCGCATCGACCACTTCCTCGGCAAGGAGCCGGTGCAGAACCTGCTGTACTTCCGCTTCGCCAACTCATTCCTCGAGCCCATCTGGAACCGCAACTACGTGGAGAGCGTCCAGATCACCATGGCCGAGACGATCGGCGTCGAGGGGCGCGGCAAGTTCTACGAGGAAGTGGGCGCCATCCGGGACGTGGTGCAGAACCACCTTCTCGAGGTGGTCGCCAGCCTGGCCATGGACCCGCCGGTCGGGTATTGGGGCGAGGCCCAGCGGGACGAGCGCATCAAGGTGCTGCGGGCGATCAGTCCCTTCACGACCCAGAGCATGGTCCGTGGCCAGTACAAGGGCTACCGGGGCGATGTGGGAGTGGCGCCGGACTCGGATGTGGAGACCTACGCTGCCATGGAGCTGCACCTGAACTCCTGGCGCTGGCAGGGCGTGCCGTTCTTCATCCGCACCGGGAAGTCGCTGCCCGTCACCGCGACCGAGGTCATGGTGATCCTCAAGGCGCCGCCCCAGCAGGTGTTCGACGAACCCGTGCCGCCCCAGTCCAACTACTTCCGCTTCCGGCTCGGACCGAACCAGGTGGCGATCGCCGCGGGCGCCCGCACCAAGTCGCCGGGCGAGCGCATGGCCGGCGAGGAGGTCGAGCTGTACGTCTGCAATGCCACCAGCGAGGCCAAGGAAGCCTACGAGCGCCTGATCGGCGATGCCATGAGCGGCGATGCCACGCTGTTCGCGCGCGAGGACAGCGTGGAAGCGGCCTGGGCGATCTGCGACCCGGTCATCGACAAGGGTGGCCCCGCCTACCGCTACGAGCCCGGCAGCTGGGGTCCCCGTGAGGCCGAGCGGATGGTGGCCGCGTTTGGCGGCTGGTACAACCCGACCCGGGACGGGATCGGGCGCGGCGGCTGATTCAAGGGCGGTCGGACGGGAATGCGGCTGGAAGTTGCCAGGACGCCTGATGCGGCTGCCGAAGTCGCGGCGCGGCTCGTCGCCACGATCCTCGGCGTCGCCATCGGGCGCCGCACCAGGGCCTCTCTGGCGCTCAGTGGCGGCACCTCCCCCTTGCCGATGCTGCGCGCCCTGGCGCGAGAACCGATCGACTGGTCCGCGGTCCACGTGTACCAGGTGGACGAGCGCGTGGTCGCCCGCGGCGACTCCGCGCGCAACCTCGGCGCCCTGGATGAGATCCTCGTGTGGCGGGGCCCGCTTCCCCGCCGGAACCTGCATCCCATGTGGGTCGACCGCGCGGACCTGCCGAACGCTGCCGATTCCTATGGCGAGGAGCTTGCCCAGGTGGCGGGCGAGCCGCCCGTCCTGGATGTGGTGCACCTCGGGCTGGGCACCGACGGCCACACGGCGTCGCTGTTCCCGGGGGATCCGGCGCTGGCCGTGAAGGATCGAAGCGTCGCGGTGACAGCCGAGCACAATGGTCACAGAAGGATGACGCTGACCATTCCCGTGCTGAACCGGGCGCGCAACGTGATCTGGTTCGTCACGGGCGCCGACAAGGCTGGCGTGGTGGCCGACCTGTATGCCGGCGGCTCCCCGTTCCCCGCCGGCCGCGTGGCGCGGCGCCGCGCCGTGCTGGTCGCGGACGAGGCCGCTGCCCGCGAGGCCGTCGTGCCGAGGCGGCGGCGTCGCCAGCCGCCTCGCCGTGTCGTTGTCCCGCTCCGCACCCCAGAGAAGTAGGAGCGACGACCGCTGCGAACGGCTGGTCTTCGGCCGGATTGACCCACTGGACATAATGCACATTGGGATGTGCCAGTCGTTCCGTATCGGCCGCTACGGTGCCAGGCTGACCACCACATGGGCAAAGGGCGCGGCTAGAAGAGGCCAGCCCTTTCCGTCGTAGACTCCAGTCGTAGAACGAATAGGTGGATAGGCACATTCGTGAAGGACGTCGGGGGATTGTCCTTCGTAATCACCGCGCGTATCCGGCCGGCTAATCAGGAAATGGATGACCGGGGACCGACTTGCCGGCCGATACGGACGCGAAACATCGGCAACAGTCTTTCTGGGGGATTACCTGAAATGAGAACTCAATTTTCAAGGCTCATCGCGGCCACAATCACCGCTTCATCACTGCTGGCCGCGTGGGGTACCGCGAGCGCGGCCCCGTATGTGCTCGTCGCCGTGTATTCCCGGAGCGCGCCCAATGGCAACCACGCAGCGCAATTCTTCAAGTCGGGTACGGCCCAGGGTTGCCCGGCGGCGGCACCGTTCAGACAGCCCTGCTACAACCCGGCCAATGCCTGGGTCAGCAGCGTGCCCACCCTGATTGCCGACGTCCAGGCCAACCCCGCCACCTGGGACTGGAATGGCACGACCATGACCGGCACGGGACTGCTGTGGACGACCGCGTTTAACGGCTCGAACGCCAATGGCACGGCGGTGCTGAGCTTCCGGGCGACGAACCTGACGGTCACGCCCACGACCACGACCGCGACCGCGACCGCGTTCAACTGCTACGAAGGAACGTTCCTCTCCTCCGTCAACGTGAACGGCTGCTCCAACGTCGATCTGGGCAACAATGGGCTGTTCGAGAGCCCCGTGACCTACAACATCGGCGGCAGTGCCAACTGCATCGATCGCCAATTGAATGGCAACCCCCAGGACCCGCCCAACCCGGCGGACGACGCCCCACTCGGCGAGGTACGGGGCGTAGCCACGGCGGCGGCCGGCGGCGGTTGCGACGCGGTCGCGGGCACCTATGACCTGTGGTACCTCGTACCCAACCCGCGCTTCGTGATCCTGTCCAATCAGCCCACCGTCTACGGCAGCGACGGCTGCTACATGTTCGGCCGGGCCTCGCAGCTGGGCGCAACTCCCTGCGCGCCTGATCCCGCGCTCGCGGACATCAGCTACTACATCTTCGCCCCGCAGGTGGACACGGACGGCGACGGCGTCATCGATGCCCTGGACAACTGCCGGCTGGTGGCGAACCCCAACCAGGCCGATTCCAACAACGACGGCTATGGCAACCGCTGCGATGGTGACCTGAACAACAACGGCGCCACCAACGCTCAGGACACCGCGCTGTACCGCCAGCAGCTTGGCCAGCCCAGTGTGGCCCCGACGTACAACGCCGCCGATATCAACACGAACGGCTCTGTGAATGCGCAGGACACTGCGTTGTTCCGCGGGTTGCTCGGCGTGGCGCCGGGACCGTCAGGGATCTGCCTGAACACCTACCCGTGCCCGGCGCATCCCTGAGCGGTCAATGGAACATTGATGTCTGGCCGATGACAGACTGAAGGGCTACCGGCGGTGGCGGCGGTCCAGTGCCCGGGGCCGGCCGTCGCCGGTGGCCTGGTACCAGACGGTGTGGTCACCCGCGACCGTCCGCCAGGCCTGCTCGGCGTCCGGGGCCACCACGTCGAAGCTGTTGAACCCGCAGCGCTGCATGAAATGCAGCTGCTCCTGGAGCACATCGCCCACGGCGCGGATCTCGCCGGTGTAGCCGAGGCGTTCCTTCAGGATCCGGGCGTGGGTGTA
The DNA here is from genome assembly GCA_016789845.1 of Chromatiales bacterium. Classification (GTDB taxonomy): domain Bacteria; phylum Pseudomonadota; class Gammaproteobacteria; order Steroidobacterales; genus SHZI01. Next base: position 65,434 of record JAEUQA010000036.1, read on the forward strand.
GGCGCGGCCGTCCCGGTACTTGGGAAACTCCAGGGCAACGACGGCGAAATGCGCGAGGTCATCGGCGATCCGGGTCGGGGACTGGTCGCTCCGGAGGCGCAAGCCCAGCGGCTGGCCACGGGCCAGCAGTTCGTCCCGGCGCACCTGCCACTGCTCCAGGCTGATAATCAGGGGCACACCCGCCGGCAGTTCACCGAGGCTCGAGGCGTCGGTAAAGGGATCAGGCACCAGGCTGCCGCCACGGACCAGGCCCATCAGGCAACCTCCCTTGCCCGCGCACCATAGACCGCTTCCTTGAAGGGCTCGATGCCGACCCGCCGGTAGGTGTCGAGGAAGCGCTCGTCCGCGAGACGCAGTGCCCTGTAGCGCGCCACGATGGCGTCGATCGCGGGAGGGACATCGGCGGCGGAGATGCTCCGGCCGAGGCGATCGCCCAGCGAGGCGTCCTCGCCCGACGAGCCCCCCAGCGTGAGCTGGTAGAACTCCTGGCCGTTCTTCTCGACGCCCAGGATGCCGATGTTGCCCACATGATGGTGGCCGCAGGCGTTCATGCACCCGGAGATGTTGATCGTCAGCTCGCCCACGTCCTGCAGCACGGCCGCATCGCCGAAGTGCCGGCTGAGGTCCTGGGCCACTGGAATGGCCCGGGCGTTGGCCAGCGAGCAGAAGTCGAGGCCGGGGCAGGCGATGATGTCGGTGAGCTGGCCGATGTTGGGCGTCGCCAGCGAGAGTGCCCGTAGCTCCTGCCAGAGGGCGGGCAGGTCGCCCTGGCGCACGTCCGGGAAGACCAGGTTCTGCCGGTGGGACACCCGGAGCTCGCCAATGCTGAAGCGGTCGGCCAGGTCGGCGACCTTGTCCATCTGGTCGGCGGTGAGGTCGCCCGGCGCGATGCCGGGCGCCTTCAGGGACAGGTTCACGATGGCGTAGCCGGGCGTCCGGTGGGCCACCACGTTGGCCCGGTACCAGTCGTCGAAGCCGGGATCGACGCCCCGCTGCCGGGTGACGGCGACCGGATCGTCGGCCAGCACTTCCCACGCCGGATCGGCGAAGTAGGCCGCGATCCGCTCGATCTCCGCCCGGGGGACGGCCAGGAGGGCGCTCCGGCGGATCTGCGCCCACTCTTCATCCACGAGCCGGCGGAATTCGTCGGGACCCAGCGCATTGACCTGGACCTTGATGCGGGCCTTCTGCGGGTTATCCCGCCGCCCGCCCAGGTTGTAGATGCGGAGGATCGCTTCCAGGTAGGACAGGAGGTCCTCCTTGGGCAGCCAGTCGCGGATGGTGTGGCCCACGTAGGGCAGGCGCCCCTGGCCACCGCCGGCGATGACCTCGAAGCCGACGACCCCGTCGGCGTTCCGGCGGAGGTACAGGCCCACGTCGTGGAATTTCACCGCCGCCCGGTCCACGGGCGCGCCGGAGACGGCGATCTTGAACTTGCGCGGCAGGTAGGAGAATTCCGGGTGCAGGATCGACCACTGGCGGATCAGCTCGCACCAGGGCCGGGGGTCCTCCACCTCGTCCCGGGCCCGGCCCGCGTACTGGTCTGCGGTTATGTTGCGCACGCAGTTACCGGACGACTGCATGGCGTTCATTTCCACCTCGGCGAGCGCCGCCAGCACGTCCGGCGTCTCATCCAGCCTGATCCAGTTGTACTGGATGTTCTGGCGGGTCGTGAAATGGCCGAAGTTCCGGTCGTAACGCCGGGCGATATAGGCCAGTTGCCGGAGCTGGCGCGCCGAGAGGCAGCCGTACGGGATGTTCACCCGCAGCATGTAGGCGTGCAGCTGCAGGTAGAGCCCGTTCATCAGGCGCAGGGGCTTGAACTGGTCCTCCGTGAGGTCGCCGCTGAGGCGGCGCTGCACCTGGCGCCGGAACGTCGCGATCCGTTCGGCAACCAGCGTGTGATCGAATTCATCGTAGCGGTACATGGAGGTTGTCCGGTGCGCCAGCGGCCCGCATCAGGCGGGCAGGTCGGTGCGTACGGTGGGACCCGTGGCGCGGATCGCCTCGCGCCAGGCGACCGGCTGGCGGTGCCCGGCCACCTGCCGGATATCGATCAGGCAGGGCTCGATCACGGCGTTCCGGGACTCGGCCACCCGGGCCGTGGCGAGCAGCTGGCTCGCCACGCCAGGGGCCGTGGCGACGGCGCCGCCGGCAATATCGTCGACCCAGCGGCCGTCGGCGGCCAGGAAGACCACGCGGCCGTCAGTCAGCCGGTTCGCCAGAATCATTTGTCCAGTCATGTCCATGGGCCTAGATTGTCAGCAGGGATACTGCCGCGACGGCCAGCTTAGCCATGGCCGGGTCAGCGGCAAAGTCAGTTTGGTTGCATGCATATTCCGGAGGCATGACGTGGACCACAACAATCGCCTGAAGCCCGCCCTGGGCGCCATGCTCGGGGCCGTTCTGGGTGGCATATTCACCGTGCCTGACGCGAGCCATGCCGACAGCCGTCTCGAGCGTCTCGCCCCGGAGCACCAGGCTCTGGCCCAACGGATGGTGGAATTCATGGACAGGGCGGACCGGAAGTATTTCGCCCGGGCCCAGGCCCTGAACGGGACGCCGACTGCGACCGCCCCCGGTGACATGCTGAGTCGCGAAACGGACGATTCCCTCTACGACGTCCGGGTCACGCGCGGTCCCGTCGTCGAAAAGTTCGGCCGGATGATCGCGGAGGGCAAGAAGACCCAGCCCGGGCGACGCGAGGGTGAACTCGTCTGGAGTCGCTTCTATTCCATTGACGTGCACCCCCATACTCCGCTGGTCGGGATGCTGCATGCCACGCTGGTGCTCCAGTTCTACGCCGATGGCACCGGGTTCGCCGGGGGCTGGCTTGGCGTCATGAACGGCACGCGCGTCGAGGAGGACATGGCAGCCCTGACCAGGCTCGTGGACACCCACTTCGCCAGCTATGGCAGGAACCCGGGCGTTTACCGCAGCCTGATCGTCAAGGGCACGGAGGACACCATCACCGAGTTTCGCCGCCGCCCCGATCCGTCAGGCGTATCGTTCTACGGACCCCCTGTTTTCCCTGGCGATCTCCCCCGTTCCTACGAGCTGATCGAAGGACTGTTCGAGAAGTTCACTGACGCCTACCTGGACCTGATCCCCAGGCGGACCGGAATGACGGTGACAGCAGATGACGTGGCCCGTCGCGACGCCATGCGGAAGCGCTGGCTCGTGGACCAGCTGTACAGCGATCCCTTCGCCAGCAAGCTGGTGCCCTTCGAGGTCTGGTCGCTGGCCAACGTGCCACCGACGGTGCGCTTCTAGAGCCGCCAGGTCAGGGGTGCCTGTTCCGGCGGCGGCGGAGCAGCTCGGCCACGACTGGCACGAACGGCACGAGGGCGCCGAGCAGCACGACGCTCCAGTGCATGTAGAGCCCAACGAGGACCAGGAACAGTCCGAGGGCAATGAGCCAGAACCAGCCACCCATTCGGGCAAGGATAGCCCAGAAAAACCAGCCCCCAGCCCGCGTGGGGCGGGGCCGGGGGCTGGGTCGGGTCCTGGAGGATTAGTCTAGGAAGCCTTCCCGACGACTATTGTTATATAGGCCTCTTGGGGAAAATGAATCACCCAAATGGGTGATGGCGTATCCCCCAAATGGGGGGTACGGGTCATTCCAGGCCGGCATGAATTGCCTCCATGGGGCCGCCGCGGCGTCAGTCCCGGACTTCGTCCACCGTGGCCTGGCCGGAGAGCCGACGCCGCAGGTGGGCCCAGCACATGCCGGCCGTCAGGATCACTGCCACCCCGATCAGGGCGATCCAGGTGAGCGTCGTGCTGTTCGTGGACTTGACCACATCGTAGAAGAACAGCATCCAGACCAGCACCGCAAACAGGCTGCCCACCAGCACGATACCGAACAGGCCCAGCGACTGCCGCGTTGCCTGCACGAAGAGTACCCAGCCGGCCAGGAGGGCAAGGCCGGCCAGCACGTGCAGCGGCCCCAGGCTGCTGGCGAGGAAGGCGTCGCGGGCCCAGTGGAAGAACGAGAAACCGGTGGGATTGAAGGTCAGCAGTACGACGACCAGCGCAAATGCCAGCCGGAGGAACACGCTGCCAACGGTGAAACCGGGCTCGCCGGCGGTGGGTGCGCTGATCTGGTCTCCGGCCATGGGGGCCTCTCCGGCGTTAAACTGGCGGAATTCTAACGCCGGACGAACCGCGCACGATGCCGCCACCCACCGCCGAGCTGTCCAACCGTCCCAAGGGACGGTCCCTGCGTCCCCTGCGGGAGCTGTGGCCGTTCATTCGCCCCCACTGGCCGATGCTGCTCCTCGCGCTGGTGGCCCTGCTGGTCGGGGCCGGTGCCTTGCTGGGGCTGCCCGTGGCGCTCCGCTACGTCGTGGATTTCGGCATTGCCGGGAAGGACCCGGACCAGATCGACCGCTACTTCCTCTACCTGTTCGGCGTGGCATTCGTGTTCGGCGTGTTTGCCGCGGCACGGATCTACCTGGTGAACTGGCTTGGCGAGCGCGTCGTGGCGGACATACGCCAGGCGGTATACCGGCGCATCCTGCGCCTCGACCCGACGTTCTTCGAGGTCACCCAGACGGGGGAGGTCCTGTCGCGGATCACGACGGACACGACGCTGATCCAGTCCATCGCCGGCTCCGGCATTTCGATCGCCCTGCGCAACGTCATCCAGCTGAGCGGTTCGGTGGTGATGCTCGCCATCACCAGCCCACGGCTGATGGGCATGATCCTGCTGCTCGTACCGGCGGTGGTCGTGCCCCTCATTGTCATCGGCCGCCGGGTGCGGAACCTGTCCCGGGCCGCCCAGGACCGGGTGGCTGATTCCAGCGGCATGGCGGGCGAGACGCTGAACGCCATCCAGACCGTGCAGGCCTTCACGATGGAGGAGTTCCAGGGCCGCCGTTTCGGCGAGGCCGTCCAGGCCAGCTTTGCAGCTGCCATCAGGCGGGCGCGGGCCGGCGCCATGCTGACGGCCATCTCCGTGCTGGCCCTGTTCGGGGCCATCACCTTTGTCCTGTGGATCGGCGCCCACGCGGTGCTGAATGGCGAGATCAGCCCCGGCGAGCTGGGCCAGTTCCTGCTGTACGCCATGTTCGTGGCGGCCTCGGCCGCTTCACTGAGCGAGGTGTGGAGCGAGGTCCAGCGGGCGTCCGGCGCCATGGAACGCCTGCTGGAACTGCTCAAGGCCGAGCCGAAGATCACCGTGCCCACCAATCCCGTGGCGCTGCCGACACGGCGGGAGGGCAGTATCCGCTTCGAGAACGTGTCATTCAGCTACCCGTCCCGCCCGGGAGTCCCGTCCCTGCAGGACTTCACGCTATGCATTGCGCCGGGCGAGAGGGTTGCCTTCGTGGGCCCCTCTGGCGCCGGCAAGACCACCACGTTCCAGCTGCTGCTGCGCTTCTACGATCTGGCGGCGGGCCGCATCCTGGTGGACGGCGTGGACATTGCGCAGGCCCGGCCGGAAGACGTCAGGGGGCGGATCGGGATCGTCCCCCAGGACACGGTCATCTTCGGCGCCACTGCCCGGGAGAACATCCGCTTTGGCCGGCCCGGGGCAACGGACGCGGAGATCGAGGCCGCGGCCCGCGCGGCTGCTGCCGACGGGTTTATCCGCGCGTTGCCGGAAGGGTATGACACCTTCCTCGGTGAGCGGGGCACGCGCCTGTCCGGCGGCCAGCGGCAGCGTATCGCGATTGCCCGCGCCATCCTCAAGGACCCGCCGATCCTGCTCCTCGACGAGGCGACGAGTTCGCTGGACGCGGAGAGCGAGCGGCTGGTGCAGGAGGCGCTGGACTTCCTCGAGAAGGGCCGGACGACGATCGTCATTGCCCATCGCCTCGCGACGGTGCTCGAGGCGGATCGCATCGTGGTCATCAACGAGGGCCGCATCGTCGATATCGGCCGGCACGAGGAACTCGTGCGCCGGGACCCGCTCTACGCGCGGCTGGCGGAATTGCAGTTTGGCGAGGCGCAGCCTGCAGATGCAGCCTAGATTAGGGGGCGTTCGCCGATTTGACGTAATCCGGCGAAGGCGAATGCTCGAGGCAGAGTGGACTAGAATGCCGGCAACCCCTCACCGATCGAGACCGCGTCCATGTCCACCTTGGTTCGCCACGCACTGCTCACCCTGGCTCTGGCCGCCCTTGCCGCCTGCGGCGGCGGTGGCGGTGGATCATCCGGCGGAGCCGCTCCCACGACGGCAACGGTTGGTATCGCACTGACGGACGCCCCGACGGCGGGCTACGATCGGGCGCTCGCCACCATCACCTCCATTGACCTGCTGGGCGACAACGGCAAGGTCAATGTCTTCTCCGGGTCCGAGACGGTCGACCTGCTGAAGCTTGCCGACTACTCCGAGCTGTTCGCCGTTCAGGACAACGTTCCCTCCGGCACCTACAACAAGATCCGCCTGCAGCTCAGCAACCTTGAGCTGGTCCAGCTCAACGGCGCTGGCGATGCCGATGACGTTTCCACGTTTCCCAAGCTCGCAGGCAACGGCAAGATCGACCTGAATCCCCAGGGTTCGTTCTACGTAGCACCGGGCGCCACGCTGGTCATTACCATCGACTTCGACGTGGGCAAGTCACTCAAGATCACCACGACCGGCAACGGCAAGGTTATCGTGCGCCCCGTCGTCTTCGTGGACATCACCAGCGGCCTTCCGTCACCCGGCCTCACGCGCATTCATGGCGTAGTCGCCGATATCCGGGATGATGGCAGCTTCCGCCTGTGCCAGACGCGCCTGGCATCGTCACGGGACGACTACCGCGCCGTTTCGCGCTTCGCTGGCGATGACGGCCATTGCGTCCGCGTCCGTAGCGACTCCAGCACCGGCATCTTCGGTGACGATGGCCTGCCCCAGGAGTTCTTCGACCTGGAGGAGGGCGAAGAGGTCACGGCGATCGGCCGGCTCCAGCCGGTGCCCCGCAATGACGACCGGCGCTACGAATACTTCGTCCTGACCGCCTATGTCATCGAGGAGGGGCTGCCCGGCACCTTCGAGCGCCTGCGCGGTATCGTCGATGCCCCTGTTGATCCGGGTACGGACCGCTTCCGGCTGGACGTGGCACCGGGCCAGGGCATCGTCAGCGACGGGCCACTGCTCGCCCAGCTCTATCCGAAGTCACGGATCTTCTCGCCGAAAGGCGTGGAGCTGGGGCGGATCGACATCGATGCCGGCGCGTCGGCCCTCGTGGACTCGGTGCTGGCAATTGCCAGCGGCGGCCCCGCCATCCTGCGTACCTCGCTGGTCATTCTCGACGTGGATGGCGCCGCTGAGGAGCAGGTGCTAACGGGCCAGCTCGTGTCGGTGAACAAGACGACGGGCCAGCTCATCGTGGCCGGCCCGCTGGGCGACCGCTGCGTCGATGCCCGGGCTGCGGACGTGTTCCTCATCGACAGCGCTGGCGGCAGCCTGAACAGCCAAAGGGGCACGCTGGCCGACCTGGCCCCGGGCCAGGATGTGAATGTGTTCGGCAGGGCTGGTACGGGCGGCTGCCTCGTGGCGGAGACCATCCTCGCGGACCGGTAGGCTGCGTCCCGCTCCGCGGGCTAAGCTTCGCCCCATGGCCGACGAACTCCAGTGCTGGCGCTGCGGAGCCTCCCTGGCCGCACTTCGCCTCCCCATCGGCCGCACGGAGGAGTGCGCCGCGTGCCGGAGCCAGCTCCACGTGTGCCGGATGTGCCGCTCCTGGGACCGGTCGCGGCCGAAGCAATGCCGCGAAGAGGACGCGGAGGAGGTGCGCGACAAGGAGCGGGCCAACTTCTGCGACTGGTTCAGGCCCCGGCCCGGTGCGTTCGACGCGGCTGGTGCGGCCGCCGAGGCGGCGGCAAAGTCCCTGGCTGACTCCCTCTTCGGCCCGAGGAAGCCGTAGGAGCGCCTTGCGGCGCGACCGGAAGTCCCCTCCGTCGAGAGACTCGCGGACTCGATTCTCGACGGAGGGGACTTCCGGTCGCGCCGCAAGGCGCTCCTACCGCAGCTTTGGCCCGATGACCGTCACCCGGTGCATTTCCCGCGGCTCGTCGTAGTCGCCCACGGCGTAGTGCACCGTGCACCGGTTGTCCCACATGGCAATCGAGTTCTTCTCCCAGTAGAAGCGGCAGTGCAGCTCCTTCCAGTCGATGTGCTCGAAGAGCATCTTCAGGAGGGCGTTGCTCTCCTTCTCCCGCAGGCCCTCGATGTGGGTCGTGGTGAGTTCGCTGATGTAGAGCAGCTTGCGGCCGGTTTCCGGATGCACGGCCACCAGGGGATGCAGCACGGGCGGTGCCTTCCGGAACGTCTGCGCGTAGCGCTCAGGCCCGCCTTCAGCTTGCAATTCCTGGCGCCGGTAGGTCTTGGTCACGTCGTGCCAGGCCGAGAGTTCGCCGATGATCGCCTGCATCCTCGGGGACAGCGTCTCGTAGGCCCGGTAGAGGTTCACCCACATGGTGTCGCCGCCCCGGGATGGCGGGCGTATGGAGCGCAGGATGCCGAGCAGGGGTGGGTCGTTGGTGTAGCTGAGGTCCGGATGCCAGGCGTTGGCGAGGCGCAGGTTCTCCTCCGCGCCGTTCTTCGCCCGGAGGACGATGATCTCCTTGTGCCCCTGCAGGCTCGGGATGAACGGGTGGATGTGCAGGTCGCCGAAGCGGCGGCCGAATTCGATCTGTTGCTCCGGAGTGATGTCCTGGTCCCTGAAGAACACCACCAGGTTGTCCAGCAGCGCCCGCTTGATCTCCTGGTAGGTCGCGTCGTCGAGGGGATTGCGGAGGTCCACGCCGTGGATGATGGTACCGAGCGAGCCGGAGATCGGCTGCAGGCGGATTCGTTGGTAGCTCATGGAGCCAGCTTAGCCCACATCCGGTCCCTGAGCGCGCCCAGGGGCTCTCGAGCGCCGGCATCCAGCCAGTCCACCAGCCGCCCGGTGACGTCGGGATAATGCCGGGGCGCCGGTGCTGGCGTCCCAAGCCATCCCTGGAGGTCGGCCCGGGAAAGTTGGCGGGTCACCGTGCCTAGGCCAAGAGTCTCCAGTGCGAGGGCATTGGATTCCTGCTCGAGTTGTCCATGGATGGGCTGGATGAGCACGCCGATGCCCAGGTGCAGGCATTCGCTGGTCAGGGTGAAGCCCGCGTTGGTGATAACTCCGGCACAGCGGGCCAGGTCCGCCAGGAACCGGGGCCGGGACACGGGCCGGACGCTCACGTTACCCTCCTGCCGCCCGTCGCCGACCTTCCCATAGACGTGGAAGCGGTAATCCGGGAACTGCCGGAGGAGGGGCACCAGGCGATCCAGCGGCTCGAATCCCAGGTAGACGGTGACCAGATCCGGCTCTACCGCGCCGCGCGGGAGGGTGCGGACCTCAGGATCGATTGTTGGCGGGAGGACAGGCGCGCCGAAGCTGTCCCAGTGGGCGCCAGCCGGGATTGACGCGGGGGCAAACCAGTCCATGACATTGCGGGTGACCAGGTTGCCCCGTGCCCGTGGTACCTGGGGCCAGGCAAAGGCATAGAGATGACCGACGCCGACGCTGCGCACGCCGTGTCGGCGCGCCAGCCAGGCGGTGATCGGCTCGTAGTCGGTTACCACCAGGTCCGGCATTGGGGCCGGGCTTCGCAGGACGTCCCGCAAGAGGGTCAGAGGGCGGGCCTGACGGGCGGTCTTCAGGTAGCGGATGCGGCCGCCATCGGCCACGAACGTGAGCCCGGGCCGGGTCGTCAGCGGCGCACCGATGCGCGCGATCCAGGCAGGATCCGGCGGTGGGCCGCTCAGCAGCACGTCGACCTGGTGGCCCCGCTCGCGCAGCTGGCGGATGATCGGCGTTGATCGCACCAGGTGGCCGTGACCGGTGGTCTGGACGCCATAGAGGATGCGCATGGCCAGCCATTACAGCTACCGCGCATGACGGCGACATTACGGCCCAAGGGTGTAGGAGCGCCTGCCGGCGCGACCGGGAGTCCCCTCCGTCGAGAGACTCGCGGACTCGATTCTCGACGGAGGGGACTCCCGGTCGCGCCGGAAGGCACGCCTACTTCATGTGGAGCTCGATGATGTCCTTGTCGGCCAGCACGTGCTCTGGCCCGACCTGCTGGCCGGCGTAGACCTCGGCACCCCAGATCTTGGCGTAGCGCAGGGCCGAGGCAATGTCCTTGTGCACCTGCTCCGCGACGTGCAGCACCGTCTGCCCGCGCCGCAGCGTGAAGGGGCGGTCGGTATCCGCGGGCTTGCCGGGCTGCTTGGTGTACACGCGAACGATCTGCAGCGCCTTGAAGAGCAGCGGGCCGATCGCCTCGCAGCCAGCGCCCGTGAGCGCCGACACCGCGACAGTCGGCAGATCCAGTTCGAGCAGTTCCGTGAGCACCTGGAGTTCCGCGCCCGCGTCTTCGACCAGGTCGGACTTGTTGCCCACCAGGATGGCCGGCAGCGAGATGCGGAATGGGTCGTCGAGGATCTCCTCGCCATCGGCGTCGAAGGTCGGTTCGGGCACCGGCTTCGGACCCTTCAGGCCTGGCCACCAGCCGTGCAGGTCGATCTTGCGGTCCGTGAGCTGCCGCAGGATCGCCTGGATGTGCTCGGCGCAGCCGGGGTCGGCGAGGTCCACCACCAGCAGAACCCCATCCGCCGGCTGGAGCGAATTCACGATCCAGCCCTCGATGTAGTCGCTGGAGATCGGGGGCAGGTCGACGAGCTGAAAGTAGAGGTCCTCGAAGGGCATCATCCCCGGCTGGGGCAGCTTGGTCGTGAAGGGGTAGGGGCCGATGTCGGCCCTGGATCCGGTCAACCGGGAGTGCAGCTGGGACTTGCCGGCATTGGGTGCGCCGATCAGGGCGATCTGGGCGGCGCCCTCCCGCCGGATGGTGTGGACTGGCCCCTTCTTCTTGCCGCTCTTGCTGGCGGTACCGATTTCCTCGGTGATCTCCTTGATCCAGCGCTTGATGTCGCCCTGGAGGTGATCGGTGCCCTTGTGCTTCGGGATGGTTCGCAGCATCTCCTTGAGATGCTCCAGCTTCTCCGCGGGCTCCCGGGCGTTGCGGTAGGCCTCTTCGGCCTTGCGGTAGACGGGGGTGAGATTTGCGGGCATGGCAGCCCGCTATTGTAGCCGCTCGAGAGTGGGTAGGAGCGCCTTAAGGGGCGGCCCCCCATACCCCAACCGACAGGCCGGCGCGATTGACGCGGGGAGGGGGGTGGCCCCAGAAAGGGCGACGAA
>JAEUQA010000063.1 GCA_016789845.1 Chromatiales bacterium
CGGTGCATTAAAACCACCCCAGAGGCACCGGGTGTGGCATCTGGGCATTTGCGCGGCGGAGCCGCGCAAATGCCCAGATGCCAAACCCGGTGCCTCTCCCCTATAGTCAGGGGCCATCCTGCGAGTGCTGGCCATGGCTGATTTCCTGATCTGGCTGCTCTGGAGCATCGGACTGGCGACCGTCGTCGTCACCCTCGCCTACCGGCGTGTCGACCTGCCCACCTCCACCCTCGTGCTGGGCTTTGCCCTGGTGGTGTATTCCCTGTTCGGCAGCGGCTGGCTGGCCTGGAAGCTGCTCCTGTGGATCCTGCTGGCGGGGCTGGTGGTCCTGAACTCGACGGGCTTCCGGCGGGAGCGGATCACCCTGCCGCTGCTCCGCTTCTATCGCACCGTCGTCCCCACGCTCTCCGACACGGAGCGCGAGGCGCTGGAAGCCGGCACGGTCGGCTGGGACGGCGAGCTGTTCACGGGGCTGCCGGACTGGGGCAAGCTCATGGCCCTGCCGGCGCCGGCGCTGACGGCCGAGGAGCAGGCCTTCCTGGACGGCCCCGTGGAGGAGTTGTGCCGCCTGGCCGACGACTGGCAGATCACCCACGAGCTGGCCGACATGCCGCCCCACGTCTGGGCGTTCATCAAGCAGAACCGCTTCTTCGCGATGATCATCCCGAAGCGCTACGGGGGCCTCGAGTTCTCGCCCATCGCAGTAGCCGCAGTGCTGGCCAAGCTCTCGAGCCGCAGTGCCGTGGTCTCGTCCACCGTGGGCGTGCCGAATTCGCTGGGCCCGGCGGAACTGCTGCTCCACTACGGCACCGAGGAGCAGCGCGAGCGCTACCTGCCCCGGCTGGCAACGGGGGAGGAGATCCCCTGCTTCGCGCTCACCGGACCCCGCGTCGGCTCGGATGCCGCGGCGATTCCGGACACGGGCGTCGTGTGCAAGGGCCTCTGGCAGGGGCGCGAGATCATTGGCGTCCGCCTGAACTGGGACAAGCGGTACATCACGCTGGCCCCCGTGGCGACCGTGCTGGGCCTGGCCTTCAAGCTGTCCGACCCCGAACACCTGATCGGCGCTGAAACCGAGCGGGGCATCACTGCGGCGCTCATCCCGGTGCGCACTCCCGGGGTGGAGATCGGGCGCCGGCATTTCCCGCTGAACATCCCTTTCCAGAACGGGCCTACCCGGGGCCGGGACGTGTTCGTGCCCCTCGACGCGATCATCGGCGGGCCGGAGCGGGCGGGCCAGGGCTGGAAGATGCTGGTCGAGCAGCTGTCGGCGGGCCGCGGGATCACGCTCCCGTCCAGCGCCATGGGCGGCAGCAAGGCGGTGGTCTGGGCCTCCGGCGCCTACACCCGCCTGCGCAAGCAGTTCAACGTGCCGGTCTGCGAGTTCGAGGGCGTGGGCGAGGCCCTGGCGCGGATCGCCGGCTACACCTACATCATCAATGCCGGCATGACCGTGACCGCGACGGCGATCGCCCGGGGCGAGAAGCCCGCCGTGCCGTCGGCGGTGCTCAAGTATCACTGCACGGAAATGGCCCGGAAGATCGTCAACGACGCCATGGACGTCCACGGCGGCAAGGCCATCATGCTCGGGCCGTCCAATTACCTCGCCCGGGGCTACCAGGGCGTGCCCATAGCGATCACCGTCGAGGGCGCGAACATCCTGACACGGAGCCTCATCATCTTCGGCCAGGGTGCCATCCGCTGCCACCCCTTCGTGCTGAAGGAAATGGAGGCCGCGAAGGACACTGACTTCAACCGGGGGCTCCGCGACTTCGACAAGTACCTGTTCGGCCACATCGGCTATGCATTCAGCAACGCGGCGCGATCCTTCGTCCTGGCGCTGACCAACGCGGAAGCCAGCAGTTCCCCCGTCGAGGGCCCGACGGCCCGGTACTTCCAGCACGTCAATCGCTACAGCGCCGCCTTCGCCCTGGCGGCGGACGTGTCCATGCTCGTGCTCGGCGGCAAGCTGAAGCGCAAGGAGACCCTGTCGGCGCGCCTCGGCGACGTCTTCAGCAGCATGTACCTGGCCAGCATGGTCCTGAAGCATTTCGACAACCAGGGCCGCCAGGCCGGCGACCTGCCGCTGGTGGAATGGGCCTGCCGGACGCTCCTGTACCAGGCCCAGGAGCAGCTGCACGGTTTCCTGCGGAACTTCCCGAACCGGGCGGTCGCGGCGGTACTGCGCCTGTGCATCTTCCCGCGGGGCCGCATGTACTCCGCGCCCTCCGATGACCTGGGCCGCGAACTCGTCGAACTGGTCACCCGGCCGACCGAAACGAGGAACCGGCTGTGCCACGGGATCTACGCGACCCGGCAACCGGACTCGCCACTGGGCCAGCTGCAGACGGCGCTCGAGACGGCGGAGCGCCTGGCACCGGTGGAAGCACGGATCCGGGAAGCGATGCGGGCCGGCGTGCTGGAGCACGGCGCCGTGCACGAGCGGATCGAGCAGGCACGCGACCGCGGGCTGATCACGGCAGACGAAGCCAGGCAGCTCCAGGACTTCGACAGCATCGTGCTCGCCATCACCGGCGTGGACGATTTCGATCCCGCGGAGCTCCGGCGCATCACCCAGCCTGCAGGGGTGCCCTTTCATGACACTGCCGGAGCGGTCGGTTAATATCGCCCCATGAAAATCCAAGCCACGCGCCTGCTCCTCGTTGCCACCCTCGGGCTGACGATCGCCGCCTGCGGCAAGCCGCCAGCCCCCCAGGCCGATTCGCCACCCGCCGCGCCACCCGCCGCGCCACCCACCGTGGCAGAGCCCCAGCTCCCAGCCACGGCGCCGGCAGCCGAAGCCACGTCAGCGCTGCCGCGCAGCGAGTCGCCGGAGGGCGCGAAGGTTGAGATCCTGAGCCCGCGGGACGGGGATATCGTCAGCTCGCCGGTGAAGGTGGTGTTTGGCCTGGAGGGCATGACCGTGGCGCCCGCCGGCGATCCCACCCCGAACTCGGGGCACCATCACCTGCTGGTGGATGTGGCGGCCCCGGACCTGGGCCTGCCCATCCCGAAGGATGCGCAACACCTGCACTTCGGCCAGGCACAGACGGAGGCGGAGATCACGCTGGCGCCGGGGCAGCACACGCTCCAGCTCCTGCTGGGTGACACCAACCATGTCCCCCACAATCCACCACTGATCTCCGCGCCCATCACCATCACCGTGCAATGAACCCCGTGATGGCGGGTTGACCACCCCGCCACGGACTCCCGACGGCACGCGCATGGCGCCAACCACTGATCGCAAGGCAACCGCACCTGCCGCCGCCGGCTCTCCAGGGCTCAGCGGCATGGCGCTATACCTGCCCCCCTGCCGGGTTGACCTCCAGCAATGGTGCGAATGGACCGGCGGGGACTGGCGGAAGATCAGCCAGGTCGTCGGTTCCGGGTTCCGCCTGCTCGGACCACGCCAGAGCGTCTACACGATGGCGGCCAATGCGTTGCTCCGCCTGATCCGCAACTACGACGTTGACCCCACCAGGATCCGCTACCTGGCCCTCGGCACCGAATCCAGCACCGACAACTCTGCCGGCGCGATCATCGTGAAGGGCATGGTGGACGACGCGCTGCGCGCCCTCGGCCTGCCGCCCATCGCGCGCAACTGCGAGGTTCCGGAGTTCAAGCACGCCTGCCTCGGCGGGATCTACGCGCTGAAGAGCGCCGTGCGCTTCCTCAGCACGGACGGCGACGACAGCCTTGCCGTGGTCGTCTGCGCCGACAAGGCGCTCTACGAGCGGGGCAGCAGCGGCGAGCCCACGCAGGGCGCAGGCGCCGTAGCCATGCTCCTCGAGTCACAGCCGCGCCTGGCCAGCATCAACCTGCGCCACGCGGGCACGGCGTCGGAGTACCGCGGCATCGACTTCCGCAAGCCGCTGACGGGCCGTCTGAATGGTCACGCCCTTTCGCTGGACATTCCCGTCTACAACGGCCGCTATTCGACCAACTGTTACGTGGACGAGGTGCGCCGCGCCCTCGACGACCTCTATGCCCGGCGTGGCCTCGACCCTGCCGCCTACCTGCGCAGCGTGGAGGCCATCTTCATGCACCGGCCCTACGCGCGAATGCCTGAAACGGGCTTTGGCGTGGCCTACCTCTTCGCCCTGGCGCAGGGTGACGCCACCGACCAGGAGGAACTTGCCGCCTACTGCCGCGGGGCCGGCATTCTCATGGGCGAGGTGCTGGCCGAGATGGGCACGGCGCCCGAGCTGGGCCTGCTGGCCGTCAGCGACCGCATCCAGGACGAGATCTTTCCGCTCACCATGGCCGCGCTCAAGGTCTTCCGGCAAAGCGAGGCCTTCGGCAGGCACGTCCACGCCAAGATGGACCTCGGCGCCGACTGGATGCGGGAAGTCGGCAACCTCTACACCGGCGCCCTGCCGGCCTGGCTGGCCGCCGGCCTGGCCGATGCCGAGCGGCGCGGCACCGTGCTGGCGGGCCGGGAGATCCTCACCATCGGCTACGGCAGCGGCAACGCCGCCGATGCCATTCCGCTGCAGGTGGTGGCCGGCTGGGAAGCAGCCGCGCGACGAATCGGCGTGGCGGATGCGCTCCAGCCCGCGATCGACGTCACGGCGGAACAGTACCTGGCCCTCCGGGATGGGCTGGAACCGCGCGGCCTGAAGCTCACCCCGGCCGGGGAGTTCGTGATCGAGCGGGTTGGCGCGGAGGTCGGTCACGCGTTCCAGGACGCGGGTGTCGAGTACTACCGCTACGTGCACTGACCGGCCGCCCTGCCGGGCGCGGCTCTAGCCCTGGCGCAGGCCCATCCGTGGGGCGTCCCCTCGCACGCTGAGCCCCGGCGCGCAGAGCGCCGAGTCCAGAAGGGCAAACCCGGCTGCCGCGAAGGCGTCCCGCAGGGTCTGTTCGACCGTCCGTGAATCCGTGAGCGCAATCCCGAAGTCACCGCCGCCGGCACCGGAGGGCTTGTAGACCGCGCCGTGCTTCACCGCGATCGCGCGCAGCTGCTCGTGGACCGGCGAAAAGATGCCGATGCCCGCCGCCTGGTCGAGCTGCCGCAGCCCGGATTCGTACCCGCCAACCGCCGCCAGCACACTGCCGGTATCGTCGGCGCGCCAGGCATCGACCGCCCGGCCGGCGTTCGCGCCGAGGCGCTCCATGTGGCTGGCGAAACGCGCCGGTTCACGCTCACGAAAGGCGCGCAACCGGCCGAGCATCACCGGCGTCGAGGCGCTCTGGCCGGACCAGACGGCCAGCAGGCTGAGTCGCCGCGGCCAGGACACGGGATAGGCCTGCGGGAAGACAGTAGCGGCGTCCTGGCCTGGACCGGGCCGACGGCTGAACTCGATGGCGACCGTGCCCCCGGTGATCGACGTGGCCACGTCGATGCCGCTGCCGGCACCGCCCTGCAGCCTCCGGTGCGCCTCGTGGCAGATGGCGATCAGCGCCTGCCGGGGCAGCGAGGGCCCGCCGGCGAAACGCAGCAGGGCGCCGGTCAGCGCGACCACGACGGCAGCGCTGGAGCCCAGGCCCAGCTTCACGCGCTGGCCGTCCCTGCCGGCCTTGTGAAAGGCCGCCGTGACGAGTTCGATCCTGCAGGCCGGCAGTTCCGCCGCGCGGGGCAGCAGGCCGCGGGCCGTGAGGATCTCCGCGCAGGCTTCCAGGGGCAGGCCGAAAGCGCCCGGCGAGACCCCCTCCCAGCGGGGCCCGCTCCCGGACACCCAGCGAAACCGGAACGTTTCACCCGTGTCGGGAATCACCAGCTGGTTGCCGGTCCCGGGCAATGTCGTGATGCGGGCTTCTGCCCGGACGTCCACGGCAACTGCCAGCCCGGGCGCGCCTTCGAGCACCGCGTACTCGCCGACGATGACCAGTTTCCCGGGCGCCTGGGCTTTAATCAGGATTGGCACGCAGGCGGGCCCCCTCACCCAGCGGACTGCGGAGGATCCGGAGCACCCCGGGGATGCCGGCGAGAGCGGTGGCTACGTCGTCCGCCGCCTGGGGCAGGCACACGGCCTTGACCTGGGGCCCCGCGTCGACGGTGAAGAACACGGGAACGCCATCCCGCCGCATTTCCTGGATCCGGTGCAGGCAGGCCAGGGTCGCCGGCGTCCAGTAGATCAGCGGCGGGCGCGTGGTCAGCATCACCGCGTGCATCTTCAGGCAGTTGTGCTCGGCCAGCCCGGCAAGCGCCGGAAAGTCCCGGGCGCGAACGGCCGCCAGCCCGGCAGCCAGGTCGGCACCGTGGGTCTCGACCCAGGCGTCGTAGTAGGGTGACGTCTGCTCGGAGAGGGCCATGCCGATGCGGGAGCTCGTTTCCTTGGGGCCGGTGGTAGTCACCGCCACCACGATCTCGAGCGGCCAGTCGGCGGGCGCCGCCACCTGCTCGCAGACTGTCGTGGCGTCCCGGTTGGTGAGCAGCACCACGCCGCCCAGCAGGGAGCGCGGTGCGGAGCCGGAACCGAGCCGGGCAATCTCCGCGAGCCGCTGGTCCTCGAGCTGGAGGCCCAGCGCGCCCGCACCCGCCGTGACGAGGGCGGCGAATCCGGAAGCCGACGACGCGAGGCCCGCGCCGGTCGGAAAGTCGTTCCGGGATTCGACCGTGGCGCGGAGGCCGACCCCGGCTTCCCGGCGCAGCTCGTCGAGGCAGGCACTGACGCGGGCGCTGGTCTCGGCATCCTCCCGGCCATCCAGCAGGACGCGGTCCCGGGCCAGGTGCGGGTCGAACCGGACGCTGGTTTCAGTGGCCAGGCCGCCCAGGACCAGTGACAGGGAGCCGGTCGCCGGCAGATTGCCGGCGCGGGCGCGCTTGCCCCAATACTTTACGAGGGCCACGTTGGGGTGGGCCACCGCGACCGCCCGCATCGGGACTCCTCGCCGGAAATTGCTGCCAGGAACGGATTATAGCGCCGGCAACCGTGTCCCCGGGGTTGGCTCGCTCCCGCGAGACCCACTATCCTGTTGCGGTCCTTCCAACACCCGACCTTCGTTGCATGAGCTTCGCGACCCGCGCTGACGCCTACGTGGCACGCATCGAGAGCGTGCTCGACCACCACCTGCCCCCGACCGAGGTCGCGCCGCGCCGGTTGCACGAGGCCATGCGCTACTCCGCCCTCGGTGGCGGCAAGCGGATCCGCCCGATACTCGTGTACGCCACCGGCGAGGCCCTGGGTGTGCCCCTGGAGGTGCTCGATGCACCGGCGGCGGCCATCGAGCTCATGCACGCGTTCTCGCTCATCCACGACGACCTGCCCGCCATGGACAACGACGACCTCCGGCGCGGCCGCCCCACGGCCCACCGCGCCTTCGACGAGGCCACGGCCATCCTCGCCGCGGACGCCATGCAGCCCCTCGCCTTCGAGATCCTGGCCACCCATCCGGCCCTGGTCGGCAACCCCGCGGCCCAGGTGCGCCTGGTCGCGCTGATCGCCGACGCCTGTGGCTCCCGCGGCATGACGGGCGGCCAGTCCATGGACCTGGCCGCCGAGGGCCGGCGCCTCGATCCGGCCGAGCTGGAGCACATCTACCGGCTGAAGACCGGTTGCCTGCTGCGGGCCAGCGTACTCGCCGCCGTCTGCTGCGCGACGGAGGTACCCGACACCACCCGGGAGGCCCTGGAGCGCTTCGTGGATGCCCTGGGCCTGGCCTTCCAGGTGCGGGACGACATCCTGGACATCGAGGGCACCACGGCGGAAACGGGCAAGACCGGCGGCTCGGACCTGGCCAAGGACAAGGCCACCTACCCCCATCTCTTTGGCATGCCCAAGGCCCGCCAGCGGGCCGACGAGCTGCTGCTGCAGGCCACGGACGCGCTGGCGGCCTTCGGGCCCGGCTACGACGGCCTGCGGTGGGCGGCGCGCTACATCGTGCTGCGCCAGCGGTCCTGACAGGCTGCTAGGCTGGGCCGGGATGTACACCAGTTTCTTCGGCCTCAACGAGAAGCCCTTCTCGATCACGCCCGATCCCCGCTACCTCTACATGAGCGAGCGGCACGCGGAGGCCCTCGCGCACCTCATCTACGGGGTCAAGGAAAGCGGCGGCTTCATCCAGCTCACCGGGGAAGTGGGCACGGGCAAGACGACGCTGGTTCGCAGCCTGCTCCAGCAGCTGCCGGACTTCGCCGACGTGGCCGTGGTGCTGAATTCCCAGCTGTCCCGCGTGGAGTTCCTGAGCTCCATCTGCGAGGAGCTCCACCTGGAGCTGCCCGAACAGCGCAACAGCATCAAGGCGCTCACCGACGCGCTCAACGTCTACCTGCTCAGGAACCACAGCCAGGGCCGGCGCACGATCCTCATCGTGGACGAAGCCCAGAACCTGCGCGTGGAGGTCCTGGAGCAGGTGCGGCTGCTGACCAACCTGGAGACCGCCAAGCAGAAGCTCCTGCAGATCATCCTGATCGGCCAGCCCGAGCTGCGCGAACTCCTGGCCCGCAACGACATGCGCCAGCTTGCCCAGCGCATCACGGGCCGCTACCACCTGGAGCCACTGAGCCGGGACGAGACCGCCGCGTACATCGAGCACCGGCTGAAGGTCGCCGGGGCCATCGGCCCCATCTTCTCGGGCACCGCGAAGCGTGAGCTGTACCGGCTGTCCGGTGGCGTGCCCCGCATGATCAACGTGATCGCCGACCGGGCCCTGCTCGGTGCCTACACGATCGAAGAACGGGAAGTGACCCCCGAACTCGTCCGGGAGGCGGTGGCCGAGGTGTTCGACAGGCCGCCGGTCGGCTTCGGCTGGTGGCAGCGCCCCTGGTGGGCGCACCCCGCGGCCCTCGCCGGCCTGGGCCTCACGGGCCTGCTGATCGTGCTGGCCTCGGGCTTCGCCGGCGTCCAGTGGCTGCGCGCCAACCGGGACGCGGCGCCCGGCTCCGCATCGACCGTCACTCCCGCCAATCCAGCCCCGAGCCTCGCCGCCAGCAGCGGGTCCAGGGCCCCGGAGCCGGCCGCCGCGCAACTGGCGGTGGCCGACAGCCCGGTCCCGCTCGTGCAGCTGGCTCCGCTGCTCAGGCGCAACGCCGGCCAGACCGGCACGGATACCGCCTTCAGCACCCTGTTCAGGCTCTGGAACGTGGACCTCAGGAACGACACCAAGCGGCCCTGCGTCCAGGCCGAGGAGCGCGGCCTCCACTGCCTGTACCAGCGGGGCACCCTGGACCAGGTGCGCACCCTCGGCCGGCCGGTGATCCTCACGCTCCGGGATGGCAACAGCAATCCGCACCAGGTGGTGCTCGCCGGACTTGGATCCCAGTCGGCAGCCATCGACATCGGCGGCTCGTCATACCGGGTGGCCAACAGCGAACTGGAGCAGCTGTGGTTCGGCGAGTACCTGCTGCTCTGGCGCCCCGGCACCAGCGGCGTGAAGTCCTTCCTGCCGGGCATGCGCGACCCGGACGTGCGCTGGCTGCGGGAGAGCCTCGCCCGGATCCAGGGCAAGCCCGTGGAACCGATGGACTCGGACCTGTTCGACGAGAACCTGGCCGCGCGGGTCCGGGACTACCAGCGGGACCGGCGCCTGCCAGTCGACGGCATGGCGGGGCACGCCACCCAGGTGGCGATCAGCTCGGACCTGGGCGGCGGCGACATGCCGCGCCTGGCCCAGGCCAACTAGGCGCCTCGCCCGCAACCTTCGGCCCAGCCAGTAAGCAAGGGAAACATGTCCTTCATCCTGGATGCCCTGCGGAAGAGCGATGCTGAGCGGCAGCGGGCGGTGACCCCGGGGCTCTCGGACGTGCGCTACGCGGCGCGCCGCTCGAAGCGGAACCTGTGGCTGCCCATCCTGGTGGTCGTGCTGGCAGCCAACGCGGTGTTCCTCGCCGTGCAGTGGCTCGGCAGGGACAGGCCCCCCGTGGCGCAGTCACCGGCCGTGGCACCGCCAGTGGCGGTCACGAGCCCGCCCCCGGCGGTCATGCCGGCGCCGGAACCACCGGCTGCCGATATCCGGCCCCTCGCACGGGAAGCCGAATTCGGCGAGCCCCTGCTGGAACCGGACGTGGAGAGCGAATTCGCGGTACCGGGCCGGGTGCCGGCCCCCGTCGTCGTGGAAGCGGCCGAAGGGCCGCCCGTGGCCAGCCTCGCACCAGCACCGCCGCCGGCTCCGCCGGCTGCCGCCCCGGCGGTGCCGGAGCCCGCCAGGCCATCGCGCATCGTGGCCGGCGATGACCTGCCAACCGCCGAGCAGCTCATGGGGTCCGGCGCGCTCAACATTCCCATCCTCAACCTGGACCTGCACGTCTACAACGCATCACCGGCGGGCCGCTTCGTGGTGATCAATTCGCGGAAGTACAAGGAAGGCAGCCAGCTGACCGAAGGACCCACGGTCGAAACCATCACCAGTGACGGCGTCATCCTGTCAAGCCAGGGCCGGCGGTTCACGCTGACCCGGAAATGAAGCAGCGCCTGCCCCTCCGCGTGGCCTACCTGGACGGCCGCCGCTTCCAGCGGCTGCTCCTCGGCGGCATTGCCCGCCTGGTTGGGGAGCGCGGGCACCTGGACCGCATCAACGTGTATCCGGTGCCCGACGGGGATACGGGGACGAATCTCGCGCTGACCTTCACGGCCGTCGGGGAGCGGCTTGCAGCCACCAGCACCCGGCATGCCGGCGAGCTGCTGGGCGCCGCCGCCGACGCGGCGCTGGACGGCGCGCGGGGCAACTCCGGCGCGATCTTCGCCCAGTACCTCCAGGGCCTGAGCGAATTCCTGGCGGGGCACGAGCGGGTCCGGCCCGAGGAGCTGGCCCTGGCGCTGGCATCCGCCGAAGGCTTTGCCCGCAGCGCCATCCAGAACCCCGCGGAAGGCACGGTGCTGACGGTGATGCGGGACATCGCCGCCGCCGTGGCGCCCGGCCAGCTGCCCGCGGACTCGGACTTCCTGACCCTGCTGACATCGCTGCTCGGCAGGGCCCGGACGGCCGTCGACGCCACGCGCAATACCCTGGCCTCGATGCGCAACGCCGGGGTGGAAGACGCGGGCGCCCGGGGCCTTCTGGTCCTGCTCGAGGGCATGGCAGACGCCCTGCAGCCGGGGCTGGCCCCCGCCCTCCCCGTCGCGGAGGAAGGCGATCCCTCGGCCCGCAGCTCTGCCGACTACAGTCACGTGGGCCCGCCGGAGCATCGCTTCTGCACCGAGTGCCTGGTCACGGGCGCCCGGGTGGACCGGGACGGGCTGCGGAGCGAGCTGGCACGGATCGGCAGCAGCGTGGTCGTCGTCGGCGGCGCCGCCAAGGCCCGGCTCCACGTGCACGTCAACGATCCGGCCGAGGCGTTCGCCATCGCGCGCCGCTACGGCAAGGTATCGGCCGAGAAAGCCGACGACATGCTCCGCCAGGAACGTTCCCTGAAGGCGGATGGACGCCGCGTGGCCATCGTGGCGGACTCGGGCGCGGACCTGCCCGCCGCCACCTGGGACGAGTTCGGCATCCAGATGGTGCCCCTGCGCGTGAACTTCGGCGGCGAGAGCCATCTGGACAAGGTTGGCATGTCCGCCAGCGGCTTCTGGGCCGAGCTGGCGCGGAATCCGGTGCATCCCAAGACGTCCCAGCCACCGCCCGGCGATTTCCGCCGGGCCTATGAACTTCTGTCGTCCCACTTCGAGCATGTGGTGTCGGTAAGCCTCACCGGGCGCCTCAGCGGCACACTCCAGGCCGCGCAGTCGGCCGCCAGCCGTGTCAGCAAGCCCGGACAACTGACCATCGTGGACAGCAAGAACGTGTCCGTCGGCATGGGACTCGTCGTGCTCGCCGCCGCCGAGAATGCCCGGGCAGGCAAGTCCGCGGCAGAAGTCATCGCGGCCACTGAGCGGGCGGCCTCCGCGACGCGCACCTATGGCGCGGTGCCCGATCTCAGCTATGCGGTACGCGGTGGACGCATTCCCCAGCCATGGCGCTGGCTGGCGGGAATAGTGCCGCTGGGTTTCCTGCTGGCCATCGACGGCGCGAGTGGAGTGAAGGTGCGGGGGATCCTTGGCCGGAGCAGCGACCGGGTATCCGCCCTGGTGCGACTGGCCACCCAGGACCGGCTGCTGAAGTCCGGCACGACGCCGCTCCGGCTCGCCATCGCCCACTCGAACTCGCCGGAACTGGCAGAGGCACTGCGCAGGGCCTGCGAAGTCGCGTTTCCGAACGTGGAGTCCGTGCACATCGGGGATCTCGGCCCCGCCTACTGCGCACACGGTGGCCCGGGCGCCCTCGCGCTCGCCGTGCAGGAATACGAACCAGTGGAGTAGGAGGGGAAATGGGGACAGATTTATTTGACCCGGCCGCCGGGTCAAATAAATCTGTCCCCATTTCCGTCCCCATTTCCCGCCCAGGGCGCTCCTACTCCCTGATGCGGTAACCGCGATTCAGCATCAGGACGCAGGTACTGAAGAGCAGGGCGAGGCATACCGTCATCATCAGGTAGGCGATGCCGATCGGCACGTCGGCGACGCCCAGCATCCCGAACCGGAACGCGTTCACCAGGTACAGGATGGGATTGAGGCGGGACACCTGCTGGGCGACGTCGGGCAGCAGCGCGATCGAGTAGAAGACGCCGCCCAGGTAGATCAGTGGCTGCAGGACGAAGGACGGGATGATGGACACGTCATCGAAGTTCTTCGCCATGATGCCGTTGATCATGCCGCCGAGGGAAAAGATCGCGGCGCACATCAGGAAGACCGAGATCGTGATCAGCGGGTGGGTGAAGGGCAGCGGCGTGAAGAACAGCGCCACTGCCGTAACCGCCAGCCCCACCAGCACCCCGCGGATCATCCCGCCGGCCATGTGGCCGAGCACGATGGTGACGTTCGACATGGGCGCCACCAGCAGCTCCTCCAGGTGGCGATTGATCTTGGCCGAGAAGAACGACGACACGACATTGCCGTAGGCGTTGGTGATGACCGCCATCATGATCAGCCCGGGGGCGATGTACTGCTTGTAGTCGAAGCCGTCCATCTGGCCGATGCGCCGGCCGATGAGATTGCCGAAGATGACGAAGTACAGCGCCATGTTGATCACCGGCGGCAGGATGGTCTGCCCCCAGATGCGCACGACCCGGTAGTACTCCTTCCGGCAGAGGGTCGCGAGGGCAATGGCCTGCTGGCGGGTGCTCACCGGGACCCCGCCTTCGGCTCGGGCTGGCGGCCGGGCGAACTGGCTTCGCCCTTGCGTTCCGTCAGCGTCAGGAAGAGCTCCTCGAGGCGATTGGACCTGTTGCGCAGGCTGAGGATCTGGATGCCGGCGGCCGAGAGCGCGGCAAACAGCTCATTGACGGTGCGGGACCGGGGCAGCGCCACCTCGAGTTCCTGGGGCCCGTTCAGGCGGACCTCGAAGCCCGGCAGGCGGGGTGCCACGGGCACGGGCTCCCGCGGCGTCAGCAGGAAGACCTCCTCCTGGAGCTTGGTGAGCACGCGGGTCATCGGGCCCTGCTCGATGACCCGGCCGTGATCGATGATCGCGACGTTCCGGCAGAGGTTCTCCGCCTCCTCCAGGTAGTGGGTCGTGAGGATGATGGTGGTCCCCGCGGCGTTCAGCTCCCGGAGGAACTCCCACATGGAGCGCCGGATCTCGATGTCCACGCCGGCGGTGGGCTCGTCCAGGATCAGCAGGCGGGGCTCGTGGACCAGGGCGCGGGCGATCATCAGGCGGCGCTTCATGCCGCCGGACAGGCTGCGGGCGGTCTCGTTGCGCTTGTCCCAGAGCTGCAGCTGCTTCAGGCACATCTCGGCGCGCTGGCGCGCCCGGTCCCGGGCGAGGCCGTAGAACCCGGCCTGGTTGACGACGATGTTCTGCGCCTTGTCCCACAGGTTGAGGTTCAGCTCCTGGGGAACCACGCCAATGGCGTTCTTGACGGCATTCAGGTCCCGGTCCAGGTCCCTGCCGAAGACGGTCACGCGGCCACTGGTCTTGGTGACCAGCGACGTGACGATCCCGATCAGGCTGGTCTTGCCGGCGCCGTTGGGTCCGAGCAGCGCGAAGAAATCCCCGGTCTCGACGGTGAGGTCAATGCCGTCCAGTGCCCGGACCCCGTTTGCATAGACCTTGGTGAGCTGGTGGACCGAGAGCGCGTGCATGGCGCGGCATTGTGCCTGCTGGGCGGTTGGAAACAACGGTCGCGGGCCTTCAGCGCCGGCTGATGAGGGTGAGCTGCACGACAGAGAGTTGCGTCGCCATCAACACCTGCGCGTCCGCCCGGGAGGCGGCCCGCACCAGGTCCGGCCAGAGCCGGGGATGCCGGCAGAAGCGCGCCTCGAGACTGTCCATGCCTCCCGCGGCCGCCCGTTGCAGGTCGCGGAAGCCGGCACTGGCCAGCTGTTCGACGCCGAGGCGTCCCGGCCCAATGCAGAGCGCCGCGAGCAGGCGGTCCTGGCGGGTCGTGTGCCAGAGCCAGGTGAGCAGCGACGCGGCGAAGAGGCGGGCGGACTCGGCCTGAGCCCCGGCCTGCTCCGGGGTCCGGGGGGCGATCGCCGGGTTCACCCGCAAGCCGGGGCCGGAACCCGGATCCTCGGCGACGGCCAGTGGCAGCTGCCGGGGCGGCAGCACGACAAAGGCCGCCAGCAGGCAAGGCGTTGCCGCAATGACCTCGAGTTGTGCCGGGGCCAGCAGTGCCAGGCGCTGGCGCACGGTGGGTGGCAGGCCGAAGGCGGAGCCGGGGCGCGTATCCGTGCAGACGAGCTCCAGAAACTCCCGGTTGAAGTCGCGGATTTCCCGCCGGAACTGCGTATCGGGCCATTTGCCAGGCATTTGCGAGCTTCCCCGGGGGCGACCGGCAGTTACTATAAATGGTCCAAATGGAACAAATAAATAGAGCGAGTGGCCAGATTTGCTCCAAAATGACCAAAACTGATGACAAAGGGGGGAAACATGCGGGCGACAGACAACCGCTATGCCGGCGAGCGGGAGCGCTTCGAGCTGGCTATCCGGATGATCGAGCACGAGGCCCGCACCGGGACCATCCGGCTCTGCACCGGCTTCACGGAGGACCGCATCCGCAATATCTACGCCAGCTACTTCCCCGGCAGGGAGGCCGTCCGGCGCCGGCGGGGCAAGACGCCGAGCCAGATCGCCCCGCTGGTCGGCTCGGCGCGCCGCCAGGGCGAGGCCAGCCTGCTGGCCGGCCTCTTCGTGCAGACGGGCGTCGTCCGGCTCGACCCGGACACCCGGGCGCTGCCCGCCGTTGCCGAGCCCTGCGTCACCCTGGGCATCGGGCTCTGCGACGCCTTCGAGGCCTACCTGATCCTGCACCCCGAACCCCAGCTGACCTTCGAATGGACCTGGAACCTCTACCGCTGCCTCGTGTCACGGCGCGAACTCCGCCTGGTCTGGTGCGCCCTCTGCGAGGGATCCTACGTTCAGGACGCCTACGCCCTCGACTACGAACGGTGCCCGTTTTGCGAACTCAAGGATCATGCGTAACCTGACCTCATGAGCCCCATCACCTTCACCGGCTCGGGCGTGGAGCGCCTGTCGCCCCTGCGCCAACAGGCGGAGGAACTCGCGGCAGCCTTCGCCGCGGCCGACACGCGCTTCGTGCCCATCTGGCAAGCCCGCTGCCTGCTCCGGGACGGCGGCATCGTGGTCTGCCGCCGGGAGGATCTGGAGCCGGTCGCCGGGGGGCATGAAACGGCCGTGTTCCTCGGGCGGCGGGGCGGCCAGGCGCTGTTCGCCATCGAGGTGCGGGGTGACGAGCCGCCCCCATCCCTGCCGGCGGGCGGCTTCCGCGGGCTGCGGGAGGTCCTGGGCCAGGTCAGCGAGGCCGACGCCGCGCTGCTGGCGTACGCCCGGGCCATGATCCTCTGGCAGGAGCGCCACCGTCACTGCGGTGTCTGCGGCGCCCCGAACCGCGCCAGCGAGGGCGGCTTCGTGATGGCCTGCACCCGCTCAGGCTGCGACCACAAGAGCTTCCCCCGCATCGATCCCGCCGTGATCGTGCTGGTGCACCGGGGCGAGCGTTGCCTGCTGGGCCGCCAGGCCGCCTGGCCCGCGGGGCGCTTCTCCACCATCGCGGGCTTCGTGGAGCCGGGCGAGTCCCTCGAGGACGCGGTGGTCCGGGAGGTGCATGAGGAGACCAACATCCGGGTCGGCGACTGCGCTTATGTCGGCTCCCAGCCCTGGCCGTTTCCCGCAGCCATGATGCTCGGCTTCCACGCCACGGGCCTCACCGACGACATCCGCTTCAACGACGGCGAGCTCGTGGAGGCCCGGTGGGTGCACCGGGACGAACTGCGCGCGGGCGCTGTGGCGCTGCCGCCCCGTGAGTCCATCGCCTGCCGCCTCATCCAGGCGTGGCTCGAACGCGCCTGACCCCATGTGCCTGGTCGCCGTCGCCTGGCAGGTCCACCCCCGCTATCCCCTGGTGCTCCTGGGGAACCGGGACGAGTTTCATCAGCGGCCTGCCGTCGCCGCCGGGTGGTGGCCGGAAGCGGACCACGTGTTTGGCGGCAGGGACCTGCAGGCCGGCGGCAGCTGGCTCGGCGTCACCCGGAGCGGCCGCCTGGCCCTGGTCACGAATAACCCCCTGCGGCCGCCGGCCAGCGGCCATACCCGCAGCCGGGGTGCGCTGGTCCGCGACTGGCTGACGGGCGACGGGGACGCGGCTGCCTTCCTCGACGCCGTGGAAACCAGTGCCGGGGACTACGCCGGCTTCAGCCTGCTGGTGGGCTCCCTCGGGGCTGGCTTCCAAGGCCTTGTTACGCCGGGCGGCAGCCTGGCCGCCCGCTGGCACCTGGCGCGTGGGATCACCGTGCTGTCGAACTCACCGCGGGAAGAGCCCTGGCCGAAGGTCGGCTGGTTGCAGCAGGCGCTCGAGAGTTATCTGCGGCGGCCGACGCCCGCGAGCGGACCGGATACCGAGGAGCTGCTAGCCCTTCTCGGGCGGCGCATGCCAGTGGCGGAGCCCGAAGCCGACACGCCAGGCGCCCGCGCGCGCGTCACGCCGTTCGTCACCGGCACCGACTATGGCACCCGGGCGACGACCCTGATCCTGGCGGACGAGCACGGCGGCTGGCAGTGCATAGAGCGGCGCTTCGGGCCGGGTGGCGTGCCGGGCGGCGAATCCCGGGGCCGTCATTTCCCGTAGGACCGACGAATAGCATCGGCGACCGCGGCCTGCGCAGTAGCCAGCTGCTCCCGGGTCAGCTTTCGCGCCACGACTTCCAGATTCTGCTGGGCCGGGGGGTGGCCCTGGAGTGCCGCCAGCGTCCACCACCGGTAAATCTCGGCCAGAGGCGGCTCGCCTGCCACGCCGTTGTACAGAAGGGCGCCGAGATTGAACTGGCCCTTGGGATGCCCTTGGTCGGCGGCCAGCCGAAAGCAGCGCAAGGCCGCCGTCTCGTTCCTGGCGATGCCGGTGCCGTTCAGGTACATGAGGCCCAGGTTTACCTGAGCGTCGGCGTTGCCCAGGTCTGCCGCGCGCCGGTACCACTCGACGGCCTCTGCCTCGTTCCGCTCGACGCCATCGCCGGCATCGCACATCAGGCCGAGGTGCAACTGGGCATCCGCATGGCCCTGGTCAGCAGCCAGGCGGTACCAGCGGGCGGCCTCGGCAGGATCCCGTCCCTCGCCCGCGGTGTTGTCATGCCGGAGCGCGAGTTCGTACTGGGCCTGGGCGTCGCCAGCGGCGGCAGCTCTTTGCAGCTCTTCCATCGCGACATTGTAGGAGCGCCTTCAGGCGCGACCAAATTCCGGTCGCGCCTGAAGGCGCTCCTGAAACACCGCGAACGCCGTGCTTGACACCGCAGTCGATCTGGATACTATGCGCATCCCTTTTGGCTTATGTGCATGGAGAGAGAGTGCCCATCTCGGCCGAACAACGGGAGCAGCGGCAGCAGGCAATCCTCAAGATCCTGCGCCGCCAGCACGTCACGCGGCAGGAGGAACTCGTCGGGTTCCTCCGGAAACGGGGGATAGAGGCCACTCAGTCCAGCATCAGCCGGGACCTTCGCCAGCTGGGCATCACCAAGCTGGACCAGGAGTACCGGCCGGTGGCGGCGAACGAGGACGACGACACGGCCCGCGACCTGGCCATGCTGGCCGAGTTCGTGGAGGAGACCCGCACGGCGGGCCCCTACCAGACCGTGGTGAAGACCGTGGCAGGCGCGGCAGGCCAGGTGGCGCTGGCGCTGGACCGGTGCGGCTGGCCGGAGATCGTGGGCACGGTCTCGGGTGACGACACTATTTTCATTGCCACCCGCACGGGTGGTGACCAGAGACGGCTCGTGGCAAAGCTGCGGGCCCGGTTAGGCGAGTAGGAGCAACGGCACCGGGTTTGGCATCTGGGCA
>JAEUQA010000011.1 GCA_016789845.1 Chromatiales bacterium
TGCCGTCGAGAGACTCGCGGACTCGATTCTCGCCGGCAGGGCCTCCCGCCATCGCCCACCCGTACCGCGCTCGCCGGCATCGCAACCGGGATCAAGCCGAGCGGCCAGTGGCCGATGCCTCGCCCGCGAAAAGACGTGTACTCACGTCAGCGGGCGGGGTCTTCGGCCGATGGCCGCGGGATGCACCGCGGGAAGGGTCGCGGCTGAAGCCGCTCCTACACGCGGCCCAGGCGCGCGAGCACGTTGCCGACTTCCCGCTCGGCCGATTCCATGGCGCCCTCGATGCCCTGCTGCAGTTCCGCGGTGTGCTCGCCGATCCAGTGGACGGCGCCCCAGGGGCGCTGCATGGCCGGACCGAGGCGCGCCACCTGCCCGGGCGCCCAGAAGTGGTAGCTGCCCCGGGAGAAGCGCCGCCGGCCCCAGGACGTGACGCTGACCACCTCCAGCTGGCCACGGGCGGCGGGGCGCGCCGCCTCCACCGCGCGGCGCACGGCGCGGCCGATGTCGGCCTCGGTGAGGCCATCGAGGCGCTCCGCGCCGCGCCCGTCCAGCCAGGCGGTCAGCTCGTGCAGTTCGCCGTTCTCCGCCGGCGTGGCAAAGACCTTCTCGAACAGCCCGTCACCGAGCATCGCCGGCGGGAGCCCGTCGGCCTCCCAGAAGGGTTCCCGGAATGCCATGCGCACCTGGGTGATGCGGTTGTAGGGCAGCGTGGCGATCAGCTCACCGAGATCGGGGGGCGGCGCAGGATCCAGGTGCGCGTGGCGGAGCACGGAGAACGGGATGGAGACGAGCGCCAGCGGGGCTGTGTGCCGGGCCCCGTCGGCGCAGCGCAGTTCCACGCCGTCGCGACGCTGGGTGATGGCCACCACCTCCTCCGTGAGGCGCGGTTCGTCGCGCAACCGGGCCGCAATGGCACTGGTAAGGCCATCGCTGCCACCACTGATGCGGAACATCTGCCCGCCGCCGAACTTCGCCACCAGCCGCTTGCGGTAGGCGAAGAGCGCCGACACCTGCTCGATGCCGAGGCCGTCGTAGAGCCTCTCCATCCACGCCAGCGCCGCCGGCGACGCGCCATGGGCCAACAGCTCGTCGCGCAATGACCGCGAGTCGAAGGCCGCGAATTCGGGCCGCCGCCAGTCGTCGAGATTGACGAGCGGGTTGTGGGCATCCAGGTAGTGGTTGACCAGTTCGTCCGGCAGGAGCGCGCGCTCGCTGGCGTCCAGTTCGTTGAAGGGGCTCCGGGGCCAGCGGTCCGCCGCGATCAGCGCGCCGCGACTCGCGACGACCCGGCCCGGGATGGCGTAGGGCTTCCGCGGGTAGACCTTCAGCCCCAGCTGCTCGCAGGCGGCGAAGGTCCGCGCATACATGGCATCAAGGGTCTGGCCACCCGCCTCCGGCAGGCCCGGCAACCGGCGGAGCGTGAGCAGCCGCCCGCCGATGCGGCCGCTCGCCTCCAGGATCCGGACGCGGACGCCCTGCTCCTCGAGAAGCCAGGCGGCGTAGAGGCCGGCGATGCCGGCGCCGGCGATGAGCACATCGGGTCGCCCGGCGCCCGCACAGCCGGCGACGACGGGCGCCACGGCCGCGCCCGCCAGCAGCTGCAGCGTCCGGCGGCGGGACAGGCGGCGCGGGGTCCGGGAGGCCACGTTCAGTCCTCAGCGCAGGTCGCGCGCGACGCGGATGCCGAAGAAGGAGAACCGGGCATCCTCGGGGTCGCGACCGCGGAAGCTCACGCGCTGCCGGCCGGGCCGGGTGATCCAGCTGCCGCCCCGGACCGTGCGCCGGGGGCACTCGCCGGCCGCCTGCACGGGACGTTCGTCAGCGGGACCCGCGGGATACGGCGCCACGTAGCAGTCCGCCGTCCACTCCCACACGTTGCCGAGCACGTCCTTCAGCCCGAAGGCGTTGGCGGCGAAGGAACCGGCGGGCGATGCCTGGCCGTAGCCGTCGTCGCAGTCAAAGGGCTCCCAGTCGAAGTTGTTGGCGCGCACCCCGGCCGCGTCGTAGACGTTACCGGCGACG
Organism: Chromatiales bacterium; assembly: GCA_016789845.1. GTDB lineage: Bacteria > Pseudomonadota > Gammaproteobacteria > Steroidobacterales > SHZI01. The sequence goes on from JAEUQA010000011.1 coordinate 2,023, forward strand.
CAGGGCGCCGCTGGATCGCCGTCCGGCCAGGGGAAGTCGCCCGTCGTGCCGGCCCGCGCCACGTACTCCCATTCGGCCTCGGACAGCAGGCGGTAGGGCTTGCCCGTGCGCTGCGCGAGCCAGGCGGCGTAGTCCCGGGCGTCCAGCCAGCTCACGCAGGCGACGGGCTCATCGGAAAAAGGCACGCGGCCATAGCCGGGGTTGGTCCAGCCCGCGTCGGCCGGGTACTGCCAGTCGGCCCCGTCCCACACCCGGCAGCCGCCGGGCATCTCGCGCCCGGTCGCCACGACGAACGCGGCGAACTGCTCCTGGGTCACCTCCGTCACGGCCGCCGCAAAGGCCGAGCGGATGCGCACCTCGCGCACGGGGCCCTCGGGCCGGCCCTCCTCGCCACCCGCCGCGCCCATGCGGAAGCGGCCCGGCGGCACCACCACGAGCTCGGGGCAGTCCGGGCAGTCCCGGAACACGGTCCCGGCGTCGGGACCGCCCCTTGTGCAGCCGGCGATCGCCAGCAGGGCGAGTACGGCGCACGCCGGCACCGGGCGCATCAGGCGAGCCCGTGGCGGGCAAAGGGCAGATCGCGGATGCGCCGCCCGGTCGCGGCGAAGACGGCATTGGCCACGGCAGGCGCCACCGGCGGCGTGCCGACCTCGCCGATGCCGCCGGGAACGTCGCCGCCCGGCAACAGCTGCACGTCGATGGCGGGACTGTCGGCGAGCGTCACCATCCGGTAGTCGAAGAAGTTCGACTGGGCCGCCCGCCCGCCCTCGATGCGGATCTCGCCATAGAGCGCGGCGGTGAGGCCGAAGACGAGGCCGCCCTCGACCTGGCTGCGCACGATGTCCGGCTGGATCGCGGCGCCGCAGTCGACCGTCGCGGCAAGGCGCTCGACGCGGATCCTGCCTGCGGGCGTCAGGCGCACGTCAGCCACGACCCCGATGACGGACGTGGCGTACTCGGCGAGGGCCAGCCCGCGGCCGAAGCCGCTCCCGGCAACCGCGCCCGGCCGCCACTTCGCCTGCCTGCCAAGCGCCTCCAGCACCCGCCGGTAGCGGGGCGCGTCCCGGAGCAGGTCCAGCCGGAAGCGGAGCGGATCCTCGCCGGCCGCAACCGCGATCTCGTCCAGGGCGCTCTCGACGGCAAACACGTTGTGGGAATAGGCCACCGAGCGCCACACGCCGATCGGCACGTGGGTCTCCCGGGGCACCCAGCGGATGCGGTAGTCCGGCAGCGCGTAGGGAATCGTCATGAGCCCGCCGGTGAGCTGCGGGTCCGGCTTCGGCTCCGCCACCGGCGGCTTGCCCCAGTTGCTCAGCAGGGCGCCGGACAGGGTCACGTCGAAACCGGCGAGCCGGGCGGCGCCGCGGCCCCTGCTGCCGAGCCCGGCGCGCACGCGCATGAGCATCGCGGGCCGGTAGAAGTCGTGCTGCAGGTCTTCCTCCCGGGACCAGATGAGCTTCACCGGCGCCTGGACGGCCCGGGAGATCAGCGCCGCCTCGACGCCAAAGTCCGGCTGCCAGCGGCGCCCGAAGCCGCCACCGATGAAGTCCCGCGTGATGCGCACCTTGCCCGGATCGATGGCCAGCTGCTTCGCCACCTCATTCCGCAGCCGGGCCGGGCCCTGGGTCGGGGCCCAGAGCTCGCAGCCGCCGTCCCGCACCCAGGCCACGCAGCACATGGGCTCCATGGTGGCGTGGGCCAGGTAGGGCACGTCGTAGACGAACTCGAGCTGGCGATCCGCGGCGGCGATGGCGGCGGCAGCGTCGCCCCGGTCGCTCACCGGCACGCCGGGCTCGCCCAGGCCCGCCTCGCGCTGCGCGCGCAGGGCGGCGGAGTCGACGACGTCGTGCGGCCCCCGGGCGAAGGTGGCGCGCAGGCGCAGGAGGGCCCGGCTGGCCTGCCAGAAATCGCCGGCGACCACGGCCACCGCCGAGGGCAGCCGCACCACCGCGCGGACGCCCGGCCCGGCGAGCGCCGCGGGCTCGTCGAGCGACGCCAGCGCGCCGCCGAACACCGGCGCGTGGGCAATGGCCGCGACCAGCATGCCGGGCAGGCGCACGTCGCTGCTGAAGCCGGCGGCGCCCGTCACCTTCGCCGGAATGTCCTTGCGCGGCACGTCGCGGCCGATCAGCCGCAGTTCGGCAGCCGACCGGAGCCGGGGATCGAGCGGCATTGGCAGCGAGGCGGCCGCCTCGAGCAGCTCCGCAAACTTGGCCTCGCGACCGGAACGCGTGTGGCGCACCCGGCTGCCCTCCGCGCGGCACTCGGCAACCGGGACGCGCCAGCGCGCCGCCGCCGCGCCACACAGGAGCTCCCGCGCCGTCGCGCCGAGCCGCCGGAGCACCGGGTAGTAACCGCGCACGCTCATGCTCCGGCCCGTGGCCTGGAAGCCCTTCATCGGGTTGGCGAGGCGGTCGTCGGCGCCGGTCTGCCGCACCTGGACCCGGGCCCAGTCGGCGCCGAGCTCGTCGGCCAGTATCAGGGGCAGCGTGCTGTAGGCGCCCTGGCCCAGCTCCGCCTCGGGCAGGGCCACGCGCACGGTGTTGTCGGGCAGGATCTCCAGCCAGGCGGCGAGCTGGGGCTCGTTGAAGACGGTCCGCGGTGGAGGGGCGGCAGGCGGCGTGGCGGCGGCAACCTGGGCGACGGCATCGGGCGCCAGCTCGAAACCGAGCCAGAGACCCGTTGCCACCTGGCCCGCCAGCCCGAGGACTCGCCGCCGGGTCACGGCACCGGCCATGCCGGTTTCATTCCTGCGGGACGCATCCATCCGCGTAGAGTCCATCCCAGTGGGGGTCGATCGCAAGCCGCACCCGGGCACCGCGGGGCCAGGTCAGCATATGATTATAACAATATGATAACCTCCCCAAGGAGGTCCCGCCCCGCATGACGCCCGGTCCGAAGCCGCGCTTCGCCATCCCCATTCTCTTCGCCGTCGTCTTCATCGACCTGGTGGGCTTTGGCATCCTCGCGCCCCTGGTGCCGTTCTACGTGGAGCGACTCGGCGCCCGGCCCGAGCTCATCACCCTGATCATCGCCGCCCACCCGCTGGCCCAGTCGCTGGCCATGCCCCTGTGGGGAACGCTCAGCGACCGCCGGGGACGGCGCCCGGTACTGCTCGCCAGCATGTTCGGCCACGGTGCCGCCTACCTGCTGCTGGGCTTCGCCGACTCCCTGTGGCTGCTGCTGGCCGCCCGCATCCTCAGTGGCGCCACGTCGGCCAACCTGTCCACGGCCTACGCCTACATTGCCGACATCACGACGCCGGAGGAACGGGCGGGCGCGATGGGCCGGGTGTCCTCCGCCTTCGGCCTCGGCTTCGCGATCGGTCCCGCGCTCGGCGGACTGCTGGCGGGCGGCACGACCATGGCCGATGCCAACCTCGTGCGGCCGGCGATCGCCGCGGCGCTGTTCTCCTTCAGCGCCTTCCTGGCCATCTTCGTCTTCCTGCCGGAGACCCGGCACCTGGCACCGGCCAGCACACCCCGGCCCGAGGGCACCAGCCTGCTGGGCGAACTGGGGCGCATCGCCGGGCGGCCGCTGATCTCGCGCATGCTCATCATGGCCACCGTCGTGCTGGTCTTCATGGCGGTGCGGGAGTCCATTTTCCCGCTCTGGGCGAACCACGAGCACGGCCTGAACGCCCGCACGCTGGGCGCGATGCTGGCCTGGACGGGAACCCTGATTGCGATGGTGCAGTTCTTCGGCATTGGCTGGCTGGCCGGACGCTTCGGGGAGCTGAACCTGGTGAAGGGCGCCATCGTCTGCCTGATGCTGGGCTGGCTGGGCCTGACGCTGGCCTGGAGCGTGCCCACGCTCCTGCTGGCCATGACGATTGGCTCCTTCGGCACGGCCTTCTTCCAGACGAGCATGCAGAGCCTGCTCTCGAAGCGGGCCGGGATGGCGGAACGCGGCGCGGTGCTCGGGGTCTACCAGTCGTCCAGCGCGATGGCGCGCTTCGTCGGCCAGGCGGGCGCCGGCACGCTGTACGGCCAGCTGGGCGCCAACGCGCCCTTCCTGCTCGGCAGCCTGGCCATGCTGCCGGCCTTCGCCATCGCGACACAGGTGGGGCGGCGGCTCAAGGCCTCGCCCCTGCCCGGCGACAAGGTAGGCTAGGCCCATGCTGAACTACACGCTGCGCCGGCTGGGCATCGCGATCCCGACCCTCTTCGTGATCGTCACGGCGGCCTTCTTCCTGATGCGGGCCGCGCCGGGCGGGCCCTTCGATGCGGAGGCCGACCTGGAGCCGGAGGTGCTGGAGAACATCCGCGCCGCCTACGACCTGGACAAGCCGCTGCTCACCCAGTACTGGCTGTTCCTCTCCCGGGCGGTGCGGGGCAACTTCGGCCCGTCGCTGGTCTACAAGGACTTCACCGTCACGGAGCTCATCGCCATCGGCCTGCCGGTGAGCATCACGCTGGGCCTCCTCGCCAAGCTCGTCGCCCTGCTGCTGGGCGGCCTCGGCGGGATCATCGCGGCGCTGCGCCAGAACAGCCTGCTCGATCACACCCTGATGGGCCTCGCGATGACGGGCATCGCGCTGCCCGCCTTCGTCAGCGCGCCGATCCTCGCGCTGTTCTTCGGGCTCTACCTCAAGCTGCTGCCCGTCGCCGGCTGGAACGACGGCGCGCTGCCCAACCTGGTGTTGCCCGTGGTGGCGCTCGCCCTGCCCCAGATCGCGGTCATCGCGCGGCTCATGCGGGGCGGGATGCTGGAGGTACTCCGCTCGAACTTCGTGCGGACTGCCCGCTCGCGGGGCCTGAAGGAGTCCACCGTCGTGTTCCGCCACGTGCTGCCCTCGGCGCTGGTGCCGCTGGTCGGGTATCTCGGGCCAGCGCTCGCGGGGATCATGACGGGCTCGCTGATCGTCGAGCTGATCTTCAACCTGCCCGGTGTCGGGCGCTACTTCGTCCAGGGTGCGCTGAACCGGGACTATCCGCTGGTGATGGGCGTCGTCATCATCTATGCAACCTTCATCATCCTGTTCAACCTGCTGTCGGACCTGGCCTACGCCGCCCTCGACCCGCGGGTGAGGAAATCCTACCGATGAGCGCCCGACCGGACCTGCTCGGCTCGGAGGCCCTGGCCCAGGCGGCCCGCGGCGACGTGTCGCGTTCCCTGTGGCGCCAGGCAGGCCGCCGCTTCCGGCGCAACCGGGCGGCCATGGGCAGCATCGTGATCCTCGCGCTGATTGCCCTCACCTCCATCTTCGTGCCGATGTTCTGGCCCCACGGCATCGAGGACGCCTCCTGGGAGAGCATCATGACCCCGCCCGGCCTGGCCGACTGGCACTGGTTCGGCACGGACGCGAACGGCAGGGACCTGCTGGTCCGCACGTTCTACGGCGGCCGCATCTCCCTCACGATCGGCCTGCTGACCACCGTGGTCGCCCTCGTGATCGGCGTGACCTACGGCGCGGTGGCGGGCTTCGTGGGTGGCCGCACCGACGGCTTCATGATGCGCTTCGTGGACGTGCTGTACTCGCTGCCGCTGATCTTCTTCATCATCATCCTGGTAACGGTCTTCGGCCGGAACATCTTCCTGGTGTTCGTCGCCATCGGTGCGGTCGAGTGGCTGACCATGTCACGGATCGTGCGGGGCCAGACGCTCACCGTGAAGGCCAAGGAATACGTCGAGTCCGCCGTGGCCATCGGGCTGTCCCAGGGAGCGATCCTCCGGCGCTACATCATCCCCAACGTGCTCGGGCCGGTGATCGTCTACGTCACGCTGCTGATCCCGACGAACATCATCGTGGAGAGCTACCTGTCGTTCCTCGGCCTCGGCGTCCAGGAGCCCCTGACCAGCTGGGGCCTCCTGATCTCCCAGGGTGCCGGCCAGCTGGACAGCGCGCCCTGGCTCATCTTCTTCCCGGCCACGTTCCTGGCCGTGACGATGTTCTGCTTCAACTTCATCGGGGACGGGCTGCGTGACGCGCTCGATCCCCGTGATCGCTAGGGGGAACGCCCGCGCATGACCCCGGTCATCGAGTGCCAGCAGCTGAATGTCCGCTTCAGGACCGATGGCGGTGCAGTCACCGCCGTCAGCGACCTGGACTTCAACCTGAACGCGGGCGAGTGCCTGGGTGTGGTCGGCGAGTCGGGCTCCGGCAAGAGCCAGACCTTCCTCGCCATGTTCGGGCTGCTGGCCCACAACGGGACGGCGACCGGCAGCATCCGCTACCGCGGCACCGAACTCCTGAACGCGCCCCGCTCCACCCTCGACGGCCTGCGGGGCAACCGGCTGGCGATGATCTTCCAGGATGCGCTGTCCGGCCTGACGCCGACCATGCGCATCGGCGACCAGATGTCCGAGGTGCTGATGCGGCACCAGGGCCTGTCCCGGCGGAATGCGCGGGCACGGGTCATCGAGGCGCTCGAGGTCGTGCGCATCGCGGACCCCGAACAGCGGTTCTCCGCCTATCCCTTCGAGATGTCCGGCGGCATGCGCCAGCGGGTGATGATCGCCATGGCGACGCTCTGCCGCCCGGAGGTGCTGATCGCCGACGAGCCCACGACGGCGCTGGACGTCACGGTGCAGGCCCAGGTGCTGCGCCTGCTCAACGGCCTGAAGAACCATACCGGTACCTCGCTGGTCCTCATCACCCACGATCTTGGCGTGGTGGCCGGACTCTGCGACCGGGTGCTCATCATGTACGCCGGCCGCGCCGTGGAGCTCGGGCCGGTGCGGGACATCTTCCGCCGGCCAGCGCACCCCTACACGCAGGCCCTGCTGCGTTCCATGCCAAGCCTCATCATCGACCCCGGCAAGGACCTGCCCGTGATCCCGGGCCAGCCGCCGGACCTGGAGAACCTGCCGGCGGGCTGCCCCTTTGCCAGCCGTTGCCTGCACACGCAGGACGACTGCACGACTGAGCGACCCCGGCTGCGGGCGGTCGGTCCCGATCACTCCCGCGCGTGCCACCTGCCCGCATGACCGCCCTGCTCACCGTCGAGCACCTGTCGGTGCACTACTCGTTGCCCGCCGGCGGGCTCTTCCGCCGCCGGCCGCTCACGCTGAAGGCCGTCGACGACGTGAGCTTCGAGCTCCGCGCCGGGGAGACGCTGGGCGTCGTCGGCGAGACGGGCTGCGGCAAGTCGTCCCTGGGCAAGGGCGTCCTGCAGCTGGTCAAGCCGGCCGCGGGCCGGGTGCTGTGGGAAGGCCAGGACCTGTGCGCGCTGCCAGCGGAAGCGATCAAGCGCTGCCGCAAGGACCTGCAGATCATCTTCCAGGACCCGCTTTCCAGCCTGAACCCGCGCATGACCATCGGCGAGATCGTGGCCGAGCCGCTGGAGGTGCATTACCCGGCGCTGGCCCGGGACGACCGCCGGCGCCGCGTGGACGCCATGCTGGAGCGGGTCGGCCTCCGCCCCGAGATGCGCAACCGCTACCCGAACGAGTTCAGCGGCGGCCAGTGCCAGCGCATCAGCATCGCCCGGGCGATGATCTCGGAGCCGAAGGTGATCGTCTGCGACGAGCCGGTGAGCTCGCTGGACGTGTCGATCCAGGCCCAGATCTGCAACCTGCTGCGAGACCTCCAGCGCGACACCGGGATCGCACTGCTGTTCATCAGCCACGACCTGTCCATCGTGCGCTACATGAGCCACCGGGTGCTGGTGATGTACCTGGGCCGCGTCATGGAAACCGGCGGCCGGGAAGAATTCTTCGGCGCGCCCCGCCACCCCTACAGCCAGGCCCTGATCAGCGCCGTCCCGGTGCCGGATCCTGACCGCCCCCCCGCCGAGCGCTCACTGGTCCTGGACGGCGAGCTGCCCTCGCCCCTGGACCCGCCCAGCGGCTGCGTCTTCCGCACCCGCTGCCCGCTGGCCGTGCCGGTCTGCATCACCCAGATGCCACCCCTCAGCGAGGCCGCACCCGGCCACGGCGTCGCCTGTCACCGCTGGCAGGAAACCTGAAAAGGTACCGGACACTTAGTTATTTTTACTTAGTTGTTGCGATCGCAACAACTAAGTAAAAATAACTAAGTGTCCGGTACCTTTTTCGCCATGGCCGACATGCGCTGCTACATGATCGTGATTGCCGACCTCACGGACCGGGAGCGGTTCCTGGCTGGGTATGCCCGGGTGGTCCCGGAACTCGTTGCCCGCTATGGTGGTCGCTACGTGCTTCGCGGATCCGGTGGGCTGTTCGTCGAGGGCGGCTGGGCCGGGAGCCCGAGCGCCCTGGTGTCCGAGTGGCCGAGCCGGGAAGCCGCCCTCCGCTTCTGGAACTCGGCCGAGTACGCGGACGCCAAACAGCTGCGCGAAGGCACAGGCCGGTTCCAGGTCCTGCTCATCGATTCGCCGCCATGGGCAGAAGGTGCCGGACCTTAGTTTTATTAGCTCTTGAGATCGTAACAACTGACAAAACCAAGGTCCGGCACCGTTTCATTCTTCGCCGCGGCCTGAATGAACGAATCCACCCACGCGTAGACGTCGTGGCGCCGGACGCAGCGGCGCAGCCGGCGCATCCGCGCGCGGCGCTCGGCCGGCGGCATGACGAAGGCCGCGTGAATCGCACCGGCAACGGCGTCTATGTCGTAGGGATTCACCGTCAGTGCGCCACCGCTCAACTCGGCCGCTGCCCCGGCGAATTCCGAAAGGATCAGCACGCAGTCCTCGTCGGGGCTGGCGGCGCAGTACTCCTTGGCCACCAGGTTCATCCCGTCCTTCAGGGGCGTGATGAGGGCGATCTGCGCGGCGCGGTAGTAGGACAACAGCTCGTCCTGCGTGAGCGCCCGGAACACGTAGTGGATCGGCACCCAGCCGCCGGGCCTGGTGAAGCGGCCGTTGATCTGCCCGACAAGATTCTCGATCCGCGCCTTGAGCTCCTGATAGCGGGGAATGTCCGCGCGGCTGGGCACGACCACCTGGATCAGCGTGACCCTCTCGCGAAGGTCCGGATACCGCTCCAGCGCGCTGCCAAAGGCCAGGAGACGTTCCGGTATCCCCTTCGTGTAATCCAGCCGGTCGAGCCCCAGGATCAGCTGCCGGTTGTGCAGCTGATCGCGCAGTGTCTCCGCCAGCCCGATCACGGCGGGCGCCGAGGCCCGCCGGTAGAAATCGTTGTAATCGATGCCAATCGGGAACGTGCCGGCGCGCGCCTCGCAGCCGTCGAGGCGCAGGCGCACGAGCGGCTGCCCGCGACCGGTCACGTCGGCGCCGGGCAACAGCTCGCGCACACAGTCGACGAAGTTCCGGCGATCACGCCGCGTCTGGAAGCCGAGGAGGTCATAGGCCAGCAGCGTGCGCAGGACCTCCTGCCGCCAGGGGAGCTTGGCGAAGATGTCCGGCGCCGGAAACGGGATGTGCAGGAAGAAGCCGAGCGAGCTCTCGGGACTCTTTTTGCGCACCCGCGCGCCAACGCCTATCAACTGGTAGTCGTGGACCCAGACGAAGTCGGACGCAATGGCCTTTTCGGCAATGGCGTCGGCATACCGGTCATTGACGGCGTTGTACGTGCGCCAGTAGGCGGGGTCGAAGTTGCACAGGGACTGCAGGTCGTGGAAGAGCGGCCAGATGATCTCGTTGGAGAAGCCGTTGTAGAACGATGTCCGTTCGGTATCGTCGAGGTAAACCGGGTGAAAGTCGTAGCCCTCCCGGAGCCCCGCGGCCCGGAACTCGGCAGCCAGCCGCTGGTCCGGCACGCCGATGCCCGGCCAGCCAATCCACACGCCGCCGCGCTGGCGCATCACGGGACCGAGGGCCGTGACGAGCCCGCCGCTCGCGGGCGACACCCCGCAGGCGCCCGCGCGATTCGTCTCGACCTTCAGCGGCAGGCGATTCGAGACCACGACCAGCCTGCCGCGGGGAGTGGCTTCCGTCATGGCGCCGCCGCAGACGTGGCGATGTGGATGGTTCGCGTCGGATACGCGAACTCGACGCCGGCCTCGTCCAGCGCCGCGATCAGCCCGAAGTTGATCTGCTGCTGGACGTCCATGTACCTGTTGTAGTCGGGGTCACGGACGAAGTAGACGACCTCGAACTCGAGGGCCGAGTCGCCGAACGTCGCGAAATGCGCCCGGTCAAAGCGGGCCAGCGCCTGGCCCTCGACGAGATCCCGCACGATCCCGGGAATCCGCTGCAGGGTCCCGGGCGGCGTCTGGTAGGTCACGCCGAACTTGAACAGCACCCGCCGCTCGAACATCCGCTTGTAGTTGCGGATGCGGCTCGACAGAAGGTCACTGTTCGGCAGCACGATGAGCTCGCCGGACAGGCTGCGCAGGTGGGTGGTCTTCAACCCCACCCGCTCGACGGTCCCCATCACCTCGCCGAGGATGACGAAATCGCCAATGACGACCGGCTTGTCGAGTGCGATGGCGAGCGACGCGAAGACGTCCCCCAGGATGTTCTGCGTGGCCAGGGCTACGGCGATGCCCCCAATGCCGAGGCTAGCCACCAGCGCGGTGACGTCGAACCCCAGGTTGTCGAGGACCATCAGCAGGACGAGCGACCAGAGCACCACCCGGGCCACGAACCCGAGGATGGTGGCGGTCGTCGCCGAGGTGGCGTCCGCCTGGCGACGATGGGCGACGTACCCCTCGAGCCAGCCCCGGATGCCGGCATTGAGCCAGACGCCCGCCTGCAGGATCACCGCCAGCGCCAGGGCCCGCGCCAGCAGGCTGCTCCCGGCCGGGGTCAGGGCCAGGGCCTGGGCACCGGCCAGCAGCGCGACCGCGGCGACGAACCAGGGCTGCGTCGCGTTGAGCAGGTGCGCCACCGCGTCGTCCAGCCTGCCGGCCGTGCTTGCCGCCCACGCGGTCACCCGGACCCGAACCACCCGCAGGGCAACGGCCAGGACCACCGCGCAGGCGGCCGCCAACGCGGCGGCCGCGAGCCAGTGCCCGACGCTATTGCCGAGCACCGCGAAGTCCAGCGTGGCGTTCATCCCCGGGGATCCCGCAGCCCGGCCCAGCGTCGGAGCACCGCGACCAGTTCCCCGGGCGGCCGGATCCAGAGGTCCGCGCCCGTGTTCCGGTGTTCGGGCCGGACCAGGATGCCAAGCCCCCGTCCCTTCAGCGCCGCGAAGGCGTCCTCGTCGGTGAGGTCGTCGCCCAGGTACGCCACCGGGACGTCCCCCGCCGTCTCCAGGAGGATCGTCCGGACCACATCGCCCTTGCCCCGGCCAGGCGCGCGCAGCTCGAGGCCCCCGTCGAAGCCGTGGAGCTCGAGCACGCCCACGAGCGCATCCCGATGGAAGCCCTCAGTCACGATCCGGCGGATGGTGGCCACCTGGCCCGGATCCGCCCCACGCCAGTGGAACGCGAGGGACCCCGGCTTGGCCTCGCTGCGGCCACCGGCCGCCTCGACCAGCGGTGACCAGCCATCCGCGACCGTCAGCGCCCGGAGCGCGGCCGCGTCGATGCCGGTCACGGCGTAGTCCCCGTCCGGCAACAACCGCTCCCGGCCGTGGGAGCCCCAGATTTCCGGACTGCGGCGCGTCCCCAGAGCGGGGGGGGCTTCCTTGAGGAAGCGCCCCGTGACGACCACCACCCTCGTACCGTCGGCCTCGAGCAGGGCATTCAGGCACTCGGAGACGCCCTCGTAGGGCGCGACGTTGCCCAGGTCCGGCGAAAACGGCGCCAGGGTGCCGTCATAGTCGAGCATGACGACGAAACGGCCGGCGCTCCCCACCTGCCGGTCGAATTCGGCCAGGCGGTCCATGTGCTCCTGCTCGTTCACGGCGACCAGCCCCGCTCAGCCCAGGTCGATGCGGTCGGCCGCGCCACGCACCAGGCCGAGCATCAGCGTCAGGTACTCCCGGAGTTGCCGGGTGATCAGGAAGTTCTGGTGCACGTGCTCCCGCCCGGCGCGGCCCATCTCCGCACTCCGCCGGCGATCATGGAGCAGGTGGCGCAGGCGGAGCGCCGCGCCCTCCGGCGAGCTCACGAGGAACCCGGTCTGGTGATCGACGACCTGCAGGCGGATGCCGCCCGTATTGCCGCCGATCACCGGCTTCGACTTCCACAGCGCCTCGGTGACGGTCAGGCCAAAGCCTTCCTTCAGGGACTTCTGCATCACGACGTCGGCCGCCCGCTGCAGGGCGTTGATCACCTCGTCGGCGTCCGCCGGCAGGAGCAGCACGTGGATGTCCGGGTCGCCCTCGGCGGCCGCCTCGACCTCGCGCAGCACGGCCTCGCCCTCCGGATCGTCCGCCGCGCCGCCCCCGGCGAGCACGAGCTGAAGCCCGGGGATGAAGGACCTCGCCAGGCGGAAGGCTGCCACCACGCCGACGGGATCCTTGAAGCGGTCGAAGCGGGAGACCTGGACGACCAGGGGGCGCATCCGGTCGATGCCAAACCGCGCACAGCACGCCGCGACCTGCTCCGCGGACAGCTCCGCGTTCTTCGCCGAGAGCGGATCGATGCTCGGCGGAATCAGATAGGACGGGTGCGGCAGCATCTGTGCAAAGTCGGCAAGGGAGAAGACGCTCGCGTCATACGGGCCCACCAGCGAGCGAAGGTAGGCCCACACGGGACGGTGTGGATGGCTCGCGTCGATGTGGCAGCGCCAGATCCACTTGCCACGCCTGCGGGGAAAGTGGCGCAGCAGCGCGGCCGGCTGGGGATCGTGTATGAAGACGACGTCCGCGGTGTCGAGCGCCACCCGCAACCGCTCCGCGTTCACCTCGCTGACGCGCTCATACTCAGCAATGAGGCTCGCCGGCACATGCGCTTGCTGGCCCTGCAGTGCATTGTGGAAGAGCTTCGTGCACTGGTAGAACCCGGGCGAGCCCTCGACGACTTCCCAGCTCGCCTCCAGGCCGAGCTCGCTCGTCAGGGGCACCAGCTTCGCGAGGATCTCGGCAACCCCGCCGCCAAGCCGTGTGGAGTTCACGTGCACCACACGCAGCCCGCGCATCGGTTCCGCCAGCAACCGCAACTGCCGGATCACGTCGGCCCCGGCGACGCGGGCGTACTCCCCGAGCATGCCGCTCATTCCCGCGCGCCACTGAAGTGGTCGGTGACGATGGCCGACAGCTCGACGCGAAGTGAGGCGAGGTTCGCGAAATACGGGTCCACGGCCGCGAACTTCTCTGCGAGGGACTCGAAGCTGCCGCCGAACTGGCCGAGCCAGATGCGGAAGTCGTCCGTGCGCACTGGCTCCCGGCGTCGCGCATCGATGACGTGGTAGTAGATGCTGCCCAGGGACATGGCGGGGATAGCCTGGGCAAGGGCCGCGGGCTCCTGCAGCCGGACTCCCGTATCGAAGACCACCGTCTGGCACCGTCGGAAGTGAAACTGCCGGTCCCGGCGCGCGAGCAGGTTGTCGGTTTCGTCGAGGCACTGCTCCACGACCTCAAGCACATCCGCCCTCAGGGCCTCGATGTCCGAGAAATCCGCGGGATCGATGACGGCCAGGCGCTCGGACAGCCTCTCGTCGTGCAGGCTGTACCGGGCCCAGGTGGCAAAGTCGTTGTGGAACTCCGTGTCGTCGAACCGCGGCCGCAGCAGGCGGCCCCAGAAGTGGTAGTACACGGATTCCTGGGGCACCCGCTGGAGGGCGTCGCGAAACTCCCGGAGCGACCGTGCCCGGAGCCCGGTGGCTATGGCGACCAGGGCGCAGTCGCGAACCGAAAAAGCATCCACAGCCATGGTTTTGAGTCCGGCATTACCATCCGCGCGAGTGAGCCAGCAGGGTAATCGCGGCCAGATTTCGGTCATAGTCCATTCAACTGACAGCAGGTGTCGATAGAATGGCAACGTGACGACGCAACCGAACTTCAACCACCTCTATCACTTCTGGGTCGTTGCCCAGGAGGGCAGCCTGGTCGGCGCAAGCCGCAGGCTCGGCATTCGCCATTCCACGCTGAGCTCCCAGATGCGCGCGCTGGAGCAGATGCTCGGCATGCGCCTGCTGATCCGGCGTCCTCGCGGCATGCGCCTCACGCCCCAGGCCGAGGTGGTGCGCAGCTACTGCGACCAGATCTTCCGCCTGGGTACGGAGCTGCTTGAGGCGGCCACGGAGCAGCGCACCAACCGGCTGCGCGTGGGAATGCTGGCTTCAGTGCCCCGCTCATTGCTCTACGAGGCGCTGCGACCGGCCCTCGAGCGCGAGGCCACGACGCGCGTCGAACTGAGTGTCGCCGGCCTGGACGCCGCGTGCCGGGCGCTGGTCACCGGCCACCTGCACGTCGCGATCGCCGACCGGCTGCCGGCCGGCGCAGCGGCCGGCCCCATTCACTCGCACCTCGTCGGCGAAACACGGGTCGCTCTCTTCGCGACGGCGCGCGTCGCCCAGCGCTACCGGGGCGACTTCCCCCACAGCCTCGATGGGGCGCCCATGCTTCTGCCATCACCAGGCAGCCCGCTCCGGGAAGGCCTCGCCGCCTGGTTCGCCCGGGAAGGGCTCAGGCCGCGGATCGTCGGCGAGTTCGACGACGTGCCGATGATGAAGGGCTTTGCCGCGCGAGGTCACGGGGTGGTGCCCATCCGGATGGTGCTCGCCCGGGAAGCGCGACAACGCTACGCGCTCGTTCCAGTGGGCGTCGTGCCCGGGCTGGTGGATCGCCTGTATGCCCTCACCCTCGGGAAGCGCGTCCGCCACCCCGGGATCCAGCGCCTCATCGACCAGTGCCGCGGCAAGTTCGGCACCCGAGGAAAAGGTGCGGGACCTTGGCTTTGTTAGTTGTTGCGGCCGCAACAACTAACATAACCAAGGTCCGGCACCTCTTCTTCTACTAGCGCCTGACCGAGAGGTACCGGCTGGGATTCACCGCCCGCTGGTTGGGCTCGAAACCCTTTACATACGGCTTCACCAGGTAACGCCGGCCGTAATAGAAGACCGGGATCACCGGTTCGTCCCTGAACAGCATCGCCTCGGCGTCGGCCAGCAGTTTCAGCCGCACCTTGTTGTCCAGCGTGGCATTGGCCTTCCTGAGCGCGGCGTCGTAGGCCGGATTGCTGAACTTCGAGTAATTACCGGTGGTGCCCGTCTCCATCAGCCCCAGGAAGCTGTAAGGGTCGTCGTTGGGCGCAAACCAGGTGTAGCGGAGCATCTCGAAGCTGCCCGTGCGCGCGTCCTTGTTCAGGCCATTGAGGTCGCTGGCGACGGGCCGGGCCTCGACGCCAATGGCCCGCCACATGGCGGCCATCGCCACGACGATGCGCCGGTTCTCCTCCTGGCTCTCGTAGCGGATCTCGAACTGCACCGGCTTGCCGGGCCCGTAGCCCGCCTCGGCCAGCAGCTTCCGGGCCTCGGCCAGGCGGGCGCCGGCCTGCTGCTTCGACGCGGGTGCCACGGGCGCCTGGTACCCGGCCACGGTCGGCGGCGTGATCGACCAGGCCGGCCGGTAGCCCGCGCCCAGGAACTTGTTCACGATCCCCTCCCGGTCGAGGGCGAGGGACAGCGCGCGGCGAACCCGGGCGTCGCTGAACGGCGGCTTCGACAGGTTCATGACGAGGTAATTGACGGACAGGGACGGCGAGATCTTCACCTCCTTCGGCCGCTCCCTGAGGAGCTTCTCCACTTCCGCGCCGGGAAAGTTGAACACCAGGTCCAGCTCACCCGCCAGGTAGCGGCGCAGGCTGGTGTCCGCATTCTGCGTCGGGTAGTAGACCACCCGCTCCAGCTCCACCTCGCCGGCGGCGTAGAAATTCGGGTTCTTCTCCAGCGCGATGTACGACTGGGGCACGACCTCGGCGAGCCGGTAGGGGCCATTCGTCAGCATCTGCCCCGGGCGGGTCCACTGCCGGCCGAACTTCTCGACCTGCTGCCGGGGCACGGGCGCCCCCACGTTCGAGGCCAGGTTCTCCAGGAAGTAGGCAGCCGGCGCCTCGAGGCGGTAGATGACCGTGCGCGGGTCCGGCGCCTCGACGCCCAGTGAGTCCGGCGGCAGTTGCCCTCGGACGATCGCCCGGGCGTTCTTCACCGGGTAATAGAAGGACGCAAACCGGGCCGCCGTGGCGGGCGTGACGAGGCGCCGCGCCGACCAGGCGAAGTCCTCGCTGGTCAGCGGCGAGCCGTCCGACCACTTCAGGCCTGGCCGCAGCTTGAAGGTGTAGGTGAGCCCGTCCGGGCTGATGGTCCAGGACTCCGCCGCGCCCGGAATGACCCGGCTCCGGGCATCCAGCGTGGTCAGGCCCACGTTCAGGTCGTAGAGCACCGCGCCGGCGGTATTGCCCTGGGCAATGTGGGGATCGAGGCTGTTGGGTTCCGCGGCAGTGCCGCGGTTCAAGGTTTTCGCGGCAGGAGCGGCTTCAGCCGCGACCGGCATCGCGAAGGCCAGAAAGACGGCAAGGATGGTCGCGGCTGAAGCCGCTCCTGCACCCGCACCGGCACGCCGGGAGAACATCACCGGCTCTTTCTCGTCAGATGGACGTGATGGTGATAGTGCTCGGCCCGGTACCAGGCCACGAGCCGCTCCACGGGCCGGCGGCGGCTGTCGAACACCATCAGCCGGAGGTGCACCAGCGGCGCGCCCACCGTGGTGTTGAGCAGGCCCGCGAGGCGGCCGTCGGCCAGCGTGGCCGTGATCACCTGGTCGCAGGAGGCAATGTCGACGCCCTTGCGCTCGAGCAGGGTCAGCATCGGGCTCTCGTTCAGCTCGTTGAGGTCGAAGCGCACGTCCAGGTCCGCGGGGATGTAGGTCACCACGTAGCCGATCGGTTCCTTGTCCAGCAACCGCACGTGGGAGGCGCGCTGCACCCGGGCCCCGTCGGCCAGGCGCAGGTCCTTGCGCGTCTCGGCGTCGGCCACCTGCTCCTGGACCTCGGCCCGGGCAACCCGGGTATTCTTGCCCAGCCGCTCGACCTTGCGCAGCAGCTGCTCCATGTCGCCCACCACCGGGGCGTCGGCCAGGTCCTCCACGACGAAGGTTCCCCGGCCGGGCTGGCGGACCACCAGTTCCTCGTCCACCAGCATGTCCACGGCCTTGCGCGTGGTGATCCGGGACACGCCGAAGAGGTCGCACAGCTCGCTCTCGGTGGGCAGCCGCTGGCCGGGCTTGTAGGTTCCCTGGTAGATCCAGTCCCGGATGGCCGCGTAAACCTGGATGTAGCGGGGGCTCCGCAGGGAGTTGTCCACCGGTTCCCGGGCCCTCCCGGCGGGTCGGGCTGCCAGGCTCACGGGGACAACCGGTCGGCGGGGATGAGCCGGGCGGCAAGTTGTATTAACATCATGACCACATCATAACTCCAACACAGCCAGGCCAGAGAACCAACCTTCATGAATAGTCCGACCAAGAGCCCGATCGAACCCATGGTCCGCCCCGACGGGACCTACCCCACCGTCGCCCTCCGCCAGGACGCCATTACGGCGGCCGTGGTCCAGACCCGGGTCCAGGGGGTCAGCGGCTCGAATCCCGGCCCCGACCTGAAGCGCAATCTCGACTACTTCCTCGAATGCATCGACATTGCCCAGGGCTACGGCGGCCGCAGCGACCTGCTGCTGTTCCACGAGTTCCCGATCACCGGCTTCTCCGAGTGGACCCGGGAGCAGCACTACGACATCTCGCTGGAGATCCCCGGCCCCGAGACCGAGGAAGTGGCCAAGCGCGCGAAGAAGTACAACTGCTACATCGTCTTCGGCACCTACGCGAAGGACCCGAAGAACTGGCCGGGCCACATCCTGCACCTGATGGTGATGGTGAAGCCCGATGGCACCGTGGTGCAGCACTGGAAGCAGCGCAACGTTCGCGGCATGTTCCCGGGCTCCGAGCAGTACACGTCGGTGATCTACGACGTCTACGACCGCTTTGTGGAGATGTACGGCATGGATGCCGTGATCCCCGTGGAGCGCACGGACATCGGCAACATCGCCATGTCCGCCGTCCAGTTCGAGCCGGAACTGTTCCGCTGCATGGCATTCAAGGGCGCCGAGATCATCTGCCGGGTGGCCACCGGCGGCTTCGAGTTCGACGACATGCGGCTGACCTCGTACCACAACAGCCTCTACACCATGATCGCCAACAACTCGGTCAGCACCCACGGGCGCAACCCGGGCTTCTTCGAGGACACCAACTTCGGCGGCCCCGGCCGCTCCGCGATCTTTGCGCCGCGTGGCGTCGAACTGTGCAAGGCGGGCGCCTTCGAAACCAAGATCCTGGCCCGCCTCCCGATGGCCGAGTTCCGCGCCCGGCACCGGATCCCCGACCTGCACCTCAGCCTCTACAAGCCCGTCCTGGACCAGTACCAGGAGCGCTACGCGCCGGGGGGCTATATCGACTATATTCCCAAGGACAAGCGGGACGCCTTCCGGTTCTTCCAGGAGCGTTCACGCTGGACGCACTACTGGTAGCCTCTTTTTTTTTCAGACGTGCCGACGATGTCTTCGTGGGGGAGACAGCGACATGCAGAAGGCCCGGACCAAGCTCACGCCGACCAGCACCCGCACGCGGGAACAACTGATCCTGGCAGGAGAACGACTGTTCGCGCAGCAGGGGATCGACAACGTGTCGCTCCGGCAGATCAATGCGGAGGCCGGTCAGCGCAATTCATCGGCCTCCCATTATCACTTCGGCTCCAAGGAGTCATTGATCAACGCCATCTGTGAGTACCGCCTGGAGCGCCTCAACAACCGGCGGAATGCCATGCTGGAGGCGCTCCCCCCTGCTGCCGGGCCCCGGCCCGTCAGTACCATGATCGGCGTGCTGGTCTACCCGATGGTCGAGGAAATCGAGGGTGCCGAAGGCGGCCACTACTGCATCCAGTTCCTCTCCCAGCTCCTGAGCCACCCGACGATGGACCTGCTGAAGCTGTGGCGGAGCCAGTTCGGCGAAAGCATCGGCCAGGTCTATTACGCCCTGCGAACGGCGCTGCCCGACGTGCCGGACGAGATCTTCGGCCCGCGCTTTGGGCTGACGTGGGTGCTCGCCGTGAACGCCCTGGCGGACCGCGAGAGGCTGAATGGCGTTGCCGCCGGACTGATCCACCACCACACCCTGCCCGTGCTCTATGTCAGCAACCTGGTGGATGCGCTCGCCGGCATGATCGCGGCACCGGCGTCGGCGGCGACTCACGCGGAGATTGGCGAACTGCGTGCCAGGGGCCAGCGGCTCGCCTGATGAAACTGCGCAACCTGGGGTCGTCCGACCTCCGCGTCTCGGCCATCGGCGTCGGGTGCATGAACTTCGGCTCCATGTGCGACCAGTCGGCCACCGACGCGATCGTCGCCATGGCGTTCGACCTGGGCGTGAACTTGTTCGACGTGGCCGACATCTACGGCGGCACCCTGAACCGGGCCGAGGCGATGCTGGGCAAGGCCCTGGGAGCCCGCCGCCAGTCGGCCATCATTGCCACCAAGTTCGGCGCGAAGCTCGGCGGCGGCGGTGGTGCCGCCCCTGGCGGCGGCTCGGCGGACTACATCATGAAGGCGGTCGAGGCCAGCCTGACGGCGCTTGGCACCGACTACATCGACCTCTACCAGCATCACTTCCCGGACACGGGCACGCCCGTGGAGGAGACATTGACGGCCCTGGATGCCCTCGTCCGCCAGGGCAAGGTCCGCCACATCGGCTGCTCCAACTACGTCGGCGCGCAGCTCACCGCCGCTCTTGAAGCCAGTGGCCGGCTGAGTGTCGCGCGGTTCGTCTCCGCCCAGAACCGCTACAGCCTGCTGACCCGGGACATCGAGCAGGATCTGGTGCCCGTGTGCCTGGCCAACGGCGTCGGCATCCTGCCCTACTTCCCTCTGGAGAGCGGCCTGCTCTCCGGCAAGTACCGCAAGGGCCAGCCGTTGCCCGAAGGCTCGCGTTTCGCCAGGTGGCGGGGCGGCGGCAGCTTCGCGTCCGAGGCGCGCTACGCGATCGTGGAGAAGCTGGCCGGATACGGTGAGCGCCGGGGCCGGACGGTGCTCGACCTGGCGATAGGCTGGCTGGCGGCCCAGCCCGCCGTGACGAGCGTGATCGCGGGGGTCACCCGGCCGGATCAGCTGGCCCAGAACGTCGCCGCCGGCAGCTGGGACCCGGGCCCCGAGCAGCTGGCAGCGATCCGGGCCATCGCCACGGGCTAGAAGCGGTACTGCACCTCGAGGCCCCAGTCCCTGCCCCGCTTCGGGCTGAGCGAGAAGATGCGCGGGTCCCGGTCGTCATTCGGCCCCGCGTTGGCGGGAATGTTGCCGTAGAAGTTGACGTCGTAGTTCACGTCCACGGTGCCGAAATTCACGAAGTCCAGCGATGCGAGGGGCGTGTCGTCGTCGGTCAGGTTCCGCACATAGGCCGTGACGGTCCAGGAATCCGTCTGGACGCCGGCGCGCAGGTTCACCGTGAGGTCGTCGCCCAGCCAGGAGAAGTTGTTGGCCTGGGTGTAGCGCTTCGTGCTGTACGCATAGTCCACGTTCACGAAGGCCTCGGCGCCGGGACTGAGGGGTGCGGTGACGAAGCCGCCGAGGATGAGCGTGTGCTCCGGCACGTTGGGCGCCTTCTTGCCGGAGATGTTCCCGTCACCCGTGAGCTCCGCCAGGATGGAGTCCGTGCCCTCCGTGTAGCGGGAATCCGTGTAGCCGTAGTTGGCCGTGACAGAGAAGTTGTCCGTCACCCGCAGGCTCGTCTCCAGCTCCAGGCCGTCCACCTTCGACTCGCCGGCATTGCGGAGAATGGTGGTTTCCAGGTAGGTGCCGCTCGTCTGCAGGATGCCGGCCCGCGTGAACAGGCCCTGGTTCTTCCAGTCGATGTGGTAGAGGGCGAGGTTCGTGGAGAGGCGGCCGTCGAGCCAGGTCGCCTTGGCGCCCAGCTCGTAGGTCCACTGCTCTTCTTCCTTGACGATGGCGAGCGGCTCGGGGAGGCAGGGGATGACCACGGGACGCTGGGGTTCCGGCGGCGGCACGCAGCCGTCGAGGCCGGCCCGCACGGCGCTGGAATCAATCCCGGAGCGGAAGAACTCAACGTTGAAGTCGCCGGGCTTGTTGCCCTTGGCGGCCAGCACGTAGAGGGTCAGGTATTCAGCAGGCTTGAAGCGCACGGTGGCCCGGGGGGTGAAACTGTCGAAGTCGAGGCCCACGGAAGCGGGCAGGTCCGGGCCGGTGAGCGCCCCGCCACTGAGGTCCTTCGAATCCTCCGCGTAGCGGCCCTCCAGGGTGAGCGTCCAGCGCTCCGCGACGTCCCACTCGATGCTGCCGTATACCGCCTGGTTACTCACGTCAATGAAGTTCGAGGGCGGGAAGGCCGTGGTGACGTCGGGCGCACCGAAGACCACGCCGGGACCCACGAAGCTCCTCTGCCGGTTCTCCCGGTCCTGGTCGTACCAGTAGACGCCAAGGGCGCCGCGCACCGGCAGGTCGCCGGGCGTGTCCAGGCGGAGTTCCGCCGAGTAGTCCTCGATGTCGCGCTGGTTGTCGAAGTGAAACAGGCCCCAGACCGACCGGTTCTCCGTGTGGTCCAGGTCGAAGACCTGCTGGAAGTCGTCGCTGCTCCACGAGCCGCGTGACGTGACGGTGAATCCCGAGACGTCCTGCACGTACTCGAGCAGTACCCGGTGCTGCTCCCGGAAGGTCCCCGGCTCGGTCGGTGGCACCGTGTAGTCCGCGGGATTCGGAAATTCGTTGGCCCGGATGAAGGTGACGCCCTGTTTGAAATCCGGCAGGTTGATGCGGTTCACCTTGCCTTCCGCCCGGAATTCCCCGCAGTACCAGCCGGTGCTGGTGGCGTACCAGGGCTCATCCTCGGTGCCGGGCACCGGCAGGTAGCAGTTCAGTTCCGGTGCGATCAGGCTGGCAAAGTGCGTGTCCTCGCCTTTGGTATAGCCGTACTTCAGGCTGACCTCGGCCCCTTCGGCCGGCCGCCAGACCAGCTTGGCCAGCGCGTCGGTCGTCTCCTCGGCGCCCAGCCTGCTGTGGTCCGCGTCCTGGGGCGGATCGAGAAGGAACTGGCGAAACGGGAGGGTTGTGTCCTTTTCGTAACTCGCCTGCCCCTGCTCGAGCTGGTTGTTCCACTGGCCGCCATACTTGCTCCAGTTTCCGGACACGACGAAGAACAGCTGGTCCTCGATCAGCGGGCCACTGGCCCAGCCGCCCAGGTTGTAGTCGTCGCTGGTTCCGGCCCGGGTATTGACCTGCCCCTGCAGTGTCTCGGTGGGCTTGCGGGTGACGTAGTTGACGGCGCCGGAGAACGTGGCGCGGCCAAACTGCGCGGACTGGGGACCGCGCAGGACCTCCACCCGCTCGACGGCGCTCGTCGTGGCCGTGGAGATGCTCCCCGAGACGAAGGTGCCATCGATGAAGTACGAGGCATTCGCCTCCCCGCGGCTGGCGGGCGCGCTCATGCCGCGGATCGTGGGACGGTCGATATCGCGGCCGGTCTGGGCGAGCGTGCGGAACCCGACGGTGAAATTCGCGATGTCGTAGTCGCTGTTGAGGCCGCGCCCCTGGAGTTGCTCGGACGTGAGCGTGGCGATCGAGATCGGGACGTCCCGCAGCGTCTCCTCCCGCTTGCGCGCCGTGACGATGATTTCGTCGTCCGCAGACTCCTGCACCTGGGCGACGGCAGCACCACCCGCGCCGGACAGGATGACCAATCCAGCCAGTGCCGGAACGCAGATTTCAAATCGCATTGGACCCCCCGATCCCTTCGCGGTTAGCGACGCAGAGCGCGGCAATGTAATGCAAAAGTGCTAGCCAGCGCCAGCCTGCTCGCCAGCCGCCTTCCGGAAGGGGGCCAGCGCCGCCCAGAGCGCCAGTGCGGCCAGGGGCACGCTCAGGCAGTTCACGAGCGCGATGGACTTGCCCACGGCCAGGGGATCGCCGAACACGTGGTCGGTGATCGCTCCCACCGCGGACGGGCCCACGCCCGCCGTGACCAGGTTCAGCACGAGCATCCAGACGGCCGACACCTGGCCCCGCATCTGGTTGGGCGTGACGACCTGGAGCGCCGCCGGCGCCAGCGCCATGGACAGGCTGGCAAAGAAGATCAGCGGACCGAAGAGCGGGATGACCAGGTCCGGGTCCGTGACGAACGCGGACACCGCGCTCAAGGGCAGCAGTCCCGCGGCCGCGAAGAGCGCCACCCGGAGCGTGGCATCCCGGTAGCCCCGCCGCTGGAAGAAGTCCGCGAGCCAGCCGCCGGTGTAGACACCGAGCGGCGACAGGATCACCAGCAGGCCGCCGAGGCGCAGCGCCGCCTGGGGAGGCGTGAAAGCGAGCACCCGCGTGAAGTAGACGAAGGCCCACGTGATGATGGTGGTGATCGGGACGGCCAGCAGGGCAAAGCCGATGAAGTGCAGGACGAACACCCGCCAGCGCTGGACGGCATAGCGGACGACGTCGCCGAGGGGCAGGCCGGCGCCACCGGCAACCAGCTTCCCGCGCCGGACCGGTTCCCGCACGGTCAGCATCAGCAGGGCCACCAGCACGCCGGGCAGGCCGACGGCGAAGAACACCAGCTGCCAGGCCTTCACGTCGCCCAGCACCGGGAGCGACATCGGTCCCGCCTTCCCCACCGCCTGGATCACCAGCCCACCCACGAGGAATGACAGGCCGGCGCCGAAGAAGGCGCCAGACTGGTAGACGCCGAGCGCGCGGCCGAGCTTCTCCCGGGGAAAGTAGTCCGCAATCATCGAGTAGGCGGCTGGCGACAGCGCGGCCTCGCCCACGCCGACGCCCACGCGGGCCAGGAACAGCTCCCAGAAATTCCGGGCCAGGCCGCAGACGGCCGTCATGATGCTCCAGAGGAAAATGCCCCAGCCGATGATGGCGCGCCGGCTGTAGCGGTCTGCCCAGCGGCCGATGGGCAGGCCCACGGTGGCGTAGAACACGGCGAAGGCCAGGCCCTGGAGCAGGCCAAGCTGGGTGTCGGTGAGACCCAGGTCCTGCTTCAGGGGCTCGACCAGCATCGCGATGATGATCCGGTCGATGAACGAGAAGATGAACGCAATGACGAGAATGACGACGGCGTACCAGGCAACGCCGGGCCTCGGCCACGGCTCGGCGGCCGCGTGGGCCGGGTTCTGGGTCTGCATGCTGATTCCCCCTGGTGCCGGGGCAGGATAGCGAGTGGGCCGGATCAGGCCAAGCCGGCGCGCCAGGCACCAAGGGCCAGCCACCAGCAGGCGGCCAGAAGGGCCAGCGTGGCGAGTCCCGCGGTTACCTGGACCGCCGCTGACTGCAGCCAGCGCGGCCGGCGCACGTCGTAGCTGGCGCCCGCGAAGATCCCCGCGATGAACCCCGTGAGGTGGGCCACCGCGTCGGTCTGCGCGTCGCCGGTGCCGATGTAGGCGAGCAGCACGACGGCGCCGATCAGGGGTGCGTAGCGCCGCGCCCAGCTCGACGCCCGGCGGGACTCGGCGCGCCACATCAGCGCGGCGATCAGGCCCAGCGCCGCAAAGACGGCGGTCGAGGCGCCGATGGCACGGTGCGTGGCGGGCAACAGGAACAGGTCGAGGCCGTTACCGGCCCCGGCCGCCAGCAGGATCGTGGCCCAGGCCACGCCGGAGCCCAGGTACTGGCCGGCGAAGGCGCCAAAGAAGGCGCCGAAGACCAGGTTGGCGACCAGGTGCCCGGCATCGCCATGGAGTGTCAGGGCCGTGATCACTCGCCACCACTCGCCGTCACGGACCGCGGCCCCGTCGAGGCTGCCCGCCTCGAGCCAGTCCACGCCGTAAGCCACCCGCCCCTGCACCAGGAAGGCGGCGATGAGCACGAGGACGTAGACCGCCACGCCGGGCAGGCCATGACCGTGGAGCGTCAGGCCCGGCTTCGGCGGGCTCCGCCGGTTCTCAGCCGCATACAGCCGGAGCTCCTGCCGGGCCCGTCCCGCCTGCCCGGCAGGCACCAGCAGCAGGGCCGCATCGCCGGGCCCATCGGCAACCAGGTGGGGAATGCCGAGGGCATCGAGGACGAGCGCCTGCTCCTGGCACTCCCAGCGCCGGCGGGTCTCGAACACGACGGTCCAGTCGTCAGGGGCCATGCCTGCTCTTGAGATACGTCGCGATCTCCGTCAGTTCGGCCTCGGTCAGCCAGCCGAAGCCCGGCATGGGCCGCCCGGCCACGGATTCCGGATCGCCGGGCATCCGGCCGACCTTCAGGAAGGCCACCAGCTCGCCGACGGTCTTCCTGCCGACGAACGCCGAGTCGGCGAGGCTCACACCCAGGCCCTCGACGCCCTCCAGCCCGGTGCCGTGGCAGGCGACGCAGTGCTGGGCGAACTTCTCGTCCTCCTCCGCCAGCGCGGCCGTGGCGAGGGTGAAGGTGAACAGGCCGGCGACGATGGCAGCATTCCTCATGATCAGTACACCCGCACGTCAGGTATGTTGAACAGCGACTTCCACTCCCGGGCGATCAGCAGGTCCATCAGCTGGGAGGGCTTGCCCTCCTGCTTCTTCTCCATCTCGCCCTGGAGGGTGATCAGCGCCTGGTCGACCCCGGGGCCGAACAGGTACCGGAGGTATTCCATCGGCACCCGGGGCTCGCTGTCGTCGAAGTCGCCGTCCTCGTCGAAGCGGCTCGGCAGCATGGGCGGGACGTAATACACGTTGGGTCCCGTGCCGAACTCCGGGTGCAGCGGCAGGGCCACCTGCCACTCGTAGACGAGTTTCGCGATGGGGCCATCCTGGTCCTCCAGGTAGCCCACGAAGCGCAGCCGGCCCGGGCACTGGCGGGCGCAGGCGGGTGCCACGCCCTGCTCCACCCGCGGGAAGCAGAAGATGCACTTCTGCGACTTGCCCGTCACGAAGTTGAAGTAGACCTTGTCGTAGGGGCAGGCCCTGTTGCACTGGCGGAAGCCCTGGCACTTGTCCTGGTCCACCAGCACGATGCCGTCCTGCTCGCGCTTGTAGATGGCCCGCACCGGGCAGGCCTCGAGGCAGGCCGGCTTCGTGCAGTGGTTGCAGAGGCGCGGCAGGTAGAAGTGGTAGTTGTTCGGGTAGTCGCCGGAACTCGTGTCCTCGTCCCAGTTGGAGCCATAGGCCAGGGGCCTGTCGGGCTCCAGGTGGCCGCCGGCGCCCTGGAAGTAGATCTCCTCCACGTTCAGCGTCACGGGGTGGCCGAAGTCCTCCTGGGGATGGAGGTCGCCAAGCTGCAGCCTGCCGTTCTTCCAGCCGGACTTCGCGCCCTTGGCCTCCCACGCCTTCGGGTAGCCCCGGCCGGGCCTGGTCTCGACGTTGTTCCAGAGCATGTATTCCTGCCCCGGTTCGTCCGTCCACAGGGACTTGCAGGCGGCCGTGCAGGCCTGGCAGCCGATGCACTTGTTCAGGTCGATGACCATCGCGATCTGGCGACCGGTCATGGCTCGTCGCCCCCGTCTGCAGGAGCGGCTTCAGGCGCGACCCCGGTCCGGCCCGAGACTCGCGGACTCGATTCGGGCCGGACCGGGGTCGCGCCTGAAGCCGCTCCTGCATCCACGATCGTGCCGAGTTGCCAGTCGTGGTCGGTGGCGATGAACTCCTGGACCGCGGCGACGACGCGGGCATAGAGGGAGCCGGCGGCGATCTGGTCCACGTTGGCGGCGAGCTGGGGCACCCAACTGGCCAGGTGGCGGCCCGAGAAGTCGGCCTGGGCCAGCTGGAACGACAGGGCATCCGCCTCGTCCGCGGCCTGGGCCTCCCGGTAGCAGAGGTAATGCATGAACTCGAGTTCGACGGACAGGTGATCAGGCTGCCAGGCAAACTTGTCGTCGAGGGTGTAGCCGAAATAGTCGTAGAACCGGACCACTTCCTCCCGGGTGCCGGCGCGCTGGCCGGTCTGCAGGTCCTCGCGGATCGGCGCCGGCGGACCCTGGCTGCCCACCTCGAAGAGGCCGCTGTATTCCGCGCGCAAGCGGGCGAGCTCCGCACCGCTGACCTCGGCCAGCAGCGGGTCCAGCGCCCGGGCGTGGGGCACCGCCTCGCCGAGGCCGATGCGCTCGCGAAGCGCCGGGCGCGGGTCCACCTCGTGGGGGGACGCCAGCAGTTCCGAGCAGGCGGCGTAGCACAGGCAGCGGAGCGCAGCGGTCTCCGCGACCTGCCGGCCCGTCACGCTGCGCCCGGTCATGCCGCCACCGTCCGCCGGCCGGTGTCCGGATCCGCCCTGGCGAAGTCGCAGGTGAAGTCCCGGTAGGTCTGGTTTGGCGCGTAGGCCAGGGGCCGGTAACCCAGGTGGCCGTAGTCCCCCGCCATGGTGGTCGGCTTGATGAGGCCCGCCGTGCAGACCACGGCGCTGAAGTTCTCGCCGGTGCGGTACTGCATGGGGTCCCAGCCGTGGTAGGAGAAGATCATCCCCGGCTGCATGCCGGAGCTCACGTGGGCCTGGGCGAAGAACTCACCCGCCGGATTGAAGATGCGGATGAGGTCCCCGTCGGCGACGCCCCGGGCCGCGGCATCCTGCGGGTTGACGTACACGTCGGGCTCGCCCCGCTGCAGGGAGAGCAACAGCGGATCGTCGCGCCACATGCTGTGGATGCTGTGGCGGGCGTGGCCCATGAGCATCCGGAGCGGGAAACCCTGGTTCTCCAGCGGCGCGCGATGGGCCGGCAGGGCCTCGTCGAACCGGATGAACCATTCGTGGTCGACGTAGAACTGCTGCCGGCCCGTGAACGTCTCGTAGGGCTTCTTCTCCCGCACGCTCTCCACGATCTCGTGGTGGTAGGGCGACTCCTCGTGCTCCCAGGCAGACGAGCCGGAGTGATCCACGCGGATGATGCCCCTGGCCGCCAGCTCGGCGAAGGAGACCTTTGGAATGCCCGGGGTGGTGTTGATGATGAACTGGGCCACGTCCTTCACGCTCTTTATGCGGCCGTCCATCGTGTAGTAGTCGTGGGTGCGGGCGTAGTCGCGGCGCACGGACCGGCCATCCACCTCGTCGTGCACGGCCGACAGGCCGCGCTCCTTCGCGCGACGGGAGATGGCCGCCGCGAGACGGCGGTTGGCCTCCCAGTCGTCCACGGACTCGCCGAGCGGTGGCACCGCGATATCGAGCACCTGGATATAAGGGATGCGCGACTGGAGCATGAGATCCGCGCGCTCGTAGTGATGGGCGATCGGCAGGATGTAGTCGGCATTGTGGGCCGTCACGCCCATGTCCGGGGCCAGGACCACGATCATCTCGAGCCTGTCGAAGCCTTCCTTCCGCCACTGCCTCGAGCCAGCCCGCCAGTTGGCGCCGTTCTCGCCCGCGAAGAAGGCCATGCGCCAGCCGGCGCCGCTGTAATCGGGAAACCAGTCTTCCCGGATGCTCTCCTTGTAGTACCGGTCGTAGGTGTCGGCGAGCTCGTCGCCGTACATCCTGCGGTTCAGCTCCTTCAGGTTGGCGTGGTCGTAGTCCCACGTCGTGCCGGAGATCATGCGCAGGGCCGGGCCGATGCCTGCGGCGGCAAAGCCGCCGATCCCGCGAACCCGCGGCGCGTTGCCAAACTGGATGCCGCCGCCCTCGATGCCCACGTTGCCGGTCAGCGACAGCATCAGCAGCATGGCCCGCTGCAGCAGGTCGCCGTGCTGCCATTTGCAGGCCGCGTAACCGGTATAGATCATGGCCGGCTTCGCCGTGGCGAACATGCGGGCGGTCTTGCGGATCACCGCGGCGCTCACGCCGGTCACGCCGGCCATCGCCTCCGGACGGTGCCGGGCGGCGCGCTGCTTCAGCAGCTCGAATACGGTGGTGACCTCCACCTCGCCATCGAGCGTCCTGACCTTCCACCGGCCCTCGAGGGCGGGCCTGATCGCACCCAGGTCCAGCGTCTCGAACCGGCGGCGGTCCCGCCCCACGGGCTTCTCGGCGAGCCCGGTGCCGGGCGCCCGGACCATCGCACCGGTGGCCTCGTCCCACAGGTAGTAGACGTTCTCCCGGACGGCCAGCTTGCCAATGATGCCGAGGTGCTCCTCCCGCAGGAATTCCCGCGTGTCGAGGCGCACCAGGAACGGCATGTCGGTCTGCTCGCTGATGTACGGGACGTCGTAGAGCTTCTCCTCCAGGATGACGTCGACCATTGCCATCGCGAGCGCCGTGTCGGTGCCTGGCCTGACGTTCACCCAGTGATTCGAATGCAGCGCCGTCGGCGTGAACTCCGGCGAGATGGCGATGACCTTCGTGCCGTTGTACTTCGCCTCCCAGAAGAAGTGCGCGTCCGGGATCCGCGTGACCGCCGGATTGCTCATCCACACGAGGCAGCAACGGGACTTGAACACCGCTGCCATGGTGTCCCCGGTGTAGACCTGCCCGAGCGTCATGTAGACGCCGGTCGGCAGGTCGCCAACGCCGGAGTAGAACTCCGGCACCGTCACGCCGGTGATGTTGGCGAAGCGGGACAGGCTGGCGGACGAGGCGAGCTTTACCGACATCTGGGTGCCGCTGCCGTAGCTGATGCACTCCGGGCCCGCAGTGGTGGCGAGGTCCAGGAACTTGTCGGCGATGGCATTGGTGGCGTCTTCCCAGGAGACGCGCTCCCAGCGCCCGCTGCCCCGCCCGCCGACGCGCTTCATGGGATACAGGATGCGTTGCGGCCCGTACATGTACCGGGCGTGCCGCAGGCCCTTCTGGCAGCCCCGGGGCCCGTAGTCCGGCACGTCGGCGCCCGAGGCGCCGTACATGCCCTGCTGCTCCTCCCGCCAGACGATGCCCTTGCGGATGTAGACGTTGAAGGCACAGGTGCCGGCGCAGTTGGTGCCGTGGGTGCCGTGGGCCACCCGGTCCCAGGTCCACTTGTTCCTGAGGACGTCCTCGAAGCGGCGATACGCCGGCGCCGCGGCGCCCGCGTCCGCGGTCGCCGCGGCGACAGATCCGTAACGCGTGCTGAGCGCGGCCGTCGCCGCGAGGCCGTGGAGTACAACGCGCCTGCTGGCGGTGATTTGCACGTGCTGGTCCCGGTCGCCCGTCACCGGGCAGAATCCTGAAAGCGAATGAGTCCGCGGCGCATCGGCGGGCCGCCGTCGCGCGGTTGATATTTGTCACCGCGCGCGGCCCGCGCCGCTGCGTCTGGCAAGATACCCGAGTGATCTCCTACGAGGAAGCGCTGGAACTGCTGCGGACCGGGATCGCGCCGCTGGCGCGACGCACCGTGCCCCTCGCGGCAGCCGCCGGTGAGGTCACGGGCAGCGCCATCAGCGCGCGCCTGACGGTGCCAGGCTTCGCCAACGCGGCCATGGACGGCTACGTGCTGCGGGCCTCCGCCACCAGCACCGCCTCCCCCGCCAACCCCGTTCACCTGCCGGTAGCGGGACTGATCGCGGCCGGCAGCGCGGCCCCCTGCACCCCCGGCCCCGGGGGAGCCGGTGACCAGGCCTGGGAGATCCTGACGGGTGCCCCGGTCCCGGCCACGCTCGACGCCGTCGTGCCAGTGGAGCGGGTCACGCGGGTGGGAGCGACCGATGGCCAGCCACCTTCGGTGATGATCTCGGCGCCCCTGCAGCCGGGCCAGAACGTGCGCTTCCCCGGCGAGGATTTCCTGCTCGGCTCCACGGTCGTGGCCGCCGGCATCCGGCTCGCGCCTCATCACCTGATGGCCCTCGCCGCCTGCGGCGTCGACGAGGTCAGCGTCGCGGCGCGGCCACGCGTCGCCGTGCTCACGACGGGCGGCGAACTGGAACACCAGGGCGCGAACCTGGCTCCCGGCCGGATCCGGGACGCCAACGGGCCCTACCTGCGGGCCCTGCTGCCCCTCCTCGGCGCGGGGGTCGTCACCACCACGACCGCCGCCGATGACGCCACCGAACTGCGGGACCGGCTGCAGCTGCTGGCCCGCACCGCCGACCTGGTCCTGACGACCGGCGGCGTCTCCGCCGGCCGACTCGACCTGCTGCCGGCTGCCGTCCGGGAGATCGGCGGCGAGATCGTGTTCCACAAGGTGGCCATCCGGCCCGGCAAGCCGGTGCTCCACGCCCGGCTGCCCGGCGGCGCCCTGCTGTTCGGCCTGCCGGGCAATCCCCTGGCGGTGGCGGTCGGCATGCGCTTCTTCGTGACCCCCGCGCTGCGCGCCCTGCAGGGCCTGGCGCCCGAGCGTCCCGGTCCAGCCGAAACACTCGAGCCCGTGCGCGGCCGCGGCAACCTCCGCTTCTTCGCCAAGGCACTCGCCGACGTGGACGCGGCCGGACGCCGCCACGTGCGCCTCCTGCCCGGCCAGGAATCCTTCAAGATTGCACCGCTGCTCAGGGCGAACTGCTGGGCCATCGTGCCCGAGGGCACCGGCGATCTCCCGGCCGGAAGCGTGCTCCAGACCCTGCCGCTCTACCCCGACGACTCCGCCCCACCGTAGGAGCGGCGACCGCCGCGACCCCGGCGCGGATCCGTGGTGCCTCCCGGGCGGGCGATGGCGGGAGGCCCTGCCGTCGAGAGACTCGCGGACTCGATTCTCGCCG
>JAEUQA010000070.1 GCA_016789845.1 Chromatiales bacterium
AGGAAAATAGATCTGTCCCCATTTCTCCGGTCGCGGCTGAAGCGGCTTCTAGGAGCCCAGATCCCCCCACGCGTACTGCAGGATGGCGAGTGCCGCCAGCGGCGCCGTTTCCGTCCGCAGGATCCGCGGACCCAGTCGCAGGCCCCGGAAACCGGCCCGCGTGAGCATCCGGATCTCCTCTTCGGTGAAGCCGCCCTCCGGCCCGATGGCCAGCGCCATCCGGCTCGCGGCGCCGAGCAGCCGGTCGAGCCCGCTCTCGCCGCCGGGATCCAGTGTGAGCCCTACCGTGCCGGGGGCAAGGGTCGCGAGCGCCTCGTCCAGTGACCGCGCGGGGAGGACTTCCGGCAACATGGAGCGTCCGCACTGCTCGCAGGCGCTGATGACGATGCGCTGCCAGTGGGCCCGCCGCGCCTCGCCCCGCTCGGCGTCCAGGCGCACGACGCTCCGGCCGGCGAGCACGGGCTGGATCCTCCACACGCCAAGCTCGGTCGCCTTCTGCACGACCGTGTCCATGCGGGGTCCCCGGCTCACGCCCTGGAGGAGGGTGACGGCCAGCGGCGACTCGCGCTCCACCGGGCGGCCTGTGCCCACCTCGACCGACACGCCGCCGCGGGCCACGACCTTGAGCACTGCGTCGTAGTCCGTGCCGGTGCCGTCGAACAGGGTGATAGGATCCCCCGCAGAAAGCCGCAGCACCCGCGCGATGTGGACCGCCGCGGGCCCGGGCAGCGGCCGGGTGGTCCCGGTGTGCAGGGCTTCAGGCGTGTAGATCCGTGGACGTTGCATGGGCGGATATTACCTATGAGAGCACCGGCGAGGGCGACGACGCGGAAGCGGGCCACGACCCGACCGCGCCGCCTCAGCCTCGAGCCTGGCAATGGCCTGGTCCGCGGCGCGCGTCAATTGCCGTCGCCCAACTGCGACGACCGCCCCGGTGGCATGGCGCCCGAACTCATCGTGATCCACGGCATCTCATTGCCGCCCGGCCAGTTCGGCGGGCCGCACATCGATCACCTGTTCACCAACGCCCTCGATCCGGCCGGGCATGACTACTTCCGGGACATCGCCGGCCTCAGGGTGTCCAGCCACCTGCTGATCCGCCGCACGGGCGAAGTGGTGCAGTACGTGCCCCTGCACCGGCGCGCCTGGCACGCGGGCAGGTCCGGCTACCGGGGGCGCCAGCAGTGCAACGACTTCTCCGTGGGGATCGAGCTGGAGGGCACCGACGACCAGCCCTACACGGGCGCCCAGTACCGGCGGCTGGCGACAGTGATCCGGCTGTTGCGTCGGGGCGTGCCGTCGCTTGCCACTGCTCCCATCGTGGGCCACAGCGACGTGGCGCCCGGGCGGAAGACGGACCCGGGCCCGGCCTTCGACTGGCCCCGGCTGCGCGCGCTGCTCGTGCCGCGTGTCGGTCGCCGGCCCGCCAGGAAGCCGTAAACTAGCGGCATGAATTTCCTCGCGTTGCTGCTCGGGCTGGCCCTGGAGCGGGTGCTGACCCACCTGTTCCACCTGCGTGAGTTCCGGTGGCTCGATCCGTTGTTCGATGCCCACCTGCGCCGCCTGCGGGCAACCGGCGGCGGCAGGAACCGGCGCTGGTCCGCCCTGGCCCTGACGGCCCTGCTGTCGGCGTTGCTGGTCGCGCCGGTGGCGCTGCTGTCCGTCGCCCTTCGGGACGAGCTGCTCCAGATTCCCTACTTCCTCTTTGCCGTGGTCGTTCTCCTGTTCTCCCTGGGTCCCCGGGACATGGACGACGAGGTCGAGGACTATGGCGACGCGCTGGAATCCGGCGACGTGGCCGGCCAGCAGCGCGTGGCGGAGGAGCTGCTGGAGAAGCTGCCGCCACCGCTGCTGGCGGAACGCAACGAGGCGGTGGAGCGGGCGATCTACGTCCAGGCCAATAACCGGATCTTCGGCGTGGTGTTCTGGTTCCTGGTGCTGGGGCCGACCGGGGCCTGGGCCTTCCGGCTGCTGGACCTGCTGCGCCACCGGACCGAGGTGAAGGCCGGGGAGGAAGACGCCACGGCGACGATGGAGGCCGTGCGCACCCTGCACGGGCTCCTGGCCTGGATTCCCGCCCGGCTGCTGGCGCTGGGCTACGTCCTCGCGGGCAACTTCGAGGATGCCGTGGAGAGCTGGCGGAACAGCGGCCGGGAGGCGCACCTGCCGTTCCCGGAAGGCACCG
Source organism: Chromatiales bacterium (assembly GCA_016789845.1). Classification (GTDB taxonomy): domain Bacteria; phylum Pseudomonadota; class Gammaproteobacteria; order Steroidobacterales; genus SHZI01. Next base: position 2,186 of record JAEUQA010000070.1, read on the forward strand.
TGGAGATCGTCGCGCGCGTCGGCGTCGCGGCGTCAGGGCGCGGTGCGCTCGATGTGGCCGACACCGTGGAGGCGCTGGACCGGATCCGGGGCGCGCGTTCCCTGGTGATGCGGACGCTGTGGATGATCTGGTGTCCCGTGATCGCCGTCCTGACGCTCTATGACTGGCTCACGTGACGGGCCTTGGCCACCCGCAGGAGCGGCTTTAGCCGCGACCCTGCTGGCGAATGCACTGCTGCTCACCTCCTGCGCCGGCGACGCCCCACCTCCCGCCGCCACAGCCGAGCCCGCCCAACGGATCGTCGCCCTGGCCCCGCACCTGGCCGAGCTGGCCTACGCCGCCGGCGCCGGCCCGCGCCTGGCGGGCGTGGTGGAGTTCAGCAACCACCCGGAGGCCGCCCGCGCCCTGCCCCGAGTGGGCGACGCGTTCCGCATCGACCTGGAGGCCCTGGCGGCGCTCAGGCCCGATCTGGTCCTTGGCTGGCCCAGCGGCAACTCCCCGGCGGCGCTGGACCGATTGCGGAGCCTGGGTTACCGGGTGGTCGAGCTGGAGCCAAGGCGGCTCGCCGACGTGGGTGACCAGATCGAAGCCATCGGCCGGCTCGCGGGGACGGAACCGGAAGCGCGGCAGGCGGCGGCAGCCTGGCGGGACGGCCTGGCGGCCCTCCAGTCGCGCTATGCCGGATCCCACCCCGGACGCGTGTTCTACCAGATCGCCCCGCAACCGCTCATCACGGTAACCCGCGAACACTTCATCGGCGAGGCGATCGAGCTGTGCGGCGGGGAGAACATCTATGCCGACCTCCCGGGATTGACCGCCGTCGTCAGCGTGGAGTCCGTGGTGTCGGCGGCGCCGGACGCGATCGTGGCGAACGACTTCACCCGCGGGCCCGGTAGCCCGGAGTCCGGCACGCCGCTCGATGCCTGGCGATCCTGGACGGGCCTGACGGCGGTCAGCCGCAACCGGCTCCACGTGCTCGACCCGGACCTGATGAGCGTGCCGGGACCCCGCCTGCTGAAGGGCATTACCCAGCTGTGCGCCGCGCTGAAC
>JAEUQA010000038.1 GCA_016789845.1 Chromatiales bacterium
AGCCGCGACCCCCTCCCGCTCGAGACTCGCGGACTCGATTCTCGCGGGAGGGGGTCGCGGCTGAAGCCGCTCCTGCGGGCCAACTCAACGCGGCCGCAGTTTTTTCTTTACCGGCAGCAGCTTGAGGGCGCCGTAGGCCGGCAGGCCCGCCCGGTAGGGCGGGTAGGCCTCGCCCTGGATCAGCGGGGCCAGGTACCGGCGGGCCGCGGCGGTGATCCCGAAGCCGTCCCGGGTTATGTAGGACCGGGGCATCATCTTCTCCCGGTTGGCCACGTCGGCCAGGGATGCCTTGCCGATGCTCCAGCGGTAGGGCTTGTCCGAGCGCCGCACGATGGTCGGCATGACGGCATTCTCGCCCTTCAGGGCCAGCTCCACGGCGGCCTTGCCCACCGCGTAGGCCTGGTCCACGTCGACGCGGGAGGCGATGTGGCGGGCGGAGCGCTGCAGGTAGTCGGCGATGGCGTAGTGGTACTTCAGCTTGAGCTCGTCCCTGACCATGGCGGCGATCACCGTGGCCACGCCGCCGAGCTGCTTGTGGCCGAAGGCGTCCACGGTGCCGGCGTCCGCCAGGAAGCGCCCGTCGGCGTACCTGGCGCCCTCGCTGACCACGATCACGCAGTAGTCGTACTTCCGCACCGACCCGGCCACGCGCGCCAGGAAGGCGGCCTTGTCGAACGGGATCTCCGGGAACAGGATGATGTGCGGTGGATCGCCCGCCTTGCTGCCCGCCAGGCCGGCGGCCGCCGCGATCCACCCGGCGTGACGGCCCATGACCTCCAGGATGAAGACCTTGGTCGAGGTCCGTGACATGGAGCGGACGTCCAGAGCGGCCTCGAGCGTGGACACCGCCACGTACTTGGCGACCGAGCCGAACCCGGGGCAGGTGTCGGTGACGGGCAGGTCGTTGTCCACGGTCTTCGGCACGTGGATGGCCACCAGCGGGTAGCCCAGTGACGCCCCCAGCTGGGACACCTTGAGGCAGGTGTCGGCCGAGTCGCCGCCGCCGTTGTAGAAGAAGTAGCCGATGTCATGTGCCCGGAAGACCTGGATCAGGCGTTCGTATTCGGCCCGGTTCTGCTCGAGGCCCTTCAGCTTGTAGCGCGCGGAACCAAAGGCGCCACCGGGCGTGTGGCGAAGCGCGGCAATGGCGCCCGCGCTTTCCCTGCCCGTGTCGACCAGATCCTCATCCAGGGCGCCGAGGATGCCGTTGCGGCCCGCATAGACCGTGCCAATGCGTGACCGGTGGCGGCGTGCTGTCTCGATCACGCCACAGGCAGAGGCATTGATGACGGCGGTCACGCCGCCGGACTGGGCATAAAACGCGTTCCGCTTCGGCATCTTCGCTCCTGGTCTGGTTTGACGTCCACGGCGGGGTGCCTGTAGCTTACGCCGCCATTGCGGCTTAATGGGATATCCAATTGCGCATCGTCTTTCTCGGCGCGCCGGGCTCCGGCAAGGGCACGCAGGCGCAACGCCTGATGGCCGAGCACGGCACGGTCCAGCTCTCCACCGGCGACCTGCTGCGCGAGGCCGTGGCCGCCGGCACGCCGCTGGGCGTCCGGGCCAAGGCGGCCATGGACGCCGGCGAGCTGGTGTCCGACGACATCGTCCTCGGGATGATCCGCGACCGCCTGAAGCGCGACGATGCCGCGGCCGGCTTCGTGCTGGACGGCTTCCCGCGCAACCTGGCCCAGGCCCGCGCCCTTGAAGGCATGCTCGCCGAGATCGGCCGCCCGCTCGACGCGGCCGTCCTGATCGACGTGGACTTCGACATCCTGCTGAAGCGCCTGACCGGCCGGCGCACCTGCTCGCTCACCGGCAAGCTGCTGAACATCCATTTCTCCCCCCAGGCGGAGCTCGACGCCTGCACGCGGGCCGGCGGCCAGCTGATCCAGCGGGTGGACGACAACGAGGACACCATCGGCAACCGCCTGAAGGTCTACCGCTCCCAGACCGAGCCGGTGGTGGACTACTACCGGAAGGCCGGCCTGCTCCGCGAAGTCAGCGGCGAGGGCGCGGTCGATGAGGTCTACGCACGCGTGACCGCGGCGTTGCGCCGGTAGGAGGAAAAAGGGGACAGATTTATTTTTCCCTGGCGAGAAAATCGCAGACTCCGTTCTCGCCAGGGAAAAATAAATCTGTCCCCTTTTTTCCTCTTCTACAGCGCGGCCACCGCGGCGAGCAGCGGTTCCCCGATCACGGTCCGGCGCCAGCCGGTCATGGGGCGCAGGTTCTGCTCGCCCCGGATCGCCGCGGTCAGGTCCTTGCGGGTCGCGAGGATCTCGGGTGCCACGCCCAGCGACTTCGCGACGTCGTCCACCACCTTGCCCAGGCGCTTCAGCTGCTCGGGATCCACGAGCTCCGGCCGCGCCTCCTGCACCAGGTCGGTGCCGCTGTCGTAGTCCCGTGCCGCGGCGTCCAGCTCGCCGAGGATTGCCTCGCCCTGCCGCTTCGCCGTGCCCGGCGCCACTTCCGCGCAGCCGGCGAGCTCGGCCTCGGTGCGTGGCCTGCGCATGGCGATGTCGAGAAGGCTCTTGTCGCTCAGGATCCACTGGCGCGGGCGATCGGACCGGAAGGCGTTTTCCTCCCGCCAGCGGGCGAGCCGGCGCGCGCGCAGCTGCGCGGGGACCGGTAGGCGCGGAATGCCCGCGAGGCGCCGCCACGCTTCGTTGGGGTCGACGATGTACAGGACGGGATCGACGAGGCGCGCGCTGTCCTCGACGGCCCATTCATAGCGGCCGAGCTTCTCCAGCTGCTCCCGGAGCAGCCCGTAGACCACGGGCAGGTGCACGACGTCACTGGCGGCGTAGTGGATGAGTTCCGGGCCCAGCGGCCGGAGTGACCAGTCGGCCCGGGTGTGGGTCTTATCCACATCGATGTCGAGCAGCGCCTTCACGAGACCCGCGTAGCCCACCTGGGCCGGCTGGCCGACGAGCGCCGCGGCGATCTGGGTGTCGAAGAGGGGATTCGGCAGGCGCTTGTGGCGGACCCAGGCGACCTCCATGTCCTGCTTCGCTGCATGCACGATCCGCAGGCCGCGGCCGGAACTGAGGAGTTCCCAGAGGGGGTCCGTGTCCATGTCGGCCAGCTCGTCCACGCAGAACACCCGGTCGCCGGCAGCGATCTGGGTGAGGCACAGGCGCGGCGAGAACTGCGTCGTGCGCACGAATTCCGTGTCGAGGTACAGCAGCTCCTCCGCGGCGACGGCGCTGCAGGCGTCAGCAAGCCGGGGCTGCCGATCGATGAGGATTTCCGTGAGGTCGAGGACTGGCATAAACGGGAAGTGTAGAGGATCATGGACTCTCGCCACCACGGGCCCGGGCCGCATGGCCACCGGATAATGCTGCCGATCCTCGACGTTTTCCTCCAGATCGCATTGCGCCGCCGTGGGCCCGAGGACTTGCCGGACTCACGGTTCCTGCTGCTGCTGGCGGGCGCGGCCTATGTGCTCGCGCAGGCGGTCCTGGCGGCTCCCGTATATGGCTCGCCACTGGCGCTGGCCCGCAGCCTGGTCCTGGACCTGCTCCTGCTCTGTGGCTGCCTGTGGGGGCTGCTCCGGCTCGCCGGCCATGCCCCCCGCTATCGCCAGACGCTCACCGCCGTGTTCGGCACCGGCGCCCTGCTGTCCGTGTGCATGCTCCCCTTCAACTACTGGCTCGACCTGACGGTCGAGCCCGGCAAGCCGGCGCTTGGGCCGACGCTTGGCCTGCTGGCCGTGGTGAGCTGGTCGCTGGTCGTCAACGGACACATCTTCTCCCGGGCGCTTTCCCGGCCCTTCATCGCCGGGCTCGCGATTTCCATTGCCTACTTTTTCCTCAACTACCTGGTGTTTGCCCAGTTCGGGCCGCCGCCCGCCTGAGCCAGGAGCCTGCCGATGCAGCACGTGCACATCCTCGGAGTCTGCGGCACCTTCATGGGTGGCGTGGCCGCCATCGCGAAGGAGGCCGGCTACCGGGTCACGGGCTCCGACCGCAACATCTATCCGCCCATGAGTACGCAGCTGGCGCGCCTCGGCGTGGAGCTGATCGAGGGCTATGAAGCGAGCCAGCTCGATCCCGCTCCGGACGTCGTCGTGGTGGGCAACGTGATGACCCGCGGCATGCCCGTGGTCGAAGAAATGCTGAACCGCCGGATTCCCTACCTGTCCGGCCCCGAGTGGCTCGCGGGCGCCGTGCTCCGGAACCGCCACGTCATCGGCGTGTCGGGCACCCACGGCAAGACCACGACGACGAGCCTCGTCGCCTGGATCCTCGAGTACGCGGGCCGCAAGGCCGGCTTCCTGATCGGCGGTGTGCCGGCCGACTTCGAGTTCTCGGCCCGCCTCGGCACCGATCCCGTCTTCGTCATCGAGGCCGACGAGTACGACACCGCCTTCTTCGACAAGCGGGCCAAGTTCCTGCTCTACCGGCCGCAGACGCTGATCATTAATAACCTGGAGTTCGACCACGCCGACATCTATCCCGACCTCGAGGCGATCACCCGCCAGTTCCACCAGCTGATCCGGTCGGTGCCCGCGAATGGCCGGCTGGTCGTGCCCGCCCAGGATGCCAACGTCACGGCCCTGCTGGAGCGCGGCTGTTGGACGCCGCGGGACAATTTTGCAAGCCGCGCCGACGCGGGGGCCGAGTGGGTTGCCCTCGAGGATCCGGCCGGCACGCTGCGGGTCCTGCACGAGGGGCGGGAGGTGGGCCGTTGCCAGTGGCAGATGTCCGGCACGCACAATGCGGAGAACGCCATGGCGGCCATGCTGGCGGCCCGCGCGGTGGGAGTGGAGGTCCCGGTCGCCCTGGAGGCCATCGGCCGGTTCAAGGGCGTGCAGCGCCGCCTGCAGAGCCTCGGCAACTTTGGCGGCGTGCAGGTCTTCGACGACTTTGCCCACCACCCGACGGCCATTCGCCGCACCCTCGAGGGCGTCCGTAAGCGCCCGGGCGTGCAGCGGGTCGTCGCAGTCTTCGAGCCCCGGTCGAACAGCATGAAGCTCGGCGTCTACCAGGGCGCCCTGGCGCCCGCGCTGGGCGCGGCGGACCAGGCCTGGGTCCTGCGTCCCGCCGGCCTCAGATGGGACCTGGATGCCGAATTCAGGGCCGACCCCCGCATCCGCGTCTGTCCGGACATCGAAACCATCATCAACGGGATCGTGGCCGATGGCAGGCCGGGGGACGCCGTGGTGGTGATGAGCAACGGCGACTTCCAGGGCATTCATGGCGCACTGGGCAAGGCACTCGGATCCCGGCGGTGACCACGCAGACCATCCCGCTGTTTCCCCTGGGCACCGTCCTGTTTCCGGACGGGCCGCTGCCGTTGCGGATCTTCGAGCCCCGCTACCTGGACATGATCAGCCGCTGCCTTCGGGAGGATTCCGAGTTCGGCGTGGTGCTCATCGTCAGTGGCAAGGACACGGGCCAGGTGGAGACGAGCGACGTGGGCACCCTGGCGCGCATCGTGGACTGGTACCAGGGCAGCGACGGCATCCTGGGCATCACCGCCCGGGGCACGCGCCAGTTCCGCCTGCATGGCGTCACGCGGCAGGCGGACGGCCTGTACCTGGGCGATGCGGAGCTGCTGCCGGAAATTCCGCCCCGGCCGCTCCCCGAGGAGTTCCGCCCGCTCGCCACGCTGCTGGCCTCGGTGATCGACGACCTGGGACGCCTGTACGATGCCATCGAGAAGCGGTACGACGACGCGGGGTGGGTTGGTTGCCGCCTGGCCGAGATCCTGCCAATGCCCCCGTCGGACAAGCAACGTTGCCTGGAGCTGACCGATCCCGTCGAGCTGCTGCAGTTCCTGCGGCCGATGCTCCGTCCGTTCCGTCGTGAGAAGCCCCAATAGGAAGACCAACCCGCGATGAAGACCTGGATGTGCCTGATCTGTGGTTACCTGTACGAGGAGAGCAAGGGTGCGCCCGACACGGGGCTGCCGCCAGGTACGCGCTGGGAGGACGTGCCCCTGTCCTGGCGCTGCCCGGATTGCGGGGCGGGGAAGGAAGATTTCGAGATGGTCGAGGTCTAGTTCGCCCGGTCCTGCCGGCCCCGGACCTGCCGGGAAGCCACGCCATCCCGCTCGAGCAGCCTGAGGACGCTGTCCGGCCCCACCAGGTGCAGGGCGCCCAGGACGACCAGGTAATTCTCATCCCCGTCCAGCAGCTCCCGGATGGCTTTGGCGAAGTGCTCGTTCCGGCGCACGATGAGGGCCCGGTAGACCTCGGGCTGCTCCCGGACGCCGCCGAGCAGGTCCGCGTCCAGGGCCCGCACGTCACCGGCCTTCCAGGCCGCGATCATGTCGTCCGCCATGTCCCCGACCTCGCCCGCTTCCTCCAGCGTGCTCTGGAGGAATTGCCGCTGGGCGTCCGCCGACAGGCTGTCCAGTGCCCCCAGCTGGCTCTCCAGGGTTTCCAGGCCGCGGATTTCCTTGCCCTTGCGCTGTGCATCGGCTGCCATCCGGGATTCCACGCCCAGTGACGGATCGAAGCCCAGCTGGGCCAACCGCAGCTGGGTGACCACGACCGCGGCATACCAGGGCTCGAAGGGCGTCATTGGCGCGAGGTCCAGGCCGAGTTTGCGCGCCTCGGCGGACGCGGCCGTCCAGGCGTCCGGTCCGAGGAGTTCCGGCAGGGTGCGGCCCCTGGCGTCCTGGGCCAGCGCGGCGACGGTCTTCGCGCTGGCGACCGGGTCGAGATCGTCCATGTCGATCTCCATCAGCACGATGTCCGCCTGGTCGAAGGCGGCGGTGATGGCCGGCGCCAGCGGGTAATCCCCGGCCCGGAGGAAGTGGATGGAACCGAGCAGCATGATGCGGTTGCTGGTCCCCGTGAGCTCCCAGAGCGGCAGCGCCGGGGCCGCCGCGGCCTGGAGGCACAGCACCAGCAGCGCCAGCTGGCGCAGCCCGCGGGGCAGGATGCCGGCCATGCGCGTCACTCCACCCACACTACCGTGGTGTCGATGCTGCCATCCGCGTGCAGATCGAGCCACCGGTAGCCGGGCGGGCGGGTGTCCAGGGCGAACTGGTCCGACGCCGGCCTGAACTGGGCGCAGGTGGAGGGCGTGCTCAGCAGCCGCACGCCGCGGCGCTCCCTGTCCGAGGCCTGGTGCACGTGGCCCCAGACGATCCCGCGGAGCCGCGAATGCCGGTCGCAGATGGCCAGGAACTCGTCGGCGTTGCGCAGTGGCACGCTGTCGAGCCACAGGCTGCCCATGGGCACCGGTTGGTGGTGGAGGGCCACCAGGCAATGGGCGGCCCCGCCGCTGGCGAGGGTCCGGTCCAGCAGTTCCAGGTCCTCGGGCGCGAGCAGTCCGCCGTCATCGCCCCGGGTGAAGCTGTTCAGCATGATCAGCGACCAGGCCCCGTGCTCGGCGACGCCGCAGAACCGGAAGGGAGCCGCGGACAGCAGTTCGCGCATCAGGCCCGGGTCGTCGTGATTGCCCGGCAGGCAGTAGACCGGCAGGCCGAGATCCCCCAGCAGTTCGTGGAAGCGCTCGTAGCCCGCCCGGGTCTCGTCCTGGACGAGATCGCCCGTCGCCAGGACCAGGTCGGGCCGGAGTTTGCCACCAAGCGCGTGCGCCAGCGTCGCGACGAGGGTGTCGTCGGTGTTCACGCCGCGCATCCGCGCGTCGCGCTGCCCGTGCAGGTGCGGATCAGTGATGTGCAGGATGCGCAGGGGAGGTGCCACGGCGGGGACTATAACGGCGGCACCGGGTGCCCGGCGAACCAGTTTCGCAGACGCCGTGGCACCTGGCGGCGGGCGCCCGGATTATGCGACGACGGTCGCGTTATGGGCCGGGCTTCCGGGCAATGACCCCGGCGTGTTCCCGGCCGGTGGCGCGCTGCCCGCCGCCCCGGAGAAAAGCGGCCTCCAGCACCTCGAAGCCGGTGGCCCGTGCCACCCGCCGGAGGATGTCGGGGTCCAGGGGGTGGATGAAGGAGGGGTGCTTCGCGGCATCGGTGCCCGGCGGCAGCACGGCCGCATAGTTGCTCACGAAACCCGGCCACGGGCAGCCCTCCCGCTTGCGACGCTCGTACTCCGGCGCGCTCTGCCACCACGGCCCCACGTAGGGGCTGTCGGTGATCAGGAACACGCGACCACCCGGCACCAGCCAGTCGAACATCTTGCGGACGGTGAGTTCGATATCCCGGGCCAGGAGGAAGTGCAGCGTGCGGGCGCAGAGGATGGCACCGAAGCTGCCTGCCGGAAAATCCACGTCGGGCAGCCTGCCCGGCTGACTCCGGAACCGGGAAAGATCTGTGGGCGGCACGCGCTCCGCGAGGATCCCCAGGTGGCGGGGCTCCAGGTCGCAGGCCAGCACCCGGGCGCCGCCGGCGAGTGCGGGCAGCGTGGCCACGCCATAGGCACAGCCGATGTCCAGGCACTCGGCCTGGACAGTAGGCGCGTACTCGGTGAACGCCCGGGAGTAGTCGTCCAGCGTCTCCGTCATCCACCCGGTGTTGTTCAGGGTGGGGATGAGGCCGGGGACCGAGGACGCCGGAAGCAGGGAGTCGCTGGCTGCCATTTCACGCCGTAGGAGCGCCGACCGGCGCGACCGGAATTCCCCTCCGTCGAGA
>JAEUQA010000047.1 GCA_016789845.1 Chromatiales bacterium
CCGCCGCCAGGCGGCGGAAATGCCCAGATGGCAAACCCGGTGCCTCACGGCGTGTTGTAGAGTCCGGAGGCCATGAATCTTCGCGAACAGGTGGAGGCACTTCTGCCGAACTGGCGGACCTGGTACCCCAGCCTGTTCGACGCGGCCGTGGACCTCGGCATCCTTCGTGCCCGCGTCTGCGATCCCTCCACGCTCCTGCTGCAACGTCGCCACGAGGGCGTGCGCCAGCAGGCGGAGCAGGCGCACCGGGAGAAGTGGAACGTCGAGGGGGAGCCGGAGGAGTAGGGGCGCCTTCCGGCGCGACCCCCGTCCCGCTCGAGACTCGCGGACTCGATTCGAGCGGGACGGGGGTCGCGCCGGAAGGCGCTCCTACTCCTCGTCGAGGGCGAAGATGAGCATGAGGATGCCCTCGGGGCCCAGCTCCTCGCCGGCGCAGTGCATGCCGGCTTTTTCCAGCACCCGCACTGACGCGCGATTCTCCGGACGGACGGTGGCAACCAGGCGTTTCAGGCCACAGGTGCCGAAGCCGTACCCGAGCAGCGCGGGCACCAGTTCGCTGGTGAGCCCCCTGCCCCACAGTGACGGACGGAGCGCGTAGATGATCTCCGGGTCGGCCCGCCGGCGCGCACTGACGATGCCGCAGTAGCCCGCCATCGGCTGCTCACCAGCGACGTGCAGGGCCCAGGCACCGTAACCCCGGGCGGCATAGTCAGTCAGCGATTCACCGATCCATCCGGCACAGCGGCCCGGGGACAGCACCATGCCGTCGCCCACGTAGCGCATCGTGCGTTTGTCACTGCAGATCTCGTGCAGTCCTGCAACATCGGCTGTGGTGAATTGCCGCACGGTGAGGCGGGGAGTGGTCAGGACGGTGGTCACCTGTTGAGGATCTCCTGCGGTAGTTGCTAGATTGTCCCGCGTACCAGCAGGAGTCGTCGATTGTCCCGTTCGAAATTTCTAGGCCCGGACCTGCTGGTGGTCCTTGCCCTCGCGGTCTCCCTGTCGCCCTGGTCGCTGTTTGCCCAGCCGGCAGCTGCCGCCATCACCTTCGACGCCGTCTACACTGGCGAACCGATCAGCAACCTGTCGGGGGGTGCGCAGACCGGCGGCACCTACCTGGACAACCTGGACCTGCAGATCAATGCCGAGCCCGGCGGCATCTTCGGCATCCCAGGGCTCGCCGGCCTCCTTTACGTCCTCTACAACAATTCCAACGAGTTCAGTGCGGAGTACGTCGGGGACGCACACATTGTGAGCAACATCGACGCGCCACGTGCCTGGCACATTTTCGAGGCCTGGCTGGACTGGGCGCCGCGGCAGGACGAAAGCGTATCGCTGCGCGCTGGCCTTTACGACCTCAATTCGGAGTTTGACACCCACGACACGGGTGGCCTGTTCCTCAACTCGGCGCACGGCATCGGCACGGACTTCAGCCAGTCGGGTCTGAATGGACCCTCCATCTTTCCCGTGACCTCCCTGGCCCTGCGCGTGCGCACCGCCTGGGGCGCTGGCGGCTACGGCCAGTTTGCGATCCTGGACGGGGTCCCTGGCGATCCGGACGACCCGGAAAGCAGCAAGATCGACCTGTCCGACGACGACGGCGCCCTCGTCGTTGCAGAGCTTGGCTGGAGCGGCAGCGACTGGCGCAAACTGGCCGTGGGTGCCTGGGTGTACACGGCGGATTTCGATCCCCTCACCTCCCCGGGCGGTCCGCAGGACGACGGCAACGAAGGCTGGTATGCGATTGCCGATCGGACCGTCTGGCGGGGCGACTCTGCCACGATGGCCGCGTTCCTGCGCATCGGCCAGGCCGAGGAGCGCTTCAATCCCTTCGGCGGCTACCTCGGCTTCGGCACCACCCTTGCCGGGTTTTCTGCCCGCCGGCCGGACGACGAACTCGGCGTGGCCGTGGCCATCGGCCTCGCGGGCGACGAGTTCAAGGACAGCCGGAGGCTCGACGGACTCTCAACCGACAGCCACGAGACCACCATCGAGTTCACCTACCGGGCGCCCATCACCGACTGGTTGACCCTGCAGCCCGACTTCCAGTACGTCATCAACCCAGGCACCGACCCGGCGCTCGATGACGCCGTGGTCGTGTCCCTGCGCTTCGAACTGGGCTGGTCGAGACTCCTGTCCGGCGGGCGCTGAGTCGCCCTACCGCTCAGGGCTTCCGGAAGCGCAGCACGAAGCGGTCCGTGTTTCCCGCCACCGACTTGCGACCCACTTCATACCGCAACTCGTCGTCCGGCGTGTAATGGATGCCGGAGAAGTCCTCCAGCACGAAGCCCGCGGCCTGGACCTCCTTGATCACCAGCACCGGGTCCATGCGGCGCCAGTTCTCGCTGGTCTCCGGCTCGTTGTGCCGCCGGGTGTGATCCAGGATGCCGTAGTGCCCGCCGGACTTCACCGCCGCGAAGACCGCGCGATTCAGGCTGGCCCGGGCCGACGGCGTCAGGTTGTGGTAGTTGCGGAAGGTCAGCACGAGATCCGCGTCCTTCACGCCCAGTGAAAAATCACCGAGGTCGAACAGCCCCATCTTGCCGGGGGCCGGCGCCATCTTCGCATCGGTCTGGGCCACCTTGATCTTCGCCAGCGATGGCGTGGACTTCAGCACGGGCTCCAGGCGCGTGGTGCCGATGGCGACCCACAGCTCGCCCTTGTCAGCCAGCACCGGCCCGAGGATCTTGGTGAAGTAACCGCCCGCAGGCACCAGCTCGACCACTTTCATGTCGTCCCTGAGGCCGAAGAACTCCAGGGTCTGGCGCGGCTTGCGCTCCGCGTCCCGGGCCTTCTCGTCGGCGGTGCGGACGTCGCTCTTCATCGCCGCCTCGATCTTCTCGCCGATGGGCGAGAGCTTCTCGGGCATGAACTGGGCACTGGCGGACGTGGCCAGGGACAGCAGGGCGCAGGTCAGCAGCAGGTGGCGCATGGTGGATTTCTCCTCCTGGTGTGGAATCAGGCAGTATAAGTCGAACAATCCACGGAGGAACCAGCATCCATGTCGACCGCCGCAACCACCGCCGCCCAGAGGCCGGGCCCCTTATCCACGCTGATCTTCGCCTCGCGCTGGCTGCAGCTGCCCCTCTACCTCGGCCTGATCCTCGCCCAATGCGTGTACGTCTTCCTGTTCGGCAAGGAACTGCTCCACCTGATCACGGACGCGGCGGCGCTCACGGAGCAGGCCATCATGCTGGTAGTCCTCGGGCTGATCGACGTGGTGATGATCTCCAACCTGCTCGTGATGGTGATCGTCGGCGGCTACGAGACCTTCGTCTCGCGGCTCAATCTGGAAGGGCATCCCGACCAGCCGGAGTGGCTGAGCCATGTGAATGCCTCGGTGCTGAAGGTCAAGCTGGCCATGGCCATCATCGGCATCAGTTCCATCCACCTGCTAAAGACGTTCATCGAGGCCGGATCACTCGGAGGGCTTCCCCTCTGCAGCAGCGCCTCCGGCATGGCTGCGGTCCAGGCGACGATGGAGCTGGGCTCGAACCTCAAGGCCTGCACGACGGTCACCATCGACGGCGTGATGTGGCAGACCGCGATCCACAGCATCTTCATCCTCTCGGCGATCGGCATCGCCTGGACGGACCGCCTGATGGCCCATGCTGCCAGGCCCGCCCCCGCTCACTAGGGAGCGGCTGGCCGGCATCTCGACCGGGACCAAAGCAAAGGGGCCGGCTCTCCCGAGCCGGCCCCTCTCCATTTCGGCCCCCAGGGCCCTCGTCAGTCGCAGAAGTTGGCGTCGAGCGGATCCAGGCTGTCGATCCAGGCGCCGACGGCATCCCGCTCGCTCTGGGGCAGCAGCCCGCCGATCGGCGGCATCGGCGCGGTGGTGCTGTTGATGCGCTGCCAGAGGCGGCTGGTCTCCTTCGTGCCCGGCGTGAGTACGGGCCCGCGGAAGCTGCCGATCTGCAGGTTCTCGCAGGTCGTCAGGCTGAGGCGCGCCGACCCGCCGTGGCAGCCCGTGCAGGTCCGGTTGAACACCGGCTGCACGTCGCAGGCGTAGTTCACCGGCCCGCCCGCGGAGGTGACGGTCACCGGCACGGTGGCCGAGCCGACGCCACCGCGGTTGTCCACCACCTCCAGCGTGACCTGGTAGGTGCCGTCGCACTGGAAGACGTGGCTCGGATTGGCGGCGCTGCTCGTGGCACCGTCGCCGAACTTCCAGAGGATGCTGGCGATGGTGCCGTCCGGGTCGTTGATGTTGCCGGTGAAGGCGACGCTCAACGGCTCCACGCCGGACTGGGGCGCGGCCACCGGGGCCACGGTCGGCAGCAGGTTCGGCGAGATCTTGTCAGTCAGGGTGTTCGTGAGGACGCGGACTATGCCCTGCACCCTGGCGCGCTCGGCGGGATCGGTGATGTGGTTGCTCACGCGATCTGCGAGCTTCCCGGACTCCTGCAGTGCCTTTTGCAGGTTTGCCGGAGCCCCGCCGGCGCCCACGTATCCCGCGATCTTGTCGAGAACCTGCAGCAGCTGGCTGCGGGCAGGCCCGTTCCGGAAGGCGGATGCCGGGAGGTCATTCAGCACGTTGTAGAGGCCCCTGGTCTGCGGGATCAGGCCGGGCGTGTAGATCTCCACGCTGTTGAGGAGCACGGCGCCCGGTGAGACGAACCCGCCGGAGATGACCACCCGGCCGTCGTCCAGCAGCAAGCCGCTGAACTCGTCGCGGCCGGACGACATGATGCCGGACAGCTTCCAGGAACTCGTGGCGGGATCGAAGATCTCGGACGTGGACTGGAAGATGCTGGGGAAACTGGGGCTCGTGGTCACGCCGCCCGCGATCAGGAGCGTGCCGTCCAGCAGTCCCTGGGCGCCGATGTCGATGCGCTGCTTGAACATGGGCGCAATGGGCGTGAAGACCTGCGTGGCGGGATCGTAGATCTCGCTTTCAGCCGTGATGCGGCCGCCCGCCGAGGTGTGCGTGACGTTGTAGTAGGAGCTGCCCTGCACGACGCGCCCGTCCCGCAGCTTGCCTGGCAACTGGGCCAGGTGCGGATAGTTCATCGGGCCAACCGGGGTGAAGCTGTTGCTCGCCGGGTCATAGATCTCCGCGGTGTTCGTCGGGAACAACGTGCCCGTGCCGTTGGAGCCGGCCGAGATCAGCACCGTGCCGTCATCGAGCAGGATCGCGCTGTGGGCTGATCGCGGCTCGACCATGTTGCCGATCACCGTGAACAGTCCCGTTGCCGGATCGAACAGCTCGGCCGACTGGATGGGTAGCGAGCTGGCCGTCGCGACGCCATTGCCACCGCCGGCGATCAGCACCCTGCCATCGGGCAGGAGCGTGGCGGTATGGCTGCGCCGCGCGACGTTCATGGGGCCGGCCGTCTCCGTCCACTCGTTCGTCACCGGGTCGTAGACTTCGGCAGTCTTCAGCACGATCCCGTTGGCGGCCGTCGAGCCCGTGCGACCGCCAGTGACGAGCACCCGGCCATCGGCCAGCGTCGTGGCCGTGTGGGACCAGCGGCGGATCGTCATGGGCGCGACCGGGGTGACGGAATTGTCGGCGGGGTTGAAGGCATCCACGGACGGGGTGATGACGGATGCGGGCGCGTTCTGCACCTGGCCACCGGTGAACAGCACGCGACCGTCGAGGAGCTTCGCGGAGCGGTGGATGAACCGCGGGGAGGTCATGTTGAGTCCGCGGGTGAAGTCGCCCACTTCGCAGCTGGCAGGCCCGATCTGCGCGAGGACGGCCGGCGACGGCGAGTTCGGAATGTTCGCGTGGCAACTGATGCAGGCCGTCGGCGCCCGGCACTCGGCGAGTGCCGCGTTGCCCAGTGGCAAGAGCAGTGCCGCCAGGGACAATGGGAAAAACCCTGCTATCGCTTTCATCGTGACCCCCTCGGTCTGTTTTTCTCTGGCTGCCGCCCGCCCGTCGATCCCCACCCGCAGGCCGGCATAACGTCATGTCAACATGACGTTTCCCTTTTCGTGGAGGGGCCGGGAGGTGGTCGATACGTACTTCTACGTACAGACCTCTGATGCGAGCGTCAGGGGATCAACACAACCGTCTGTCTACCAAGGCTTTTGGCGGGCAATTCCCGGCGTCAGGGCAGCCCCTGCGCGGGGGGGCGATAGGACATCAGGACGGCCTCGTCCACGCTGATCGCGGCGCTGCTGCGCAAACGGTCGCGCAGCGCCGCGACTGCCGCCTGGCGCCGTGCATCCTCCAGGCTGGCGCGGATGCCCGCGCTGACCTCGGCGAGCGGCCGCGGGCCCGCGGGCTCCACCCGGTCAGCGCGCATGACCAGGAAGCCGTCCGGAACCGGAACCGTCCGGCTGACCTCGCCTGGCTTCAGCGCCAGGGCAATCGCCGTCGCCTCCGGTGCCTTCTCCACGTCCTGCAGCCAGAGCTGGCTGGCGGACAACACCTCGCCGGCCGGCCCCGCGCCGAGTTCCCCTGCTGTAGCACCACGCGCCAGCTCGCGCCGCAACCGCTCTGCCACGGCCGCCGTGGCAGCGGTCACCCGGGTGACGAGCACCCTGGCCGGAACTCTGAACTCGTTGCCGTGCTCACGGTAGTAGGCAGCGACATCCGCCTCGGCCGGAACTGGAACCCCGGCCAGCTGCCCAGCGAGCCAGGCGGCGGCCAGGACCTGCTCCGGAGAATCCCTGTCGGCGCCCTCCGCCCGGGCCGCGGCCGCCATCAACTTGCGATCCACCAGGGACTCCACCAGGTCCCGGACCATTTCAGGCGAGGTGTACTCGAGGCGGTCGGCGCCGGGCATGGCCCCGATGGTGGCGTCCACGTCCCCTGCGGTGATCATCTCGTCGCCGACCATCGCCAGCACCGTGCCGGCGGCGAGTCGCGGCAGCGGCGGACCGGCATCGGCAACCGGCGGATGATCCCCGGGCATCGTCGGGGCCGTCGTACTGCTGACCGGGGATTCCGGCTGCTTGCCGCCGCAGGATACGGCCAGGCAGGCGATCATCAGCGCCGCCAAGAGGCGCCCGACGGAAATGCCATGGGACTCGCGAGTCTGCATGGCGGTATTCTAGGGCGCGTGGCACGCGTGAAACACCAAGGGGTCCTGTTGATGAATACTGTTCCTTCGATACGGTGGGGCCGGCGCCTCGCGACCTGCGCCCTCGCTGCCTGCCTCGGCCTGACGGCCCCGGCCCCCCTGCTGGCGGACCAGGCCGTCCTGCACATGGAGATCGGCGATCCGGGACGGAAGGGCCGCGAAGTCCCCGTGGTGCTGGACGGGATCACGGACACCGCAACGGGCGAACTGGTGACCCCGGAGGAACTGGCCAGGCGCCTCGCCGGCACCGGGATCCTTTTCATCGGGGAGAACCACACCAACCAGGAATTCCACGACGTCCAGTTCCGCACCATCAGGGCGCTGCGGGAGGCCGGCCGGGAAGTGCTGATCGGCCTCGAGATGTTTCCCTACACCGAGCAGGCATCCCTGGATCACTGGAACGCCGGCCACTATTCGGAAGAGGGTTTCGTGGAACTGGCCCGCTGGTACGACAACTGGGGCTACCACTGGAACTACTACCGCAACATCTTTCTGTACGCCCAGAAGAACGGCATCAACATGTACGCCGTCAACAGCCCGCGGGACGTGGTGAAGGCGGTGCGGGCCAAGGGCTTCGAGAACCTGACGCCGGAGGAGGCCGCGCACCTGCCGCCGAAGCTCGCGCCCGAGAGCGACGAGCACCGCCGGATGTACCGCGCGTTCTTCGACAAGGACGATGCCCTCCACATGAATGAGGCGGCGCTGGACGGGCTGTACCGGGCCCAGACCATGTGGGACGCCACCATGGGCTGGAACGCGCTGCAGGCACTCCGGCAGCACGGCGGCAAGGACGCGATCATGGTGGTGCTGATCGGCGCCGGCCACGTGACCTTCGGCCTGGGCTCGGAGCGCCAGATCGCCCCGCACTACGACGGGCGCATCGCGTCCCTGGTCCCCGTGACGGTGGTGGACGACGCAGGCAAGCCCGTGAAGCAGGTTCGTGCCTCCTACGCCTCCTTCGTCTGGGGGCTCCCGGAGGAAATTGACACCGTCTACCCCAGCATCGGCGTGTCCCTGATGGGGGCCCTCGGCAAGGATCCCGGCCAGATCATCCAGGTGAGCAGGAAGTCGGTGGCGGAACGCTCCGGCCTGAAGGTCGGCGACGTGCTGCTCGGCCTCGATGGCCGCCCGATCACCTCGGACAACACGCTGCGCAGGCTGATGGCCGGCTACCGCTGGGGCGACGTGGCAACGGCCCGGATCCGCCGGGACGGCAGGGAGACGGACGTCGCCATCAACTTCCGCAGGAGCGCAAAGTGAACCGGACCAGCTGTCGTGCCCTTGTATGCCTCCTGGTGGCGGCTCTCGCGGGCTGCGCCCAGTTCACCACCAGCAGCACCGAGCGCGCCCAGTTGCAGTCGGCAGCCGATGCCGCCGATGCCGCCTATCTCGACTGCCTCAACCAGCAGGCCGGGCGCTACCTGGGCACCGGCGACGATGCCCGGGCCATCGCCACCGTCGCCCGCAAGAGCTGCAGCGGGGCCCGGGAAGCCGCGGGCAGGGCCCAGTCGGCCCTGCTGAGCACGAACTACATCCTCGCGGAGCGCGAGGTCAAAGCCACGCTGAATGCCCTCGACGCGAAGGGCGAGGCCACGATCACCGAGCAGGTGCTGAACAGCAGGTCCGCGCCGCCGCCGGCCGCCGCGGCCGCCCTGCCCGGACCGGCGCTGGCACCGCGCGCCACTGCCGGCGGCAGGGACGGCTACCTCAACTGCATGCGGGAGCAGGGCTGGCGCTGGGCCACGGTCCAGGAACCCGCCACCGTCATCGCCGACGCGGCGCACGGGCGGTGTGCGGGGCAGCTCGCGGACGTTGCCGGACGGGAGCAGGTCGAGAGCGAGGGGCGGGCCATCGTCACCGGCATCGTCCTCGACCGCAAGGCGCAGCCCCCCTCGGCCGCGCCATGACCGGCACCATTCCTGCCACGCTGGTGCCGGGGGACGGCATCGGCCCCGAGATCATCGACGCCACCCTCGCGGCTCTCGAGGCCCTGAGGGCCCCGTTCGCCTGGGACTGGCAGGTGGCGGGCCTGGCAGGCGTCAAGGCCGCGGGCGACCCGCTGCCCCGGGCGACCCTGGACAGCATCCACAGGACGAGGCTCGCACTGAAGGGCCCGCTGGAGACGCCCTCCGGCGGCGGCTACCGCTCGTCCAACGTACGGCTGCGGGAGGAGTTCAGGCTCTATGCCAACCTCCGGCCGGCCCGCACCCTCATCCCGGGCGGCCGCTTCGACAACATCGACCTCGTCGTCGTCCGCGAGAATCTCGAGGGCCTGTACATCGGCCACGAGATCTACATCCCCATCGACGACGATCCCCACGCCGTCGCGATGGCGACCGGCGTGAACACCCGGCAGGGCTGCCGGAACCTGCTGGAGTTCGCCTTCGAGCACGCCATCGCCACCGGTCGCAGGAAAGTCACGATCGTGCACAAGGCCAACATCATGAAGGCACTGACCGGGATCTTCCTGGAGACCGGCACCGAGATGTGGGAGCGCAGGTACAGGGGCCGCATCGACCTCGACACCGCCATCATCGACGCCTGCGCGATGAAGCTCGTGCTCAATCCCTGGCAGTTCGACGTGCTGGTGACCACCAACCTGTTCGGCGACATCCTCTCGGATCTGGTGGCGGGCCTGGTCGGCGGCCTGGGCATGACGCCGGGCGCCAACATCGGCACCAACGCCGCCATCTTCGAGGCCGTGCACGGCTCGGCGCCGGACATCGCGGGCAAGGGCGTGGCCAACCCGATCGCCCTGCTGCTGGCCGCAGCGATGATGCTGGACCACTGCAAGCTGCCGGATCTGTCCGGACGCCTGCGCCAGGCGATCGACGCCACGCTGAACGTGGACAAGGTGCGCACGGGCGACCTGGGCGGCACCGCCAGTACGGCGGCCTTCACGAAGGCACTGGTCAGCCGGATTGCCGGCGGCTGAGCCGGGCGGCTAGTCCTTCACGAGCGTCGCGTCGACTTCATCCTTCTGGATCTCGAACATCCGGGCGTACCAGCCGCCCTTCGCGATGAGCTCCTGGTGGGTGCCCCGCTCGGCGATCCGCCCCTCCAGCATCACGAGGATCTCGTCGCTGTCCATGATCGTCGCGAGCCGGTGGGCAATGGTCAGTGAGGTGCGGCCCCGGGACAGGTGCCGGATGGCCCGCATGACGCCCTGCTCCGTCTCCACGTCGAGGCTCGACGTGGCCTCGTCCAGCAGGACGATCGGCGCGTTCTTGAGGATGGCGCGGGCAATGGCCACCCGCTGCCGCTGGCCGCCCGACAGCTTGCTGCCGCGCTCGCCGCAGGGCGTGTCGTAGCCTTCAGGCAGCGTGGCGATCCAGTCGGCCAGCCCGGCGCCCCGGGCGGCGGCCTCGACCTCGGCCTGGGTTGCGTCATGGCGGCCCAGGAGGATGTTGTCGCGGATCGACTCGTTGAAGATGAAGGCCCGCTGGGACACCACGGCGAAGAACTTCTGCAGCTCCACCAGGGAGAAGTCCCTGAGCGGCCTGTTGCCGATGCGGATCTCGCCGGACTGGGGATCCCACTGGCGCAGCAGGAGGTTCACGACGGTGGACTTGCCGGTGCCGCTGGGCCCCACGAGCGCCACGTGCCGGCCGGGCGCCACGTCGAGCGAGAAGCCGTCGAAGACCTTCTTCTGCCGGCTCCAGTCCACGTCGTCCGCGTCGTACTCGAAGTGCACGTCACTGAAATGGATGGACGGCTCGACGCCCGCCGACGCTGCCCCCTGCACCCGGTCCACCACGGCGGGCGGCTGGTCCATCATGCCGAAGAGGCGCCGGGCGGCGATGAGCGACACCCGGAAGTCGGTGTAGTTGTTGGCCATGCCCACCGACACGTAGAAGCCGACCACCGACACCGCGATCACGGCCGGGAGATCGACGAGGATCGAGATCTCGCCGGCCAGCGCCAGTTCCACGCCAACCCAGGCGGCCGCCAGGATCCCCACCGTGATGAAGATCTCCGCGAGGGCCCGCTGGTTGGCATCGGCGCCGTAGAGCTTCTCCTGCCCGGCCTGCATGCTCGCGCCCCGTTCCCAGAGCTCCCGGGCGCGGCGCTTCTCATAGCCGAAGGCCACGGTGTCGCGCACGCCCTGGATGCTGTCCGCCACGAAGGCATTCACCTGCCCCAGCTGCTCGCGATAGCGAATGCCGTCGCCGCCAAGCTTCGACACGAGCCAGGGCAGGACGAACGTGGTCGCGATGTAGAAGGGCGCCAGGGCCCAGACCAGGGTCGGGTGGACGGACCAGCACCAGGCCAGCAGGATGACGGGCACCGTGATGGCGGCGACGGCGGGCGCGATCGTGTGCGCATAGAACGGTTCGATCCGCTCGCAATCCGTCATCACGCGGCTCACCGCGTCGCCGGACTGCAGCTTTGCCGTGCGGGCTGGCGCCAGCGGCAGCATGGCGTAGTAGAACTTGTCGCGAAAGGCGGCGAGGATGCGGAACGCGACGTAATGGCCGGTGTAGTTCTCGATGTAGGAAGCAAAGCCCACGATCGTCCCGACGAGGGCGATCCACCGCACCTGCCGCCACAGAACGTCCCAGTTCACCACGCCCGGCGTTGCCGACTCGATGTAGAGGCCGACGCTTGCCGCTGCTATGCCGAGCACGGCCGCCTGGGCCACGATCTTGATGACCCGCGCGGTCAGTGACGTGAACATGATCGCGTTGAACGGCGTCATGTAGGTCAGCAGGCGACGGATGACCTGCAGGTTCGTGGCCTTGTTAGTGCCCGGCAACTCGCCGGCCATTGCTTCGACGCTCATGCGCGTTCCTCCGGTCTAGCCGCCTGCCACCGCAGGCTTGAGTGTCTGCGACTCGATGTCCCGCTTGGTGCGGATCATGCCCGCATAGATGCCGCCCCTGGCCAGGAGTTCCTGGCGCGTCCCGCTCTCGGCGAGCCGGCCGCCCTCCAGGACGATGATCCGGTCCGCCTGCTCGATGGTGCTGAGCCGGTGGGCAATGAGGAGCACCGTCTTGTTCTCCGTCAACCGCGCCAGCGCCCGGTTCAGCAATGTCTCCGTTTCCACGTCGATCTGGGACGTTGGCTCGTCCAGCACCACGATGGGCGCGTTCTTGAGAAACGCGCGGGCAATCGCGAGGCGCTGGGCCTGGCCGCCGCTGAGCGCCATGCCCTGGTCGCCCACCTTGGTATCGAAGCCGTCCGGCGTGGACCGGATGTAGTCGTAGAGCTCCGCCGCCTTGGTGGCCGCGATCAGCTCCGCCTCCGTGGCGTCCTGCTTCGCCACCCGCAGGTTGTCGGCGATCGTCCCGTAGAACAGGAAGGGGTCCTGGGGTACCAGCGCGATCTGCTCCCGGATCCAGTCCAGGGCCAGCTCCTTCTCGGGGATGCCGTCGAACAGGATCTCGCCGGAATCGGGCTCCAGGGTCCGCAGCAGCAGGTTGGTGACGGTCGTCTTGCCCGAGCCGCTGCGCCCGATCAGGGCAACGGTCTCGCTGGGCTCGAGGGCCATGCTCAGGTTCTCGAGGGCCGGCTTGTCCGCGCCCGGATAGGTGAAGGTGACGTTCCGGAACTCGATGCGCACGGCCTTGCCGGGCCTGGCGCCTGGATTGCGGCCCTCGCCGGCGCTGACCGGGGCCTTCTCGTTCAGGAACTCGACGACCTTGGCCGCCACTTCCCGGCCCAGCGCACCCGCGAAGAAGAACTCGCCGATCAGCAGCAGCGTGCGGCTGAATTCCAGGCTGAGCAGCACCACGGCCACCACTTCGCCCGGGGTCATGAAGCCGCCGGACCAGCGGTACAGCGCGACACCCATGGCGACGGCCGTCGAGAACAGGGCAAAACCAAGCTCGAGGAAGACGAACTGGAACTGGGCCACCAGCAGGAGCTTCATCGTGAGCTTGCGCTGGGCCTCGTTGCCCGCCTCCATCTGCTGGCCGCGCCGGTCGCCCTCGTTGAACATCTTGAGGGTGCTCATGCCCTGAATGGAATCCAGGTACTGGGAGCTGTTGCGGTTCTTGACCTCCTCGTTCTGCTTGCTGATGCGCCGGAAGCCCCGCGCGGACGAACCGACGAAGAGCGGCGTCAGGGGCACTCCGGCGAGGGTCCAGAGGCCCACCACCCAGTCGATGGAAAAGATCGCGGCGCAGAGGAAGACGGGGATGGCGATGGCCACCCAGATCTGCACGAAGTAGACGCTGAAGTAGTAATCCAGGTACTCCACGCCCTCGGTGGCCGTGTTGGCGATCTCGCCGGTGCGACGCTTGCCGAGGATGCCGGGGCCGAGCTTCACGACCTGCTGGTAGATCTGGTCCCGGACGTTCAGCTTGGCCTCGCTGGACGCGCGGAACTGGCCCGTGCGGAACAGCCAGGCGAGGCCGGCCTTGAGCAGCACGAGGAACGTCAGGACGAACAGCCAGTCGCGGATCTGGTTGGTGCCGGCCAGCGCCGCGTCGACGGTGAGGCCAAGCACGTAGTAGAGGACGATCGTGGTGGGTATCGTCGCGAGGCCGGCCAGGAGGCCGACCCTGACCCATTTCAGCGTGGCCGGCGTCACCAGCCTGTCGTCTACTCCCAGCATGGGGCGCGCTCCGTCAGCGATTGGCAGGAGCGTAGCCTAGACCTTCAACTGAAGTTGAAGGTCAAGCCAACTGGCGATCCGGATGGCCAGGGCGTTTGACCCTCAACCCCGCATCAAGGCTGAGGATGCCCTCCTGCATGGCAGCTTCGCTGGACGTGCCTCGGCATCAGGCAGTCGAGCACCGTGCTGACCTGCTTCGTCCGGCTGGCCCAGGAAGCGCCGGTGGGCATCCGCGGCGCCGTGTTCGGGTTGCGGAATTTCTGCGGTGCGGTCGGCATCCTGGCGCTATCCGCCGGCGGCGCCTGGCGCTACGACGCCGTGGGGCCCGTGTTCGCGGACTGAGGGTTGCCTCACCCGCTCAGGATGGGGAGTACGAAGGCAGCCAATGCGCCGATCACCACCAGGACGGCCGAGCCAGCGAACAGCCCGGCGCTCAGGCGACGCAGCCGCTCGCAGGCCGCTGCAAGCGCGGGGTCTGCCGGACAGGGGAAGTTCCTTGCGTGGCGAAGCGCCAAACCACTGATCAACAACATCGCCCCGGCCACGCCGAAGACCAGTACCTTGCGCTCACTCAGCCAGACGAGCTGGGGGAATGCCGTCACGAGCCCGACGACCGTGACTCCCGCGCCAATCGAGACGAGCACCGCCGGGAGGACGCAACAGACCAGCGTGGTCAGGCTCGTGAACAGCGCGCCGGCCGAAAGCCAGACATTCCGGCGCAGCGGGTCGATCACCTGCGGCCTGCCTTCACCTGCTCCCGGAGCACGGCGATCGGCGTCTCCGTGCGGCGAATGGCTTTGACGGCGTATCCGGCCCCCTCGAGCGCCTCCGTAAGGTTCGCGTCGCTGATGTCCGTGTCCGCGTTCAGGGACACCGCGACAAGGCGCTGCTCCAGGCTTACAAGCACATCGACCGTCGCCGGAAACCGCCGGAGCCGCTTCTCGATGCCCTGGGCACAAAAGCCGCAGACCAGTCCATTCACGGTGACTTCAATGGTTTCTGCCTGGCCGATCGTGGAAAGAAGCAGCAGGAGGATGGTCGAAATGGCTTTACGGTAGTTCATGGACATTGCTCCCGGCTCAGAAATTGACCATCACCATGGATTGCAGGTTGCCGTCTTCGGTCACGCCGGCCTCGATCCAGACGCTACCCTTGAAGACCCGCAACAGGGCGGCCCACTCGGTGCCCCGGTACAGGTTCCCGGTGTAGGTGCGTCCCTGCACAAGCAGCCACACGGCCAACTCCTCGTACTCGTGCGCGTACGGGGCAATACCGAGCTGCAGCGTATCGATGCGGTGGGTGAACTCAGAACTGTCGTATAAGTCGGTCTTGAGTGACGCATAGACCCGGCGGGTTTCATAGTCGGCCTGGGCGCCGGCATTGCCGGTGAATGCTCCACCGCTGAAGTCACTGCCGCTGGCGCCGCCCGCTCCTCCCCAGGCAAAGACGTTGGCCTGGGCCGCTTCGAGGTTCCAGCGCTTCGCCAGCAGGTTGGCCCGTGCGTACGCGATGTTTCTCTCGCTGCCATCCACGTCGCTATCCAGCTTCAGGTACCCGGCTCCGACCGAGTAGCGGTGGGTTGGGGCAAAGAAGACCTGCGCTTCCTCCATGGTCCCGGCGCCATATTCGACCATGGCGGTCGTACCGCCCGCGAAGGCGATGGGCTTGGCCATGGAAGCAGGCGAAAGCAGGGCACCGAGCAGGGCAACGCCGACCCCGGCGCAATGAGAGTAACGGGGCATAACGAGCCCTCCTGGAAGAGTTCAGCGAGAATCCAGCCCGCCGCGCCCGGGGGCGCGGCGCTTGGTTCGGCTAGGGTCGCTGAATCGGAGGTCGGATAGGGGGTGGGTTCAAGTGGCCCGACAGGGCCACAGGCTCGAGGAAGCTACCCTGCATCGCGGGTACAGCCGCAGCAATCGCGGGTTGACCAAGGAGCCCCGGAGCAACCGCGCACGCGACCTGGCAGCAGGACTGGGCGGCATCCGTCGGGCAGCAGTCACCTTCGTCCGACGCCACGTAACTGTCGGTCCCGTGGCTGCAGGCGTGATCCTGGCCGGGATAGACGGAGGCCGTCTCCAACGGGGCAACGCCGTGGAAAACCAAGGCGAGCACAAGGACCAGTTGGGCCAGGAGCTTGGGCATCTGTGAAGATTAGCTCCGGCGTGTCAGCGATGCCACCATTGGAAGTGGCTTGCCGTGGCAGATCTTCGGCACGCGCGACGACCGGCCCCAGGCATGGAGCAGTGCGGCAGCAGGGCTATACTGGTCAAAGCGCTGTCGAGGCTTGCTAGAGGGCTCACTCATGCGGATTGGACAACTTGCAGCCCTGGGCAGAACCATTGTCGAAACCATCCGCTACTACGAACGGATAGGCCTGATGCCGGTCCCGGATCGCAATGGTTCCGGTTACCGCCACTACCGCGAAGAGCACCTGCGACGGTTGGTCTTGATCCGTCGCTCGCGCGACCTGGGGTTTTCACTGGGCGAGATCCGTAGTTTGCTGATGCTGGCGGATGATCCGGCCCGGTCCTGCGCGGAAGTCACTTCGCTGGCGAGGGCTCACCTCAGGGAGGTCAGGCAAAGGCTGGAAGGCCTCCGTGCGCTGGAACTAGAGCTCGAGCAACTGGCTGAATCGTGCCAGGGACGACACGTTTCTGATTGCACGATCCTCGAGAAACTGGGACGCACGGAGCAGAACCTGGACGCCCATTGGTAGTTCTCCGTACTTGACCCTGTAGCGGCTACGGGGTTGAAGCTCCATGGTTTAAGCACAACGCGGTAGCTAACGGAGGGTTCGGCGATGAAGAAGTCCTCAATAGTCCAGGCTGTGCACGCTGTCGGGATCAGCCTGATCCTTGTCACAGGACAGGTCGAGGCGGCCCCGGCACCCGGTACAGCGACAATCCAGCAGCTGCAAAAGGAGGTGGACGAACTGAATCGCGAACTCGACCGCCTCAAGGGTGCGACTAGTCCCGACGCCGGGAACCAGGCCATGCAACGCCACTGGGGGATGATGCAGGATCACATGCGTTCCACGGGGCAGATGCCGGGAATGAGCGCGGGTGGCTGCGCCAACTGGCAGATGATGGACCCCAGCCTGATGGGGCCCGGCATGATGGGTCCGGGGATGATGGGCTCTGGCATGGCGGGTTGCCCGATGATGGGGCATGGCATGGGCTCCGGCATGATGGGCTCCGGCATGATGGGCTGGGCCATGCCGCCGGGCATGACGCCCGACGTCTACCAGAAGCAGATGACTGAACACATGCAGACGATGCGCTCGCAAATGACAGCCATAGCTGCCGAGACCGATCCCACGAAGCGCCAGGCGCTGATCCGCGATCACTACAACACCATGTACCAGCACATGCAGACGATGCGCGGCATGGGCTGGATGTGGGCGCCGAACGCTGCCGCTTCGCTGCCCGATGCCGGCTCGAAGGGTGGCAAACTCGTTGCCAGTTACTGCTCCCAGTGCCATGCGCCGCCTTCGCCGGCCCTGCATACCCGCAAGGAATGGAGCGAGGTAACGACACGCATGAGGGCGCATATCGGCGACCAGGGCAAGTCGGCAGGCACCGGCGTGAAGATACCGAGCGCGGAGGAACTGGACACCATTACGACCTATCTGGGCGAGCACGCGCGGCAGTGACGCCCTGAAGCGCGCCTCGGCCCCGGCGGCAGCGTCCCGACGGTCGTCAATGGCTGTCGGCAGCGGGAGGGGTCCGTTCTCCCGTAGGCAGCCACCCGCGTCCCGCCAGGCATTGCGTTATATGTTCCTCGGTAGCCGGCAGCGCGATTTTCTGGTTCGTCGCGCCCGTGTGCTGAAAGCGGCAAACGGATAGCGCGTGCCGGAAATCGTCCGTAGCCGGTCCCGCCGTTAAAGCGCCTTCTCTTACGCAACCCCATATCGAGCAGCCCGCGGCGAGGACCAGAAGGTGGCGGCGGGCCACCCGGTCGACTTGCAGCCTTCCTGTCCACCCCTTCACGTGCCGGACTCCCGGGCCACAGCCACGGATCCTGGCGAAGCCGTGCGCTGGGCATTTCGACTGACCGGCACACGGTAGGCCAGCCGGTAAAGCGCCGGGAGCACCAGCAGGCTGAGCAGCGTGGCGGAAACGATGCCGCCAATCACCACCGTCGCGAGCGGCCGCTGGACCTCAGCACCCGTCCCGACGTTCAGCGCCATCGGCAGGAAGCCCAGGCTTGCCACCAGCGCGACGAGCAGGATCGGCCTCAATCGGAGCAACGCCCCTTCGACGATGGCCTCCTCCAGCCCCTTGCCCTCGTCCAGCAATTGGCGGAAGGCCGAGACCATGACGACACCGGTCAGCACGGCGACGCCCGAAAGCGTGATGAAGCCGATACCGGCCGAGATGGACAGCGGGATGCCGCGCAGCCACAGTGCCGCGATGCCGCCCGTGAGGGCCAGAGGCACCCCGCTGAAGACCAGTGCGGCATCCCGTGCGGACCCGAAGGTCAGTAGCAGCAGGCCGAAGATCAGGACGAGGGCGATTGGCACAAGGAGTTGCAGGCGCGAGGTCGCGGACTGGAGCTGCTCGAAGGTACCACCGTAGTCGAGCCAGTAGCCCGGCGGGATCTCCACCTGACTGACTCGCTGCTGCACATCGGCCACGAAGGAGCCCAGATCCCTGCCACGGACATTGGCGGCGATCACGACCCGGCGCTTGCCGTTCTCCCGGTTGACCTGGTTCGGGCCTGGCGCAGTAACGACATCCGCAACCTCGCGTAATGGAACGTACCCGCCGTCGGGCAGCGGCACGGGCAGGTTCTCGAGCGTCGCGGGGTCGCTCCGCAAACGCTCCGGCAGCCGGACGATCAGGTCGAAGCGCGCGTCCCCTTCAAAGACTTCGCCCACCTCCGCACCACCGATCCCCATGGCGACAAGTTCCTGCACGTCGGCCACGTTGAGTCCGTAGCGGAACAGCACGTCCCGCTTCGGAGTAACCGTGGTGACTGGCAGGCCCGTGACCTTCTCGAGCATCACGTCTGCGGCGCCTGGCACGCTGTTGAGCACCGCCTGGATCTGCTCACCGGTCTCCAGCAATACGTCCAGGTCATCACCGTAGAGCTTCACTGCCAGGTCCGAACGGACGCCGGAAATGAGCTCGTTGAAGCGCATCTGGATGGGCTGCGTGAACTCGTAGTTGTTGCCGGGGACGCCAGCGAGGGCCTCCTCCATGCTGGCGAGCAGATCGGCCTTGGACCGGGACGGATCTGGCCAGTCACTCTGCGGCTTGAGCATGATGAAGTTGTCGGCAACGGACGGCGGCATGGGGTCGGTGGCAACGTCGGCCGTCCCCAGCTTCGCGAATATCATGTCTACCTCCGGAAACCCGCGAACGACGGTCTCGAGCTGCTCCTGCATCCGCACCGCCTGGTCGATGCCGGTTCCGGGGATCCGCATGGCGTGCATGGCGATGTCACCCTCGTCCAGGCTCGGGATGAACTCGGAACCCATCCGGGTAGCCAGCCAGGCTGATCCAACGACCAGCGCGACTGCACCGGCGACGACCGCCATCCGCTGACGAATGGCGAAGCCCAGTGCCGGCGCATAGGCCCGCCGGGCCGCCGCCACGAGCACGTTCTCCTTCTCGGCGATGCGGCCACGCAGGACAAGCGCGACGGTGGCGGGTACGAAGGTGACCGAAAGGACGAGGGCCGCCAGCAACGCCACGACGACTGTGAAGGCCATGGGCCAGAACATCTTTCCCTCGACGCCGGTGAGGGCAAAGATTGGCAGGTTGACCAGAATCACCACGATCACGCTGACCAGGCTCGGCTTGAAGACTTCCCGCGTCGCTATGTAGACGGTGTGAAACCGCTCCTCGGTATCAAGCACCCGGCCAAGGTGGTGCTGACGCTCCGCCAGGCGCAGGAGGCAGCTCTCGACGATGATTACGGACCCGTCGACTATGAGGCCGAAATCCAGGGCACCGAGGCTCATCAGGTTGGCGCTGACCCCGTTCTGCACCATCCCGGTGATCAGGAGCAGCATGGACAGTGGTATCACCATGGCCGTCACCAGGGCGGCCCGCAGATTGCCCAGCAAGGCGAAGAGCACCACGATCACCAGCAGCGCGCCCTCCACCAGGTTGGTCTGGACAGTCGTGATCGTTCTATCGACCAGCGTGGTGCGGTCGTAGACCGTCCGGGCGATGATGCCGTCCGGGAGCGTGTTGTTGATCTCGGCGAGTCGTGCCGCCGTGGCCTGGGATACCACCCGGCTGTTCTCGCCGATCAGCATGAAGACCGTACCCAGCACGACCTCCTCGCCGTTCATCGTGGCTGCGCCGGTCCGGAGGTTGCGTCCGATGCTCACCTCCGCGACATCGGCCACCGTGACCGGCGCACCATTCACCTGGCGCACCACGATCCGTTCAATGTCCGTGAGACCACGGACCTGGCCTGGCGACCGCACCAGGTACTGGGCGCCTGAGCGCTCCACGTAACCGGCGCCCACGTTGGCGTTGTTCTTCTCCAGGGCGTCCATCAGGTCCCGAGGCGTCACGCCATAGGCAAGCAGCCTGGACGGCAGCGGCGCCACCAGGTACTGCCGTTCGTAACCGCCGATGACGTTGACCTCGGTCACGCCAGGGACTTTCGCCAGCTGCGGACGCACGATCCAGTCCATGACTTTCTTGAGATCGCCGCCGTCATACGTGGTGCCGTCCGGCTTGCGGGCGCCTTGCTCCGCTTCCACCGTGAACATGTAGATTTCGCCAAGGCCGGTGGCGACAGGACCCATTTCCGGTTCGAGCCCCGGGGGCAGCTGGCTCTTGACCTGGGCGATACGCTCGGCGACCCGCTGCCGCGCGAAGTAGATGTCAGTGCCATCCTCGAACACGACGGTGACCTGGGACAGGCCGTAGCGGGATAGCGATCGGGTATAGGACAGCTTCGGCAGCCCGGCCATCGCGTTCTCGACTGCAAACGTCACCCGCTGCTCTGATTCGAGCGGTGAATAGCCCGGAGTCTCCGTGTTGACCTGCACTTGGACGTTGGTAATGTCCGGCACAGCGTCGATGGGCAAGCGCTGGTAATTGTAGATACCCAGCGCGGCGACGAAGGTGACCACGAACAGTACGATCCATCGCCTCTCGATGGAGCCACGAATGATGGCGTCAATCATCGGTATTCACTCCAACGGATCATGTCAGTGGTCGTGCGACGCGCCGGACTTCTCGATGTCGGCTTTGATGAGGTAGCTGTTGACCGCGACGTAGCGGTCGCCCGACTTCAGTCCCGCCAGGACTTCCACGTTCTCGCCATCGCTGCGGCCCAGCTCCAGGGGGCGGATCTCGTAATCGTCATCCACGTTGATGAACGCGACCTGCCAGTCCCGGAAGCTCTGCAGCGCTTCGCGGGGGATTACCAGCGGAACCTCGGTGGTCGACACGGTCACGAGACCCTCGACGAACTGGCCCGGTGTCCACTGGCCATCCCGGTTATCGAGGATCACTCGCACCACGAGCGTGGGGTTGTTGCCCGTGCCGACCGGCGACACGAAATCGATGCGGCCCATGGCCTCCTGGGTGCCATCAGCCGCCTTTATGCTTACACTCTGGCCGGATTTCAGGCGTCCGCGATCCCGCGGAAAGGCGTTGAGTTCGGCGCGAACGCTGGAAAAGTTGGCCACCTTGAACAGGTGCTCCTCCTTCGTAGTCTCGCCGACATTGGCGTGCCTCTCGGTGATGACGCCCGCAATCGGCGTCGTGACTGCATAGGTCTGCAGGCTCTCGTTGCTCTCGACCGTCGCGAGCTGCTGGCCGGCCTGCACCGTGTCACCCACCTTGGCCCTGACGGTGCGGATGACCCCCGGAAAGCGCGCGCTGACGGCCCGGACCCTGTCGGGATCGGCAGCGATGGCGCCGAACAGCGAGACCTGTTCCGCAATCCGGCCCGGCCCGGCCACGGCGATCTCCACGCCGGCACCCTCCGCCATGTCCCGCGCGATGGTCGTGCGGCCCTCGAAGGACTCGTAGGTCCAGGAGTGGTTACGGCCGCCTTCCAGGGCCTGGGCCTGCACCACGTAGGAGTGCGGTTCCTCGATGGAGGTGGTGCTGCGCAGGAAGTCCTCCTGGGGCGTGAAGGCGATCCGGTCCACCCGGCCGCCAAGGCGGCGGAGTTCGATACTGAGCTGCACCTGCGCCGGATCCACGGGCTTGCCGTCCCGAAGTGGGTAGATGTGCAACTCCGGCGGCACGCCGCTTTCGAACATCGTCACTTCGAGGGCAAAGTCGCCGTCTTGCAGGAGGCGCCCGCCGCGCGCGCCTTTGGCTACCTCCTCGCCCTCGTGCTCGTGGCCGCCCGCCTGTTCCTCGTGGTCGTGGTTGCCGCCAGCCCCGGTGCCGTCGGCATCGGTTCCGGAACAGCCGGTAGCCAGCGCGAGCAATCCTGCGACAAGCAGAAGTCGTGCAGTTGACATGGTGTTCATGGTTTCTCCAGTGCATTGGCAGCGGGCGCGTCCGCGAGCGGCTCGCCCGTCAGTCGTTCGATCTCGGCCAGCAGTTGCTGCGCGGTGGTCGCGGAGGCGATCGCCGCACCCCGCGCTTCGAGGAATGCGGCCTGGGCGTCCACCAGTTCCAGGTATCCGTAGCGCCCTCGCTCGTAGGCATATCGGGTGGCGCCCAGGGCCTTGTCGAGCTGCGGCAGCACGTCACCGCGGAGCGTGTCGGTTTCCCGGATGGCCTGCCGGAGTTGCTGGTACAGCCCGTACAGCCGGGTGCGTGCCTCGAGGCGGGCGGCGTCCCGCTCCACATCGGCCAGCGCGCGCAGCGCATCGGCCTCGGCAATGGCGGGCTCGGCCCGCCGGCTGGCGAACAGCGGGACGGAGATGCCCATCACCAGGGCCTGGTCCTTCGTCTCCTCGAGCCGGCGTACGCCGCCCGACACTTCCAGGTCAGGCCGGCGCAGGGTGCGTGCCAGGCGGCTCTCCGCGTCACGCAGCCGAGCGACGGTCGCGAAGCGCAGGAAATCCGGGTTGGCGTCCAGGCGGGCGGCGAGCGCCTCGAAGTCCGCCAGCGCGGGCATGCGGTACAGGTCGGCCTGCACGCGGCTGTAGTCGGGCCGGGCGCTGCCCCATGTCGCCGAGAGCGCCTGCCGGGCTGCGCCGAGTTCCGCCTCGGCGCGCTGAACCTCGAGCAGATCGCGGCTCAGCGCGGCGCGGGAACGCAGGAGCTCGGCCTCGGGGGACTTCGCGGCACGCACCCGCAGTGCGACGTCATCCACGGTCCCGCGGGCCAGGGTTGCGCCCTCCCGGGCGAGCGCCAGCTGCTCCTGGGCGGCAGCGACGGCCACGAAGCGCCGGGTGACTTCGGCCAGCACGTCCAGCTGGGCCACCTGCCGCTCGACGGCCAGGAGTTCACGGCCCGACTGCGCGGCGGCGCCCCGCGCGTCCCTCTTCCCGCCCAACTCGATCACCTGCGACAGGGCAAACGTGCCCTCGGCGGCGTCCAGGCCGCCGAAATCGCCCGAGCCCAGCACGTTCTCGAGTTCGAAGGAGGCTTCCGTGGCCGGGCGCTGACCAGCCTGCCCGATGCGCGCGTCCTGGGCCTTCAGCGCGAAGGCGAAGCCCGCGAGGGCGGGATTGGATGCCAGGGCGCGCTCGACGGCCTGGCCCAGCGTCAGTGACGCCGCAGCCACGCCGGCGGCGTCAGCCGGCTGCGCAGTGGCAGAAGCGGCCCCGCTCAGGGCGAGTGCTACTCCGGCGATCAGCTTCCGCGCACCCGGGGTGCGCGCTCGAAACAGGAACATGGTGGTCTCCCGGACCGTTGGCCGCACCGGTGTGCGGCGCGAGGACAGCGAAGAAACGCAGGGAGACTAGGCCGGAGGGCCCCGGAGCGGCGGGCGGAGGAAGAGCGGCAAAACGGGAACGGGCATGCCACCGGACAGAGGCAACAGCACCCCATGCAAGGCACAGAGGAACAGGGCGAGGACCAGGATCAGCGCACTGTCGAGTCCGGGCGGCCAGACTTTCCCTAGCACCGGACTGCTGACGTCGACCGTCTGGTCTTCATGGCTGCTGCCCGCCTCGTGATGCCCATCGCCGGCTTCGGCGCCGGCGTCGGACACGTGGAGCGCAATGGGAGGAGCCGAACCGTCCAGGCAGAGGTGCAGGTGCGGCCCGCCCAGGCGCGGCAGGAGCACCGCCGTGCAGAGCAGGGCGAACAACACGATTCTTGCCCCGGGCCTGATCATCGCTGGGTGAGCTTGCCGCAGTTGCGTGGGAAACAGCTCGCAGCCTAGTCCGCCCGCGGCGCGCCTGTCCAGCGCTTGCGGCCGATTGCCGCGGGCCAGCCGCCGGGCCGCTACGTCGCCTTCGCCAGGTCCCGGGTCAGCTCCGCCAGCATCGCCTGGTCCAGGGTTTCCCGGACCAGCAGCTCCTTCGCGCAGCGGTCCAGGGCGGCGCGGTTGCGCTCAAGGATGCCGTAGGCGCGCTCGAAGGTCCCCATCACGATGGCACGGATGGCCTCGTCGATCTTCTCCTGGGTCTCGGGGCCCGTGCGGCAGCCGCCGGCCGCCATGCCCGGCAGCTCGAGGAAGCGCGGGCGCTCCTCCTCGTAGGCGACGTACCCCAGCTCCTCCACCATGCCGTAGCGCGTGACCATGTCCCGGGCGATGTCGGTTACCCGGGCCAGGTCGTCGGCGGCGCCGGAGGAGAGCTCGCCGAACACCAGCTTCTCGGCGGCGCGGCCCCCGAGCAAGACCGCGATCTTGTCCTCCAGCTCCCGGCGGGTCATGAGGAAGCGGTCCTCGGTGGGCCGCTGGATGGTATAGCCCAGCGCACCGACGCCCCGCGGGATGATCGAGACCTTGTGGATGGCGTCCGCGCCGGGCAGCGCGAGGGCGATGAGCGCGTGGCCCAGCTCGTGGTACGCCACCACCTCCCGCTCCCTGGGATTCAGCACTCGATTGCGCTTCTCCAGCCCGGCCACGATGCGCTCGACGGCGGCGTTGAAGTCCGGGAGCGTCACGTCCTGGCCACCGCGGCGGGTGGCGGCGAGCGCCGCCTCGTTGCACAGGTTGGCGAGGTCCGCGCCGGAGAAGCCGGTGGTGAGTGCGGCCACCTGCTCCAGGTCCACGCCCGGTGCCAGCCGGATCCTCTTCACGTGCACGTGCAGGATCTGCACGCGCCCGGCCTTGTCGGGCCGGTCCACCAGCACCTGCCGGTCGAAGCGGCCGGCCCGGAGGAGCGCGGGATCCAGGATCTCGGGCCGGTTCGTGGCGGCGAGCAGCACGAGGCCCGACTTGCTGTCGAAGCCGTCCAGCTCGGCCAGCAGCTGGTTCAGCGTCTGCTCCCGCTCGTCGTTGCCGCCGATGTTGCCGGCCATGCCCCGCGCGCGGCCCAGGGCGTCCAGCTCGTCGATGAAGATGATCGCCGGGGCCTGGGCCCTCGCCTGCTCGAAGAGGTCCCGGACCCGGGCCGCGCCCACGCCGACGAACATCTCCACGAACTCGGAGCCGGAGATCGAGTAGAAGGGCACCTTCGCCTCGCCTGCCACCGCCTTGGCCAGCAGCGTCTTGCCCGTGCCGGGCGGTCCCACCAGCAGGATGCCCTTGGGCAGGCGGGCCCCGAGGCGGCCGTACTCGTCGGGATTCTTCAGGAAGGCCACCACCTCCTGCAGCTCGGCCTTGGCCTCGTCCACGCCGGCCACGTCGGCGAAGCTCACGCCGGTGTCCTTCTCCACGTACACCTTGGCCCTGCTCTTGCCGATGCTCATGAAGCCGCCGACGCCCTGCCTGTCGGTGATCCGGCGGATGAGGAAGTACCACAGCCCGAAGAAGATGGCGGCGGGCAGCAGCCAGGAGAAGAGGTCCCGCAGGAAGGTGCTCTCCACCACCCGGGTGTAGGGCACGTTGTAGGCGGCGAGACGGCCGGCCAGGTCCGGCTCGACCCGGGCGGCCACCAGGAGCGTCTTGCCCCCGGGCTCCGGGGTGCGCAGCTTGCCCGTCAGGAACCGGTCCGACACGAGCACCTCGCTGATCCGGCCGTCCGCCAGGGCCTGCTCGAACTGGCTGTAGGGCACGGTCTCTACCTGCTGGCGGGCCTGCCACCAGTTCTGGATCAGGACGAAGGTCAGGACGGCCAGCAGCCAGTAACCGACGTTCCACTGCATCCGGGGTTCCATTGGCGAACTATCCCCCATCGACTGGTTCCGGGCCAGATGTCCCCGGGCCGGATATCATGGTCGTCCCACCCTGGCCCGGCATCTCCATGGACGGCGTGCTGCTCCTCAAGGCTTTCATCCTCGGCATCGTCGAGGGCCTCACCGAGTTCCTGCCCATTTCCTCCACCGGCCACCTGATACTGGTGGGCGACCTGCTGGGCTTCAACGACGCGAAGGGCAAGATCTTCGGGATCGTGATCCAGACCGGCGCCATGCTGGCGGTGGTCTGGGAGTACCGCGCCCGGTTCGGCCACGTGCTCGCCGGCCTCTTCGTGGACCGTGTCGCCCAGCGCTTCGCGGTGAACGTGGCCGTGGCCTTCATGCCGGCGGCGGTGCTCGGCCTGCTCTTCGGCAGCCGCATCAAGGAACACCTCTTCAGCCCGGTGCCGGTGGCCCTGGCCCTGATTGTCGGCGCCTTCGTCATTCTCTGGGCAGAGCGCCGTGAGCACCGGGTGCGCATCGACGACGTGGACGACATGACCTGGCGCGATGCCCTCCTCGTCGGGTTCGCCCAGTGCTTCGCCCTGATTCCCGGCACGTCCCGGTCCGGCGCGACCATCATCGGCGGCCTGCTGTTCGGCCTCTCCCGCAAGGCCGCCACCGAGTTCTCGTTCTTCCTCGCGGTACCGACCCTGGTAGCGGCCGGCGCGTACGATGCCTGGTCGAACCGGGACCTGTTTGCCGCCGATTATGTCGGCATCATTGCCGTGGGCCTCGTGACGTCCTTCATTTCGGCCTTCCTGTGCATCCGCTGGCTGCTGCGCTTCATCGTGTCCCACGACTTCACGGTCTTCGCCTGGTACCGCATCGTGTTCGGCCTGCTGGTGCTGGTCACCGCGTACACCGGCCTGGTGAGCTGGACCGCGGGCTAGGCCTGGTAAGGCCAGACCCAGTTGGTGATCTCCGGGCGGTCGGTGCCGTGGGTGCGCGCGTAGTTCAGGTGGTCGATGATCGCGTTCTTCATCTCCTCCTTGAGGTGCGCGGCACGGGTGGCCAGGCCGGGAACCCGGTCGATAACGTCCATCACCAGGTTGAAGCGGTCGATCTGGTTGATGATCGCGAGCTCCAGCGGCGTGTTGATGTTGCCCTTCTCCTTGTAGCCCCGGACGTGGATGTTCTCGTGGTTGGTGAAGCGGTAGGCCAGCTTGTGGATCAGCCAGGGATAGCCGTGGAAGTTGAAGATCACCGGCTTGCTGGTGGTGAACAGGCTGTCGAACTCCCGGGGCGTGAGGCCGTGGGGGTGCTCCGTGTCCGGCTGCATCCTGTAGAGGTCCACCACATTGACGAAGCGCACCTTCAGGTCCGGCAGCTTCTCCCGCAGGATAGCCGCGGCCGCCAGCGCTTCCAGCGTGGGCACGTCGCCGCAGGAGGCCAGCACCACGTCCGGCTCCACCCCCTCGTCGTTGCTGGCCCGGCGCCAGATGCCGATGCCCTTGGCACAGTGGACGATGGCCTCGTCGATGGTCGAGAACTGCATGTGCTTCTGCTTGTCGGCAACGATCACGTTGATGCAGTCGGTCGAGCGCAGGCAGCGGTCGGCGATCACCAGCAGGCAGTTGGCGTCAGGCGGCAGGTAGATGCGGGTGACCGTCGGGCTCTTGTTGGTCACCACGTCGATGAAGCCCGGGTCCTGGTGCGAGAAGCCGTTGTGGTCCTGGCGCCAGACCGTGGAGGACAGCAGGATGTTCTGGGAGGCCACCGGGGCGCGCCAGGACACATGGTTCTTGCAGGTGTCCAGCCACTTGGCGTGCTGGTTGAACATGGAGTCGATGACGTGGGCGAAGGCCTCGTAGGTGTGGAAGAAGCCGTGCCGGCCCGTGAGCAGGTAGCCCTCGAGCCAGCCGAGCAGCGTGTGCTCGGACAGCATCTCCATCACGCGGCCGTCCCGCGCGAGTTCGCCGCCGTCGGCGTCCTCCGGCAGCAGGTCGGCCATCCAGGCCTTCTTCGAGACCTCGTAGATCGCATCCAGGCGGTTCGACGCCGTCTCGTCGGGCCCGAAGACGCGGAAGTTGGTCATGTTGTTGCGCATGACGTCGCGGAGGAACTCGCCGAGCGGCCGGGTGTTGTCGTGGCGGGTGACGCCGGCGACGGGCACCTTGACCGCGTAATCGCGGAAGTCCGGGAGCCGGAGGTCCTTGCGCAGGAGGCCGCCATTGGCGTGCAGGTTGGCGCTCATGCGCCGCGTGCCCCGCGGGGCGAGTTCGCGCAGCTCCGGCACGAGGCGTCCGCTCTCGTCGAAGAGTTCGCGCGGCTTGTAGCTCTTCAGCCAGTCCTCCAGCAGCTTGAGGCTCTTCGGGTTCTCCCGCACGTCCGAGAACGGCACCTGGTGTGACCGCCAGGAGCCCTCGGCCTTGTGGCCCTTGACCGTCTTCGGCCCCGTCCACCCCTTGGGGGAGCGGAGCACGATCATGGGCCAGCGGGGCCGCTCGATGCCCCGGCCGGTGCGCGCCCTGCGCTGGATGGCCTTGATCTTCGCCACCACCTCGTCCAGCGTGGCGGCCATCTTCTGGTGCATCTCCGCCGGGTCGGATCCCTCGACGAAATAGGGGGTGTAGCCGTAGCCGGCGAACAGCGCCTGGAGTTCTTCCCGGCTGATGCGGGCGAGAATGGTCGGGTTGGCGATCTTGTAGCCGTTGAGGTTGAGGATGGGGAGCACGGCCCCGTCCCGGGCCGGGTTCAGGAACTTGTTGGAGTGCCAGGCCGTGGCGAGCGGCCCGGTCTCCGCCTCGCCATCGCCAATCACGCAGGCAACGATCAGGTCCGGGTTGTCGAAGGCCGCGCCGTAGGCGTGGGCCAGGCTGTAGCCGAGCTCGCCGCCCTCGTGGATCGAGCCCGGGGTTTCCGGGGTCACGTGGCTGCCGATCTGGCCGGGGAAGGAGAACTGCTTGCAGAACTTCTGCAATCCCGCGAGGTCCTCGCTGCACTCCGGGTAGACCTCCGCGTAGGTGCCCTCCAGGTAAGCGGGTCCCAGCACGCCCGGCGCCCCGTGGCCGGGACCGGCCACGAAGATGACGTCCAGGTCGTCGCGCCGGATCACCCGGTTGAGGTGGGTCCAGACGAAGGACAGCGCGGGGCTTGCGCCCCAGTGGCCGAGCAGCCGGTGCTTGACGTGCCCGATCGTCAGCGGCTTGCGCAGCAGCGGGTTGTCCCGCAGGTAGATCATGCCCACCGCGAGGTAGTTGCAGGCGCTCCACCAGGCGTGCAGCCGGGAGAGTTCGGTGGGGCTCAGGGGGCCCGTGGGCACTCGCCCGGTGGCACGCCGGGTCTTGCGCGCAGGTTTTCTTGCCATGCAGATTCTCCGTCTCGCGCCGATTGGCCCACGCTAGCGTGAGTGGCCGCCTACTTCAACACAACGAATTCGCACGCAAGGCCCAGTGCTGCAACCTGCGACGAGATCTCCAAGGCGTAAGTCGGGTTGGTGCAGACGATGACATCCGGATGGTACACGGCGAGGGCGTCAGGGCTCACGACCGGCTGACCGGTTACCGGCAGGAATCGCCCCTGCCGACGGACGTTCACGTCGGCGACAACCTCGACGCCGGCCGCGGCCTCCGGACAGTTGCCGAGCAGCGATATCGCCCGCATGCCCGCGGCCCAGAGAGCCACCCGCTTCCTCTCACGGCGATACCGGGCAAATCTCCCGTTCCAGCTGTCGGTGCTAGCCGCGTACAGCGGCGGGAAATCCTCGATGTCGCGCCCGATGGCAGCCACTGCCTCCCGGGACTCCAGCACGTGGCGCGACGGGACCCGGGAGGGCCGGCTCTCGACCTCGAAATGCGCCCCCTCCAGCACGGGAATCATGTCGAGCACCTCGAAGCCAGTCTCGCGGAAAAGCCGCGCCAGTGACGGCGCCGAGAAGAAACACCCGGCCTCATACATCACGTACCAGATAACCTTGTCGCGGAACGCCAGGGCACTGTTGGAGGTTTCGAAGTAGACCAGGGCGTCAGGCGCATCCCCGACGGTCTCGCGCACGTTGGCCATGAATGTCCTGGGCTCAGGGATGTACTGGAGGCATCCCCGGCAGACCACGATGTCCGGGTGCAGGTCACTGTGGACCCTGCCGTACATTTCCCGGCGGATGGAGACGCGACCGCCGTCACCGGCGGCGCCTCCATCGTCGGGGTATGTCGGGTCGAAGCCGATTACCCGGCCTACTCCCGCGTCCAGCATCATCTGCAGGAAGTCGCCCTTGCCGCAGGCAATCTCCAGCGCGGTTCGGGACCGCAGCTCGTAGCGCCGCATCAGGCGGTCGATCGAACTGGCCGCATAGCGCCGATAGGACGGCGAGTAGAACTGGGAAAGATCGTAGGATGCGTCAAAGCCAACGAGCGCGGGATCGAATGAGCTGTTCCAGATGTGGCCACATTCAGTGCAATGGCGGAGCGTGATGTCGCCGCGAGGCGCGGCCAGCGCGAGCTCACGCGTCGGCGCCAGGCATCCACACTGCGTTGGCACGCCGGACTTCGTGAAGAAGGGGGGCGGGGCACGCGTGGTGCATACCGGGCAGCGAACCTGTGAAGTCGCGTTCATTGTGGCCTCGAGCCACCAGTAATAGGTTCCGGACGTGATGTCCAGTCCTGGCGCCGTCCCCGGCACCGTTTACTCGTGCCGTAGCGCCCGGATCGGGTCCATGCGCGCCGCGCGCACGGCGGGCCAGCTGGCGAAGGTCAGGTTCAGAGCGATGGCCAGCCCCAGGGCAACAGCGGCGTTGCCGGCGTCCACTACCAGCGGAAGCCCTGCCTGGGTTGCGAGTATGCGCGACGCGACCACGCCGATCGCGAGCCCCGCCAGGGCCCCAATTACGGCCAGCAACCCCGCCTCCGCCGCGAACTGGAAGAAGATGTCCGGCGCCGTGGCGCCCAGCGCGCGGCGGGTGCCGATCTCCCGCGTGCGGTCCCGGACGGTGATCCAGGCAATCGCCAGGATGCCCAGCCCGGCCACCGCCAGGCCGCTGCGGCCGATCCAGCGCACCAGGAACGAGAGCCGGTCGGCGGACGCCAGCTGCGCGCTGATCAGGTCGGTCTGGCTCAGTACGCGGAAGTCGTCGGGGCGGTGCTCGGTCATGCGGTGGCGCTCCCGGAGCAGCGCGGTGATGTCGCGCGTGGCAGCCGGCATGCGGGGCGGGCCGTCCAGCTCCAGCAGGATGGCGCCGTAATAGTCCACGTTCAGCAGCCGGCGCATGGCCGTGTTCAGCGGCACGTAGACCTGGCCGTCCTCGGTGCTGCCGTCCAGGCCGGCGCCCCGCTCGCGCAGGACGCCCACCACATCGAAGGGCACCCGGTTGATGAAGAGCCGCTCGCCGACGGGTGAGTCGTCGCCGTACAGGTCCCGGGCCACGGTGGCACCGATGACGGCCAGGCGCGCCGAACGCTTCTCGTCCTCCCCGGTGTACAGGCTGCCTTCGGCAAGCTCCCAGGACTTCATCCCGAACCAGGCGGGCTCCACGCCGACGACGGGCGCGACCTTGGACAGGTAGCCGGCCTTCAGCCGCAGCGAGCCCGAGACCCGGGCGGACGACCGCACGACGCCGGCAGTCTCCCGGAGGATTGCTGCATAGTCGGCGGGAACCAGCGTCGTGACGATGGCGCCGGTCCGGGCCCGGTCGGCCACCCCGCGGCTCTGCTCGGCACTGATCGTGAGGACGTTGCTGCCCAGGCGCCGGATCTGGGTGAGCACCTGCTCCCGGCCGCCGGAGGCGTAGTTCACGGCGGTGGTCGCGCCGGCCACGCCCAGTGCCGCGCAGACGATGGCCAGCCCGGAGCGCAGCTTGTAGCGCCAGAGCTGGCGGCCGATGCCGGGCAGCAGGCGCCGCCAGTGGTCCATCACATCATGCGCCCGTCACTGGTCAGTCAATGGCCGGTCAGTGGCCCATCAGGCACGGAGGGCCTGGATGGGATCCACGTTGGCGGCCCGCCAGGCCGGCTGGAGGCCGAAGACCAGGCCGATCAGCGTGGCCAGCCCGACCGCGCCCCCCATGGCACCCCAGAGGAAGACCGGTGACAGCTGCTGCTGGAATGCGGCCACGGTGGCCCCCGCCACGCCAAGCAGCACGCCGACGATGCCGCCGAGCGCCGAGATCAGCGCCGCCTCCACCAGGAACTGCCGGAGCACGTCGGCCCGGGTGGCGCCGACAGCCCGGCGCACGCCGATCTCGCGCCGCCGCTCGGACACCGCGATCAGCATCAGGCTCATGATCACCACGCCGCCGATCAGCGTCGCGATGACGGCAATGCCGACCAGCACGGCGGACAGCGTCGTGTCCACCTCCTGCACCTGCTCCATGGCCGCCCGGGGATTGCTCACCGTGAAGTTGTCCTCCACGGGCGGCACGATGCCGTGCCGCTCGCGAAGGAGCGCGGTGATGGCGGCCACCGCCTGCTCATACCGGGCCGGGTCCTCGAGCTGCACGGTGATGGTCGTCAGGTAATCCCGGTTGAAGAGCCGCTTCGAGGCGGTGCTGACCGGCATCAGCAGCAGGTTGTCCAGGCTCGACCCGCCGGGGCCGGCGCCCCGCGGCACCAGCACGCCCTGCACCGTGAACGGCACCTCCGCGATGCGGATCGTCTTGCCGATGGGGTCCTCGTCGGGGAACAGCTCCTTCCGCAGGTCCTCGCCGATCACCGCGACCCGTGCCAGGGTCTCCACGTCCTCGGGGCTGATCCCGCGCCCGACGGTGACGTCGTCGCCGCGGATCTCCATCCACTCTGCCGAGATGCCCCAGATGGACGTGGTCGCCGTCTTGTCCCGGGCCTGCACGTCGATGTCGAAGGCACTCTGCTCCCGGGAGACGCGCCGGACGTTGGGGACCTCCGCCCGGATCGCGTCCGCATCCTCGAAGCGCAGCGTGGGCTCGACGGAGGTCAGGGATGGCATGCCGCGGGTCCGGGCCGATCCGGGCTGGATGCTGATGCGGTCGAAGGTGCCCACCATGCGCTTGAACTGCCGCATGGTTTCCTGCCGGGTCGCCTCCCCCACCGAAGCCATCGCCACCAGGGACGCGATGCCCACCGCGACGCCGAGCAGCATGAAGAGGCTCCGCAGCGGGTTCCGCCGCAGGGTGCGCAGTGCGAGCGCCAGTGTCCTAGCCCACGACATGAGCGGCCCCCTCCGTGGCGGCGTGCAACGAGGGGCGCCGTGGCTGCGCCCGGTCGGAGGCCAGCACGCCGTCCCGGATCAGCAGCTCCCGCGCGGCATAGGACGCAACCC
Organism: Chromatiales bacterium; assembly: GCA_016789845.1. Lineage (GTDB taxonomy): Bacteria > Pseudomonadota > Gammaproteobacteria > Steroidobacterales > SHZI01. The sequence goes on from JAEUQA010000047.1 coordinate 32,997, forward strand.
GCTCGTCGTGGGTCACGAGGACGATGGTCAGCCCCTCCCGGTTCAGGTCCGTGAGCAGTTCCATGATGGAATCGCCGACCGCCGAGTCCAGGTTACCCGTGGGCTCGTCGGCCAGGAGCAGCGGCGGGCTGTTCATGAGCGCCCGGGCAATCGCCACGCGCTGCTGCTCGCCGCCGGAGAGCTCGGTGACGAAGTGGTTCGACCGCTCCGCCAGGCCCACCCGCTTCAGGAGGGCCAGGGCCTTGCCCCGGTCCACGTCCCCGCCGCTGTACAGGGCCGGCACCTCCACGTTCTCCACCGCCGTGGTCCGGGGCAGGAGATTGAAGGCCTGGAACACGAACCCGATGCGCCTGGCGCGCACCGCGGACCGCTCCTGGTCGGTGTACCGGGAGACGTCCTCGCCACCCAGGCGATAGGCGCCGCTGGTGGGCGTGTCGAGGCAGCCGAGGATGTTGAGCAGGGACGACTTGCCCGACCCCGACGAGCCGCGGATGGTGACGAACTCGCCCGCCCCGATCCTGCAGGTGATGTCGCGGAGGGCGGGCACGGGCGTGCCGTCCTCCCGCTGGTAGGTCTTCACCACGTGTTCGAGCTCGATCATGACGCCTCCCGGGCAGTGGCCGGCAATGGACTGAGCAGCACGCGGTCGCCGGCGACCACGCCCTCGCGGATCTCGGTGATGCCCGCGTCGCGGGCGCCCACGGTCACGGTCCGGCGCTGCAGCTCGCCGCCCTTCTCCACCCACACGTAGCGGCCGGAATCGTCCTTCTGGATCGCGGCGCTGGGCAGTACCAGCGTCTCGCGCTCGGCCGTGCGGATTGACACGTTGGTCGTCATGTCCGGCTTCAGCTGTTCGACGGGGGACTCGATGCTGATCATCACCTCGAAGTTCACGACGCCCGAGATAATGGTGCCCTTGGGCGCGATGCGTTCCACGCGCCCCGCGAACTCCAGGGCCGGGAAGGACTCGACCGTGAACGACACCGGGTTGCCGACCGCGACGTTGCCGATGTCGGTCTCGTCCACCAGGGCGATGAGTTCCAGCGCGCCATCCTCGATGATCGTGGCAAAGGTCGGCGCGTTGAAGCTGGCCGCCACGGTCTCGCCCTCCTGGGTGGTGACGGACGCCACCGTGCCGGTGATTGGTGACTGGATCACCGCGTAATTGAGGTCGGTCTCGACCACGGCCGCGTCCCGGCGGGCCTTCTCGAGCCGGGCGCGGGCTTCGCTGACGGCGAGCGACTTGTCCTCCACGTCGGAACGGGCCACGAGGCGCTGCTGGTCGAGGCGCTCGCTGCGGGCCAGCTCCACCTCGGCGCGCTTCAGCTCCTGCTCCGCGACGGCGATCTGGGCACGAGCCTGCGCAAGCCGGGCCTTCAGCGGCCGGGCGTCGATCGTTGCGATGACGTCGCCCTTGCTGATCTTCGAGCCCACCACCACGTTGAGCTTCTCGACGATGCCGGACAACTGGGCGCCCACCCGCACTTCGCCGCCAACCCGCGTCCGCAGGATGCCCGTGGCGAGCACGGTGGCACCCACCTTCCGCCGCTCGGGTGTCACCCAGGTGCGGTCGGCCGTGGCCGCGTCGTCCGCGGCCAGCCGCGTCCACCCCCACCACGCGCCCGTGGCGAGCAGCAGGGTGGCGACACCGGTCGCAATGACGACGGCTGGCCTCACTTCTGCCTCTCGTAGACCATGACCATCGGGGGCTTCGTGCCGCGGGTGGTCGTGACCTTCATCTCCTTGCCGTCGGCGGAGAGCTCCCGGGTCTCGACCTTCTGGATCTTGCTGCCGGGAATCGCGCTGGGCTCGGTCCATGTGACCACCAGCTTGTTGCCGTCCCACTTCGCCACGGTGTCGCCACGGCTGCCCATCGGGCCCTCGTTGTTGACCGGCTTGCCGGCGAGGTCGTAGGTGACCGTCCGCTCGCTCGTCGTGCCCATGAAGCCCGCCGAGGACTCGATCTTCAGCTGCTGGGGGGTCTGGGCGATCTTCGTGGTCTCCTTGACCGCCGACATCATGCCGAGGTTCTCGCCCTTCTTCGTGTTGAGGACCCAGGTGCCGGCGAAGCTGGGCGGGTCGGCGGCGAACACGGGCGCGAGGCCGGTCACGAGCAGCAGGACGGCAAGCGCGGGGGTGGTGATGAGATGCAGGGTACGTCTGTTCATGATGGATATCTCCAGGGTAAGTAAGGTGAAGCTAGTGGCGGATGGCCTGGTACGTTGGCGTGCGGGAACGTTGCAGCAGCGTCGTGCGGCCGGCCGGGGTGGCAAGGTGGCGCATGGCACGGTCCAGCCAGGCCAGCTCGGCCTCGAGCAGGCTCAACGCGTGGTCGGTCGCCAGTGACCGGGCAGCCAGGATCCGGCTGGCCGGCTGCGCGGTAAGGTGGTCCAGATCGCTCTCCACGTCGGCGTGGAGGGCCTCGATGGCCCGGCGGCGCTTCATCAGGAGCGCCCTGGCTTCCTTCGCCGGAATCCACGGCAGGTAGGCGGCGGCCATCTCGAAGGTGGTCTCGACCCGGTCGTAGGTGCTGAGGGCGTGCCGGAGCAGTTCCTGGAACAGCTCCCCGCCCCTCGGCGTCAGGGCGAACACGAGCCGCTCGCCACGCCTCCCCCGGGTACCGGCCTCGGAATGCACCTTCACGGCGCCCTGCACCGTCAGCCGGTGCAGCAGGTGGTAAAGGGTTGGCTTCTTGAAATCGGCATGCATCGTGCCGTGCGCGACCAGGATGCGGTGGAGCTCGTAGCCGTGCTTCGGCCCTGACTGGAGCAGGCCCAGCACCATCAGGGTGCGGGCATCGGCTGGGGTCCGGGTTTTCATAGTCCGTCTGGACTATAGCGATCCAGCCGCCTCAAAGTCCATCTGGACTATCACCTACGCGCCAATTTGCCGCACCCGGCAGGGGTCACCTGATCAGCCCGCGCTCCTGCAGCAGGGCAAGGACCAGGTCGGCGGCCTGCTCCGCGCTGCAGTCCGCGGTATTGACCCGCAGCGCGGGACTCTCGGGGACCTCGTAGGGCGAATCGATGCCCGTGAAGTTCCTGAGCTCGCCCCGGCGCGCCTTGCGATACAGGCCCTTCACGTCCCGGCTCTCGGCGACGTCCAGCGGCGTGTCCACGTGGATCTCCAGGAACTCGCCCTCCGCCAGCAGGCTCCGGGCCAGGGCGCGTTCCGCCCGGAACGGCGAGATGAATGCCGTGAGCACGATGAGGCCCGCATCCACCATCAGGCGCGCGACCTCGCCCACGCGGCGCACGTTCTCCACCCGGTCGGTGTCCGAGAAGCCCAGGTCCTTGTTCAGGCCGTGGCGCACGTTGTCGCCGTCCAGGAGGTACGTGTGCCGGCCCATCGCGAGCAGCCGCTTCTCGACCAGGTTCGCGATGGTCGACTTGCCAGCCCCCGAGAGGCCGGTGAACCACAGGACGCAGGGCGTCTGGCCCTTGAGCGTGGCCCGGGCCGCCTTGTCCACGTCCAGGTGCTGGAGGTGGATGTTGTGGGCCCGGCGCAGCGCGAAATGCAGCATGCCGGCGCCGATGGTGTGGTTGGTCAGGCGGTCGATGAGGATGAAGCCACCCGTCTCCCGGTTGGCCGCGTAGGGATCGAAGGCGATCACCCGGTCGAGGGCAATGTTGCACACCCCGATCTCGTTGAGGTCCAGCTTCCGCGCCGCCAGGTGCTCCAGCGTGTTCACGTTCAGCTTGTACTTGGGCTGGGTGATGGTGGCCGTCACGGTCTCGGTACCGATCTTCAGCAGGTAGGCGCGTCCCGGGAACATGGGCTCCTCCGCCATCCACACCAGCGTCGCCTCGAACTGGTCGGCCACCTCGGCCGGCGCATCCGCCCGGGAGATGACGTTGCCCCGGGAGATGTCGATCTCGTCGGTGAGCGTCAGCGTGACGGACTGGCCGGCCACGGCCACCGGCAGGTCGCCGTCGGCGGTCACGATCCGCGCCACCCGGCTCTCGCGGCCGGAGGGCTGCACGCGGACGCGATCGCCCGGCTTCACGCTGCCGCTCGCCACCGTGCCGGCGAATCCGCGGAAATCCAGGTTGGGCCGGTTCACCCACTGCACGGGCAGGCGGAAAGCCTCCGGTGCCTGCTGGCGCGCTCCGGGATCGACCGTCTCCAGGTACCCGAGCAGGGTCGGGCCGTGGTACCAGGGCGTGCGGTCGCCGGGTTCCACCATGTTGTCGCCCCGGAGCGCGGAGAGCGGGATGGCCGTCACCTCGTCCAGGTGCAGGTGGCGGGCGAATTCCCGGTACTCGTCCACGATCCGGCCGTACACCTCCTCCGAGTAGCCCACCAGGTCCATCTTGTTGACCGCGAGCACTACCTTGCGGATGCCGATGAGCGACACCAGGAAGCTGTGCCGGCGGGTCTGGGTGAGGATTCCCCGTCGCGCGTCGACGAGCACCACCGCCACGTCGGCCGTCGAGGCCCCGGTTACCATGTTGCGCGTGTACTGCTCGTGGCCGGGCGTGTCGGCGACGATGAACTTGCGGCGTTCCGTCGAGAAGTAGCGGTAGGCCACATCGATCGTGATGCCCTGTTCGCGCTCGGCCGACAGGCCATCCACGAGCAACGCGAAGTCGATGTCCCGGCCCTGGGTGCCCCACTTCGCCGAGTCTGCCTCGATGGCAGCGAGCTGGTCTTCGAACAGCATCTTCGACTCGTAGAGCAGGCGGCCGATCAGGGTGCTCTTGCCGTCGTCCACGCTGCCGCAGGTGATGAAGCGGAGCAGGCTCTTGGTCTCGTGCTGCTTCAGGTAGCGCTCGATGTCAGCCGCGACCGCAGAGTTGTCCATGGCCATCAGAAATACCCCTCCTGCTTCTTCTTCTCCATGGACGCCGCCTGGTCGTGGTCTATCAGGCGGCCCTGGCGCTCGGAGGTGCGGGAGAGCAGCATCTCCTGGATGACCCCGGTCACCGAGTCGGCATCTGACTCGATGCCACCCGACAACGGGTAGCACCCGAGCGTCCGGAAGCGGATCTTCCGCATCACCGGCACTTCGCCCGGCTTCAGGGGCATGCGCTCGTCGTCGACCATGATCCAGGCGCCATCCCGCTGCACCACCGGCCGTTCCTGGGCGAAATACAGCGGCACGACGGGGATATCCTCCAGGTAGATGTACTGCCACACGTCGAGCTCGGTCCAGTTCGACAGCGGGAACACGCGGATCGTCTCGCCCGGGCGCTTCCGGGAGTTGTAGAGATGCCAGAGCTCGGGGCGCTGGGCCTTCGGGTCCCAGCGATGCTGGGCGTTGCGGAACGAGAAGATCCGCTCCTTGGCGCGGGATTTCTCCTCGTCGCGCCGGGCGCCGCCGAAGGCTGCGTCGAAACCATGCTTTTCCAGGGCCTGCTTGAGGCCCTGGGTCTTCCACATGTCCGTGTGGATCTGGGAACCGTGGTCGAAGGGGTTGATACCCTGCTCCAGGGCCTCCGGATTCCGGTGGACGATCAGCTCCATGCCGGTCTCGCGGGCTACACGGTCGCGCAGCTCGTACATCTCCCGGAACTTCCAGGTGGTGTCCACGTGCAGCAGCGGGAACGGCGGGACCGCGGGGAAAAACGCCTTCTGCGCGAGCCGCAGCATGCAGGCGCTGTCCTTGCCGATCGAGTACAGCATCACCGGCTTCCCGGCCTCGGCGACGACCTCGCGCATGACGTGGATTGCCTCGGCCTCGAGGCGCTGCAGGTGGGTGAGGGTCATGGAGGAATCTCTGCTGGGGACGGGTTTCGCGGCGGCCCCGCGGGCCGCCTTCGGGACGGTGGGCATCGGGTTCGGGCGTGAAGCGGGCGGGTGATCGACGGCGCGCGTCAGGCTGATGGGACAGGCGACGATCGTCAGCCGGTCGGTCCTCGCGGCGATCCAGTCGGACAGTTCGGGACTTTGCCCGATGCCCACCCCGTGCAGGAGCACGCAGACCGGGCCGCCGGCCTCCTGCAGCAGGCGGTCCAGGAAGTCGACGTAGTCGCCCGCCTGGTTCGGCGCCGTCAGCGGCAGCCATGCGGGGCGGCCGCGGAGACTCGTGGCGCAGAGGATGCGGGTGCCGTCATCGCCCGGGCTGATCTGGCCGGCCCGGTAGATCTTCTCGCGGCGCGACCGCGCCCGGTTCAGGTGCCGGGGGAGCTCCTCGGCGAGCCAGCGGCGGTCCGCGGCAGTGGCCGGACGGACGTCGCGCAGCGGCTCGAGAACGAGGCCCCAGCCCGCGAGGTAGCGCAGGACGGTGCTCTCGGCCAGCTCGAGGTTCCAGCGGGCGCGCAGGAAGGCCTGCACGGCGGCCACCGACCAGAGCGGATTGGCGAGGCCCTGCTCGCCGGGCAGCGAGGTGAAGATGGTCGCCCGCAGCGCCTGCTCCTGGTCGGGAAGCAGGCGGCGGCCCTGGCCCACGCGACGGCCGAGGCCCTTCACCGGGACGGCGGGCCAGCCGCCGGCGACGAAGGCCTTCCAGGCGCCGATGACGGTCGGCGCGCTCAGCCCCGTTTCCCGGCGGATGGCGGCCAGCGACGAGCCTGCCAGGCGCAGCTCGACCGCCCGGCGGCGCTTTTGGTTGAGGGCTTCGATGCTCTCCGGCCGGCTGCTCATGGACCGCCCTGCTGTCAACTTCCCGCTATTAAGGTTTTATTGTACGGGACTTTGCGGCCTGGAGGCCCGGATTCAGGCGGCGGCCAGGTACTCCCGGGTCAGGCGCAGCTGCTCGACCGCCGTCTCCGCGCGATTTACTGCGTTGCGAAAGACCGGGGCGCCGGGCTGTTCCCGGCAGTACCAGCCCAGGTGCTTGCGGGCGATGCGCACGCCCAGGTACTCCCCGTAGAAGGCATGCAGGGCGGCCAGGTGCCCCAGGAGGATCTCCCGGACTTCGCCAGCGGTGGGCGCCGGCAGGTGACCGCCAGTCGCCAGGAAGTGGGCCACCTCGCGAAAGATCCAGGGCCGCCCCAGCGCCGGCCGGCCGAGCATGAGCGCGTCGCACCCGGTGGCGCGCAGCACCGTGGCCGCCTTCTCCGGACTGTCCACGTCGCCATTCACGATCACCGGAATGCGCACGGCGGCCTTCACGTGCGCGGCGCTGTCGTACTCCGCCTCGCCCGTGAAGAAGTCCTCCCGGGTCCGCCCGTGCACGGCGATGGCGGCGATGCCCGCATCCTCGGCGATGCGCGCAATCCGGACGGCGTTGCGCGCCACGCGGGAATAGCCCGTGCGGATCTTCAGGGTCACCGGCACTTCCACGGCCGCGACGACGGCCGTCAGGATCCGCCCGACCAGCTCCTCGTCCTGCAGCAGCGCCGAGCCCGCGGCGACGTTGCACACCTTCTTCGCCGGGCAGCCCATGTTCAGGTCGATGATCTGCGCGCCCTGCGCCACGTTGTGGCGCGCGGCGTGGGCGAGGACCTGCGGGTCCGTGCCGGCCAGCTGCACGCTGACGGGACCCGGTTCGTCCGCGTGGTCCATCCGCAGCCGGGACTTGCGCGTGCCCCAGAGCCGGGGTTCCGACGTGGTCATCTCCGACACGGCCAGGCCCGCCCCGAGCCGCCGGCACAGCTGCCGGAAGGGCTTGTCGGTGACCCCCGCCATCGGGGCGAGGATCACGGGCGGGTCGATGCGGTGCGGGCCGATCTGCATGGCCCGGCATGGTACCGAAATCGGCCCGCAAATCAGTTAGGGTGGCAACCCATGAATTACCTCGCCAGCGAAACCAGCCCCTATCTCCTGCAGCACGCCACGAACCCGGTGGACTGGCATCCGTGGAACGAGGCGGCGCTGGCGAAGGCGCGGGACGAGAACAAGCCCATCCTGCTGTCGATCGGCTACTCGGCGTGCCACTGGTGCCACGTGATGGCCCACGAGTCCTTCGAGGACCCGGCCACGGCGGAGGTGATGAACCGGCACTTCGTGAACATCAAGGTGGACCGGGAGGAACGTCCCGACCTGGACAGGATCTACCAGACGGCCCATCACTTCATCGCCCAGCGGGGCGGCGGCTGGCCGCTGACCATGTTCCTGACGCCGGAGGACCACGTGCCCTTCTTCGGCGGCACCTACTTCCCGAACACCGCGAAGTACGGCATGCCCTCCTTCACCCAGGTGCTGGAGCGCGTCGCCGGTTACTACCGGGACCATGCTGCCGACGTGCGCGGCCAGGCGGACGCACTCCGCGAGGCGTTCAGGCAGCTGGAGCCCGGCGGTAGTGCCGCCGCGTCCGCCCTCAATGGCCAGCCCCTTGCCGATTTCCGCGAGGTCACGGGACAGCAGGTGGACCGGGAGCACGGGGGCTTCGGCGGGGCGCCCAAGTTCCCCCACCCCACCACCATCGACCGCCTGCTGCGCCACTGGCGCGGCAGCGCCCACGAGCAGCAGCCGGACAAGGACGCGCTCTTCTTCGCGGCCCTCACCCTGAAGCGCATGGCCGAGGGCGGCATCTACGACCACCTGGGCGGCGGCTTCTGCCGCTACTCGGTGGACCGGTTCTGGACGATCCCGCACTTCGAGAAGATGCTCTACGACAACGGGCCGCTGCTGGCGCTCTACGCGCAGATGTTCCAGATCAGCGGCGACGAGAGCTTCCGCACCGTCGCCCGGGAAACCGCCGACTGGGTGCTTCGTGAGATGCGCTCGCCGGACGGCGGCTTCTGGTCGAGCCTGGATGCTGACTCCGAGGGCGAGGAGGGAAAGTTCTACACCTGGACGCCGGAGCAGGTCCGGGAGCTGGTGGACCCCGACGAGTACGCGGTGCTCGCCCCGCGCTTCGGGCTGGACCAGCCGCCGAACTTCGAGGAGCCCCATCACCACGTTCGCGCCTGGCACCTGCGGGTGTACCAGACGGTGGAGCAGGTCGCCGAAGGCACCGGCCAGCCCGTGTCGACGGTGCGCCGCCTGCTGATGTCGGGCCGGTCTAAGCTGCTCGCGGCCCGCAACCGGCGGGTGTGGCCCGGCCTGGACGACAAGCTGCTGACGAGCTGGAACGCGCTGATGATCCGGGGCCTCGCCATCGCCGGCCGGGTGCTGGACCGCCCGGACCTGGTGGACGCCGCCGCGGCCGCGGTGGACTTCCTCCGCGCGTCGCTGGTAGTGGAAGGCCAGGTCCGTGCCACGTTCAAGGACGGGCGGGCACGCCTCAACGGCTACCTGGACGACTACGCCTTCCTGCTGGACGCCGTCGTCGAGCTGCTCCAGGCCCGGTGGAACACGGCGCACCTGCGGTTTGCCATCCAGCTGGCCGACGGACTGCTCGAGCGCTTCGAGGACCGGGAGAACGGCGGCTTCTGGTTCACCTCCCACGATCACGAGATCCTGCTCCACCGCTCGAAGCCCCTGGCGGACGAGGCCGTGCCATCGGGCAACGGCGTGGCCGCCTGCGCGCTGGCACGCCTCGGCTACCTGCTCGTGGAGACGCGCTACCTGGACGCCGCGGAGCGCACGCTGCGGGCGGCCTGGCGCGGCCTGCAGGAATTCCCCCACGGTCACTGCTCCCTGCTGAATGCCCTCGACGAATACCTGCAGCCGCCGGAACTGATCGTATTGCGGGGCGATGCGCGCGAGGCCGACCGGTGGGCGGCGACGCTGGGCGCGGCCTACAATCCGCGGCGCCTGGTGTTTGCCATTCCGGGCGATGCCGGCGACCTGCCGGCCGGTATTGCGTCCAAGGCAGCGCCGCCCGCCCCGTCGTCGGTCCTGGCCTACGTGTGCCGGGGCACGACGTGCGAAAGCCCCCTGGATTCCCTGGACGGCGTCACGGGACGCTTCACTTAGTAGTACATCTGCAACGGAAAGACACCATGGAACGCATCAACCACTCCACCGGCAGCAAGTGGGAGCCGATCATCGGCTATTCGCGCGCCGTCCGTACCGGGCCCTTCGTCTACGTCTCGGGCACTACCGCCAGCGGGCCTGACGGCAACATCGTCGGCATCGACGATCCCTGCGCCCAGACCCGCCAGATCCTCGCGAACATCAGCAAGGCCCTCGCCGCGGTCGGCGCGGGCCCGGAGCACGTGGTCCGCACGCGGATCTACCTGACCGACATCAGCCGGTGGGAGGACGTGGGCCGGGCCCACGGAGAAGTGTTTGGCGACATCCGCCCCGCCACGGCCATGGTCGAGGTCTCGAAGCTGATCAGCCCGGAGATCCTGGTGGAGATAGAAGCCGACGCCTACGTGCCCTGACGCCAGAGGCACCGGGTTTGGCATCTGGGCATTTCAGCCGCTCTGCGGCTGAAATGCCCAG
>JAEUQA010000087.1 GCA_016789845.1 Chromatiales bacterium
ATCACCTTCCGGCGAGAATCGAGTCCGCGAGTCTCTCGACGGAAGGTGATACCCGGTCGGGCCGGTCGGCGCTCCTACGGTGAGTTCTTCGCGACCTTGGTCTCGGCGATGTACTTGGAAAGCTCTACCGGGTCGAGATAACCGCCGATCAGCTCGCCGGAATCCAGGACGATGGCCGGGGTGCCCTGCAGCCCGAAATCCCGGCCCACGTTGTAGTGCTCGGCCACCGGATTCGGCTGACAGGGCTTGTCGGTCAGCTTCTCCCCCTGCTTCGAGCGCGTCAGTGCACCGCGCCGGTCCTTGGCACAGGTAACCTGCTCGGCCTTGGTCCAGCTCTCGGTGCCGGGACCGCTGCGCGGAAAGAACATGTAGCGGACCTTGATGCCCCTCGCGTTGTAGTCCGCGATCTGCTTGTGGAGCTTGCGGCAGTAGCCACAGTCGATGTCGGTGAAGACGGTGATGGTGCTGGTCGGCGTCGGGGGCGAGAACACCACCATCCCGGCCTCGCTCACGCCCGCCAGCACGTCCCGCCGCACGCCTTCGCGCCGGCTCTCGGTCAGGTTCACGTCGCTGGCGAGATCGATGATCTCACCCTGCACCAGGTACTTGGCGTCGGCGGAGACGTAGGCAATCTTCGACCCTATCCGGACCTCGTAAAGGCCCTCCACCGGTGACGCGGCAATCTGCTCCGGGCGGATCTCGGGGAACTTGGCCGCAATGGCGGCCCGGGGGTCCGAAGCAGCGGCGGACTGGGCCGGAGCAGGCTGGGCCACCAGGAATCCGGACGGGGTACCAAGCAGGAGGCCTGAGCCGAGCGCGAGCAGGCAGTTTCTCAGAAACATGATCAGCACCTTGGTGGTCAGGCCAGGACGGTCTGCCCGTTGGACCGGCTGCCGGGACTTAAGGTTCAGTCCCCGCCACGAGCGGCCGGGATCTTAGCACGACGGCTGTGACGATCCGGCGCGAGGGTCAGCCGCGGGGGTGGTGCTGGGCGTGCAGTTCCTTCATGCGCTCCCGGGCCACATGGGTGTAGATCTGGGTGGTCGAGAGATCGCTGTGGCCCAGCAACATCTGCACCACGCGCAGGTCTGCGCCATTGTTCAGGAGGTGCGTGGCGAAAGCGTGGCGCAGCGTGTGAGGCGAGAGCTTGCCGTTGATGTCCGCCTTCTTCGCATAGCGCTTGATGATGTGCCAGAAGGCCTGCCGCGTCATGCGGTCCCCCCGGCGGGTGGGGAACAGGTATTCGCTCTGCCGTTCCAGCAGGATCTCCACCCGGGGCCCGGTCATGAACTCCCGGACCCAGCGCTGGGATTCCTCGCCGAGCGGAATGAGACGCTCCCGGTCACCCTTGCCACGAATGCGCAGCACGCCCTGGTTCAGGTTGACCTGGTTCTGCTTCAGGTTGATGAGCTCGGAGACGCGCAGCCCGGTCGCATACAGGACCTCGAGCATGGCCCGGTCCCGGTGCCCGAGGGGATCCGAGATCTCCGGAGCCGCCAGCAGCGACTCGACTTCGATTTCCGTGAGAGACTTCGGCAGCGAGCGGCCGATCTTCGGCATCTCGATCTTGACGGTCGGATCTTCCTGGATCACGCCTTCGCGAAGCAGGAAGCGGTAGAAGCGCCGGAAGCTGGACAGCTGCCGGGCCGTGGAACGGGGCTTGGCGCCTTCCTTCGCGCGGTTGGCGATGAAGGCCAGCAGGTCGGCCCGGGTGGCGTACATCAGGCTGGTGTCACGCTGGGCGAGCCAGCGCTGCAGGGCGAGCAGGTCAGCCCGATACGCGCCGAGCGTATTGGTCGACAGGCCCCGCTCCATCCAGATCGCATCGAGAAACTTGTCGATGATCCCCTCGGACGATGTCGGAGTGGAACTGCTCGTAACGCGATTGACCGACGCTGGTGACATTACTACTTCAGTCCGGTGCCTTTGACGAGAAGCGAGTATGGGTGCGGCAGCTTTTTGCCGGCGTGACCACACTCACAAATTATGATGAATTACATAAACTTACGATTTAACTAAACGACCGTATGCAAGCCATGTTTCGCCGTCTCTGGCACGGCCTGTTTGGGGTCTACGCCACGACCGTGTTCCTGGTCATGGTCCTGGCCACAGTGGCTCTGGTGGCGGCGGCACCGGGTTTGGCCACCCGTCGCCGCATCGTCCGCCGCGGTGCCGCGAGCGTATTTCGTCTCACCGGGACGCGGTTGCAGGTTCGTGGATTGAGTCACATCCCGGATGAACCCTGCATTATCGTCGCCAACCACGCGAGCTACCTGGACGGGCCGATCCTCACCGCGGCACTGCCTCCCCGCTTCGGCTTCGTGATCAAGCGTGAAATGACCCGCGTACCTCTCGCCCATCTCCTCCTCAGACGAATTGGGTCCGAATTCGTGGAACGCAAGGACACCCACAAGAGCGCTGCTGACGCGCGGCGAATCCTGCAGAAGGCCCGCGCCCAGGAATCACTGGCCTTCTTTCCCGAAGGCACATTCACCACCGAACCGGGGTTGCGGCGCTTCCGCAACGGTGCCTTTGCGGCCGCCGTCCGGGGCCAGGTCCCGGTGGTGCCCGTGGTGATCCGGGGCAGCCGCAGCATGCTGCCTGCATCCCGCGCCCTGCCGAGGCCGGGTCGCCTTGAGGTCATCGTAAAACCCGCGCTGCGGCCGTCAGCGACGGAGCCCGTTGCCACCCTGCTGGACGAAGCACGGCGCAGCATCCTGGCGGACCTGGACGAACCCGACCTGACAGCCCGCTCCTGACCTGTCCACCCCCGGTGCCCGCCCCGGGGATCCGGTCCACTTGGCGGGGGGCTTTTTGCACCGCATAATCCGCCCCACTTTTGACCAGGCCCTTGTGGGGAGTGCGCCCTTGTCCAGTGAATCCGTGGTTATCGTCGCCGCGCGCCGCACGGCGATCGGCGCTTTCCAGGGGGCGCTCGCCGCCGTACCCGCCCCTGAACTCTTCGCCGCCGCCGCCCGGACCTGCCTGGCGGATGCCGGCGTCCCGCCCGCGGACATCAGTGAAGCCCTGGTCGGCTGCGTGCTCCAGGCCGGCCTCGGGCAGGCACCGGCCCGGCAGGCCTGCCTGGCCGCCGGCCTGCCGCCGGCCGTGCCCACGACCACGATCAACAAGGTCTGCGGCTCGGGCATGAAGACGGTGCATCTGGGCGCAAACCTGATCCGGACGGGCGAGGCCCACCTCGTCCTGGCCGGGGGCATGGAGTCCATGAGCAACGCCCCCTACCTGCTGCCCAAGGCCCGGGCCGGCTACCGCATGGGCCACCAGGAAGTCCTGGACCACATGTTCTACGATGGGCTCCAGAATCCCTATGACGGCCAGATGATGGGCTTCTTCGCCGAGGCCACGGCGAAACGCTACGGCTTCTCCCGGGCCGACCAGGATGCCTTTGCCATCGAGTCGGTGCAGCGTGCGCTGGCCGCGTCGGCAGCGGGCAGCTTCCGCGACGAGATTGCGCCAGTAACGGTGAAGAGCCGGGCGGGCGAGACGGTCGTGTCGGCCGACGAGGAACCGGGCCGCTGCGATGTCCAGCGGATTCCGGCGATGCGCCCGGCATTTGCCAAGGACGGCACGGTGACGGCCGCCACCTCGTCATCCATTGCCGACGGCGCGGCCGCCGTGCTCCTGATGAGCGGCGCTGAAGCCAGCCGCCGCGGGCTCAAGCCGCTCGCGCGCATCGTGGCCCAGGCAAGCCATGCCCAGGAACCCGAATGGTTCACCACCGCGCCCGGCCCCGCCCTGCGCAAACTCCTCGCTGCCGGCGGCTGGCAGCTGTCCGACGTGGACCTCTTCGAGGTCAACGAGGCTTTTGCGTGCGTCACGATGGCGGCGATGAAGGATCTCGGCATTCCGCGGGACAAGGTCAACGTGAACGGCGGCGCCTGCGCCCTGGGTCATCCGATCGGGGCCACCGGCACCCGGCTGCTGGTGACGCTGATCCACGCGCTCAAGCAGCGCGGCGCCCGCAGGGGGGTCGCCTCCGCCTGCATCGGCGGCGGCGAGGCCATCGCGACGGCCATCGAACTGCTGTAGGAGCGGCTTCAGCCGCTCCTACATTCCCGAGTAGTTGGGGCCGCCGCCGCCCTCCGGCGTCACCCAGCGGATGTTGGCGGCCGGATCCTTGATGTCGCAGGTCTTGCAGTGGACGCAGTTCTGGGCGTTGATCTGGAAGCGCGGCGTGCCATCGGGCTGCCTGATAATCTCGTAGACGCCGGCCGGACAATAGCGCTGGGCAGGCTCGTCGAAGGACGGCAGGTTCCGGGCGATCGGCACCGCCGGATCCAGCAACTGCAGGTGGCAGGGCTGGTCCTCCTCGTGATTCGTGCTCGACAGGAACACCGAGGACAACCGGTCGAAGCTGACCCTGCCGTCGGGCTTCGGGTAAGTGATGCGGGGGGCAGCCGCCGCGGGGCGGAGTGAAAGGTGGTCCGGCTCCCGGCTGTGGAGCGTGAACGGCAGCCGCCCGCGGAACAGGTTCTGGTCCAGCCAGACGAAGGCGCCACCCAGGAGCAGCCCGAACTTCGACTGGGCCGGGCCGAAGTTCCGGCCTGCCTCCAGCTCGCGCCAGACCCAGGAATCCCGCACGGCGGCCTCGAAGGTATCGAGCACGGCCGGCGCAGCATCACCCTGCCCCAGGGCTGCAAAGACGGACTCGGCGGCGAGCATCCCGGTCTTCAACGCGGTGTGGGAACCCTTGATCTTGGCGCCGTTGAGAAAGCCCGCGTCGCACCCGGCGAGGAGGCCACCGGGGAATGCCAGCTTCGGCAGTGACTGCAGCCCGCCCTTGTTCACGGCCCGGGCGCCGTAGCTCACCCGCTGCCCGCCCTCCAGGACCTGCCGGATGGCCGGGTGCTGCTTCCAGCGCTGGAATTCCTCGAAAGGATTGAGGTGCGGGTTGGTGTAATTCAACGCGATGATGACGCCCAGGTACACCTGGTTGTCGGCGGCGTGGTACAGGAATCCCCCGCCCTCGGTCCCCGCATCGAGCGGCCACCCCAGCGTGTGCACCACGAGCCCTTCGCGATGCCTGGCCGGATCGACGGTCCACACTTCCTTGAGGCCGATGCCGTAGTGCTGGGGATCGCAGTCGTCCCGCAGCCGGTAGACCTCCATCAGCTCCTTGCCCAGGTGGCCGCGGCAGCCCTCGGCGAAGATGGTGTACTTGCCCCGCAGCTCGTAGCCCGCCTGGAAGCCGGCCTTCTCGCTGCCGTCCGCACCCCGGCCCAGGTCGCCCGTGATCACGCCCGCGACCCGGCCATCCTCGTAGAGCACGCGGGAGGCGGCGAAGCCGGGAAACAGGTTCGCGCCCAGCGCCTCGGCCTGCTGCCCCAGCCACTGGCACAGCCGGCCCAGGCTGATGATGTAGTTGCCGTGATTGCGCATCGGACGCGGAATCAGGAACTCCGGCACGGCGGTGCTGGCGGTGGGATTGCGCAGCCAGAGAAACTCGTCCTTCGCGACCCCGGTGGTCACCGGCGCTCCCCGCTCACGCCAGTCGGGAAACAGTTCCGTCAGCGCTGTCGGCTCGAAGACTGCGCCTGACAGGATATGCGCGCCGATCTCCGCGCCCTTCTCCACCACGCACACGGAAACCTCGCGGCCGGCGGACGCCGCCAGCTGGAGCAGGCGGCACGCGGCACCGAGGCCGCAGGGACCTGCCCCCACGATCACCACGTCGAACTCCATGCTTTCCCGTTCGGACATGCGGCGGGCAGTCTACCGTGCCACCCCTGGAAACCGGTAGATTGGGCGCCCCGAGTGGCTCATTGCGCCCGTCAAATTCCTCATGGATCTCGTTTCCCGGTACCAGATGGCAGTGGCCGAGCACGGTCTCAGCGAGGATCCGGCGCAGCGGCGCGCCATCCAGGTGCTCGACCGCGTTCGCGGGGAGCTGGTGGCGCGACCCGCCCCGCGGCGCTTCCCCGGCTTCATCCGGCGCATTCTCCCGGCGCCCCCGGCCGCGGCTCCGGTGAGGGGAGCCTACCTGTGGGGCGGCGTCGGCCGGGGCAAGACGCTCATGATGGACCTCTTCTTCGATGCCCTGCCCTTCGAGGACAAGCTGCGTTATCACTTCCACCGCATCATGAGCCGCGTGCACGGTCAGCTGGCCGGGCTGCGCGACACACCGGACCCTCTCGCAATAATCGCGGCCGATTTCGCCCGGAACGCGCGGGTGATCTGCTTCGACGAGTTCTTCGTTTCCGACATCGCCGACGCGATGCTGCTCGGGCGCTTCATCGAGGCCCTCCTTGACCGCGGCGTAACGCTCGTGGCCACCTCGAACAGCGCCCCGGAGGACCTCTACCGGGGCGGCCTCCAGCGCCAGCGCTTCCTCCCGGCCATCGACCTCCTCATCAGCAACACCGAGGTGGTGCATGTGGACGGCCTGGTGGACTACCGCCTGCGGGTGCTCGAGGCTGCCGAGATCTGGCACTCGCCCCTGGACGACGCCGCTGACCGCAACCTGGAGCGCTACTTCCGCGACATCGCACCCGACAGGGGCACCGCCAACGTGCGCCTCGAGATCCTCGGCCGGCGGATTCCTGCCCGGCGGGTGGCCGAGGGCGTTGTCTGGTTCGATTTCGACGCGCTCTGCGACGGCCCGCGAAGCCAGGAGGACTACATCCAGATCGCCCGGGACTTCCAGACCGTGATCGTGTCCGGCGTGCCGCGGCTCGACGAGACCCGCGAGAACGCCGCCCGCCGCTTCATCGCCCTCGTTGACGAGTTCTACGACCGCCGGGTCAACCTGATCGTCTCGGCTGCGGAGCCCATCAGCCGCACCTACGCCGGATCCCGGCTGCAACGGGAGTTCGAGCGCACCCGCAGCCGCCTGCTGGAAATGCAGTCCCTGGAGTACCTGGCGGCGGGCCATCTGCAGTAGCAGCGCCTTGAGGCGCGACCGGGAAAATGGGGACAGATTTATTTGGCCCGGTGGCCGGCCCAATAAATCCGTCCCAATTTTCCAAATAAATCTGTCCCCATTTTCCCGGTCGCGCCTGAAGGCGCTCCTACAGTTAGAATTCGTCGATCGGAACCCCTGGAGCTTTCGGAATGACAGGCAAGCTGGTGCTCTGCCGGCACGGACAGAGCACGTGGAATCTCGACAACCGGTTCACGGGCTGGACCGACGTGGACCTTACCGACCAGGGGCGCACTGAGGCCCGGGAGGCCGGCCGCCAGCTGAAGGCGCTGGGCTACCGGTTCGACATCGCCTTCACCTCGGTCCTGAAGCGGGCCATCCGCACGCTGTGGCTGATGCTCGACGAGATGGACCTGATGTGGATCCCGGTCGAGCGCACCTGGCGGCTCAACGAGCGCCACTACGGCGCGCTGCAGGGCCTGGACAAGGCCGAGACGGCGGCGAAGCACGGCGAGGCCCAGGTGAAGATCTGGCGGCGGAGCTACGACATCCCGCCACCGCCCCTGGACGCCGCCGATGAGCGGCACCCGGCCAACGACCCGCGTTACGCCAGCATCCCGGGTGTGCCCGGCACGGAGTCGCTCAAGGACACACTCGCCCGGGTCCTGCCCTTCTGGCAGGACAGCGTGGCACCCCGGCTACTGCGTGGTGAAGACGTGCTGCTGGCCGCCCACGGCAACAGCCTGCGGGCGATCGTGAAGATGCTGGACAACATGTCCGAGCAGGACATCCTGGAGTTCAACATTCCCACGGGCATCCCGATGGTCTACACCTTCGATGCGGCCCTGAAGCCCCTGTCGCGGGCTTACGTCGGCGACCCCGAGGCGGTCCGCAAGGCCGCCGAGGCTGTCGCCCGCCAGGGAACGAGCCAGGGCAAGGCGCAGTGATCCATTCCCTGGACGGACTCACGCCAACGCTGGGCCGCGACGTGTATGTGGCGCCGGGCGCCACCGTCGTCGGGGACGTGCACCTGGGCGACGAAGTCAGCATCTGGTTCGGCGCCGTCCTCCGTGGCGACGTGGAGCGCTTGACCATCGGGCGCCGGAGCAACGTGCAGGACAACTCGGTCCTGCACTCGGATCCCGGATCTCCGCTCATCGTGGGTGAACGGGTGACCGTGGGGCACGGCTGCATACTCCACGGCTGCCGGATTGACGATGGCGCTCTGATTGGCATGGGCAGCACGATCCTGAATGATGCCCACATCGGCCGGAACTGCCTGGTGGGGGCCAATGCCCTGGTCACCGAAGGCAAGCAGTTTCCCGACGGCATGCTGATCGTCGGCGCGCCAGCCCGGGCCATCCGGTCGCTGACGCCGGAAGAACTGGCCCGCATGGCCGACAGTCCCGGCCGCTACGTCGAGCGCGGCAAGGCCTACCAGAAGGGCCTGCGACCACTACCGTAAATGCGCCGACCGGCGCGAATCGCACCCGGCCTGTGCTAAGGTTTCGGGCACGGAGGGACGGCACATGAAAGACGCGCTTCAGGCGGCACCTCGCAAGGGCTCCCGGCTGTCGAGCATCGGAATCTGGACCGCGCTGATCGGCGTGATCCTCGCCGGTCTGTCGGGCGTCGGAGCCCGGGCCGGATTTCTCTCGCCGTTCCAGAGCATGGGGGCCTATGCGCTCGGCAGCCTGCTGCTGCTCATCGCGCTGGTCACTGCCGGCCTCGGCCTCCTCCGCAGCGCGGGCACCGCGGGTACGGCCTCTGCTCCCGCCACCTGGCTGGCCCTGCTCGCCGGCCTGGCGGTCACGGCCAACAACGGCATGGTCATGGCCCAGGCACGGGGCGCGCCAGGCATCCACGACATCACGACCGACACCGACAACCCGCCGGCCTTCGTCGCCGTGGTGCCGCTCAGACAGGTCGACGCGCAGAATCCCCCGGAGTACGCCGGGCCGGGCTCCGGGCCCGAGGCGGCGGCGGCCCAGAAACTGGCATTCCCCGACCTGCAGCCCCTGTTCGTCAGCCAACCCCCCAATGTCGTCTTCGCAGCCGCCCGCGACGTGGTCGCCGAGAAGGGTTGGACACTCGTGGACGCCAGTGAGTCCGAGGGCCGCATCGAGGCCACCGCCGAAACCGGATGGGTGCGCTTCAAGGATGACGTCGTGATCCGCATCCAGCCGGGGCGCGACCAGACCCGGGTGGACGTGCGCTCCAAGTCCCGCGTGGGCCGCGGCGACATGGGCGTAAATGCCCGGCGGGTCCGGGATTTCCTGACCTCGCTCCAGGCGCGTCTCGACCGCTGACGCGCGATCGCGAAGTCATGGAGCCGGCCATCGTCGACATGGTCGAGTTCTACCTGCCGGTCCTGGTGACCGCCGGGGACTTCGCCCGCGAGATCCAGCCACGGATCTCCGGCCCGGCAGAGAAGCAGGGCCAGAACCCCTGGGTTCAGGCCATCACCGACGCCGACCACAGCGTCCAGACCTTCGTCGAAGTTGCCACCCTCGCCCGCTTTCCTTCCGCGGGATTCTTCGGTGAAGAGCAGGACCAGTCGCGGAACGCGCGCTACTTTCCCGCCAAAGCCGAGACGATGGTCTGGCTCGACCCCATCAACGGGACCTTCCTCTACAAGAACCAGCGGCCGGGCTGGGACATCATCCTGTCCATCACGCACCGCGGGCAGCTGCAGGCCGCCATCAGCTACATGCCGGTCCGGGAGCGTTTCTACCTGGCCGTCCGGGGTCACGGCGCCTACACGGGTGACCGCCACTCCCGCCAGCTCGGCAGCCTGGCGCCGCTCTCCACCGCCACCGGCAGTTCCGTGTGCCTCACCTACCAGGCTCCGGAGGCCCTCGCCCGGTTGAAGCAGCAATGGAGTGCCTTCGACATCGTCAATGATTACGACCCGCAGCGTGGCTTCGACAACCTGAACGACCTGTTCACGGGCCGGTTGGGCGCTTACGCCTCCGGCAGCGCAGACCTGCTGGACTGGGGGGCCATGGCCTTCATCGTGACCCAGGCCGGAGGGACCGCGACGCGGCTGGATGGCCGCCCCTTCGACGGCTTCGACGACTTCCACCCAGGGCACACAGACATGCTGGTGGCCGCCACGCCGGAACTGCACGCCGCCCTGCTCGATACGCTGCGGAAGTAGGAGCGCCGACCGGGGCGACCGGGGGTCCCCGCCGTCGAGAATCGAGTCCGCGA
>JAEUQA010000009.1 GCA_016789845.1 Chromatiales bacterium
AGACGCTCCTGCCGGGGAAATCCCGGTCGCGGCTCAAGCCGCTCCTACACCGCTACGGCGGCGCGGATGTGCGGGTGGGACTGGTAGCCGACCACCTCGATGTCATCGAAGGTGTAGTCGAAGAGCGTGGGCGGGCGGCGCTTCAGCATCAGCTTCGGCAGCGGCAGAGGTGGGCGCTTCAGCTGCTCGTCCGCCTGCTCCAGGTGGTTGAGATACAGGTGGCAGTCGCCGCCGGTCCAGATGAAGTCGCCGGGCTCGAGACCGGTCTGGGCGGCAACGAGGTGGGTCAGCAGCGCATAGGACGCGATGTTGAACGGCACGCCCAGGAAGATGTCGGCGCTGCGCTGGTAGAGCTGGCAGGACAGCCGGCCATCCGCCACCCAGAACTGGAAGAGCGCGTGGCAGGGCGCCAGCGCCATCTTCGGCAGCTCCGCCACGTTCCAGGCGCTCACGATGATCCGGCGCGAGTCCGGATCGGTGCGGATGAGATCCAGCGCCTGGCGGATCTGGTCGATGTGGGTGCCATCCGGCGCCGGCCAGGAGCGCCACTGGGCGCCGTAGACAGGGCCCAGGTCACCCTTGTCGTCGGCCCACTCGTCCCAGATGGTGACGCCGTTCTCCCGCAGGTAGGCCACGTTGGTCTCGCCGCGCAGGAACCAGAGCAGCTCGTGGATGATGGACCGGACGTGCAGCTTCTTGGTGGTGACCATCGGGAACCCGTCCGCCAGGTCGAAGCGCATCTGGTGGCCGAAGACCGACAGCGTGCCCGTGCCCGTGCGGTCGGCCTTCCGGGTGCCCGTGTCCCGCACGTGGCGGAGAAGATCGAGGTACTGCCGCACGACCGTCGTCAGCTCCGCACCGGGACAGCGGGCCGCTGGCCCCGATGTGCCACCCACCACAGGATGCCGCCGAAGACCAGCATGGGCAACGTGAGCACCTGCCCCATCGTGACCCAGCCGAAGGCCAGGTACCCCATGTGGGCGTCGGGCAGGCGGACGAATTCCACGGCAAAGCGGAACACGCCGTAGCCGATGAGGAACAGCGCCGAGACTGCCATCACGGGCCGGGGGCGGGCGGAGTAGACCCAGAGGATCAGGAACAGCGCCAGGCCCTCCAGCCCCGCCTCGTAGAGCTGGGAGGGATGCCGTGCCTCACCATCCACGATGAACGCCCAGGGCACCGTCGTCGGCGCGCCCCACAACTCGCCATTGATGAAATTGCCGATGCGGCCGGCGCCGAGGCCGATGGGCACCAGCGGCGCCACGAAATCCATCAGCTGGAAGAAGCCCCGGCCCAGGCGCCGCGCATAGAGCCACATGGCGAGCAGGACGCCGAGAAACCCGCCGTGGAAGGACATGCCGCCTTCCCAGATGCGAAAGATGTTCAGCGGGTTATCGAGGAGCTGGTCGAACCCGTAGAACAGCATATAGCCGATGCGGCCGCCCAGGATGATCCCCAGGGCCGCGTAGAAGATCAGGTCGTCCACCTGCAAGGGGGTTATGGGCGAGTCCGCGCGGGCCGCGCGCCGCCTGCCCAGGTACCAGGCCGCGGCGAAGCCCACCAGGTAGGTGATGCCATACCAGCGCACGGCCAGGGGGCCGATGCGCAGGGCGACGGGATCGAATTCGGGATACAGAAACATGCGGTCGCTATGGTACTAGACTGCGCCCCGATGAACGGACCGGGCAATCCACTGCCGATCGCAGCGGCGCTTCCCTCGCTGGCCGCCGCGCTGGCGTCGGGCCGGCGCGCGGTGCTGGAGGCGCCGCCCGGCGCGGGCAAGAGCACGGGGGTTCCGCTGGCCCTGCTGGCCGCCCCGTGGCTCGCTGGCCGGCGCATCCTGATGCTGGAACCACGGCGACTGGCGGCGCGGGCCGTGGCGGCACGCATGGCGAGCCAGCTCGGCGAGCCCCCGGGGGGCACCGTGGGTTACCGCACGCGCCTCGACACGCGGGTGGGACCGCGGACGAGGATCGAGGTCGTGACCGAGGGGATCCTCACCCGCCAGTTGCAGCGGGACCCGGCCCTGGATGGCGTCGGCCTGGTGATCTTCGACGAGTTTCACGAACGCAGCCTGCAGGCGGACCTGGGCCTCGCGTTCGTCCTGGACGCCCAGCGCCACCTGGCGCCCGACCTGCGGATCCTGGTCATGTCGGCCACGCTGGACGGCGCCGCGCTGGCCCGGCTGCTGGAGGACGCGCCGGTGATCTCCGCGCCGGGCCTCTCCTATCCCGTCGAGACCCGCTACGCCGGGCGCGCCACGACGGACTACGTGGACCGGCAGGCAGTGGCCGCCATCCGCCGGTCCCTGCGCGACGACGAGGGCGACATCCTGGTGTTCCTGCCCGGCGCCGGCGAGATCCGCCGGGTGGAGCGGGCGCTGGCGGACGGCGACCTGGGCCGCAACGTCCATGTGCGGCCGCTCTATGGCGACCTCGGTCGTGAAGCCCAGGACCTGGCGATCGAGCCGGCATCCCACGGCCAGCGCAAGGTGGTGCTGGCCACCAACATCGCCGAGACCAGCCTCACCATCGAGGGCATTCGCGTGGTGATCGACGGCGGCCTGGAGCGCCGCGCCCGCTTCGACCCCCGGAGCGGCATGAGCCGGCTCGAGACGGCACGCATCTCCCAGGCCTCGGCCGACCAGCGCCGGGGGCGCGCGGGGCGGCTGGCGCCGGGCGTGTGCTACCGCCTGTGGACCGAGACGGAGCACCGGGCGCTGCTGCCCTTCACGCCGCCGGAGATCGCCAGCGCGGATCTCGCGGGGCTGGCCCTGGAGCTGGCCTGCTGGGGCGCGCGGGATGCTGGTTCGCTCACCTGGCTCACGCCACCGCCAACCGGCGCGCTGGCCCAGGCGCGGGACCTGCTTCAGTCGCTCGGCGCGCTGGACGCGACGGGCTCCGCGACTGCCCACGGACGGGAACTGCTGGGAATCGCCGCCCATCCGCGGCTCGCCCACCTCCTGCTCGGCGCAAAGGCGGCTGGCGTCGGCGGCACCGGCTGCGCCCTGGCGGCCGTGCTGGGCGAGCGGGATCTCTTGCGCGGGCGGCCCAGTGAGCGCGACAGCGACATTCGCACCCGGCTCGAAATCCTGGCCCGGGATCCCGGCGTGGGGGAGCGGGATGACGTGGACCGCATGTCCCTGCGGCAGGTCCGCCGGTCGGCCGAGGCCCATGCCCGGCAGCTGGGCCTGCCACCTGCCAGTCTCGCCATCGAACCCGCCGAGGCCGGCTGGCTGCTCGCGCTGGCCTGGCCCGACCGCATCGCGCGGGCGCGGGAACCGGGGTCGGGGCGCTACCTGCTCAGTAACGGGCGAGGCGCGTTCTTTGCCGAGCCCCAGTCGCTCGCGCGGTCCGAGTACCTGGTGATTCCTGAACTGGATGGCGCCGAGAAGGAGGCGCGCATCCATCTGGCCGCGCCGCTCACCGCCGCCGACCTGGAGGAACACCTGGGCGACAGCATCGTGACATCGGCCGATGTCCGCTGGGACAGCCGGGAGCGGGCGGTGGCGGCACGCCGGCAGCGCCGGCTCGGCGCCCTGGTGCTGGCCGACGAGCCGCTCCGCGATGCCGATGCCGGCCAGGTCACCGGGGCCATGCTGGCCGGCATCCGCGAGCTGGGCCTGGCGGCACTGCCCTGGACCCCGGAACTGCGCCAGTGGCAGGCCCGCGTCCTGCTGTGCGGCCGCGGGTCACCGGACGGCCGGGAGCCCTGGCCCGACGTCAGCGATGCCACGCTGCTGGACACCCTGGAAGCCTGGCTCGCTCCCTGGCTGTCGGGCGTGACCCGCGCCACCCAACTGTCCCGCGTCGACCTGGCGGGCGCCCTGCGCGGCCTGCTCGACTGGCCACGGCAGCAACGCCTCGACGAGCTCGCGCCCACGCACCTCACGGTGCCCAGCGGCTCCCGCATCCCTCTCGACTACCTGGACGGCCCGGTGCCAAGCCTCTCCGTCCGGCTCCAGGAGGTCTTCGGCCTCACCGCCACGCCCCGGGTCGCGGGCGGCCGCGTGCCCGTGCTGATGAAATTGCTGTCACCGGCCCGGCGCCCCGTGCAGGTGACCCAGGACCTGGAGAGCTTCTGGAACACCACCTATCACGACGTGCGCAGGGAGCTGAAGGGCCGCTACCCGCGGCACTACTGGCCCGAAGATCCCCGGCAGGCTGAACCCACCAAACGCGTGAAGCCCAGGTAGGCTTCAGAGGCACCGGGTTTGCCATCTGGGCATTT
>JAEUQA010000017.1 GCA_016789845.1 Chromatiales bacterium
GGCCGTGCCGGTCCCACCAGGAGAGCAGCGCGGGGGCCAGGCGGGGGGCGAAGGTGTCGGACATGGGGTGGAAGGTTAGGCACCGGGTTTGGCATCTGGCCACTTCCGCGGCACCGCCGCGGAAGTTGCCAGATGCCAAACCCGGTGCCTAACCTTCCACCCCATGTCCGACACCTTCGCCCCCCGCCTGGCCCCCGCGCTGCTCTCCTGGTGGGACCGGCACGGCCGCAGGGACCTGCCCTGGCAGCAGGATCCGACCCCTTACCGGGTCTGGGTCTCGGAAATCATGCTGCAGCAGACCCAGGTGGCCACGGTCCTGCGCTACTACGACGCCTTCCTGGCCGCCTTCCCCGACGTCACCGCCCTGGCCGATGCAGAGCCCGACGCCGTCCTGCACCGCTGGTCCGGCCTCGGCTACTACGCCCGGGCCCGCAACCTGCACCGGGCCGCCCGGGTGGTGCGTGACGACCATGGCGGCCGGGTGCCCACCGACTTCGACACGCTGGCCGGCCTGCCCGGCATCGGCCCGTCCACCGCCGGCGCCATCCTGGCCCTGGCCGACCACCAGCGGCACCCGATCCTGGACGGCAACGTGAAGCGCGTGCTCACGAGGGTCTTCCGGGTGGAGGGTTACCCGGGGGACACCGCGGTGGCGAAACAGCTCTGGACGCTCGCGGACCAGTGCACCCCGACGGAACGTGTCGCCAACTACACCCAGGCCATCATGGATCTCGGCGCCTCGCTCTGCGCCCGGCGGAAGCCCGCCTGCCCGCTGTGCCCGCTGGCCTCCGGCTGCGTCGCACACCGGGACGGCGTGGCCGCGCAGCTGCCGGCCCGCAAGCCGGCGAAGGCCCGGCCCCGGAAGGCGACGGTCGTCCTCCTCTGTGTCCGGCCCGACGGCGCCGTGCTCCTCGAGCGCCGCCCCGATGCGGGCATCTGGGGCGGCCTCTGGGGCCTGCCGGAGACCGGGACGGTCGACGGCGCCGCCGGCTGGTGCGCCACGGCCCTCGGCGCCGCCCCCGTGAGCCAGCGGGTGCGCCCCGTGCTCCAGCACGCCTTCAGCCACTTCGACCTGGACATGACGCCGGTGGAGCTGCATGTGCCGGCCCCGCCGGGCCGGGCGATGGAGGGCGACCGGTGGCTCTGGTATAAAACCGATGCGCCGGCCCGCGTCGGCCTCGCGGCCCCCATCGCCAAACTGCTCTCATCCCTGTAGGAGCGCCTTCAGGCGCGACACCGAAACATGCCCCGCACCGTCAACTGCGTCCTCCTCCGCATCCCGGCCGATGGCCTGGATTACCAGCCCTACCCGGGCGACCTCGGCAAGCGCATCTACGAGAACGTGTCGAAGCAGGCCTGGCAGCAGTGGCTGGCCCACCAGACCATGCTGATCAACGAGTACCGGCTGAGCCCGATCGAGCCGAAGGCGCGGAAGTACCTGGAGGGCGAGATGGAGAAGTTCTTCTTCGGCGGCGGCTCGGAGAAGCCGCCCGACTTCAAGGGGTAGGAGCGCCTTCAGGCGCGACCCCCCGGCTGGCTTGGCCCCGCCGGCTCGGCTTACAATGCGCCCCCCTGCCCGGGTTCTCCCCCGGCAGGAGCGCCCCCAGGCGCGACCCGGTTCCCCGGAAATGGCCAGGTAGCTCAGTTGGTAGAGCAGCGGATTGAAAATCCGCGTGTCGGTGGTTCGATCCCGCCCCTGGCCACCATTTCGATGTCCGGGGACATCCAAGAAGGTCCCAGAGCCATGTTAAATACCTGATTTATTGGGGCTTTCGCATCCAAGGGCGTCCGGCCACATTCTGTTAAATCCGGCCTTCTTTGGGGTAACTCTGGGGGTAGCATGCCAGCTAAGGCACCAACTGACCCCGGAGTTACCCCACTTTATGGCCCTCTCCGACCTCGCAGTCCGCACTGCCAAGCCCGGACCCAAGCCGCGCAAGCTCTATGACGAGCGCGGATTGTTCCTCCTCGTCAACCCAACGGGCTCCAAATGGTGGCGATTGAAGTACCGCTTCGCTGACCGGGAGAAGTTGCTGTCCCTTGGGACCTATCCCGACGTGTCGCTCAAGGACGCCCGGGACCGACGCGACCAGGCCCGGCAGCAGCTGGTGGCGGGTCTCGACCCAGGTGAGGCCCGAAAGGCCGCCAAAGTTGCCGCCCAAGCCGACCTGGAGACGTTCAAATCCATCGCCTGCGAATGGCTCCAGAAGCGGTCGCCTCTCTGGGCAGACGGCCATGCAGAGAAGATCCGGCGCCGGCTCGATCTGGATGTGTTCCCCCGGATCGGCGGCATGCCGATAGCTGCCGTCACCGCTCCGGAGCTCCTGAAGATGGCGAAACTTATCGAGAGCCGCGGGGCCATCGATACGGCGCACCGGGCCGTCCAGAACTGTGGTCAGATTATCCGGTATGCCATTGCCACTGGCCGGGCCATCAGCGACCCGACGCCAGCCCTGCGAGGTGCGTTAACGCCCACCCGCGAGAGGCACTACTCATCAATCACGGAACCAAAGGCCGTGGGCGCCTTGCTTCGCGCCATCGATGGCTATGGGGGTTCATACGTAACGAGGGCAGCGCTTCGATTGGCACCGCTGGTGTTCGTACGTCCTGGTGAGCTGCGGAAGGCTGAGTGGAGCGAATTCGACCTCGACAACGCTGAGTGGCGGATACCGGCAGCGAGAATGAAGATGCGGCAGCCCCACGTTGTACCGCTGGCCAGGCAGGCTCTGGACATCCTTACGGAGTTGAAGCCGGTAACTGGGAACGGAGTCCACGTGTTCCCCGGCGCCCGCGGGCGCGGTCGGCACATGAGTGAGAACACTGTGAACGCCGCCCTCCGGCGGCTAGGGTTCGCGAAAGAGGACATGACAGGCCACGGCTTCCGGAGCATGGCCTCCACGCTACTAAATGAGCAGGGATGGCACCGAGATGCGATTGAGCGGCAGTTGGCCCATCAGGAGCGCGATGCGATCCGTGCTGCCTACAACTACGCAGAGCATCTGCCGGAACGACGCAAGATGATGCAGGCGTGGGCCGATTACCTTGATGACCTTCGAACAGGTGCGAAGGTAATCCAGATTCGCGCCAACCAAAAAACCTAATCAGCCTCGCCTCACCCCACCGGGGACAACTGGAATGCCCTTTCCCGGCTGGCGAGGCAACCGTCTCTGAAGCGAACGCACTGAAAGAGCATGTCATGGAGTTGTTCACCCCCGAGTGGCCTTACTGGCAGAAGAAGCAACACGCGGCCCTATGGGAGTGCGTAGCGCTGAGCTGTGGAATCGACCCCCAGACCATTACGCCACGGACCCTAGATGCGCTGCGTGGTGCGGACATGACCGCGATCGACTTCTCATCCGCGCTACAGGCCCAGCTGTTTCCGAAGATCCAATCCCGCCTTGACGCTGCTATCGAGGCCCTGGATGACGGCGATTTCAAGGTCATCGAGTTGCAGGTCACACGGTGGAATCCCGAGGTCGACCAAGCCAGGTTGGCACCGGTGGCGCTGGCCGAATTCTTTGGTTGGGCCATCGGCCAGCCATGGGAACTTCCGGACGAAGCGGCCAGCTTGTCAGGTCCCCCAAAGGGCAAGGTGTCGCCTGCAGCGGAAAACAATCTCACCCTGGTCGGCGCGCTTTTGGAGTTGCTGTTACCAACCTATCACGGGAAACAGGATGCACTCATCGCAGACCTGCCTGATAAGTTTCCCGGGGTTAAGGGACTTGGCGAGAGCAACTTGAAGCACAAATTCGCCGACGCAAAAAAGAGCCTTGGAAATGCGCAACAGACCGCCCAGCTGAAGGTCAAGAAGAAGTAACGCAGGCAAACACAGCGCGCAGATCCCTTAACACAAGTTTCTCCGCAGAGTGCCGCTAGCCGGTGCAATTGCACCGACTCCGCCTCAACTTGCATTGTGGCGGGCTTCAGTCAGCACCCAGAATCCGGGCAGGTTCAATCAAGCCCGACGAGGTGCGCCAGGTGATTAACAGCTCAATCCGTGTGGGGATCCTGCCCGAGACCGGTTACGTTCGGCTGCCACAGATTCTCGCGGTCTTCCCAGTTTCGCGTTCGGCCTGGTACGAGGGAATTGCCGCGGGACGGTTCCCCAAGCCACACAAACTTGGACTACGCACAGCCGCGTGGCGCGTGGAGGACGTCAGGGCCGTCATGATCGCCGCGAGTGCCGGCGGCCTTGGTGGCCGCCTGTGATGACTCCCACAGCCACGAAGGTGACCGTGCCGAGCCCTCCGGACATTTCCATGCCGCCACAGCGGGCCCCGAGGATGATTGAAGTGGCCCTCCAATATGCTGCCCACGCCTGGCCGGTCCTCCCCTTGGTGCCGGGCGGCAAGGTGCCCGTAATTCGTGGTGGACGCGGTTGTCATGATGCCAGCACCAACGGGGACCAGATCCGCGACTGGTGGTCGCGATATCCAGAAGCCAACGTGGGCCTTGCGACAGGGCGGCGTTCGGGGGTCGTGGTCCTCGACATTGACGTCAAGGACGGAAAGCCCGGGCTGCGGTCGCTCAGTGAGTTGTCCCCCCCACCCACGTTCACCGTACGCACCGCCAGCGGCGGCCTTCACCTCTACTACCGCATGCCACCCGGCGCCGACATCGGGATCGGTGCAGGGATATTGCCCGGCATTGACTGGCGCGGGACAGGGGGTTACGTCGTTGCGGCCGGCGCGGTCACTCCGGCTGGCGTCTATGCCATTACAGAAGGCCTTCCCCTCGCAGACTTGCCGCCCCGTTTGGCCGACCTTCTCCGCCGGGGACCAAAACGTCCAGCACTTGCAGCTGATTCCCGTGGCGAGCTCGTAGTTCCTGAAGGCCAGCGCGATGACGCCCTGATGCGCATGGCGTGCGGATTGCGCCGCTTCGGGGTGGGCGCCCAAGCGATTCTGGCGGCACTGCGTGGACTCAACGCAGCGTTGTGCCACCCACCTCTTCCTGATACGGACCTTCAGCGAATTGCCGTATCGGCCGCGAAGTATCCACCCGCCAATCGGGGGATGGCATGAGTGCGGTGCTGTCGGTAGTTGGTGCACTTCCAAAGGCGGAGCCGAAGACCTGGGTTGAACAGCTGCGCAAAGGCCGTGACGGCTACGCCGGTGATGAGCGCAATGTCGTGATCGCACTGCGCAACGCCCCCGAACTTCGTGGCTTGATCCGCTTCAACGAGTTCGGCCTCGTGGTGGAATTTACGCGGTCCCCCCCGTGGCGGACGTGTGCCGTGGGCGCGCCCTGGACAGAGCCCGACGACACGGCGCTGGCGGTCTGGCTGCAAACTGAAGGAATCCGTGTGCGTGGGCGGGCGACGGTCGCCGACTCGGTATTTCTGGTTGCTCTGGACGCCGCCTACCACCCCGTCCGCGAATACTTGCGGGGGTTGGTCTGGGACGGCGAGCCAAGACTCGAGACGTGGCTCGAGCTGTACCTCAATGCCAGCGGTGACCGGGACTACCTCGCAGCAATAGGTGGGCGCTTCATGATCTCGGCCGTCGCCAGAATCTTCCGGCCAGGCTGCCAGGCTGATCACGTGCTGACCCTCGAAGGACCTCAGGGGATTGGCAAGACGAGCGTAGCTCGCGCGTTGGCGATGGTGCCGGAGTGGTTCGCAGGCTCCCTGCCTGACGTTCACAACAAAGACGCGGCCCTGCAACTGGTCGGTCGCTGGATTATCGAGCTCGCGGAACTCAAGGCCATTCGATACGCTCAGTTGGAATCGATAAAAGCATTCTTGACTGAAACGGTCGACACATTCCGGCCACCTTATGGCCGACGTACCTCGCAGTTCCCGCGACAATCCGTGTTCATCGCGACGACTAACGAAAGCGAGTATCTGCGGGACCGGACGGGTAATCGGAGGTATTGGCCAGTTCGCTGCGGCAGCGTGAATCTTGCTGCACTGATGGCGGATCGCGCCCAGTTATGGGCCGAAGCGGTCTACGAGTTCGACCAGGGCGCTACCTGGCATCTCACCGCCGACGAAGCCGAGCTCGCGGAACAGGAGCAGCGCGGGCGCGTATACGTTACGGAGATCGAGGCCGATGTGGGCGAGTTCCTTGTCAGGCTCCGGGCCGACGGCGATGACGAGGTATCCGTCCGGGATGTGCTGGTCAATTGCCTCCGCATGGACCCGACCTCTGCTGGATATGCCGAGAGTGCTCGCCGGCTGGGGCCGGCGGTGGCCGAGGCCCTCGAGCACTGTGGCTGGCAGAAGGTTGGCCGCCGCCGGGGTGGGCCAGGTCGGAGGACCATTTATCGGTTTTCTGGCCAAGGTGGCCAAGGTTAATGAATAGACCTTTCCCCCGCTGTACGCACATACATATACGCGAAGTGTGGACTAACCCCATGGCCACCTTGGCCGGAAGGCGCTGCGACCGGGCCACCGTAGGTTCGTTAAGGGTTGCGGCTGCGGACCTTCTGCGTTACTCGGCCCAGGAGCGTCCAGCGGTTGGAATGGCAGAATCGATTGGTGCACATATTTGCACTAGTTGGCCTATTCATTCTCGGCAGCGTCGATGTCAGTGGCCAGCACGCCCAATCTTGGAAGTCGACAACCGGTGCTGCCGAGTGATTGCCGGAGGGAAGTGATGAATGACCTAGCTCAGCAGCTTCGCGGCATTTCGGTCGATGTGATGCTTCGGCAAGACCGGGAACGCATCAACCGCCAGATCAAGCTGACCGGGCTTGCCGAAATCTTGCAGCTGCAGAAGGACACCGTCCGCCGCCTGGGTCTGCGCCCTGATCGGTACGGCGCCCGCGGGAGAGAGGCAAAGTACCTGATCGACACGGTGGCGCGGGAACTGAAGCAGAGGAACCCTGATCTAGTAGACGTCTGGCCGAATAAGGATGGGCGCTTTCTCACCCCAATCCAGGCAGTGCAGGTCCTCAATGAGCTGAGGGTGGGACCGCTGGTAAATGTGCAGCGCCTAGCGAAGTGGCGTCACGAAGGTCGAGGCCCCGTCTACATTCGGGTCACGCGGAAGGCAATACGGTACCGGCGTGAGGACCTGGAGGCATGGGTCGCGGGTGGGATTCCGGAATGAATGAGCTAAGTATTGCAACAAATGCAAACCGGCTCGTCGAAGGCGCTCTATGTGATTTCAGGGCAATGCGACGCGTGCTGCACTCAAGTGCAGTAATCCGCGGTAGGAGAAAGTAGACCGTGGGCGCTATCGTCCAGATTGAGGCCAGCCTCAATGCCAAGCAGCGAACCGCGCTGTTGCTGATGGCTCAGGGTCTGCCGTATACCCAAGTCGCTGAGCAGTCAGGCCTGGCCATACAGACGCTTTACAACCTGCGGGCCAGCAGCCCTGAGTTCCGGCGCGAGCTGGACCGGCTGCAGCGGCTGGCCTACGCGGAGGGCGTCTATCAGCTACGATCCCTCGTTGGGCAGGCCACCGAGACCCTCAGGGCCATCATGGCGGCCCCCGATGCCTCCTATCGTGACAAGCTCGGGGCAGCACGGGCGGTCTTCGAGTACGCGGGCGTGAGCCCAGATGACAACGCAGGCGTGGCCGAGGAGGGCGACGACCCCGAGTTCGCGGCACTCCTGGCCATCATGGAATCTGTGCTCGGTGCGACCGATGGCCACTAGTAAGCATTCCAAAACGGCGACCCCGGTGGCTGAGGCCCGTGCCCGGCTGCTCGCTCTGTCGCCGGAGCGTCGGGCGGAGTTCGCCCACTACGCTCGCCGGGCCTTGCAGGAGAAGCAGCGCCGTCGGCCTCGGGCGGGGCGCGGCGTTGAGGAGTTCATTACCTCGACGGAGTACCTGGGCAAGGCGGGGGAGGTCTACCCCCGCGTCATGGAGGCCCTGGTCGAGCTCAACTCGGGGCGCTATCAGGAGGCGGTGCTCACGGGCAGCATCGGGGTGGGCAAGACGTCTATCGCAGTCCTGTCCCAGGCCTACCAGCTCTACCTACTCTCGCTCGTGGGTAGCCCCCAGCGCGAGTTCGGCCTGGATCCGAGCAGCGAGATCGTGATCGTCTTCCAGAGCCTCAACGAGAAGCTGGCCCGATCGGTCGACTTCGCCCGCTTCAAGGCGCTGATCGACAACTCGCCGTACTTTCGGGTGCACTTCCCATACGACCGCCGGGTTGAGAGTGAGCTGCGCTTTCCGAACCGGATCATCGTCAGGCCCGTGACCGGGGACATAGCCGGAGCGATCGGCCAGAACGTGATCGGCGGAGTGCTGGACGAGACTCAGGCGATGGCCCGGATCGACCGCTCCAAGAAGTCCGTGGACGGCGGCCAGTACGACCAGGCGACCGCCCTCTACAACAGCATCGTTCGCCGGCGGAAATCGCGCTTCATGCGCGGTGGGCAGCTGCCAGGGATCCTCTGCTTGGTCGGCTCGAAGCGCTACCCGGGCCAGTTCAGCGACCAGCGCATCGCCGCCGCCCAGGCCGACCCGACCATCTTCGTCTACGACAAGCGCACCTGGGAGGTACTGCCGGCGGACCGGTTTCGGGGGGAGTGGTTCCACGTTTTCGTCGGCGACCAGAGCCGGCAGCCCCGGATCCTCGACGCCGGGGAACCCACGCATCCCACGGACCGGGACCTCGTCCTCCCAGTCCCGGTTGAGTATCGGGACGATTTTGAGCGGGACATCCACGAAGCCCTGCGGGAGATCGGTGGTGTATCGACCCTGGCAGTGCACCCGTTCTTCGGCAACCGGGAGCGCCTAACGGCTAGCTTCGGCAAAGCCAAGTCTATTCTGAGTCTCACGACCATCGACTTCTCTCAGGATGAGGGCAAGTTGCAGTTCGACCCGAGACGGCTTCGGAACCCGAAGCAGCCGCGCTTTGCCCACATCGATCTTGCCCTGACGGGGGACTCCGTGGGCCTGTGCATCGGCCATGTAGCCCGGTATGTCGACGTCGGCGACGATGAGTACACTCAGGGGAAAATGCCGCACATCGTGATCGATGCGACCCTCAGGATTACCCCACCCCGCAACGGGGAAATCGACTTTGCCCGTGTCCGAAAAGTGCTCTTCAGGCTTCAGGAGGCGGGCATGGACCTTCGCATGGTTACGTTAGACGGGTACCAGTCGCGCGACACGATCCAGATTCTACGGAGCCGCCAGATCACCTCGGGACTCCAGTCGATGGACACCACGCCAGAGCCCTACAGTTACCTGAAGACGGCCTTCTACGACGGTCGGCTAGAGATACCCACGGACGCGCACCTGCTCGGGGAGTTACTGGCGCTGGAATACGACGCCGAGCGGGGCAAGGTAGACCACCCCGCCCGGGCTGGGGGCTCCAAAGACGTGGCTGACGCGCTGTGCGGCGTCGTCTACGGCCTGACGCGGATGCGCCTGTTCTGGGCCATGCACGGCGTCAATCCAGTGCAAGCCCCCGCCGTTCTAAGGAGAGGGCCTGCCGGTGGGTCAAACAAAATGGCCGAGTAAGGCGATGTAACTCTTGCGAGCTGGAATCAATCCGGCTCCTGTCTCGTCAAGTGTTTCTGGGGAGAACAATCCTATCAGCATGAAATTCATGGATGCCTCCGTCCGGGTCTCCGAGTTTGTACTGCGGAATCCCATGAAACCGAATTTCGCGACCAATGAGGACTCTCAATCGGCGCACCTTCTCGAAAAGCGTCGGGTCCAAAACTACCCGAATGTAGTGCCCAGGCGCGTCCTCAATGTCGAGACGGTAGGATTGCGGAAGCAATTTAGTTACGACCCCGGAGATGGTAATCCTCTTTCCGGGGACCAGTTGGAATTCGAGTTCTCGGATATAGCCTTGTGTATCGGCGTCAATCGATAGCCCTTGCCCTGTCCTATCTGACGGACCTTGCAACGTAATTCGGTCAATCCCGCCGATGTTGCCAACGCGATCAGCCAGTTGTTTGATTTCCGGATAAATATTGACGACAAGTAGCTGATTCCTTGGCGCCGGTTGTTGTGTGCCGATTCTTTTGTGGATGTAGGCTCCAGCGGCCACTAAGCCCGCGACTACTAGGCCTTGCAAGATCGGACCTGTCGCTGGATCGCTTAGGTACGGCCCAAGACCCCAGAGGTCCGACCCCTTTCGGTGGCTCACAATTTGTAGCGCTAGGTGTTCTCGCCGCTTCGGTGGAAGCCTAATTCCCTTATCGAGCTTCCCCTCTTCGAATAGTGCCGTCTTATGGACGATGCGCTGAATCGCAACTAAGGACGAGGCAAGTTCGTATATTGGAACGGAGCGGGTCGCCAGCCCCTCACCCTCAAACGCAATCGACAGAAGATTTTCGGTAATGCGAGTCATACCAATTGAACGTAACGGGAACTGTCGTTCCAGTAGTCCTCTCGGGAGTTCCTGGGGCGATGGCCCGATGATGGCGCCATGATCCGGCCCTTGAAAGATCGCGGTGAATAGTTACTGGTGGTGGGCTATATTGCAACCTGATACTCGCGGTCCTGCCGGGCCACTGGCCTTTGGTTAGGCCAAGAACGCTACACATAAAAATGGCCATTGATGACTAGTAGGTCCTCAGTACATACCCCGGCGGGCGCTGCCTTGAAATCCCCCAAAGATTCTGGGATTCCGGCGTGAACGTATTCGAGCTTCGCGATCGACTGGTCGCGGACTACGCCAATTACACCCGCAGTTTCATAAAAATCCGCGACGAGCGCGTCTCCAGCCACGTGGCCAGCGCGCTGGACGCTGGTGCATTCTGGCCGGAGCCACTGTTGCAGCTCAATCCGACGTTCCTGCCGGGCGGGACCATCGACGATCTGGTCGGCCAGGGCGCACTGCACGCAGAGTGCAAACGGATTTTCCGGATCGACAAGACCGACAGTGACCACACTGGCAAGCAGCTATTGCTTCATGCCCATCAGCGTGACGCCATCCTAAAGGCTAAAGAGGGCCAGTCGTACGTCCTAACGAGCGGTACAGGGTCTGGCAAGAGCCTGACCTACATCGTCCCTATTGTTGACCATGTTCTGCGTAACGGTTCCGGACGCGGGATCCAGGCGATCGTTGTCTACCCGATGAATGCGCTTGCCAATAGCCAGGACGAGGAACTCAGAAAGTTTCTCGAAAAGGGCTATCCGGAAGGCCAGTCTCCGGTCAGGTTCGCCCGTTATACCGGTCAGGAGAAGGGTGAGGCGCGGGAGGCAATTCGCACCAACCCACCGGACATTCTCCTAACCAACTACATGATGTTGGAGCTGCTCCTGACCCGGACGGAGGACCGGGAGCTGGTTCGAGCCGCGCAGGGCCTGAAGTTTCTCGTGTTTGATGAGATGCACACGTATCGGGGGCGACAGGGGGCTGACGTTGCATTGTTGATTCGGCGCTGTCGGCAGGCGTTCGGCGGCCATAACATCATTTGCATCGGTACGTCTGCGACGATGGCAAGTGGGGGTGCCACCACAGATCAGAAGGCATCCGTTGCGCGAGTTGCGCAGGCATTATTCGGCACCGGATTCGGTCCAAACCAGGTTATCGGCGAGACGCTTGAGCGAGCTACGCCGGAGTTGCGGTTCGACGACTCTCAGGTCCTGGACGTCCTTCGCAGCACAATCTCCTCGGATGCGTCCCCGCCAAGTGATTACGAAGGGTTTCGGCTTAACCCGCTTTCTTCGTGGATCGAATCGATGTTTGGCGTTCGTGCCGAGGAGGACACGGGGCGGCTGATTCGTCAAATGCCACGTCGCCTTCAGGGTGCCGTTATCGAGGGCCAGAGCAGCGCTGCCACGGAGCTTGCGTTACTAACCGGAGCTCATGATGCGCAGTGCGCAGCGGTCCTGCGTCGATTCCTGCTCCAGGGCGCCAGCCTTCGCAGGGGTGAGTCTAGTCGCTTCCCCATCTTTGCCTTCCGTCTCCATCAGTTCTTCACCCGCGGAGACACGGTCTGGGCGACGTTGGAGCCTGACTCCATGCGCCATATGGAGATGGCAAAGAAGGTCTCGAAGCCGGGAGAGCCTGACAAGCCGTTGTTCCCTCTGGTCTTCTGTCGCCATTGCGGCACAACGTATTACCGCGTCAAGCAAGCCTCAGACGAGCACGGGGCGTACCTGCAAGCTCGTGAGAACCGTAGGGAAGAGAACGATGATGGCAGTGGAGAGGCGTACCTATTTGTTTCGGAACTGGCCCCTTGGCCGCGCACAGATGGCTCAGCACTGTTACAACGACTGCCGGAGTTCCTGAAGGAGACGACGCCCCAGGGCGTTGAGCGCGTACGACCGGACAATCGCGGCGATGTGCCCGAGCCAATCTTCGTCAATGCCGCTGGTCGTATCGTTTCGGAGGGACAAGGTATCCCTGCGGCCCTGATACGCAAGAACTTTCTGTTCTGTCTCGAGCCAACCTGTGGCGTGGCCTACACCAAGAGCCAGCGCTCGGAGCGCAATAAGCTCGCGACGCTGGGCGTGGACAATCGCAGTACTGCAACCACGATCCTGGCCGTTCGCTCGCTAATCGAGTTGCAGGGCGACCGCGACCTCAAACCCGAAGCGCGGAAGCTCTTGAGCTTTACCGACAATCGTCAGGACGCGTCGCTACAGGCCGGGCACTTCAACGATTTCGCGCAGGTGGCGTTGCTGCGGTCAGCCCTGCACAAGGCAACCCAGGACAAGCGGGCCACCGGCCTCAACCATGGTGATCTGTCGCGCAGTGTTTTTGATGCCATGCAACTCCGTTTCGACGAGTACGCAGCCGATCCTGAAGTGCGCGGCCCGGCACGTAACGGGACTCACGATGCCTTACGCCGGGTCATCGATTACTACCTCTACAGAGACCTGCAACGCGGCTGGCGGGTAACTGCGCCAAATCTGGAAGACTGCGGTCTGCTGACGTTCGATTACGATGGCTTAAAGGGTGAGGAGGGCCTTCTCGGTGATTCCGGGCTGTGGTCTGCGGGCTTCGAGATTGGCAACGACCGTGATGGAAAGCAGTTCATCGAGACGCCGGTGCCGTTGCGCTCCTGCTCCGATGACGTTCGGGAGGAGGTGCTCAGAACGTTACTCGATGTCCTGCGCCGTGCGCTCGCTCTAAAAGTCGATGTCCTCGATCCCCAGAAACAGCTGGACCTGGTCGAGCAAACCAAGCAGCGGCTACTCGAGGATACCGTGTGGCATCTGGAGGACGCCCGAGAGCTGACCAAGGCCGTTGTGGCTTTCCCCCGG
This sequence comes from Chromatiales bacterium, assembly GCA_016789845.1. Classification (GTDB taxonomy): domain Bacteria; phylum Pseudomonadota; class Gammaproteobacteria; order Steroidobacterales; genus SHZI01. Next base: position 13,134 of record JAEUQA010000017.1, read on the forward strand.
CCGAAGACCAGGCAAGACCGGACTGGCCTGTTTGTGTCGTCCTACGGGTCCTTCGGGCGCTACCTCAAGCGCACGCTAGCGCCCCATGTCCAGCCGGGTCAGCCCTTCGGCCGTCCCGAGGTTGATCAAGCCATCCAGTTCCTGTTACTCGCCCTAAAGCGATACGGCATTGTCGAGCAGGTCCGAAGCGGTCGCGACGGTGGTGATCCTGGCTACCAAGTCAACGCGGATGCACTTCGGTGGCGGCCCGGCGATGGTGACGTTCGGCCGATTGACCGGACGCGCATGATGGAGGCCGGTGAGATACCACCGGAAGTCAATCGCTACTTTGTCGATTGTTACCAGCGCTTCGTTGATCTCAAATGCGTACTTGAAGCCCGGGAACACACGGCCCAAGTCACGTCCGAGGACCGGGAGAGTCGCGAGGACAGGTTCCGCACCGGCGATCTACCACTACTGTTCTGCTCGCCCACTATGGAGCTGGGTGTCGATATTGCCCAGTTGAACCTTGTCAATCTGCGTAATGTTCCGCCGACACCGGCCAACTACGCCCAGCGCAGCGGACGCGCCGGTCGCGGTGGTCAACCGGCGCTCGTCTTTACGTATTGTGCCGGCCGGAGTCCGCACGACCAGTATTTCTTCCGCCAGCCCAGCAAGATGGTCGCGGGGGCGGTCGCACCCCCGCGTATCGACCTCCGAAACAGGGACCTCATTCGCGCGCACATCAATGCAGTCTGGATGGGTGCGGCCAGACCAAATCTAGGCAAGACACTGACCGCCGTTATTGATCCGACTGCTGTGGATGGTCGTCTTCCATTGCCAGTCCGAGACGGTGTCCTCCTGGAGCTCAGGAATCCCGTACACCGTGCAGCGGCCCTCGCAAAGGCCAACGAGCTGGTCGACGGCATTCGGGACGGCCTGTCTACTGCGGCATGGTTCCACGATGGCTGGGTTCGCGAGGTCCTGGATCAAATCGAGCGTAGCTTCGATTCCGCTTGTGAGCGCTGGCGGAGTCTATATCGGTCGGCTGTCCGTCAGCGCGAACTTCATCACCGGATCATCGGCGACCATTCCCGGCCGGAGCAGGAGCGGAACCATTCACGCCGGTTGCGGGCCCAGGCTGAGAGCCAGATCCGGCTTCTGACTGAGGCTGAGGGTATCTACGAAGGGGACTTCTACTCCTACCGATACTTTGCCGCTGAGGGGTTCCTGCCTGGCTACAATTTCCCGCGGCTGCCGCTGTCGGCTTACGTGCCTGGCCGGCGGCAGCGGAGGGGACGCGACGAGTTCGTGTCGCGACCCCGATTCCTGGCCATTTCGGAGTTTGGACCCCGAGCCCTTGTCTATCACGAGGGCGCGCGGTACCGCGTGTACAAGGTCAATCTGGACTTCGGCTCGGATGACATTGAGGCGACGCATAATCTGACGACGGCCACCATGAAGCGTTGTCCCGCTTGTGCCTATGCGCACCTCGAGCAGGGGCACAATCTGGCGGAAATCTGTGATCGCTGTGGTGCTGCGCTTGAGGGTCAAGCCAAGATCGAGAACCTGGTACAGCTGCAGAACGTCAGCCTCAAGCTGGCGCAGCGCATCACCTGCGACGAGGAGGAGCGGCAGCGCTTCGGTTACAAGCTGGTGACTTCCTACCGATTCCCGGAGATCGGGGGCCGCCTGGACCGAAAGGATGCCGAGGTCTGTCGCGACGGCGCCCTGATTGCCGGACTGAGCTACGGCGATGCCACGGACCTGTATCGCCTGAACCTCGGGTGGACTAACCAGGGCCCGGGCCAGCCGGCCGGCTTCAACCTCGATCTCGAGCGCGGGTACTGGTCGCGCAACCAGGCCGACGCCGACGACCAGGACGACGCCACGACGCAGGCCCGACTCCAGCGGGTGGTTCCCTATGTGAAGGACACGAAGAACGCTCTGGTCATGCGCTTTGAGCCTTCGCGGACCGGCCCCCAGATGGCAGGCCTGCAGTCTGCGTTAAAGCAGGCCATCCAGGCACAGTTTCAGCTGGAGCCCCGGGAGCTTGCCTGCGAGCCGATGCCCTCGCCGCAGAACCGCCTGGAGATTCTGTATTACGAAGCCACGGAAGGCGGCGCGGGCGTCCTTCGCCAGATTGCAGATGATCCGCTGGTCCTGCCGGCGCTGGCGCGCCGGGCACTTGAAATCTGCCACTATGATCCGGACACTCTGGAAGACCTCGGCGCAGCGAGCTGTGGCAAGGCCTGTTACGAGTGCCTGCTCGACTACGGGAACCAGCCAGATCACAAGGACCTGGATCGCTCCCTGATTCGCGACATCCTGGCAGAGCTGGCCCGATCAGAATGCCGGCCTGCTGGCGGCACAGGGTCACGCGCGGAGCGGATGGTCGCACTGCGCAACCGCTGCGACAGCCAGTTGGAAAAGCGCTGGCTAGACATGCTGGATGGCCAGATGCTGCGGCCACCAAGTGATGCCCAGTACCTCATCGAGTCCTGCTCCACCCGACCGGATTTCTTCTATCGCGAACATAATGCGGCGATCTATGTCGATGGCCCGCCGCACGATGAAGCGGACCAGATTCGGAAGGATGAGGAAATCAGCCAGCGCCTGATGGAGCAGGGTTACATCGTTATCCGCTTCCATCACCGTGCGGACTGGAACGAGATTGTCCGTCGCCATCCTGACGTCTTCGGTACGCCCAGGATATGACTGCGGCAGTCCTTTCCACACCCGGCACCCTGATCCACGCCCGTGGGCGTGAGTGGGTGGTTCTGCCAGAGTCGACTGAAGAGCTCCTGATTGCGCGGCCCCTGGGCGGCCTCGATGAGGAAGTCACCGGGATCCTGCCGGCCGTAGAGCCCGTTGCTTCCGCAACGTTCCGGCTGCCGACTGCAGAGGACCTGGGCGACTTCTCGTCCGGGCGGCTGCTCAGGGACGCGGCACGCCTCTCCACCCGCGCAGCAGCAGGCCCTTTCCGCAGTTTCGGCCGTATCGCCGCCGAGCCAAGGCCGTACCAGCTGGTGCCGCTGATGATGGCGCTCAAGCTGGACCCGGTGCGCCTCTTGATAGCCGACGACGTGGGTATCGGTAAGACCATCGAGGCCTGCCTGATTGCCCGCGAGCTGCTCGACCGTGGTGAAATCCGCCGGTTCGCGGTCCTGTGCCCACCCAGTCTGGCCGAGCAGTGGCAGCGCGAGTTGAACCAGAAGTTCCACATAGATGCCGAGCTCGTCCTGTCGAGTACGATCCAGCGCCTGGAGCGGAATCTCCCTGTTGGTGTTTCGGTCTTCGACCGGCACCGGTTCACTGTGGTTTCGACGGACTTCATCAAGTCTCCACGGCGGGCCGAGGATTTCGCCCTCAAGTGTCCGGAGTTCGTGATCGTGGACGAGGCTCACGGCTGCACCCTCGCAGGTGGGGTCGGACGCAGCCGCCAGCAGCGCTTCGACCTCCTGCGTCGGGTTACCGAAGTGCCCGACCGTCACCTCGTGCTGGTTACAGCGACGCCTCACAGCGGCAACGAGGACGCGTTTCGCTCGCTGCTGAGTCTTCTCGACCCCGAGTTTGCCGGTCTGCCCACTGACCTTGACCGTGCCGAGCGGGAGGGCGCACGGCGCCGATTATCAAAGCATTTTGTGCAGCGGCGGCGGGCTGACATTCGCCACTACCTCGAGGCGGACACCGCTTTTCCCGAGCGGCAGGACAAGGAAGCCACCTATACCTTCAGCAAGCCCTACCGTTCGCTCTTCGAGGATATCCTCGGATTCGCCCGCGACTACGTGTCCGAGACGGACGATGGCCAGCGCCGAAGGCGGGTGCGCTACTGGTCGGCACTGGCGCTGCTTCGCTGTGTCTCATCGAGTCCCGCGGCTGCAGCCGCCACGCTGCGCAGTCGCGCCGCAGTTGACCAGGCGGAGGACGAAACCGTGGACGAGGTGGGGCGCCGGACGGTCCTCGACCAGGGCGACGACGATGCCGCGGTCACACTCGATTTCAGTCCGGGCTCCGAGACGGAAGGGGATGAGGAAGCCACGCGCCGCCAACTGCTCGAGTTCGCCCGACAGGCAGAGGCGATTGCTCCCGAGGATGACCAGAAGCTGCAGGGCGCTGTCCGAGAGCTCAAGGCATTGTTGAAGGACGGCTACCAGCCGATCGTCTTCTGCCGCTTCGTGGACACGGCCGAGTATGTCGCCCGCCAGCTTCGGGAGGCCCTGCCGGCCCGGGTGCGCGTGGAGTCCGTGACCGGCCAGCTGCCGCCGGTGGAGCGGGAGGAGCGCATCGCCGGGCTGGTCGCCGATGCCGACAGCTACGTGCTCGTGTGCACGGATTGCCTCTCGGAGGGCGTGAACCTCCAGGACAACTTCAACGCGGTACTGCACTACGACCTCGCCTGGAACCCGACCCGCCACGAGCAGCGCGAGGGCCGTGTCGACCGCTTCGGCCAGGAGAAGTCGGAGGTCCGCGTACTGACCTACTACGGCACCGACAACCCGATCGACGGCGTGATCCTTGACGTGCTGATCCGCAAGCACAAGACCATCAAGAGCGCCCTTGGTGTGACGGTGGCAGTGCCTGGCTCCAGCGAGCAGATCGCCGAGGCGCTGTTCGAGGGCGCGCTCTTCCGCGAGCAGACGCGATCCGGGAACCGGCAGATGGCGCTCGCCTTCATCGATGACCTCGGTCCGAAGCGGGACGCCGTGCACAAGGACTGGGACAACGCCCGGGACCGGGAAAAAGCTACCCGTTCACGGTTCGCCCAGCACACGCTGAGCCCCGAAGCGGTGGCGGTCGAGCTGGAGGCAGTACGGTCGGCGATTGGCCGAAGTGAGGATGTCGCACGGTTCTTCAGCGAGGCGCTGCAGGCTGCCAACGTTCCCATTGAGGTGAACGGCAAGGCAGTGACCGTGTCCTTGAGCACCGAGACACGCCGCGCCCTGCGCCAGGCGATCGGGCACGACGAGCCGATCACCGGTCGCTTTGATCTGCCGGTGCCAGCCGGCGAGTTCTATCTCGGCCGCACCAGCGCGATCGTGGAAGGCCTGGCGGGCTGGGTGCTCGATGAGGCCCTGGACCCGGTTGCACGGGACGGCGACCCCGTGGCGTCGCGTTGTGGTGTCGTGTCCACGTCGGCGGTGAGTGGCCGCACGATTCTTCTCGTCGGCCGTTTTCGCTACCACGTAAAGATCGCCGGGACGGCTGCGGAGACGATTCTGTGCGAGGAAATCGTGCCGCTGGCCTGCACGGGCTCTGCGGAAGCCCCACAGTGGCTCTCAGCTGAAGAAGGTGAGCGCCTCCTCGGTGCACGCCCCGAACGAAACCTGATTCAGACTGCCATCGATCAGCAGCTGGGCCTGCTGTTGTCCGCCCTGCCGAAACTGCAGGCCGCGCTGGCCACCGTGGCCCAGGAGCGGGCAGTCGCGCAACTGGAAGCCCACGCCCGCGTACGCGAGGCCTCACGCACTAAGGGTCGGGTGAGCATAGAGCCAGTACTGCCTGCCGATATCCTCGGTGCCTACGTCGTCCTTCCCAAGGTCGGGTAGGGCCGCATGCAGCGCCTGAACACCAGTGAAGTCGCCGCAATCGAGGCAAACCTCTTCGCGGGTGCGCGGCGAATAGTGCGCGAGCAGCCCGACTTTCCATGGCACCGCGACAGTCGCGGCGCCGTGACCGCAACCCAGCCGAACTCCTCGCAGGCCCTCGCCGTCGATCTGTTCGGAACCATTGATGTACTGAGTTCCAGAAATGCGATTGTCGATGCCTGGATGGCAGACATGTCGCTGACCCTCGCCGGGCCATGGACGATCGAACTCGAGGCCCTGCTGCCACGCGAGCTGTTGGGCGAGCGGCGCCAGACCCAGATGGATGCCCTGGCAATCGGGATTACCGGAATAGCCGTGTTCGAGTGCAAGTTCACGGAACCCGATGGCGGCGGGTGCAGTCAGCCGGTGCCCCTATCACGTGGGGCACATGGTGGCATGAGGCAGTGCGATGGGAACTTCCGCGACCAGGTCAATCCGGTGAACAACGTGCGGGCGCCATGCGCACTCACCGGGAAGGGCATCAGGTACTGGGATTTAATCCCGGATGTGCTCGCGATCGATCCGACTCTGGAACATCGGCCCTGCCCGTTTTCCGGGGGCTGGTACCAATGGATGCGCAATCTCGTTGCGGCGAGCGCTCTTGGACGTACCAAGGGCTTGCCGGCAGCCGTCGTGGTCGTCTATGCGGATGGTCCATTCCCCATGGCCTGGAAGGTCGGTAGCGGGGAATGGCATCGACTCAATGAGCTTGCCGCGGGGCGGCAGGTTCCGCTCCGCACCGTTTCCTACCAGCATCTGCTCGTTGTTGCGGCTAACGCCGCGCAGGCCACCGAGCGAGCCCTGATCGATCAACTGTCGGCGTGGATGGAAGCGAAATACGCGACAGTCGCGGCCATCCCGGAGCCCACCGCGTGAGCCGCCGGGGTCAGGAGTTCCAGACCATCCGCTCCGAGGGCGGCCTGCTGCCGCCGGACCTTCTGCGACGCGTAATCGATCCGCGGTCGAACCTGCCCGGCACGAGCCCGAAGGACTACGGGCTGCCAGAGGGGGAGCGGCTCAACGAGGTGATCACCCAGTCCTGGAACCGCCTCCGCAAGCACTGGGCCGAGTTCCGCACGGCCGCCGCGAACCTGCCGGAGGGTGAGGCTGGAACCGGCCTGACCAACGACCGCTGGAGCCTTCCGCTGCTCCGCGAGCTGGGGTTCGGTTTCCTGCCGGCGAGTGCCGGTCCGGAAGTCCAGGGCCGCAGTTACCCGATCAGCCGCTTTTTTGGACCGGTACCGGTGCACCTGGTCGGCTGTGGCCTGTCCCTCGACCGTCGTGCCGCCGGCCAGCGGGGCGCTGCCGCCGGCAACCCGCACGGACTGGTGCAGGAGTTCCTGAACCGGAGCGCCGGGAACCTGTGGGCGATCGTCTCCAACGGCCTGCGTTTACGGGTAATGCGCGACAACCAGGCGCTCTCGCGCCAGTCGTTCCTGGAGTTCGATGTCGAAGCCATGTTCGCCGGCGAGGTCTACTCCGACTTCGTATTGCTCTGGCTGATGGCCCATGCCACGCGCTTTGCGCCGCGCGAGGCCGATCGGCCGGAGACCTGCTGGCTGGAGGTATGGACCCGCGAGGCGGAGGAGCAGGGCACCCGGGCGCTGGGTGACCTGCGCGGTGGCGTGGAGCGCGCACTGCAGGTGCTGGGCGAGGGCTTCGTTGGCCACCCGAAGAATGCAGCGCTACGCGACTCGCTCCGCTCGGGCCAGCTCAGTCTCAACGACTTCCACGGCCAGCTGCTCCGTGTGGTGTACCGGCTGATCTTTCTGTTTGTGGCCGAGGACCGCACGCTCGACGGCAAGCCCTTGCTTCACCCACCCGATGAATCCGCAGCAGCCGTGACCGCTCGCGAGCGGTACGCGTCCAGCTATTCGACCGCCCGCCTGCGCGAGATGGCGGGCCGGATCAAGGGCAGCCGCCACGGCGACCTGTGGCGGCAGTTCCAGCTCCTGGTAGGCGCCCTGTCAGGCGATCCGGCGTTTGCCGCAGCGCGTGAGCACCTGGCTCTGCCAGCCCTGGGCAGCTTCCTGTGGGATCCGGCCTCGACGGCGGCACTGAACGATACTGAGATCACCAATTACGACGTGCTGGAAGCACTGCGCCACCTGGCGTTTACCCGGCAGGGCAACGCGTTGCGGCCGGTGGACTACCGGAACCTCGGGGCCGAGGAACTGGGGGGCGTCTACGAGACCCTGCTAGCGCTCACCCCACAGATCAGCGCCGACGGCGCGCGCTTCACCTTCGCCGAATTCGCCGGCAACGAGCGGCGGACTTCCGGCTCGTACTACACACCGGATTCGTTGGTGCAATGCCTGCTCGATTCGGCGTTGGACCCGGTGGTCGCGGACACCTTAAAGGGCAAGTCCGGGGCCGAGGCGGAGCAGGCCATCCTTGGGCTGAAAGTCTGCGATCCCGCTGTGGGCTCCGGTCATTTCCTCGTGGGCGCGGCCCACCGGCTGGCCCGCCATCTAGCCCGCGTGCGGGCGGAAGCTGGAGGGGAGAGCGAGCCATCGCCGCTGCTGTACCAGCATGCGCTTCGCGACGTGATCGGCCGCTGCCTGTACGGCGTGGACATCAATCCCATGGCCGCCGAGCTGTGCCGCGTGAGCCTATGGCTGGAGGCCCTTGAGCCCGGCAGGCCGCTTTCGTTTCTCGACCACCACATTCGAGTTGGTAACAGCCTAGTGGGTGCAGCGCCGGATCTCGTCGAAGCGGGATTGCCCGACGATGCCTTCAAGCCCATCGAGGGCGACGAATCTGACTTCTGCTCGGCCCTCAAGAGACGTAATAGGGAGGAGCGCGAAGGCCGACAGCTGGGCCTCGACCTGCAGGCGGCGGAGCCGAGAGCGAGCTACGATGCCATCGCCTCCGGCCACGAAGAACTAGACGAACGACCTGATGACAGCTTTGAAGCGGTCCAGGGTAAGGCCGCGCAGTTCTGCCGGTTGACTGACTCTCCCGAGTATCGCCGCCGGAAGCGGGTGGCTGACGCTTGGTGCGCTGCCTTCGTCTGGCGCAAAGTGCGCGGCGCACCGAACCCGATAACCACTGACACAATCCGCCGGCTCGAAAGGGACGCCAATGCCCTAAGTCTCGAGCAGCAGGCAGAGCTGGAGGAACTAACCAAGCAATATCAGTTCTTCCATTGGAAGCTCGCCTTTCCAGAGGTTTTCGCGCGCACCGGATTCGACTGCGTCCTAGGCAACCCGCCGTGGGAGAAGATCCAGATCGAGGAGTCTAAGTTCTTCGCCTACTTGGCGCCGGATATTGCTACTGCCCGAGCGCAGAAGAGAAAGGCAGCAATTGCCGGTCTGAAGGCAGAACGGCCCTCTCTTTACGTTCTATACAAGAACGCGCTTAGAAGAGTGGCTGGTCAGGTTCATCAAATCAAGACTTCCGGTCGATTCCCCCTCTCCGGCGGGGGGAATGTTTCAACCCATTCCTTGTTTATCGAGTTGTGCGTCATCCTGAACGGCGGGGTTGGTAGCACAGGCCTCGTTGTTCCGAGCGGATTAGCAACCCAAGATAGCCAAAAGCACCTCTTTCGAGAGCTCACGAGAAACAACAGGTTAAGTAGTCTTTTCGACTTCGAGAACCGCTTGGCGATCTTCCCTGACGTCGATTCTCGCTTCAGATTCTGCCTAGTCACAATTAGACAACCGTCCAAGGCCTCCACCTCCTTGTTTGCGTTCTTTCTCGATTCTCCAGAAGCAATCAAACAGGATGAGCGTCTGTTCTCTCTAACGTTCGCTGAGCTTGAACGCCTTAGTCCGAATACAGGTTCATGTCCTCAGTTATCGGGACGAATGGAGGCTGCACTTCTTACAAAGCTGTACAGTCACGGCGCGGTAATTCTCAATGAGTCATCAGGCGAGAATCCATGGGGTTGGCATTCATGGCAAATGATCAATGAAACGCACGAATCCGCGCTTTTGTCGGACACAGGGGAAGAAAGTGGCGCTATTCGTTTGTATGAGGCAAAGCTCTTTCATCAGTTTGACCACAGGTATGCCACCTATGTGAGCAGCGACATAACCAAGCACGCCAGTGACGAGCAAAGACTATCTCCCGACTTTTGTGTTTCAACTAGGTACTTCGTCGCAGAAAACCTCTGGAACGAGCGCGTTAAGGGGCGAGGACACACTGCTAACTGGATCATGGCGTTTCGTAGGATCACTAACGCTACGAATCAGAGAACCGCAATCTTCAGCGTCCTTCCGGTATGCGGAGCCGGTAGTCAAACGCCCGTTGTGACGACAAACTGCACTGCGGAAGTGACGGGGTCCCTGTTGGCAAATCTAAATTCCTTTGCCTTTGATTTCGCTGCGCGCCGCCGGGTTGGTGGGACAGATCTCAATCACTTTATTATTCATCAGCTACCGACTCTGCCGCGAGATCGATTCACGGATGCATGCACTCTAGATGCTTCAAAGACGCATTGGGCAGCATGGGTGTCGTCGCGCACCCTAGAGCTAACCTACACGGCGTGGGATCTCGAACCATTCGCCCGCGATTGCAGATGGGATGGGCCACCATTTCGATGGGACGAGCAGCGTCGATTCCTGCTACGTTGTGAATTGGATGCTGCATTCTTTCGCCTCTACCTGCCCGCTGACGAAGCCGGCAATTGGCGCCTTACGCCGGAGATTGACGGGCGCCCGAATGACGAGGCGGCCAGGGGGATTACTGAGCTCCGGCAACATTTCCCCAATCCTCGACACGCCGTGGCTTACATCATGGACACCTTCCCCCTAGTCCGCCGCAAGGACGAGGAGAAGTACGACGGCGATTATCGAACTAAGCGCATAATCCTCGAGATCTACGACGACATGCAGGACGCGATTCGTACCGGAAAGCCCTATCAGTCCCGGCTCGATCCCCCACCCGGTCCGCCCTTGGGTGCCGACGGGACGTTTGTACAGTACGCCGATATCGCCGCCAATCCACCGCCGCACATTCACCTGCCGCGGGACGGAAGCGCGGTCGACGGGATGGAGCTGCAGCTGTCTGATCTGGGCGGGCACTTTCCCGGGAACTCTTGTGTTGTACGCCTGGGGTCCGGCGCGAACGCGCCCCGTGTTCGCGTACGGCCGGTGCGGCCTGAGGAGCTTCGGGCCGGCGCCAGGATCGTCCTGGCGAGCACGGAGCTGCGGCGAAACGGTGCGGAAGCTGGAGTCGCGATCGGCAAGCTCCGGGTCGAGTCACGAACCGACGCCACTACCGGATCGGCGTACCTGCTGGTTTCCGTCAAGGGCGACGATGGCCTGGCCCAGGCCCGGTTCTCCGAGGATCAGTGGCGCAACCTGACGACCGTCGGCGTCGTCGAAGATCTCGACTAGAAAGCAGGGGCGGATGGCGAGGCTGTTTCCGAAGATCGAGCCGTCCGAGATCGAGAATCCGGGCGAGCGCAAGGTGGCGGAGGCGCTGATCAGCCAGCTGCCGAGCCATGTCGAGGTCTTCCACAGTTTCAACTGGCTGACGCCGACCCACCGGGGGACGTTGCAGGAGGGGGAGTGCGACTTCGTCTTGCTCGACCGCGAGAACGGTCTGCTGTTCGTCGAGGTCAAGGGCGGGTCGCTCGAGTTCTTCCCGGACCGGGGGGAATGGGTGCGCATCACGTCAGCGGGGGAGGAGCGCCGTCTCAACAAGGACCCGTTCGCGCAGGCCCAGAAGAGCATGCACGAGATAACCGAGCGAGTTAAGGCTCGGCTTCCCGGTGCCGGCGGTGGCTTGCCGTTTACCCACGGGTTCGCCGTGGCATTCCCGGACTGCCGCTATTCCGGCAGCCTGCCTCCGGCGATTGTGCCGGATCTCATCCTCGATGCGGCCCGCTGCCGGGAACTGGGACGGGCCGTGCAGGTGGTCTTCGACCGCTTCCGGCGCAAGGCCCATGCGGGGCTGTCCTCCGTGGAAATCGAGGCGATCTACGAGGCCCTGTTCCCCAAGTACGCAATCCTGCCGGTCATCTGGCGGAAGGTCGAAGATCAGGAAGAGCGCCTGCGGCGCCTCACGGCCGAGCAGCAGCGCCTGCTCGACTTCCTTGGTGGGCACAACAGGGCGGCCATTCGCGGCGTGGCCGGCTCGGGCAAGACCATCCTGGCCCTGGCCAAGGCCCAGGAGACGGCGCGCAAGGGCATGCGTACGCTATTCGTCTGTTACAACAAGCTGCTCAAGGACTGGCTTCAGCAGTCGATCCCCGAGTCTTTTGGGGACAATCTGGTCATCGACAACTATCACGGACTGGTGGACGACCTGTGCCGGGCGGCCGGGGTGATGTTGTGGAAGGACGCGAACCCGAAGGAGCAGTCCTTCTGGTCCGAGCACGCACCTGAGAGCCTGATGAAGGCCTGCGAGCAGCTCGGCCCCGAGCACAAGTTTGACGCCGTGATCGTCGACGAGGGCCAGGACTTCCAGGACCTGTGGTGGACCAGCCTGGAGGACGTGTTCCGGGACCCGGCCCGCAAGGGCTGCTACTACGTTTTCTACGACCCGAACCAGAACCTGTTCGTGGAGGCCCCGTCCATTCCCGGCGAGCTCGGGTCGCCTTATGACCTGCCGGTGAACTGTCGAAACACCGTGCGCATCGCCGAGCATTGCGCCGCACTGGTGGGGCTGGAGAACCATAGCCTCGACAGTGCGCCAATCGGGGATGAGCCGGAGGTGATCCAAGTGGCCTCGCTTCAGGACGCATTCAAGGAAGCCGGCAAGAAGGTTCGCAGCTGGTGCATGCCCAACGCCGGGGGGCTCAAGTTGGCCCAGGTCGCCGTGCTGGCTCCTGGGGGCACGGATCGTGCCTGGCCACGGGATTTCAAGACGATTGCGATTGCCCGCGACCTGGACAAGTGGCGGGGCAGCGAGGGCGTGCTGCTCACCTCGTGGAGCCGCTTCAAGGGGCTCGAGGCGGATGCCATCGTCCTGATCGAGGCGCCGACCGCTGATGCGGAGCATGAGAAGGCGAATCGCTACGTGGCGAGGTCGCGGGCCAAGCATCTGCTCACAATCGTCAACGTCACTAACGCCACGACTTAGTGCTCGTGCGAGCAGGCTTATGGCTGGCACCCTTGCGCCTTTGGCTGGCTGAAGACGTCAACGGAGAAAGAAATGGCGGAGCATCGCGTACACTTCAAGACGCAGTCCTGTGAGGTCACCCGCGGCGACCGGGTCGTATTCAGGGTCGACGGAGATGAGACCAAGGTCGGCGAACTCCATGTTTCCGTGCAAGGAGTCGCATGGATGTCCAAGTCCAAGAGAAAGGGTCACAAGATGACCTGGGAGATGTTCGATCAGGTGATGCAGAGGGCGCCCGGGTGGGAGATTCCTCGCAACCCGCGTCCTCGGAAGAAGAAGCGCTGAGAGTTGGGTGAAGTGCCCCGAACGTCCGACGGTACACAGTAGGGGGTGGGGGTGACTCGCGCGCCGTGGCTCAACGAGGACGGGACGTACCGCTGCTTTTTCTGCGAGACGCCGCGTAAGGCAACCGGTCGACCACGAGATCCCGACTCCTGGCACAAGGGTTTGCGCGAATCCCACAGAATCCTGTGGAGCAGACCACTGCGGCCTGGCAACGCCTGGTCGCTCAGGCCGAAAAGCGGCTCGTACCTGAAAAGCACCGAGCCCCGAGAGAACGGACCGGCTCAGTGGTCTGTAGGTAGCGACAACTTCGCGACGACGCACACCAAGGCCCTGCCGACAATGGCCGCCGCGATTCCCGGCTATGAGAATGAGCATCTCCATGCCTTCTGCAGCATTGGTGGCTACATAGTCTTTCCCAACGCCATCGCACAGACCCGCAACACCGACGTGCCAGCGAGACAATGGACGCTCAATCAGGCCAGGGGCTGCGAGCCACGGATCTCAGATCGCGTGGACCTGACGCTCGAGGCGATCCGTCTCTACTTCGCTGGAGTAACGAAGCGCGACAAGAATCCTATCGGCGATGTGCTGGATGCGTACGGCTGGTTCTTCGACGCATTTGGTAGGGGTGCCGAGGGCTTTGACGCCTACGTCGACTACTTCTTTCTCAACCCGCTGGTGTCCGGTGGGCGAGTCCGGGCCCTATATGGCCGGGAACTGACCTTCAGTGACGCCCTTCCTCGCCGTGAGTCCGACTACAAAGCCTACATAGAGAAACAGGGCGCGGTCGTGAGTGAGCGCAACGAATTCATTACCCGTTGGTGGGAGCAGAACAACAAGGGGTCTCCAAGTGCCAATCAGCCACAGTGATCTTCTGCGCCTCGTCGGGACCTTCCCCGGCCAGCTCCCCCGCACACTGGAACTCGAGAAACGAATTCAAATCGGGGCGGGGTTCCATGGCAAGTGGTATGCATCCCAGGGCGAACACTGGCGGGGCTGGATGGGCCACAAGGATGCAGTTCTTCGCCGATCCGGACGCGATCCCTCCTCAGTGCCTGCCCAGGTCCGCTGGAACCTGAACTGCGCACCCATGATGTTTTGGCTTGCGGAGGCCGCGGGCATCCCGGCCGAAAGACTGGATCGGGCTGAGGAGGCTGCCAAGACCGCCGCCGCCCGGGTTGGCCACGATCACCCCTCGCACGGAAAGGCGATGCGCGCCGTGTTGCCCTGGCGCCTGATCGAGGAAGCCCTGGAAGCGCTGCCGCCGCTGTCTGCGCAGGCGGCCACTGTGGGCGAGGTGGCGGTCGCTCGGGCCCACGAGAAGCTGGTGGCCGCATGCGGGAAGCGGTACTCCTGAACTCCGGTTGGTTCGCGCCTCCGGGGTAACTTGGTATTGCCTGTCGAGAGCAGGGGCCGCTTCTATGCCACTTTGTCCCGTCAGACTCCAGCGTCCTCGAGAGACTCATCCCGCGATCGCGCAATCGATTCAGCCATAGCGGCGGCCATTGGAGCCCACTTGTCCGGTTCCACACGCCGTTCCGCCGTGTCTACGACGTCGAGGGGAATCCCGGTCCGCTCGAAAGCCGCCCGTATCCGGGCTTGCCAGGCTTTTGCCAGATCACTATCGCTCAGCCATAGCGTTTTCACATTCATCGTGCCGTCGGAATACAGGGATATCGGTCCGCGCCTGCTCAGCCTCGAGTCAATCGGCGTGTACGACCCCCTCGCCGATCCGGTCCCCCAGCGCGCCTCAAATCCAGCTCCGTCCAATCGGTCCAGTAGGTCCTCGATTGCACGTGTCGTAACCGACGTTTCCCCGCAACGGGATCGCACATCGGAAAGAAAGCTTTCCCGGGACCACGCGCGCCGCGCCCCGGCGGCCTGCTTCCGCTGCAGGTCCATGCGCGCCGTGCGTCCCATCACCCTCGGTACGTGAGTGGCATAGCCGTTCCCGGCGTAGTACTTCAACTCCAGCGCAAGGACTTCGGTGAGCGTCATGCTTTCGTTCAGAAACTCAACTATCCGCTGGACCTCTGGCGCGATACGGTCGGCTACCAACACCAGGCGCATGTTGCCTTTCTCAAGGTTGGCGTGAACCTCCTCCCAGAATGTCTGGACAGGGCGCTCCTGGCGCAGGAATCCAGACAGTGCGAGGTCGGGATCATTGCCGGTACCACACTGTCCGGCAAACTGCTCCTTCAACCAGCCCGGCGTCCAGAAGGTCGGCGCGTTGGCGGCATATTCGAGGATCTGGCCGAATACTTCCCGGCGCAACCGCGTATCCGACTTGCGCTTGACTTCGACCAGCGTAGGAATCGCCTCCTGGTCGACGAACAGGAGATCCAGATCCCAGCGCGCCACATCCACTACGCCGTCCGAAATGCCGACCTGCCGCCCCACCAGCAGCCAGCGACGCGGATTCTCGGGGTCGATTTGCTCGCCGTCCATCAGGGACGGGTGATCAGCGAGAAGGGACTCAAAGTCCTTTTCTTCCTCGTAGCGCTCGGTGGTTAACTCCACGACGGTTCGCTCCTTGGTCATCAGGTAGATCCTGCTCACCTCATCGGTCATACATGTATCTCCACGGCCCTCAGACTGATTGCGGAAAGGCAGTATGTTCCACGTGAGCATAGGGCAAACGAGGCCGCTGCCCGCAGTGCTAACCTGGCTAAACAGGTCCCCTCGAAGGCTGGTTCAACCCGCATCGCCGCCACTGGTCCCCTCGGCTACTTGTCACCCATCAACTACGAACGGAGAATGATGCCCAACGCCGCTTGAAGTCCCAAACCATTCGCCGTCCAGGAAAGCGGGTTAACTCCACCCAGGGATACACGGCGTTGCCAGCGGCAGCCCTTAAGGGGGGCTCTGGGACTAAGTCCAGAGGAGCAAGCAACTATGAAAATCAGTTTTGTTCACTTGGACGGCAAGGGCTACGTCTATATCGTGGACAATGAGCGCAGGCGTCAGAAGGTTTGGCGGCTCGACGACGACACTAGTCAGTGGATACCAGCCGAGAACATGGCGGACGTGCTATTTAACGGTCGCCTGATGTCGGAAGCCGAGTTCGGAAAGCATCCGCCACTGCCGAGCCTCTAGCTGTTGCATTTTTCACAACCGACCGCGGGGTAGTGCACTCGGAGCGTGTCACCGGGGTCTCAATGATCCTCTTGAGGATCGCCAACGTCCGTTCGTCAAGTTGCTGAGAGCGTTAGGGAGCTAGATTGGTAGTGGCTAATAAAGTGGCAGGTCGCCCAAGCGTATCTGGCGCACTGAATGACAGGTTTGCGACGATCCCATGTATGCCCGGCTCGGCACTGCGAGCTATCCGGTCTTGGCGCGAGATGCATGACGAAATGCAGGTTACCGGAGTCCAGTTCGACGCGGAGTGGTACGAGGGCGTCGCCGAGGGGGTTGTTTGCTTCTTCAGTTGGGCGGGCACGCCGCGCGCTACGGTCCTCGCCGTTGTCGATGGCCCCACCTTACTGCACGTTGAATGCCGACAGACCCGAGACCGGGAACTGACTGCCGAGGAGGCGCTGCCAATAGTCCGGGAAGTCGAGTTGGCGTTTCAGCTGGCCGGAGCGGTGGTCCCGCCGGTTAGTCAGTGGAACTAGGGGCGTGGGACACGCCGCGGGCGCAGATGGTTGTCGAGGCGGATGGTTGTGCGTCAAGAGGGAGGGCGACTCGGCCTCACTGCGGGCTAGTGTTCATCCGACGGCCGGGCAGATGCTTGAGAGTCTCGGCGGTAATGCTGTCCTCTGCATAGACATACCCATCGGCCTAACCGACGCGGGGCCCAGAACCTGCGATCTCGAGGCCAGGGCCCTCCTTGGCAGGCGCGGCAGCAGTGTATTCCCTGCCCCGATCCGGCCCATGCTCAAGGCGGGATCGTACGGCGAGGCTTGCGAAATCGGCCGGCAGCGCGCCGGGAAGGCACTGAGCAAGCAATGCTGGGCCATCGTTCCCAAGATTGACGAGGTCGATCGGGCCCTTCGCACGTTGGCGGCTACTGGCCCCACGGTGCGCGAGGTTCATCCGGAAGTCTGCTTCGCGACCTGGGCGGGCCATCCGATGCAGCATGGCAAGAAGCATGTGGAGGGGCGGCGGGAGCGGCTTGCGCTCGTCGCGGGCTACTTCGGACCGGATGCCTATCGCTCTGTCCGGGAGCAGGTTGGTTCGGCGCACGCGGCTGACGACGACGTCCTCGACGCGTTGGCGGCCCTCCGGACCGCCGAGCGGGTGCTCGCCGGCGCTCACCAGACGCTACCGGCAGATCCACCCCGCGATTCCTGCGGCTTGCCCATGGAAATCGTGTACTGAGTTCTGGCTTTTGGCCGCCGATACGCACTCGAGCCAGCCAGGGCCAACGAGGCGCGTAGGCCATCACCCCACTACTGGCAGAGCGGAGCCAATCCAGGGGTAACTTTGGGGGTAACTCTCGCTGCTTCGGGCATGGAAAACGCAGTGCTATCAGCAGCTTGGACTCCAGATTCCAGAGTGCCCCTGGCCACCATAACTTCTCTACCCTCGCGCGACCTGCCGGCCAATAAACAAGTCGGGACGGGCCCTGATACCCGCTCCGCGCCCGGTTATGTCAACTGCCAGCATCACCCATTTGGGTGATGCGCCGCAGCTGTCCTGGGCCTAGGATCAAGCCGACAACTCTAATAACCCGTCCCCGGCGGCACCGCCGGGCCGGCGGCGAACAACAGGCTCCTCGACAGGGACATAACCCGTGAAAAGCTCATCAGTCCTGCTCCGTCGTTCGCTCGTGGCGGTCACGCTGGTCCTGGCGTCGGTCGCTGCGAATGCCGCTTCGGTCACCTTCAACAACGTCGCCAACTCGGTCAACCGGGGCGGCGTGTACTCCGGGTACTACTCGCTGACGATCGACTCGATGTCCATCCTGGGCCTCTGCGATTCCGTCAACAGCCAGGTCAATCCGCCCGTCACCTGGACGGCCGACATCCTCACCTACGCCGACATCCAGGCGGGCCTGATCGGCAAGTTCAACAACCCGCCGAACCCCATCACGAAGTCGAACTACAGCAAGGCCGGCTGGCTCTTCAGCCAGCTCGGCACGCTGGCGCCCAACGACTACTCCGGCCAGGCGGACATCCAGGAGGCCATCTGGAAGATCATGTCGCCCGCCTACGTGCTGGTGGGCGCCGGCGCCTCGGCCTGGTACACGGCCGCTGCCGCCCAGGGCGCCTTCGACTGGACCAACGTCATGCGCGTCGTCACCCCGAACCCGCTGGTCCAGGACGGGATCGATGTCCAGGAATTCCTCATCGGGCCGGCCATCGCCGTGGTGCCGGTGCCCGCCGCGGTCTGGCTGTTCGGCTCGGCGCTGGGCATCATGGGCTGGGTCCGGCGGAAGACTACCGCCTAGCGTTCCTGCTCCGGAGCCTGCTGCTCCGGAGCGGGTCCAGTGAATTCCAGGGAACCCGCTTCGGCGGGTTTTCTGCGTGTGGGGAACCGGTTTGGCCACCAGCCTGCTAGCGCTGCTCGACGACATCGCCACGATCCTCGACGACGTGGCGCTGCTCACCAAGGTGGCGGCGAAGAAGACCACTGGCGTGCTGGGCGACGACCTCGCCCTCAACGCCCAGCAGGTGAGCGGCGTGGCCGCGGACCGGGAACTGCCCGTGGTGTGGGCGGTGGCCCGGGGGTCGCTGGTCAACAAGGCGATCCTCGTGCCGGCCGCGCTCGTGATCAGCGCCGTCGCGCCCTGGCTCGTGGCACCCCTGCTGATGATCGGCGGTGCCTTCCTCTGCTACGAGGGCTTCGAGAAACTCGTCCACGTCTTCGCCCGCCGGAAGGGGGATCACCAGGCCCGGCAGCGGGAACTGGCCCGGGCCCTGGCCGATCCGGCCATGGACCTGGTGGCAATCGAGCGGGACAAGATCAAGGGCGCCATCCGCACCGACTTCATTCTCTCGGCGGAGATCATCGTGATCTCCCTCGGCACCGTGGCCAGTGCGCCGCTTCCGCAGCGCGTGGCGGCCCTCATCGGCATCGCGCTGCTGATGACCGTCGGCGTCTACGGCCTGGTCGCGGGCATCGTCAAGCTGGACGACGGCGGCCTGCACCTCCTGGGGCGGACCGGTGCCAGCCTGTGGGCCCGGGCCCAGCGGGCGCTGGGTGCCGCGATACTCCGCGCCGCTCCGTGGCTCATGAAGGGCCTCGCGGTGGCAGGTACCACGGCGATGTTCCTCGTGGGCGGCGGGATCATCGGCCACGGCATCCCGCCACTGCATCACTGGGTCGAGTCCCTGCCAGGCGGCTTGCCCGTCGCGCTGCTGCTCGATGCGCTGACCGGCATCCTGGCCGGCGCGCTGGTGGTGATCGGCGTCCTTGCCGTTCAGTGGCTCCGGCCGGCTGCGCGCTAGCCAGCAGCGCGGAATTGCGCGGTCGCGTCTCGCTATTCCGGTCCGGACATGGACAATAACCCCATGGGAAATCCGGTGTACCTGGGCCTGCTCGGCCTGCTGCTAACCAGCGCCGCGTCCGCCGATGGCGGCTGGGCCGATGGCCTGGCGGCCTGGCGGCGTGGCGAGCCCGCCGTGGCGGCGGAGTTGTTCCGTCCGCTGGCGGAGCAGGGCGATCCCGATGCCCAGTACAACCTCGGCGTGATCTACACCTCCGGCCAGGGCGTCACCCAGGATTTTGCCGAGGGCCTGAAGTGGTTCCGCAGCGCGGCCGGTCGCGGCAATCCGCTGGCCGAGGCGGCCCTGGGCTACGCGTATCTCCACGGCCAGGGCGTGGTGCGTGACTACAACGAGGCGGCCACCTGGTACCGGAAGTCCGCGGAGCAGGGTTACTCCGCCGGCCAGGCGGGCCTGGCCTACCTGTTTGCCAAGGGCCAGGGCGTCCACCGGGACTACGACGAGGCGGTGAAGTGGTACCGGAAGGCAGCGGAGCAGGGGTATGGCCTGGCCCAGGCGGGACTCGCCGAGCTGTACACCCGCGGCGAGGGCGTTCCGGTCGATTACGAGGAGGCAGCTGCCTGGTACCGGAAGGCGGCCGAGCGCGGTTACGCCCAGGGAATGGCCGGCCTCGGTTACCTCTACGCCACCGGCAAGGGCGTGCCCCAGGAGAACCGCACCGCGCACCTCTGGTTCAATCTCGCCGCCGCCAGCGGCGACGGGGACGCGGCCCGGGCCCGGGACATCGTGGCCCTGCGGCTGACCCCCGCGGAGCTGGAAGAGGCGCAACTGGCCGCGCGGGCGTGGCGCCCGACTTATCCCCGGTAGGGCCAAGCGCACCGATCGGGCTGACATAAGGCCGGTTTGCGGGGAAGCCATGGCCTTTCGCCACGGGCTTGCCCTACCATCGGGCTCGAAGGTGCCGCAAGAGCCCCGCCCCATGATCAGACTTCGCCCCGCCTGGACCAACCCGCTCGCCGCCATGGCGGCCTGCGGCCTGGCACTGGTGTCCGCCGGTTCCCTGGCCGATTACCGCGCCGACGTGGGCTACACCCGCCTGCAGCAGGAGCTGGGCGGCGCCTTGCCGGACGGCGCCGGCGTGGTCGTCAGCCAGATCGAGGGCGTGCAGAGTGTCTACGGCCAGGACGCCTGGATGCCGGACATCACCGACGGCGAGTTTGCCGGGAAGACCATCCTCAACGTGTCCAACGCCACCGCGGGGCTCTACTCCGGCCATGCCACGGGAGTGGCGACGGATTTCTATGGCCTGACGTCCTCCATGGCGCCGGCCATCACCAGCATCTCGGCCTATGCCGCCTTCGACTGGATGGGCCCGCGCTACCTGGCCACGACCTACCAGGCCGCCGGTGGGCCGACGCCCGTCGTCTCCACGAGCCGCATCGCAAACCACAGCTGGGTCGCGTCCGCCCCCGGGCTCGACACCTACGTCCTGCGGCGGCTCGACTGGGTCATCGAGACCGACGAGTTCATCCACGTCGCCGGACTGAACAACGGCAACGGCTCCAGCCCGAGCGCCAGCGCGCTGCTCACGAGCGCCTTCAACGTGATCGCGGTCGGGCGCAGCAGCGGCCAGCACGACACGGGCACCGCGGCGGTGGACGGCATCTACACCGCCGGTCGCGCGCGGCCCCACATCGTGGCCCCCGGCAATTCGACCAGCCTCTCGACGCCGCACGTCGCCGCGGCGGCGGCCCTGCTCGTCGCCACCGGCCACGCCAATGCCGTCCTGTCGTCCGACCCGGTGTCGGTCGGCATGACGAACCGGGCCGGGGTCGTCGTGCGGAATGCCGAGCGCTCGACAGTGGTGAAGGCGGCGCTGATGGCCGGCGCCGACCGGGTGACCCACAACTCGTCCGAAGGCAACCTCGGCATCTACCGGGACGTCGCCGGCAACCGGACCGCCAACGGCCTGGATCGTCGCTACGGCGCGGGCCAGCTCAACGTGCGGAACAGCTACCTGATCATCGCCGCCGGCGAGCAGGGCAGCGGCGAGGACGGAGGCCCGGCGTCCAGCGTGGCCACCCGCGGCTTCGATTACGATCCCGCCTTTGGCGGCGCCAGCGGCAGCAACGCCACGGCCACGTACCTTCTGCCCGTGAGCGCGCAGCCCCAGCTGCTCACCGCGGCACTGGTCTGGAACATCGACGTCACGGGCCCCGTGCCGCCGGGGATGGGCTTCGACACGTCGGCCACCCTGCACAACCTGGACCTGCTGCTGATCGACCTGGCTGCCGGCGGCGCCACGGTGGCGGCGTCCCAGGGCACGGCCGACAACACCGAGAACCTCTGGGTGGTGGTCCCGGCCAATGCCCAGTACGCGCTGCGCGTGATCCCGGCCGGCACCTTCAGCCGGGACTACGGGCTGGCCTGGCAGCTGCTGCCCGATGCGGACGGGGATGGCGCCCCGGATGAGCGGGACAACTGTCGTGCGGTGGCGAACGGGCCCGTCCTGCGGGATGCCGGCGGCAACAGCCAGCTGGACACCAATGGCGATGGCTACGGCAACCGCTGTGACGCGGACTTCAACAACAACGGCGTCGTCGACAGCCAGGACGGGGCGCTGCTCCGCGTGGCCTTCGGCTCGGCGGGCTACCCCGACCGGGACCTGAACGGCAACGGCATCGTGGACTCCCAGGACGGGGCGCTGCTCCGGGTGGCGTTCGGCCAGCCGCCGGGACCGTCGGGCCTGGTGCAGTAAACCCGCGTCGCGGGGCGCGTCGTGCCGGGCGCTTCCCGGACCCGGTGCTATCGTAGCGGGCCATGACCTCCCAGCTGCATCCCTACGTCGTGCACTTCTCCGTCGGGCTGATCCTGCTCGGCGTGGTCCTGTTCTGGGTCGGCACCCTCGCCGGCTCGCGGCCCTGGGCAGCGGACCTGCTGACGGCCGCGCGCTGGAACCTGTGGATCGGCTCGCCGCTGGCGCTGGTGTCCATCGGCAGCGGCTTCGTGGACTACATCGCCGCCCAGTGCGATGCCGACGCCGTCGCCGCGACGATCCTGCACCGGCGTTCCGGTGCCGTGACCTGGTGGTCGTCCCTGATTGCGGCCATCGCCGTGTATCGCACCCGGCACCGGGCGCCGGGTCCGTTGCTGCTCGCCTGGCTGCTCCTGGTCGGGGTGGCCGCCGCCACCGCCGCCGCCCTCGGCACCGGGCTCACCTACGATCGTGCCGTGGGCGTCCACGGGGCCTGGCCGGCCGACACGGGCCGCTGCTTCGAACTGGAGCGCTCGCCGCCGCTGTAGGAGCGCCGACCGGCGCGACTCGCCTTCCCGCGAGAATCGAGTCCGCGAGTCTCGAGCGGGAAGGTGAGTCGCGCCGGTCGGCGCTCCTACAGCAACGCCGCGAGCCGCTCCGCGTACCAGCGGTCGAAGGTGTGCACGCAGTCCTCGGCGGGCTGGTAGGGCCCGGGCCGGTAGCCCCGGGATGCCGCGCCCAGCTGGGTCCGCTCGCACAATGCCCAGTCCTGGCGGTTGGTGATGTCCCAGAAGTTCGCCATGTCCGCCGGGTCGAAGCCGGGGCGCTCCAGCGCCTCCCGGGTGAAGAGCAGCTCGCACTCCACGCGGGTGCGGTCCACCGCCAGGGGCCAGGCGGTGTGGGTGAGCACGTAGTCCGGGTGGGGGCTGAGCAGCAGGTTGGGGTAGATCACGTAGTAATAGACGTAGCGGTGATCGTCGGCCGACAGGCCCGGGATCGGGGTTACCGTGCGTTTGCCGCTCAGGGACATGGTCTCGATGCCGTCCTTCAGCTGCATGGGGCCGCCGTTGTAGCAGTCGCCGATCTCCATGGGCCGGGAGCTGCGGCTGATGAGGTCGGAGAGGCGGGCCAGCTGCGGGTGGGCCCCGGGGCAGTGGTAGCACTCGCTGTAGTTCTCGCAGATGAGCTTCCAGTTGGCCTGCACCTCGTAGGTGCGGCGCCACCCGACCCGGAGGTCGGGCAGCTGGAAGCGCGAGAAGTCGGGCAGGTCTTCCAGCTGCAGGGCCAGCGGCGCGGCGGCCGGGTCCAGGTTCACGAAGATGAAGCCGTCGTGGGTGCCGGTGTGCACGGGAACCAGGCCGGGCTGCTCCCGTGCCGCCGCGTCGCCACCGGGCAGCCGGGCCAGCGTGCCGTCCAGGCGGTAGGTCCAGGCGTGGTAGGGGCAGACGATGCGGGCGAGGCCCTTGCCGGCACTGTCGTCAATCAGGCGTGATCCGCGATGCCGGCACACATTGAAGAAGCCGCGCACCCGGCCGTCGTCGCCCCGGACCAGGATGACCGGGTCGCCCGCGATGTCCCGGGTGAGGAAATCCCCGGCGGCGGGAATGTCGGCCTCCCGTCCGGCGCAGAGCCAGGTCCTGCCGAAGAGCCCGGACTGTTCCGTGGCCAGCACCTCCGGCGACGTATACACCGCCGCGGGCAGCGTGCGGGCCTCGGCAAACGGGAGGCAGGTGGCGTGGAGTTCGACCGGGTCGATCATGCGGGCTGGGAGTCTGCAGTGGGCTGAATTGACAAGCAGCGGGTGGCAGTCTTTCATTGGCCCGGACGCGGTGTCAAAGCCACAAGAACCAGAATGAACCCGGCTGACCAGCCTGCCGCCACGTCCCCCGCGGGGACGCTCGACGTGGCGTTGGCCCATGCGCGGGCCCTCCTGGCCTCGAGCCCGAAGCTCGCCATCCAGCAGGCGGGGGAGATCCTCAAGGCCAGGCCCGGGCATGCCGGCGCGCTCGTCATCCTGGCCGAGGCCTGGCAGGCCCTGGGCGACCACTACACCGTGCTCGGCGAGACGGCGGCGGCGGACGCGGCCTATGCCCTGCACATCCAGGCGGCCACCCGGGACCCGCGCCTGCTGGCGCCGGCGGCGGCGCTGGCCGAGGGCCGCATCGCGGTGGCCGAGCACCTGCTCCGGGAGCACCTCAAGCAGCACCCCACCGACGTTCCGGCGATCCGGATGTTGGCCGAGGTGGCGGGCCGCCTGCGCCGCTACACCGATGCGGAGAACCTGCTGGCCCGCTGCCTGGAACTGGCGCCCGGCTTCGCCGCCGCCCGGCAGAACTACGCGCTCGTCCTGCACCGGCAGAACAAGCCGGCGGCGGCGCTGGAGCAGCTGGACCAGCTGCTCGCGGCCGAGCCGCGCAATCCCGGCCTGCGCAACCTGAAGGCGGCGGTGCTGGGGAGCATCGGCGAGTACGGCCCGGCGCTGGACCTCTACGCCGGCATCGTCGCCGAGTACCCGACCCAGCCGAAGGTGTGGATGAGCTATGGCCATGCGCTGAAGACGGCGGGCCGCCGGGAGGACAGCATCGCCGCCTACCGGAAGTGCATCGGGCTGAAACCGGGGCTCGGCGAGGCCTGGTGGAGCCTCGCGAACCTGAAGACCTTCCGGTTCTCGCCGGCGGACCTCGCCACCATCCGCTCCCAGCTCGGGCGCCAGGACCTGACGGACGAGGACCGCCTGCACTTCCAGTTCGCCCTGGGCAAGGCGCTGGAGGATGCGGGCGAGTATGCGGAATCCTTCCGCCACTACGCCGGGGCGAATCGCCTGCGGCGCGCCGCCGTGAGCTACGACGCGGAGGAAACCAGCGCCTACGTGCAGCGCTGCAAGGAACTGTTTACCCGGGAGTTCCTGGCGTCCCACGCGGGCACCGGCTGCCCGGCGCCGGACCCGGTCTTCATCGTCGGCCTGCCCCGGTCGGGCTCGACCCTCGTTGAGCAGATCCTGGCCAGCCACCCGCTGGTGGAGGGCACCATGGAGCTGCCGGACCTGGTGGGCATCGTTCGCCGCCTCGGGGGCCGGAAGACGCGGGACGAGCCGTCCCGGTATCCGGGCCTGCTGCCGGACCTGGAGCCCGGGCAGTTCCGCGCCCTGGGCGAGGAATACCTGGAGCGGACCCGCATCCAGCGGAAGACCGGCGCGCCTTTCTTCATCGACAAGCTGCCCAACAACTGGGCTCACACCGGCCTGATCCACCTGATCCTGCCCAACGCGAGGATCATCGACGCCCGGCGCCACCCCCTGAGCTGCTGCTTTTCCGGCTTCAAGCAGCACTTCGCCCGGGGCCAGCACTTCACCTACAGCCTGCCCGAGATCGGCCGCTACTACCGGGACTACGTGGAGCTGATGGCCTGGTTCGACGCCGTGCTGCCGGGCCGGGTGCACCGCGTGATCTACGAGCAGATGGTGGCCGACACGGAGGGGGAGGTCCGGCGGCTGCTGGACTATTGCGGCCTGCCCTTCGACGAGCGCTGCCTGGAGTTCTGGCGCAACGACCGGGCCGTGCGTACCGCCAGCTCCGAGCAGGTGCGCCGGCCCATCTACCAGGACGCCCTGGAGCAGTGGCGCCACTACGATGCCTGGCTCGCGCCCCTGAGGGATGCACTCGGGCCGGTGCTGGAAACCTATCCGGCGGCACCCGACTTCTGACAGAATCGAATTACCTTCGGGGGAGGGATAGCTCATGACGCGCAGTCGCCGGCGGAAGCTGCAGCGGGCAGCCATTGCCCATCGTCCGGCCGGGGCAACCTCCCGGCCGCGGCTGGTCCGGACGCCGCTATCGCCCATCCGGCAGGCCGTGCGGCTTGCGCCGCTCCTGCTGGCCGGGTACGTCCCGGTGGCCGTCCAGGCCCAGCAGTCGCCCCTCGGCCTCGACGAGATCATCGTCACCGCCCAGAAGCGGGAGGAGAGCCTGCAGAACGTGCCGATCAGCGTGCAGGCGCTGGGCACCGTGAAGCTGGAGCAGCTCAACGTCGCCGACTTCGAGGACTACGCCAACCTGCTGCCCAGCGTGTCCTTCGTCACCATTCGGCCGGGCTATGCCCAGGTGTACATGCGCGGCGTGGCCAGCGCCGGCGACGCGGACGCCAACCACTCGGGCTCGCTGCCCCTCATCGGCACCTACCTGGACGAGCAGCCGATCACCACCATCCAGGGCGCCCTGGACGTGCACCTGTATGACATCGCCCGGGTCGAGGCGCTGGCGGGCCCCCAGGGCACCCTCTACGGCGCCAGTTCCGAGGCGGGGACGGTGAAGATCGTCACCAACAAGCCCGACCCCACCGGCTTCGCGGGCGGCTACGGCCTGGAGGGCAACTACCTCTCCGGCGGCGACAGCGGCTACCTGGCCGAGGGCTTCGTCAACCTGCCCATGGCCGACAACATGGCCATCCGGCTCGTGGGCTGGGCGCGCCACGACGCGGGCTACATCGACAACGTGCCGTTCCAGCGCACCTTCCCGAGCACGCTGATCACGGTCCCGCCCGACGGGATAACCACGGACAACGCGGCCCGCGTCGAGGACGACTACAACGGCGTCGACACCTACGGCGCCCGGGCCGCGCTCCGCATCGACCTCAACGACTCCTGGACCGTCACGCCCTCGGTGATGGCCCAGAAGCAGAAGGCCGACGGCTCCTTCGGCGCCGACAACACCCTGGGCGAGTACCAGGTTGGCCACGGTTTCGCTGAGGGCTCGGACGACAAGTGGTGGCAGGCCGCCCTGACGGTGGAGGGCCGCATCGGCAGCATCGACATGGTCTACACCGGTTCCTACCTGGACCGGGACGTGGACTTCGACTTCGACTACGCCGACTACTCCTACTGGTATGACGTGGCCTACCTGGCCGACGGCGTCAACTTCAGCAGCTATTTCTACAACGACGTTGGCGACGCCATCGACTTCTCCCAGTACGTCCTGTCGTCGGACCGTTACAAGAAATACAGCCAGGAGCTGCGCTTCTCGACGCCCCAGGAGAACCGGCTGCGGGCCCTGGTTGGCGCCTTCTGGCAGCGCCAGGAGCACGCCATCTACCAGGACTACAAGATCAACGACCTGGCCGAGTCCCTGTCGGTGACCGGCAAGGAGGACACGCTCTGGCTCACCGAGCAGGAGCGGATCGACGAGGACTACGCGCTGTTCGGCGAGGTGTACTACGACTTCACCGAGAAGCTGACCGGCACCGTCGGCGCCCGCTGGTTCAAGTACGACAACTCGCTGGAAGGCTACTTCGGCTTCGGGCTGGGCTACAGCAGCTCGGGCAACAGCGGCGAGGCGCTCTGCGACAAGAACTTCGGCGACGGGCTCCCGCCCGACGGCGGGCCGAACACCGGTGCCGACCTGCCCGACTACGGCAGCGCGCCCTGCAAGAACCTGGACGACAGCACCGACGACTCGGACAGCATCTACAAGGTCAACCTGGCCTACAAGCTGACGGACGACGCCCTCATCTACGCCACCTACTCGGAAGGCTTCCGGCCGGGCGGCATCAACCGGCGGGGCACGGTCCCGCCCTACAAGCCGGACTTCCTCTACAACTACGAGCTCGGCTGGAAGTCCAGCTGGCTGGACGACCGGCTGCGCTTCAACGGCGCCGTGTTCTACCAGCAGTGGGAGGACTTCCAGTATTCCATCCTGGGCCCCAACGGCCTGACTGAAGTGACCAACGCGCCCGGCGACGCCGAGATCACCGGGCTCGAGATGGACGTGAACTGGGCAGTCACCGAGGGCCTCGGGCTCTCCGCCGGCGTCGCGTTCATCGATGCGGAACTGAGCGGGCCCTACTGCCAGAACCTCTTCGGGGGCGCGGCCGTCTCCGCGGATCCCTGCCCGGTGGACGGCGGCGGCAGCGAGCCGCCGGCGGCTCCCAAAGGCACCAAGCTGCCGGTCACGCCGGACTTCAAGGGCAACATCACGGGCCGCTACCAGTTCCCGCTGGGCACCCTCGACGCCCACTTCCAGGCGGCGGTGATCTACGTGGGCGAGCGGGAAACCGACCTGCGGACCTTCGAGAACGACATCGTGGGCCAGCTGCCCAGCTACACCCTCACCAACCTCTCCTTCGGCGCGGGCACGGGCGACTGGGCCGTGGAGTTCTTCCTGACCAACGCCTTCGACGAGTACGCCGAGTTCAGCCGCTACACCGAGTGCCCGGAGGCCCGCTGCGGCCCCCAGACCTACTCGATCGTGGCGCCGCCGCGGACCTTCGGCGTGAAGTTCAGCCAGGACTTCTAGGGGCCGTAGCTGGACAGCGCCGGTCGCATCGGCCCGCTGCGGGCCACCTTCCTGGTGGCCGGCAACATGATCGGGTCGGGCGTCTACCTGCTGCCAGCCACGCTGGGGGCCTTCGGCTCCGTCAGCGTCATCGGCTGGGTCGTGTCGGGCCTCGGCGCGTTCCTGCTCGCGGGCGTCTTCGTGATGCTGATAAGCCTCCGGCCGGAGAGCGTCGGCATGGTGCGCCAGGTGCGGGACGGCCTCGGGCGCTTCTTCGGCTTCCACGCCAGCCTGCTCTACTGGGCCGGCGGCTGGATCGGCAACGTGGCCATCGCCGTGGCCGGCACCGGCTACCTCTCGATCTTCTTTCCGGCGCTCAAGGGCAACCTGCCGTCGATGGCCTGCACGCTAGCCATCATCTGGCTGATGACGCTCATCAATTTCCGGGGCGCCCGGCGGGTGACGGACTTCGAGGGTGCCACGCTGCTGATCGGGCTGCTGCCCGTGCTCGGCGTGGCGGTGCTCGGCTGGTTCGCCTTCGATCCGGTGGTCTTCCAGGAGTCCTGGAACGTCACCGGCCGGCCGGACGCCCAGGTGGTACCGGCCACCTTCGCGCTGATCTTCTGGGCCTTCGTCGGCCTGGAAAGCGCGTCGGTGGCGGCGGCGATCGTCCGCAATCCTGCCCGCGACGTGCCGGTGGCCACCCTGGGCGGCGTGGCGCTGGCCGCCTTCGTGTACCTGGGGGCGTCCGTGGCCATCAGCGGCCTGCTGCCGGCGGCCACCCTGGCCCAGTCCAGCGCCCCGTTCGCGGACGCGGCGGGACGCTGGATCGGCGCGGGGGCGGCGGCGCTGGTGGCGGCCTGCGCGGTGCTGAAGGCCATCGGCACGCTGTCCGGCTGGATCCTGGTGACGGCGGAGGTGGCCCGTTCCGGCGCCGACTCCGGCGTGTTCCCGCGCCTGTTTCGCGAGGGCCTCGACGGTCCCCCCCGGCGGAACCTGCTGATCGTTGCCGGCCTCATGTCGCTGATCGTCGTGCTGAGTTCCCTCGCCCCGACGCTCGCCGCCCAGTTCACGATCCTCATCAACCTGGCGACGCTGCTCTACCTGGTGATCTATGCCTACTGCTGCGCGGCCCTGTGGCGGTCCACGGGCAATTGGGGCATCCGCCTTGTCGCCGTCCTTGCGGCCGGCTTCTGCGCGTGGGCAATCTCGGCGTCCGACGGGCAGCAGCTGGTCTACCTCGCCGTGCTGTGCGCCCTTGGCGTGCCGCTGTACCTGGGGCTGCGAAGTGGCATGCCGGTTCGCTAGCGTTCTCGCGTTGCTGCTCGTGTGGGGCGGCGCCAGCGCGCTGACCCCCACGGAGGATCTCGCCCGGGACATCCTCGCCGAGCTCGTGGCCATGGACACCTCGCCCGCCGGCGACACCGGCCGCACGAAGGAGTCCGCCGACCGGCTCGCCGCCATGCTGAAGCGCGCCGGCTTCCCCGAGGCGGACGTGCAGGTGCTGGGGCTGAACCCCGGCGATGGCAACCTCATTGCCCGGTACCGCAGCCGGCGACCGAAGCAGAAGCCGGTGCTGCTGATCGCCCACCTGGACGCCGTGTCGGCCTCGCCCTTCACCTGGGACACCAACCCGCTGCAGCTGGTGGAGAAGGAGGGCTACTACTATGGCCGGGGCACCCGGGACATCAAGGGCGGCGTGGCGATGCTCGTGGCCAACTTCATCCGCCTCAGGGCCGAGGGCTTCCGCCCGAACCGGGACCTGATCCTGCTCTTCACCGCCGACGAGGAGTACAGCGGCGGCAACGTGGACTGGCTCCTGAAGGAACACCGGCCGCTGATCGACGCCGCCTTCGCCCTGAACACGGACGCGGGCCAGGTGGACCTGCTCCCTGACGGGCGGCCGGAGGCCTTCGGGGTACAGACCGCGGAGAAGATCTACGCGAGTTTCGCCCTGGAGGCGTCCAGCCCGGGCGGTCACAGTTCCCGGCCGGGCCCCGACAACGCCATCTACAAGGTTGCCCGGGCACTGGCCCGGGTCGAGCAGTTCCGGTTTCCCCGGGACCTGAACGAGACGGCGCGGGTCTACTTCGAGCGCTGGGCGGCCATGGCCCCCCCGGAACTGGCCCCGGGCGCCCGCGCCCTGGGCGCCGCCCGGCTGGACGACCCGGCCATCGACACGGTCGAGGAGTCGCCCTACCTCAACGCCCTGATCCGTACCACCTGCGTCGCCACCCAGCTCCGGGGCGGCAGCGCCGAGAACTCCCTGCCCGAGCGCGCCCGGGCGGTCGTGAACTGCCGGATCCTGCCCCAGTCCTCGCCGGCGGCCGTGGAAACCGTGTTGCGGGACCTGGTGGCCGCGGACGGCGTCACCGTCGCCCCCGTGGCGCCGGCGCCCGTGGGGCCGCCATCGCCGCTCGATCCGCGGGTGCTTGGGCCCATCGAGGCCGTTGCCGGCGAGATGTGGCCGGGCATCCCGCTGCTGCCCGAGATGAGCCCCGGCGCGACCGACGGCGTCTTCCTGCGGGGCGCCGGCATTCCCACCTATGGGGTGGGCGCGGTGCCCGAGGACCCGGACGACGATACCTCCCACGCGCCCAACGAGCGGATCCGCATCGAGGCGTTTCACCAGGCCATGGAGTTCTGGTACCGGCTGACCAAGCGCCTGGCGGAGTGACGCTGGCTCCAGCGTTCCCGGTGCGCCGGGGTGGCCGGTTTATGTCTAATCGCCCCGCTGCCCGGGCGCCGCTGCTGTGCTTGACACCAAGCCATGACCGGCGCAGATTCGCTGCAAGCGCGCAAACTTGGTTGTGCGCAGTTTCCGTGCCGGATCTCCGCAGGGAAGCGTCTCACTCCCTACTTTCTGCTGTCTTCGACCCATCACCGACAGGATGTCGCCCGCGGCACTGGCCTGCGCGGCCCCGCGACCCCCTGTTGTGGAGACCTGGTGATGAATGCAGCAGCGATTCGTTGGACGTTCGGAGTCTTGTCCGGGGTGATCTCGTGCGGCCTGGTGGCACCAGCTGGTGCGGCCTCGCTGACCTGGAATGGCCTCACGGCCGACTGGACCGTCGGCACCAACTGGACGCCCGGGGGTCCACCGGGCATCACTGACACGGCGACCGTCAACGCGGGCAACGCCCAGCTCAATGCCGACACGACCATCCTGGGCCTCACCCAGGGGGGCGGCACCCTGTCGGGAACTGGCACCCTCACCGTCACCGGCCCGTCCACCTGGACCGCCGGCACCCAGAACGGCACGGGCACGACCCAGTACGAGTCCACGCTCGGCATCACCGGCATCGGCACCAAGTCCATCACCGGTGGCCGGACCATCAGCCTGGGCGGCGCCACGACCTGGAGCGGGAACACCGGCGCCAACAACACCATCTCCATGGCGAACGCCAGCTTCATCAACAATGCCGGAACCTTCACCGACGCCAACGCCTTCGGCAGCACCATCAGCGGCAGCGGCACCTTCAACAACACCGGGACGTTCAACAAGCAGTCCGACACGACCACGTCCATGGCCGTGGTCTTCAATAACAACGGCACGGTCAACGTGAATGCGGGCCTGCTGTTGCCCAGCGCCGGCGGCACCAGCACGGGGGTGTTCAACATTGCCAGCGGGGCAACACTGGAGTTCCGCAACGGCAGTCATACGCTGAACAATGTCACGACCAGCGGCGCGGGCACCCTGCAGGTCAGCACCGACAACGTGGGCGCCGACGCCACCGTCGCCATCAATGGCGGCACCCTGAACGCCCCTCTGCTGCTGAGTGGCAGCACGCTGACCGGTACCGACCAGGTCTTTGGCGGGGCCGCCACCTGGACGGGCGGCACCCTTAACGGCGCGGCCGGCACGACGACCACCTTCGGCAGCACGCTGGCCATCAGCGGCACCGGCACCAAGGTCCTGTCGGGCGGGCGCGCCGTCAACGCGGGGAACACCACCTGGTCCGGCAATAGCGGGGCCAACAACACGATCTCCATGGCCAACGCCAGCATCTTCAACAACACCGGCACGTTCACCGACAGTAACGCCTTCGACAGCACCATCACCGGCAGCGGCGTCTTCAACAACAACGGGACCTTCAGCAAGCAATCCGCCACGACCACGTCCATAGCCGTGGTCTTCAACAATAGCGCCACGGTCAACATCAACGCGGGGACTTTGCTGCCCGGCGGCGGGGGTACCAGCTCCGGCGTGTTCAATATCGCCGACGGGGCGAAGCTCGAGCTGCGCAATGGCAGTCACGTGCTGAACGACGTTACGACCAGTGGCGCCGGGCTCTTCCAGATCAGCACGGACAACGTGGGCGCGGATGCTTCGGTCGCCCTGAATGGCGGCACCCACACGACCGCATTCCTCCTGAGCGGCAGCACCCTTGGCGGGGCCAGTCACACCCTGTCGGGGCCGGCCACCTGGACCGGCGGCACGATCAATGGCACGGGGGCCCAGAGCACCACGTTCGGTAACTCGCTCGCCATCAGTGGCATTGGCTCGAAGGTGTTGTCTGGCGGGCGCACCGTGAACGCCGGCGATACGACCTGGTCGGGCAACACGGGAGCCAACAACACCATCTCCATCGCCACCGCCAGCGTCTTCAACAGCAACGGCACGTTCACCGACAGCAACGCCTTCGACAGCAGCATCGCCGTCGGCAATGGCGGCGGTACCTTCAACAACAACGGCATCTTCAACAAGCAGTCGAATACCACCACGTCCCTGGGCGTCGCCTTCAACAACAACGGGACGGTCAACGTCAATGCGGGCACCTTCCTGCCGGGGGGCGGCGGGACGAGCTCGGGGGTCTACAACATCGCCGATGGGGCCAGGCTGGAGTTCCGCAATGGCAATCACACCCTGAACGGCGTGACGACGGCGGGGCTGGGCCTCCTGCAGATCAGCACGGACAACGTCGGTGCCGATGCCGTCGTCACCCTCAACGGCGGGACCCATACCACCAGCCTGCTGTTGAGCGGCAGCACCCTGCAGGGCACGGACCATGCCTTCCAGGGCGTCGCCACCTGGACCGGGGGCGCCATCAGCGGGGCCGCGAGCACCACCTTCAACAATGATGTGACGATTTCAGGCAACGGCCTGAAGACCATCGTGGGCGGCCGCACCGTCAACCTGAACCAGACGACGAACTGGACCGGCAATACGGTGAACGACAACAACGCCATCCGCTTCTGGAACGGCGCCACGCTCAACAACTACGGGACGTTCAACGACGCCAATGCCTTCAATTCCTTCATCGAGCACAACGTGGGCGGCCCCCACAATTTCAACAACATCGGCACCTACAACAAGCAGTCAAACACCATCACCACGGTCGACCTGGGGGTGAACTTCAACAATACCGGCAACCTGAACATCAACGCCGGGACGATGCGGGTGGCCAACGCGTTCGACAACCAGGGGACCATCACCGTGGCCACCGGGGCGACCTTTGCGACCACGGCCACGAACGTGGACATGCAGAATCACGGTGTGCTGCAGGGCACGGGGACCTACGACCCGGCGGCCGGGCGAGCCGTGATCAACTCCGGCCAGGTCCAGCCCGGGACCCCCACCTCGGTGGGTGAACTGCTGATCGCCGGCAATTACACCCAGAACACGGCCGGGCTCATCGAATTCAACCTGGCGTCGCTGCTCAACTTCGACAAGATGGACGTGCTGGGCAACCTGACCCTGGCCGGCACGGTCCATGTGTCCAGCCTGGGGGGCTACAACCCGAATGACGGCGACACCTTCACGATCATCACCTTCGATGACGGCGTCGCGGACGTCTCCGACCTGCTCGGCACGTTCTCGGCTGTCACATGGTCGGGGTTCAATCCGGGAGTGGCCTTCACGGCGCTCTACTTTGACCATTCGGTCGTGCTGAGCGCCGTGAATGAGGTCCCCCTGCCGGCGAGCGCCTGGCTGCTGGCCACGGCTTCCGCATCGCTGGTAGGCTGGAGGCTGCGCCGCCGGCGGTAGCCCCTTTGCGACCTTGCGCCGGCCGGGCGATTCTGGCTCGCACGGCGTCAACTTCGAGGTCGCAGGGAGGCCGCCATGTTCATGAACTTCTGGTACCCCGCCGAGGAGAGCAGCAAGCTCACCGATCAGCCGCTGAAGGTGCAGATGCTCGGCCTCTGGTTCGTGCTCTGGCGCGACAGCGAGGGCAGGGCGCACTGCGTGCACAACACCTGCACCCACCGGGGCGGGTCCCTGGGCGACGGCAAGGTGGTGGGCGACTGCATCCAGTGCCCCTACCACGGCTGGAAGTTCAACGGCGCCGGCAACTGCGAGCGCATCCCGTCGCTGGGACCGCTGGCCAAGGTCCCCACCCGCGCCCGGATCGACGCCTACCCGGTGGAGGAGCGCTACGGCCTGGTGTTCGTCTTCCTGGGCGACCTGCCCGAGGGCGAGCGCCCGAGCATCATGCCCAACAACGAGTGGGGCCAGCCCGGCTGGCGCAGCCTGTCCATGCGCTACCGGTGGAACATCAACTACGTGCGGCTGGTGGAGAACCAGTCCGACCCGTCCCACATCGAGTACGTGCACGCCGGCTTCGGCATGGCGGGCAAGAGCACCAATTACGAGGTGCCGAAGATCAACGTGGAAGAGAGCGCCTGGGGCGCGGGCGCCATGGTGGTGTTCTATTCACCAGACCTGCCCGACAAGGACATGAAGAAGCTCCAGCCCGAGGGCCGCAACGAGTCCGGCTCCGGCTACCACGGGGCCGCGTCCACCTGGACCCGGGTGAACTTCAGCCCGACCAACCACATGCACATCTACCTCTACGCCGTGCCCCGGGACGAGGTGGACCTGGAGATCTTCCTGGTTATGCAGCGCAACTGCATGCTCGAGGACAGGTACGACGAGAACTTCCTGAAGCGCATGGCGGTGGCGGTGGAGGAAGACCGCATCGTGGTCGAGAAGCTGGACCCCCAGATCCCGTCCACCGAGGCCATCGGCGAGTTCATCGTGCCGGCGGACGACGTGATCATGAACTACCGGCAGCGCCTGCAGGACTGGGAGCGGCGTGGCTGGCGCCTGGACTACGAGACGCTGAAGAAGAACCGGGGGCGGGTGGCCTACTCGATTCCCTCGCCGGCCCGGCGGCAGGATCCCCAGAACTGGGCGGTCACGGCGGCGCCGGTGCTGCGGCCCGCGGGGATCGAACGGCGGCGGCTGCCCACGGGAGGCTAGCCCGGGGCTGTCCGGCCCGATTCGACGTGATAACGTAAGGAACGATCCGAAATTCCCCCGGCAACAATGCCGAAGCAGCAAGAGGAATAGGCGATGGCAGCGAAGAAGAAGGCCCGGACGTCGGCCAGTGCACCGCGGAGCAAGACCAGGTCCAGGGCACCGGCGAGCGTTGCCCTGGAAGCGGCCCGCAACCGGGCCGCCGAGCTCAAGAAGACCATCAAGACGGCCAAGAAAGAGCTCAAGGAGGTTCGTCGCGAGCTCAAGGCCGCCAAGAAGGAGGCGAAAAAGCGCCTGAAGGCGGTCCGGGCCGCGGCGGAGAAGCGCCTCGCCCGCATGCAGGCGGCAGCCCAGCTGCGGCGTGCCGCGCTGGCGAAGAAGATCGCGCCGGCAGTCGCGGCGAAGTCACCGGCCAGGAAGTCGCCCCTGCCGAAGGCTGAGGTAGAGAAGCCTGCGGTAAGAAAGCCCACTGCGGTGAAGGCGATGGCCGCGAAGCCGCGGGTGGTGGCGGCCAAGGCAGCACCGGCGCCGGCCCCGGCCAAGCGTCCCCTCACCACCATCGAGCACTTGGCGGTCAGTGCAACTCCGCGCCGGGTTCCCGACAAGCGGCCGGCCCCGGCGAAGAGGCCGGACGAGAAGGGGGAGTCCGTGGCCTCCAGTCAGGTGGTCGCGGCGCCCCCGGGCCCGCCTTTGACATAAGCAGGATCCCTGAAATCGGGATGGCGGTCCCTGGTTTTGTCTGGTAGCCTCGAACCCATAAATCAATAAAACAACGACTTCATACGACGTGGGGAAACAAACAATGAATCAGTTCCGGAAAATCGCCGCGATTGCGCTTCTCGCAGCAGCGCCAGGCATCAGCTCGGCATTCACGGTGTACGACGACTTCGGCGCGTTCCCGGATGCGACGTGGGCGGGCTCCGGCATTCCGAACGATGCGGTAGCCGCGTCAAAACAGATCATCGACGGCGACACCACGATCCGGATCGCCATGAACGCCACCGGGCGTTTTTCGAACCCGCAGCTGGCCAATAACGGCGCCGGCGTCTTTTATGCCGGCCCCGGCAGCAATTGCGGTATCGCCAGCGACCCCGTGGGTTGCCCCAGCGGCACCCAGGGCGCGCTTTGGAACTGGAACTACTTCATCGACATCACCAGCGGCTCGGGCAAGGTGCTGGCCGATTACCAGATCGACATCTGGTACGACTTCAATCCGGCTGGCCCCACGGCTTGCTGCGTGCCTGGCACGGGTCGCATCAACGTGACCAATGCCCTGCTCTTCTCGAACCCGACGTCGACCCTGCAGCAGGGTTCCGAGAATCTGCTCTTCGCCTACCTGGCCGCCAACGCTCCGCCGGTAATCACCGCGCCGGGCGGTCTCTTCAACCCGAACGCGCTGGGCAACTACCAGTTCGCGATCACGGTCTCGAGCGGTGGTTTCCCCCTCGACTCCGTCGCCATGGAGGTCCAGGTGGTACCGGTGCCGGCCGCCGTCTGGCTGTTCGGCTCGGCTCTGGGCCTGATGGGCGTGATCCGCCGCCGCGCCAGGGCCTGATATCCCACGGAGCCACCAGGCTACGACTACCGGAAGACCCCGCCCAGGCGGGGTCTTCTCGTTTCCGGGCCAGTAAATCGAAGTCTTTCAGGGTCTTGGAGGGTCCCGCCCCACCAGGCCCCGCCGGGATCATCCAGGGTGCTTTACATAAGGCTCGTCCGGCTTGCCGTGATGAAAATTACCTGCTGGTAAGGAACAAAGTTCTGCTATGTTTGACCCATAAAGCGCGTCCTTCAGCAGACGCCAGAACGATGACCAACTACCAATAACGAGTGGGGTCGGGGGATCACCATGCAGAAGAAGATCGCGCACAAGGTGAAGCTGGCAGTGGCGATGGCCAGTCTCCTGGGGCTCGCTGCCGGCGTCGAGGCAGCGCCAATCCAGTACAACTTCGTCAGTGGCTCCGCCACCCTGAGCCTTACCTACAGTGGTGGGAGTCTCCTGGCCCCCGGCAGCTCGGTTCCCCTCACGGGCGGCCAGGTGACCGTCGACACGGCCGCGTCCCAGGTCAACTCCTTCCAGTTCGACAACGCGGGACCCTCAAACGTCAATGGCGCCAACCTGCTCAGCGGCTCCGTCCTCACTATCACCAATCTGAGCATCACCCCGGACGTGGGCTATAGCACGCTGTCGCTCACCGGCTCGAACCCTTACAACTACCTCGTCGGGCCGGTGGCCGTGTCCGGCACCTACTCGGTAAGCGGCGCTTTTAATCTGCCGCCCACGGCGTTCTCGGGCTCCAACCCGACTCTCGCGGGCGCGTTTACGCTGGGTGGCGTTACCACCCTGTCGCTGAATGGCATCACCCTGGGCACCTTCGCGGTAGCGACGCCCTTCGGTCCCCAGAACGCCACGCTGAAGGCGGACATCATCTTCAATGGCGTCGTGCCCGTGCCGGCCGCCGTTTGGCTCTTGGGCTCCGGCCTGGGCCTGCTCGGCGTGATGCGTCGCCGCCTGGCCTGAGCGGCACGAAAAGCGCGGCACGAAAAAGCAAACAGAACTGCATGCGTTGCGACTGATCTGGTGTGGGGAGACGATAGCCATGGGACGATCTGAATTCACCGCCAAAGCGGATCGCGGACCGGCCGCCGGACGCCTTGCGGCACTTGCCCTCGTACTCGCGCTGGTGGCGGCTCCCGCAACCACCTTTGCCACGACGGTGGCCGTCACGGGCGGCCCAGGCCTCGATCAGGGCGAATTCTGCACCACGGGCGTCCTCTGCCCTGGCAATCCAGTGTTCAGCCTGGTTGGCGCCGGCCCGGTAACCGGTTCCTTCACCTACAACGTCGGTCCCCAGACCGTGGACTTCCTCCTCACCCTCACGGGCCCGGCCAACTTCGGCGGCCTGTCCATCGTCGCGGGTTCCACGTTCTCCGCCACGGGCGTGCCGGTGATCCAGCTGCCCTTCGGCGGCGGCATCCTGGTCGTGCAGGCTGGTTCGGCCAGCGGCCTGGCGGGTCCCGTGGCGACGGTCCCGGGCCTGCCCCTCGTCGCTAACACGCCCGCCATCTCCGGCCTGACCTGCTCCATCGGCACCGGCAGTGACCAGTGCGGCGTGTCCCTGGGCGCCTCCGGCCTCCAGCTCGGCACCTTCGACGCCTTCCTCACCTTCAACACCAACGTCACCGTGGTGCCACTGCCGGCGGCGGTGTGGCTGCTGGGCTCCGGCCTCGGCCTGATGGGTGCCCTGCGGCGCCGCACCGCGGCCTGAAGCGCCCCAAGTCGCACGGCTCCGGCCACCGAGAACCCCGCTCCGGCGGGGTTCTCGCGTTTTGGGGACATGCCTAATTATGCAGTGCCCGAGGCCGGCCTCGGGCACTGCATAATTAGGCATGTCCCCACGCTTCACCGGTTCGAAGACCTACGTCGCCACCGACGACCTGCGCCTCTCCGTCAACGCGGCGATCACGCTTGGCCGGCCCCTGCTGATCAAGGGCGAGCCGGGCACCGGCAAGACCCGCCTGGCGGAGGAGGTGGCCCGGGGGCTCGGCATGCCATTGCTGGAGTGGCACATCAAGTCC
The DNA here is from genome assembly GCA_016789845.1 of Chromatiales bacterium. Lineage (GTDB taxonomy): Bacteria > Pseudomonadota > Gammaproteobacteria > Steroidobacterales > SHZI01. Next base: position 52,244 of record JAEUQA010000017.1, read on the forward strand.
ACCACGAAGGCGCAGCAGGGCCTCTACGAGTACGACGCGGTGTCCCGCCTGCGGGACTCCCAGCTAGGCGACCCGAAGGTCCACGACATCGCCAACTACATCGTGCCCGGGATGCTCTGGCAGGCCTTCGAGAGCGACACGCCGGTGGTGCTGCTGATCGACGAGATCGACAAGGCGGACATCGAGTTCCCCAATGACCTGCTGCGGGAGCTGGACCGGATGGAGTTCTACGTCTACGAGACGCGGCAGCTCATCCGGGCGAAGCAGCGGCCCCTGGTCTTCATCACCAGCAACAACGAGAAGGACCTGCCGGACGCCTTCCTGCGCCGCTGCTTCTTCCACTACATCCGGTTCCCCGATAAGGAAACCATGGAGCAGATCGTCGAGGTGCACTACCCGGGGATCAAGAAGGCCCTGCTCAGGGAGGCCCTGGAGGCCTTCTTCGCGGTCCGGGAGGTGCCGGGGCTGAAGAAGAAGCCGTCCACGTCCGAGCTGCTGGACTGGCTGAAGCTGCTGCTGGCCGAGGACATCCCGCCGGAGGCCCTCCGCACCGACGACCGGAAATCCATCATCCCGCCGCTGCACGGGGCGCTGCTGAAGAACGAGCAGGACGTGCACCTGTTCGAGCGCCTGGTGTTCATGTCCCGGCGGAGTTAGGGGACATGCCTGATTTCCCGAGACCGCAACAGGCGTGAGCCTTAGTCCCGGGAAATCAGGCATGTCCCCGTGCAGGAAATCAGGCATGTCCCCATGCTGAGCCAGTTCTTCTTCACGCTGCGCGAGCACCAGGTGCCGGTCACGATCCCGGAGTACCTGACGCTGCTCGAGGCGCTGAAGGGCGATGTCATCGGCCCCAACATCGACGAGTTCTACCTGCTGGCCCGCTCGGCGCTGGTGAAGGACGAGACCCACTTCGACAAGTTCGACCGGGCCTTCGCCGCGTTCTACAGGGGCGTGGAGGCGGCCACCGGCCCCAGCCACGAGATCCCGCTGGAGTGGCTGCGGAAGCAGGCGGAGCTGAACCTCTCGGCCGAAGAGAAGGCCCTCATCGAATCGCTCGGCGGCTGGGACGAGCTGATGAAGCGCTTCCGGGAGCGGCTCGAGGAGCAGAAGGAGCGGCACGAGGGGGGCAAGAAGTGGATCGGCACCGCGGGCAAGTCCCCGTTCGGAGCCTACGGCTTCAACCCCGAGGGCATCCGCATCGGCCAGCAGGAGTCCCGCAATCGCTCGGCGGTGAAGGTCTGGGACGCCAGGGAGTTCCGCAACCTGGACGGCGACGTGCAACTCGGCACCCGCAACCTCAAGGTGGCCCTGCGGCGGCTGCGCCGTTTCGCCCGGGAGGGCGCGGCCAGCGAGCTGGACCTGGACAGCACCATCGACCATACCGCCCGCAATGCGGGCCTGCTCGACCTGCAGCTCCGGCCGGAACGGCACAACGCGGTGAAGGTGCTGCTGCTGCTGGACATCGGCGGCTCCATGGACGAGCACTCGCGCCTCTGCTCGGAGCTGTTCTCCGCCGCGCGGGCCGAGTTCAGGCACCTGGAGTTCTTCTATTTCCACAACTGCGTCTACGACCACGTCTGGAACGACAACCGCCGCCGCCACGGCGCCCGCACGGCCACCTGGGACCTGATGCACAGGTTCAATGCCGACTACCGGCTGATCTTCGTCGGCGACGCCACCATGAGCCCCTTCGAGATCCTCCGCCCCGGCGGGTCGCTGGAATACATGAACGAGGACGCCGGCGCCGATTGGCTGCAGCGCCTGACCGACGTCTACCAGCGCTCCATCTGGCTTAACCCGACACCGGAGGAAAACTGGGGCTACCACTACACCATCGGCGTGATCCGCGACCTGATGGGCGGCCGGATGTTCCCCCTTACCCTGGACGGCCTGGAGCGGGGCATGCGCGCCCTGGCCCGCAAAGGCCCTCTCCTGTAGGAGCGCCTTTAGGCGCGACCCGCAAACCTCATGCCCCAAAAACTCCCCGCCCTCTTCCTCGGCCACGGCAACCCCATGAACGCCCTGGCCACCAACCCCTGGACCGAAGCCTGGTCCCGGCTCGGCCGGGAAACCGGCAAGCCCCGGGCCGTGCTCTGCATCTCCGCCCACTGGTACGGCCCGGGCTGCAGCGTGACCGCGATGGCGACGCCCCGCACGATCCACGACTTCGGCGGCTTTCCCCGGGAACTCTTCGAGGTGCAGTACCCGGCGCCCGGGGATCCGGCGCTCGCGGAACGGGTGCGATCACTGCTGGCGCCCGTGGACGTCGCACCCGATCACGACTGGGGTCTCGACCACGGTGCCTGGTCCGTACTAATCAAGGTCTTTCCCGCCGCCGACGTGCCGGTGGTGCAGCTCCGCATCGACGCGACCCGGCCGCCTGCCTGGCACTACGCCCTGGGCCGCGCCCTGCGTCCGCTGCGGGAGGAGGGCGTGCTGATCGTGGGCAGCGGCAACCTGGTGCACAACCTGCAGCAGTACGGCTGGGGCGAGCCGGAGAGACCCGCCTATGACTGGGCCACGCGCTTCGAGGCCCGGGCCCGGGCGCTGATCGCTGCCGGCGACCACGAGCCCCTGATCGGCTACGAGCAGCTGGGTCGGGACGCCCGGCTCAGCATCCCGACCCCGGAGCACTACCTGCCGCTGCTCTACGTCCTGGGGGCACAGGAGGAAGGGGAGGCCGTGTCCTTCCCCGTCGAAGGCACGGACGGCGGCTCGATCTCGATGCTGGCCGTGCAGGTGGGCCAGTAGGAGCGGCTTCAGCCGCGACCGCCCATTTCTGCGGCCAATGCCCGGAAATACGGCTTGACCCGATTTCCATTACCCGGGTAATGTAGTCCTCATGGTCACCGCAAACTCCCGCCTGACGGCCCAGGGCCAGATTTCCGTCCCGGCCGAGATCCGCCGCAAGCTCGGCCTCGGGCCCGGCGCGGTCCTGGAGTGGCGCGAGGTGGAGGGCGAGGTCGTCGTCCGGCGCGCCGGTCGGTATACCTCGGCGGACATCCGGCGCGCACTCTTTCCAAAGGGACTCCCCGCGGGCCGCGGCCCCGTGGACACGAAGGCCGCCCTCCGGGAGCACGCCCGCCAGCGCCATGCGCGCCGTTGATACGAACCTGCTGATCAGGCTCCTCACCGGCGACGATGAAGCCCAGGCCAGGGTTGCGGAGGACTTCATCGCCGCCGGCGCCTGGATCCCCCACATCGTCCTCGCGGAGGCAACCTGGGTCCTCGCCTCCGCGTTCGATCTCGGCCGCCCGAAGATTGCCGAGGCGGTCGACATGCTTCTGAACCACAACTCCCTGGCCGTCCAGGACAGCGAGGTCGTGTCCGCGGCCCTGGCCAATTTCCGCGAGTACGCAGGCGTCGAGTTCTCGGACTGCCTTGCCCTCGAGACCGCCCGCCGTGCCGGACACCTGCCCTTCGGCACCTTCGACAAGCGCTTCGGCCGGCTGCCGGGGGTGCTGCGCCTCTAGTGATCGCTGGAGGCGCCGCACCCTGTCTCGCGCCCTACCCGTCGATCAAGGCGAACCCCCACCAGCTCTCCTCCGTCACCCCGTCCAGCAGCCGCTGCACCGCCGCCCGCGCCTTGCGCACTTCCCGGCTGCTGAACACGTCGCCCTCCAGCGCCGCGCGCTGTTCGGCTGTGAGCCAGCTGCCCGCCGGAGAGTGGGCCAGCACGGCCACGAAGATCCGCGCGTAGTCGTCCTTGCCGGCGTGGGCGAGGGCGCGGAGCTGGTTCATGATGTGCTCGGGGACGCCAAGGCTTTCCAGCAGGTCGAGCGACATCGGGTTTTCCTGCGGGTCGTTCTCCAGGAGCAGTTCGAGCACCTCCCGGGGCGTGGCGCCGGTTCCGGAGCTCTCTGCACCGAATTCGTCTGCGTCGTCCCGGTAGCTCGCATGCGCTTCCCGGGGGTAGCTGGGCAGATCGTCGCTCGCCCGACTTGCCCAGACCAGCCCCCGGGTCCGCTTCACCAAGCGGTCGGAAAGGTCCATGTCGGAAAGGTCCAGGTCGCAACGGTCCATGGATGGCTGCGGGAGGGACGCCGATCGGGCCAGGGCCGGAACGGCGCCCACCCCACCCCAGCCCGCCGCCAGCATCTGGGGCACCGCCGCCAGCACGGGGTGCCGGGCCGGCTTCTCGCCCGCCGCCCGCTCCTGCACCACCACGAAGCTGGTGTGCCGGGACACGAGCTGGTGCCGCTCCGCCAGCGCGGCGGCCTCCTCGTCGGGCAGGGCCGCCAGCCGGAGCGCCGCCGCTACCCGGGGCAGCAGTTCCAGCCCCGACACCGCAGCAACCGGGCAACTCAGGACCAGGTCGCCTTCCGCCATCCCGGCAATGGTCACGCGCACCTCGCCGGCCGGTGCCGACCGGAAGCCTGCCATCAGGTGCAGCGTGTCGCCGGAGAAGACCATCGCGGGCAGGGGCGCGGTCCACTCAGGACTAACGGGCCAGTCCACCGCGGCGATGCGCTTGGGCGCTTCCCGCATCCGCTGGAACGTGCGGACGATGGCGCCCTCGATGTCCTCGCTGGGGCTGACGAACTCCACGGCGCCGCCGGTCTTCTCGCTGAGGAGCCGGGCCAGGCCTTCCGCCGGCGCCGCGCCCACCGCCACCACGAACAGCCGGTGCCCGGAGCGGGCGGCGAGGTCCACCACCGGCTCCACGGCCCAGACTTCGCCATCGGTGATGAGGAGGAGGTCCCTGGGCGCGCCGAGGGGCGTGTCCTTGTGGGTGCGAATGCCGATGGCCGCCTGCAGGGCGCCCGCCAGCTCCGTGCCGCCCAGGTCCGCGTCCATCTCCCGCACCGCGTGGGACAGCTGGGCGATGGCCGGCGCGTCGGCGCTCACCATGCCTTGCGTGAGATGCTCGAAACGGCTGCCGAAGCGCGTCAGGCTCACCGCATCCGCGGGCCCGAGCCGCCCCAGCACCGCGAGCAGGGCGCGGCGCGCCTGGGCGATGCTGTCGCCGCCCATGGAGCCGGAGCAGTCCACCACCAGCTTGAGCGCGACCGGCCGCGTCTCGCCGGTGCCCAGACGGGTGTCCAGGCTCACCAGGCTGACGAAGCCGTCGCCGTCCGGTGCCGTGAGGCTGGCCGATTCCGTGACCGCGCCGGTGAGCTGCAGGATGAAGTCCCGGTCCAGCTCCGCGCCCTTCGCCAGCGTCACCCGCATCCCGCCGTCCATGGCCGAAACCTGCATGGTGTGGCTGGGCGAGCTGAACGCGGCCCGGGCCTGGTCGCCCAGCACCTGGATCTCGAGGGAGAAGGGGTAGGCAGCCAGCAGCGCCACGCCCGGCACCTGGTGGGGCTGGAGGCCGCCGGCCACCGCGTCCCCGTAGCGCGGCGCGATGACGGTCGGCACGCAGAGGCGGACGTAGTCCTCGTGCCGGTCCAGCAGCTCGGCGTACCGGTAGCGGATCACCGCCTGCTCGCCGGCCAGCAGGTTGCCGAGGCTGAGCGTGTACAGCCCGTCGCCGGCCTGCTCCAGCAGCGCGGCGGTATTGCCTTCCTCCATCGCCTCTTCGTACCGCTCGGACGCCTCCTTCCGGCGCACGGCAACGCCCGACAGCCTGCGCGCGCCGATCTCGAGGTCGAGGCCGAGCAGCACGGCCCGGTGGGGCACGGGGAAGGTGTACACCGCCTCGATGTTGGCCGTGCCGGTGTTCCGGTAGGTCTGCTCGACGGTGAGCTCGAAGAGGAGGCCGTTGAGCCTGCCCCGGGCGGTGACGCCCTGGAGGGGCACCGGGGTGCCGTGGGTGGATTCGAGGACTGCCTTTGCTTCCGCGCTCATTCGCCTTGCTCCTTGTTGTTCGCCGACCGTGTGATTTCGCTGTAGCTATCCAGGACGCTCTTGAACAGTTTCCGCACCTCCTCGGGTTTCAGCCCGGCCCGCCCAGGCTCGATCACCAGCTCCACCCCGTCCGCCACGACCAGGTGGCTCATGACCTCCACGGACCCGGGCTTCCGGGGCTTCGGCGCCGGCACTCCCGGCTCGTCGCCCCGGAGCAGCTCGCTGATACGCTCCAGGGACAGCCCACCCTCGGTCCATTTCCGGATGGTCAGGAGCTGCTGCAGGTGCCGGTCGGTGTAGTACGCCCCGCGGGTGGCCCCGATGGGCGGGTCCACCAGTTTCAGCTGGATGTAGTAGCGCACCGTGCGGCGCGGCAAGCCGGCCAGGGTGCAGAGGGTGTCCAGGGGGTACTGGGTGGGGGTGTTCGCTGGCGTGTTCATGGGGGTGATTTATACACCAGTGATACTGGCGTAAACAAGTGTCCCAATGAACGGGGTGCTGGCGGAGCTAGTTCATGGACGCCAACTGGTCGCGGATGCTGCGGGCCTGAAGCCGGGTCGTGTCATTGGCTCCGGCGACACATTCCAGGACAGGTCGAAGGGCGGCTGCCGGGAGACGGAGTGCTTCTGCCAGTACTCCCCTGCGGACCTGTCCGGCGGCTGCAGCATCGTCCAGGTCGCCCAGGAAACGAAGATCCAGCCACGACTTGCTGCCCAGGGGGCCACCGAGCACGCCCAGGTAGTACCCCGGATAGGGATCCCCGTGGAAGCAGGGCGGACTCTCCCGCCTGCCGTGCGCCTGGCTTGTGAGGAGGCGGGCGACAATGTCGTCGCCGGGCGTGTGGGCAAGGACCAGGAAGAACTTGGGCAAGAGCTCCCCGGTTGCCGGATCGCTATAGAACTCCCGGTGCCGATAGATGGCACCGATCTGCAGCGCAGGCATACCGCGGCTCAGTGCGGCCGCGAATCGGCCGCCGCGATGGCCTCGTACTCCTCCGCGGCGCCGAGAATGGCGTCCCTGTTCGGATCGGTGTCGGTAACCGCGAGCCCGTAGGGGATACGTTCGTTGGCTCCCCGCCCGTTATCCCAGATCTTGTCCCAGGGGCCACGCTCGGCGTGGGTGAAGCTGATCAGGGGCTTCGTCACCTCGTCCCGATACTTGGCCGCGAGCTCCTCCATGAGGCGCAGTTCCCGGGGTGTGAACTGGCTGTCGTCGAACTTCGCCTTCGCCACCACCCGTTCCCGGGTGTAGTCGATGACCCGCTCGGGAACGATGTCGATCGCCGCCGCGAGGTCGCCTTGCAGTTGCTCCCATTCCTGGGCCAGTTCCAGGGGCACGGGGCCGAGCCGCCAGGCGAGGTAGTCGAGGCCGGTGACGCTGCGGCCGGTTTCGCGAAAGTGGCCGAAATCGAGCAGATACAGCAGCTTGAACAGCTTCACCTTGCCGCAATAGCGGGTGTTCGCCGCGAAATAGACGACGGCATTGATGAGCTTGGTGCGGTTGGGGTTGGTCAGCATGGCTTGCCCGGCTAAGGTACGGATCGCGGCGCCGGGACGCTAGGGCCAGATCTCCAGACTTGCCACAGAAATGGGCATAAGACGGCCCCGGACCGCCCACACGAATGATGCAAAAGGGGCCGCGGCTGTGGTCCCATGGCAACAATTGCAGCGCAGCCAGAAAGGCGCCCCGTCAGTTTCTGCATGGTCCCCCAATCCCCCGAGGCCCTGGCCCGCCAGGAGATCGACGAGCTCCTGGCCCAGGCGGGCTGGGTGGTCGTGGACATCGGCCAGGCGGACCTGACGGCCAGCCGGGGCGTGGCGATCCGCGAGTTTCCCTTGCAGTCCGGCTTTGGCTTCGCCGACTACCTGCTGTACGTGGATGGCAAGGCGGCCGGGGTGGTGGAGGCCAAGAAGGCGGGAGCCACCCTGATCGGCGTGGAGATCCAGTCGGCCCGCTACGCCCAGGGGCTGCCGGCGTCGCTGCCCGCGTGGCGCCGACCCTTGCCCTTTGCGTACGAGTCCACCGGCCTGGAAACGCGGTTTACCAACTCGCTGGACCCCGACCCCCGCTCCCGGGGCGTGTTCGCCTTCCATCGCCCCGAAACCCTCAGCTCCTGGCTCGATACGCCCCCTGTAGGAGCGGCTTCAGCCGCGACCCCAACTGAGGTCGCGGCTGAAGCCGCTCCTACCTACCTCCCCGGCACCTTCCTCTCCCGCGTCCGCCAGATGCCCGAGCTGGTCACCCAGTGGGCCGACTTCAAACTCTGGCCCGCCCAGATCATCGCCATCCGCAACCTGGAAGCGTCCCTGGCCGCCAACAAGCCGAAGGCGCTGATCCAGATGGCCACCGGCTCCGGCAAGACCTTCACGGCGATCAGCTTCATCTACCGGCTGATCAAGTTCGGCGGGGCGCGGCGGGTGCTCTTCCTGGTGGACCGGGGCAACCTGGGCCGCCAGGCGAAGAAGGAGTTCGACCAGTACGTCTCGCCCTACAACAACTACAAATTCGGCGAGGAGTACATCGTCCAGCACCTGACCAGCAACAACCTGGACACCACGGCGCGGGTGACGATCAGCACCATCCAGCGCATGTTCAGCATGCTCAAGGGCCAGGAGCTGGCCGAGTCCGATGACGAACTCTCCGTAGGAGCGGCTTCAGCCGCGACCTTCAAGACCCCAGTCCCCATCGACTACAACCCCCACTACCCCATAGAAACCTTCGACATCATCGTCACCGACGAGGCCCACCGCTCGATCTACAACCTCTGGCGCCAGGTGCTGGAGTACTTCGACGCCTACCTGATCGGCCTGACGGCCACCCCGAACAAGCAGACCTTCGGCTTCTTCAACCAGAACCTGGTGATGGAGTACGGCCACGAGCAGGCGGTAGCGGACGGCGTGAACGTGAACTACGACGTCTACCGGATCAAGACCGAGGTGACGGAGGCGGGGAGCAAGGTAGAGGCGGGCTACTGGCTGGAAGTGCGGGACAAGGCGACCCGGGCCCGGCGGGACTGGCAGCTGGACGACGACTTCGAGTACGAGCCGACTGAGCTGGACCGGAGCGTGCAGACGCCGGACCAGATCCGCACCATCGCCCGCACCCTGCGGGACAACTGGCAGCGGGACCTGTTTCCCCAGCGGGAGGAGCTGCCGAAGACCCTGGTGTTCGCCAAGGATGACAACCACGCGGAGGCGATCGTGGAGATCCTCCGGGAGGAGTTCAACCGGGGGAACGAGTTCGCCCAGAAGATCACCTACCGGACCACCGGGGCCAGGCCCGAAGACCTGATCAAGGCCTTCCGCACCAGCTACTACCCGCGGATCGCCGTGACCGTGGACATGATCGCCACGGGAACGGATATCAAGCCGGTGGAGATGGTGGTGTTCATGCGGAGCGTGAAGAGCCGGTCCTTCTTCGAGCAGATGAAGGGCCGCGGGGTGCGGGTGATCAAGGACGACGACCTGCGGGGCGTGAATCCCGGCGAGCACGTGCACAAGGACCACTTCGTGATCGTGGATTGCGTGGGGGTGTGCGAGCGGGACAAGACGGACTCCCGGCCCATGGACCAGAAGAAGTCCGTACCGCTGGACAAGCTGCTGCAGGCGGTGAGCCTGGGCAACGTGGAGCCGGAGGTGCTGTCGAGTGTCGCGGTGCGGCTGGCGCGTCTGGAAGGGCAGCTGACGGATGCGGAGCAGGCGCGGGTGGTGGCTATGTCCGGGGGCATGGGGCTGAAGGAACTGGCCCGGGGGATCGTGTCCGCCCTGAACCCGACGGCCGACCGGTCGCCCCAGGAGGCAGAGGCCGCCCTGCGGGGCGCCGTGAAGCCGCTGTCGAACCCGAGGCTGCGGGATCTGGTCATCGAGCTGAAGACCAGCAAGGACCTGGTGATCGACACGGTGACGCAGGACCGGGTGATCGAAGCCGGGTTCTCGGAGGCAGCCCGGGAACGGGCGCAGGGGATCGTGAAGAGCTTCGAGGAGTTCATCCAGCAGCACCGGGACGAGATCACGGCGCTGCAGATTCTCTATAACCGGCCCACCAAGGCGCCGCTGAAGTTTGAGGATCTGAAGGCGCTGGCGGATAGCCTGCAGGCGCCGCCGCGGCTGTGGACGGAGGGGCAGTTGTGGCGGGCGTATGCGGCGCTGGACAAGGGGAAGGTGAAAGGTACGAGCAACCGCCGCATCCTGACAGACCTTGTCTCCTTAGTCCGCTACGCCATGCACCAGGAAAACGAACTGGTCCCCTATCCAGACCGCGTCGCGTCGAACTTCAAAGCCTGGGTAGGAGCGGCTTCAGCCGCGACTCCATTTACGTCAGAGCAGCTCCACTGGCTGGAGATGATCCGGGATCACATTGCGGCGAATCTCGGGATTCAGATGGAGGATTTTGACTACGCGCCGTTCAACAAGGAAGGTGGACTGGGGAAGGTGCATCAGCTGTTTGGGGTGGAGTTGCCGAGGGTGATTGAGAATTTAACCAAGGCGTTGGCGGCGTGATCGGTCCTGACACGAAAGCTTGGACAACCGGGACGCTCGGCGAGTTGCTTCCTATTAAGTACGGCAAGAGCCTACCGGAGAAGATGCGCGATGCGTCAGGAACTATCCCAGTCTTTGGGTCGAGTGGTCGGGTCGGCGTACACGCGCAGCCACTTACGAAGGGACCAGCACTGATCGTAGGACGAAAGGGCACTGTCGGTGCTGTCTACTTCTCGGCCGAACCCTGCTGGCCAATCGATACGGTCTATTTCGCAGAGGCCGACCAGGGCCAGAACCTTCGCTACTTCAAGTACCTGCTAGACTCACTAAATCTCGTCAGGCTAGATAGGTCGACTGCTGTTCCTGGGCTGAGTCGCGACGATTACAACGCGCTAAATGTAAAGATTGCGCCGGCGGAGGAACAATATCGCATCGTCGCCGAAATCGATAAGCAGTTCTCCCGCCTCGACGAAGCCGTCGCCAACCTCAAGCGCGCCAAAGTGTCGATTTCACGCTATCGCACATCTGTCCTCGCTGATGCGGCGGGATCCAACGAAGACAGCTGGCCAACCTGCACGATTGGAAGCCTTCTCTGCGAACCGATCGTTAATGGACTTTCGATCAAGGAAAGCCAGACTCCAACCGCGGTACGCGCATTGCGTCTAAGCGCAATGTCTGACGCGGGCTTGGACTATGCAGACTACCGATTTCTTCCTCTTCAGCCTACAGCAGTCGAAGACATAGTGGTGCGCGAAGGGGAGTTCTTCGTATCTCGTGGAAATGGAAGTCTTGCGCTTGTCGGTCGCGGATCCACTGCGCAGACGCCCCCGGGTCCAGTGATCTTCCCTGACACAATGATGCGATTGCGTTTTGCCGATGCCAGTGTGAGGCGTTGGGTGGCGATGCTGTGGCCTAGTCGGTTGGTACGAAGCCAGATAGAGCACCGGGTGAAGACCACCGCGGGCATCTACAAGATTGCTCAGCCCCAGGTGGCGTCTATTTCTGTGCCGCTCCCTCCTGCTACGGAACGGGACCGAATCCTCGCCGAAGTCGACCGCCGCTTGTCGATCGTCCACGAAGTCGAGACCGAGGTCGATTCGAACCTGAGGGCCGCGAAGTCGTTGCGTCAGGCGGTGCTGCGGCGCGCCTTCAGTGATGGAGTGGAAGGGTGAAGGGGAGAAAGGGGAGATCTGGCGTAAAGGGAGAACTTGTCGAAAAGAGCATTGACGCCTATGTGCTGGCTCTTGAGACGATCAATCGCCTGTCGATCAAATACCGGGTCGAGAGCTTCGCATACCTGATCTGCAATGCATGGGAGCTACTGCTAAAGGCGCGTCTCATCGAGACCGAAAAATCGAGGGACGCAATCTACTATAGAAAGAAGCGAAACGAGCTCAAACGAACACTTTCCCTGCGGGACAGTGTTGCGAAAGTTATTCCAAGTGATAAGGACCCAGTTCGGCGCAACCTCGAAAAGGTAGCCGAGTTGCGCGACGATGCGACGCATTTTGTCATCAGTGAATATCCGCGCGACGTACTCCTCCTGTTCCAAGCGTGCATCATCAACTATCACAGGAGGCTAAACCACTGGTTCAGTATCTCACTTGCGGACCGCGTCTCAGTTGGAATGATGACGATCGTTTACGACTTGAGTCCCGGAAACGTTGACCTAACGAGCGCAGCACTGCAACGCAGGATCGGGAAGGACGTCGCGAAGTATCTGCAGGCGTTTCAGGGAAGCATACAGAATGAGTTTGAAGACCTCGGTAGGGCGCCGGAGTACTCGATTGGCATTGAGTACAAACTGGTCCTTACGAAGAAGCCTGGCGAAGCGGACATCGTCCTCAGCACGGGCGAAGGATTGAAGACCGGGGCCATCGTCCAGGTTGCCAAGGACCCCAGCATCACTCACCCTTACCGACAGAAGGAACTTGTCAAGACGTTGAACGCTGATCTCGCTGGAAAGGCCGTTGTCAATCAGTTCGATATCCAAAGTATCAACAAGGCTCACGGCGTTAAGAAGAAGCCGGAGTGGTTCTACCAAGGCAAAGTGACGGGATCGCCCTCGCAGTACAGCGAGGCATTCAAAGGCTGGATCCTTGGACGCTTCGTGCAGGACCCGAAGTTCTTTGAGAAGTCGCGAGCTTCCGCGAAGGGCAAAAAGAAGTGAACGGCGCGACCCTCGTCCAAAAGCTCTGGAACTACTGCAACGTCCTCCTCGATGACGGGATGCACTACAGCGACTACGTCGAGCAGCTCACCTACCTCCTGTTCCTCAAGATGGCTGACGAGCGCTCCCGGCCGCCCTATAACCAGGCCAGCCTGATCCCCGCGCCGTATTCCTGGGTCGAGCTCCTGAAGAAGGACGGTGACGACCTCTTCGACCACTACCGCCACACCCTCGAGGAACTCGGCAAGGGCCAGGGCACCCTCGCTCTCATCTTCAACAAGGCCCAGAACAAGTTCCAGGACCCCGCCAAGCTCCGCCGCGTGATCGTCGACCTCATCAACGAGGAAGACTGGTCATCCATGGGCGTCGACGTGAAGGGCGACGCCTACGAGGGACTGCTGGAGAAGAACGCCCAGGACACCAAGTCCGGCGCCGGGCAGTACTTCACCCCGCGGCCGCTCATCCAGGCCATGGTGGACGCCATTGCCCCCAAGCCCGGCGAATCCGTCTGCGACCCGGCCTGCGGCACCGGGGGCTTCCTCTTCACCGCCCACAACTACATCACTCAGCACAACCCCAACCTCACCCGGGACGAGAAGCGCCACCTCAAGGAAGGCGCCTTCCGCGGCTGGGAGCTGGTGCAGGCCACCGCCCGGGTGTGCGCCATGAACCTGATGCTCCACGGCATCGGGTCCGAGAAGAGCGTGCCCATCAAGGTCGCCGATGCCCTGGCCGCCGACCCCGGGGAGCGCTTCGACGTGGTCCTCGCCAATCCGCCCTTCGGCAAGAAGAGCAGCACCATGATCGAGGGTGCGGACGGCAAGCGCACCACCGAGAAGGACATCATCGAGCGCGACGACTTCTGGGCCACCACCAGCAACAAGCAGCTCAATTTCGTCCAGCACATCAAGACCCTCCTCAAGGTCAACGGCCGGGCTGCCGTGGTCGTGCCCGACAACGTGCTCTTCGAGGGCGGGGCGGGGGAGACCATCCGCCGCAAGCTGCTCCACGAGTGCGACGTCCACACCCTGCTGCGCCTGCCCACGGGCCTCTTCTATGCCCAGGGCGTCAAGGCCAACGTCCTGTTCTTCGACAAGAAGCAGGCCAGCGAGACCCCGTGGACGAAGAAGCTCTGGATCTACGACCTGCGCACCAACAAGCACTTCACCCTCAAGACCAATCCCCTGAAGCGCGAGGACCTGGACGAGTTCGTGAAGCTCTACAACCCGGCGAAGCGGCATGTCCGGAAGGCCACCTGGTCGGCGGAGGCTCCGGAGGGCCGGTGGCGGGTCTACGAGTACGACGAGCTCATGGCCCGGGACAAGGCCAGCCTGGACATCTTCTGGCTGCGGGACGACTCGCTGGCGGACTCGGACAACCTGCCGGCGCCGGAGGTCATTGCCCAGGAGATCATTGATGATCTCGAGGCGGCGCTGGAGCAGTTTCGGTTGATTGCGGCGGATGTTGGGCCAGGGTCGTCCAGTGCCGGTTCCTGACAGGTCCTTCGGAAGGCGGTTGCGGTAGTGCCATCCGGGCATGGTCAGGTGCGCGCGCAACTCGGCAGCCGGAGGTGGCGTGACGTCCTGAGTCCTCGGAGGCTCTGGCTGTGGCTCTACAGGCGGCCAGAGATCGAAGCGGCCTTCGAATCAGCCGTCCCCACGCCGTATGACCTCGCAGCCATGCTCTACGAGGGACGGACCGGAGTGGTGCTCCAGAGCCCACCCAGGCTGGCGGTCTTCCGTAGCAAAGAGGTGGCCCATGGCGGCCCAGGCAGCCCGTCGGAGCCGCCCAGCGCCCCCGGACGGCCCGGGGGGGCCAGAATCCCGGACGGTTGGGTCGCGGGGGGCGAGGCGCTGGGTCTCTACGGGGCCAACACGGCCGAGAAGTTCCTGGCAGTCGACGGCCATGTCTACGAAACCATGGAGCGGCTGGGAGCCGACAGAATAGCCAGCGTCACCGATCTCTCCCAGTCCCTTGGCAGCTGGGAGCATTCCGTCTGGACAGGTATCGACCCGGGCGGGCTCAACAAGTTCGCCGGGCACCTGGGTGAGGTTTATGCCGCCGAGAATCTGACGGCTGCCGGCGTTTCCGTCCAATGGCCGGATGCGTCGAACCAGCCGGGGTGGGATCTTCTCGTGGCCGGCCACGAGGTCAACGTCAAGACAGTCACCGATGTAGCAGGTCTCAAGCAGCACTTTGCACTTCACCCCGATATCCCGGTTCTCGTCCCGGGCGACATGAGCAATGTCCCCGTGGATGCGTTTCACCTCTACCCGGGCGATACGGCGGATGAAGCCCTGAAACGGTACCTCGAGACTCACGGCGACCACGCCGTTATCGTGGATCACGAACTGTCACATCAGGGTATCTTCGAGCAGGCTTCGGATGCAGCTGACGTAGCCGTTGGGGGTGCGGGCGTCATCGAAACCCAGATGCCATGGTTTACGCTGGCAACGGCTGGGTGGCGCGAGGTCGAGTTGCTTCGTAAGCAGAAAACGGAGGCCCTGTCGGCTGTCAAGAACCTCGGCATCGATGTCGCGCTCCGGGGCGGGGGTGCGGCCGGCGTTGGCAAGGCTGGTGCAGTACTGGGGGGAGTATTTGGCGGGCCGATAGGTGCTCTGATTCTGGGCGTGGCAGGCGCCGTGATCGGGGGAGTTCTTGGCAGCAAGTGGGCTACGGAAGCAAAGATGCTTCCACTGAAGACGGCGGTGAGGAAGCTGGACGAGGCGAATGCAACACTCTCGGGACGGGCGGCCGCGCTGCAGGCCGAAGCCGAAAGGTCATATGCGTCGGCGCGGGCCGCCGAGGAGGCGATCCTCAAGGAGACCGCCTACCGGGAGAAGAAGGCACTGGCCGATGAAATGGCGCGCCTGAAAACCATCCTGGAGGGTGCTGGTACCGTGCCGCCCGCGCAGGCTAGGGCAGTCACTGCAGAGGCTCTTGAGGAGATCCGCCAGGTCCGGGACGCAATCCGGAAGTCACTCGATCAATACAACTGGTTGCGCAGGCTGCTTTGGCCGACAGCCAGGATAGTTGGCCTGGAAATAGCCGACCGCCATTGCGCCGAGGCCAATCAATCGCTGGAAGGTCTTGGGACAATGACAGCGGCGAATGACGGCGAGTGCCGGCGCAGCCAGCTCCATGGGGTACTCGCCCAGTTCGGTCTCGCTCGCGCCCGGGTTCTTGCGGACGTTCAGGCCGTTGAGGATCAACGGCGACTGCAGGAAGCGCATGTACGGACGTATTTCGCCGGGATGTATCGCCGCCTGGCATCGGGTCGTGCTCAAGCGAGCCAGCGCCTCGGCCGCAAAATTGAGCGATTAGCCAGGGAGCTCAGGGAAACCCTTGCGCCCCTGGTGCACGTATGCTCACAGCGCGCCGAGGCAGTCTCGGTCGAGGCTGGGAAACTGGGGATGTCGTGAACCATGCTCGGCGCCCTCATCGGTGACATCGTCGGCTCCATCTACGAGTGGGAAAACCACCGCTCGAAGGACTTCCTCCTGTTCGGGCCGGGCTGCGACTACACCGACGACTCGGTGTGCACCGTCGCGCTGGCCGACGCGCTGCTCACCGGCGTGGACCCGGCCCGGCACCTCCAGGCCTGGTGCCGGCGGCATCCCGGGCGGGGCTACGGCGGGATGTTTGCCCAGTGGATCGACGAGCCGGAGCCGGTTGCCTACAACAGCTTCGGCAACGGCGCCGCCATGCGGGTGAGCGCCGCGGGCTGGCTTGCCGACGACGCGCAGGCGGTCGCCGTGCTCTCCGACCGGATCACGGCGATCACCCACAGCCACCCGGAAGGCCTTAAGGGTGCGCGGGCCACGGCCCATGCCATCTTCCGCGCCCGGCAGGGCGCCGACGCCGACCAGATCCAGGACGAAATCATCGCGAGCTTCGGCTATGACCTGTCGTCCACCGTGGACGAGATCCGGCCGTACTACCAGTTCAACGAAACCTGCCAGCAGACCGTGCCCGAGGCGCTGATCTGCGCGCTCAGTGCCACCGGCTTCGAGGACGCGATCCGCAACGCGATCTCCATTGGCGGGGACAGCGACACGATCGCCGCCATTGCGGGCAGTGTGGCGGAGGCGTTGTTCGGCATTCCGCCGGGGATCGCGGCGCAGGGCAGGAGTTATCTGCCGCGGGACATGCTGGAGGTCCTGGAGCGGTTCGAGGGGGTGACCCGGCGGGGTCGCGCCTGAAGGCGCCCCTATTTCCGCAGCCGCGCGGACGTGACTCCAAATCTCCCCGAAGAAGGGGGATTCTCCCGTCGCCCGCCAGACCAACCGCCCTCTACGCTGGCCGGCGTGAGTCCAACGATCTTTCGCGAACGCGGCTTCCGGTTTTACTTTTTCTCGCGGGAGGAGTCCCGGCTGCACGTCCATGTGCGGTGCGCCAGCGGCGAAGCCAAGTTCTGGCTTGAGCCAGCGGTGCTGCTGGCGCAGAATCTGGGCCTGTCCGACCGGCAGCTGCGCACCGCCCGCAGGCTTATCGAGGAGCACAGCGATGAAATCCGCAGGGCCTGGGTCCGGCACTTTCCCGGCTGAAATCCAGGAGGTAACGGCCGACGGTTTCAGCCTTCGCCTGGGCGACGAGGTGCTCCGGGTGTCGTTTGCCGAGTTTCCGTGGTTCCGCGGTGCCGATCCGGCGGATCTCAGGAATCTGGAGCGGCCTTCGCCGGACCACCTCTACTGGCCAGCTCTCGATATTGATCTCGCGGTGGAATCGATCCGCCATCCGGAGCGATTTCCGCTGGTGTCGCGGGTCGGTGCGGGTCGCGCCTGAAGGCGCTCCTACGGGGCGGGTGGCGCGGCAAAGCCGACGGGCGCCACCTCGTCCACCACGATCCTGGCCAGGACGCTCTCCAGGAAGCGGTCTTCCCGGTCCACCAGGCGCAGCACCTCCAGGGTGGTGAGCTGGTCGTCCGGCAGTCCCTCGACCGCGGCAGCCAGCTCCTCGAGGCTGCCGACCTTCCGGCCGTTCACCGCAACCAGGTGGTCGTAGATCTGCAGGCCCGCGGCATCCGCCGGGCTGCCTTCCTCCACGAAGTGCACCATCAGCGCGGTGGGCATGTCGCTGAAGTCGAAGTTGCGGAGCGTGCTCACGGACAGCAGGGCGCCGGCCACGTACAGGCCGGTCCGGCGCAGCGGCGTGAGCGCGGGGCGCAGCGCGGGACGGATGCTCACCTGCCTCCCATCCCGCTCCACCTGCAGCGTCGTGCCGGCGGTCGCACCCCGCAGCCGGTCCAGCAGCGCGCCCTCGGTGACCCAGTCCAGCGGCGCGTCATTCACCGCGACGATCCGGTCGTAGCGCTGCAGGCCGCCGGCGGCAGGCGCCGGCGCCACCCGCGCGACCGTCAGCGTGGGCTCGTCGTTCTCCACGAAATAGGTCACGCCGAGATCCGGCGGCGTCGGGTCCTTCCCCGCCCGCAGCAGGTCCAGGATGTGGCACACCTGCCGGGCCAGCACCGCGAAGTTGGCGTTCTGCACCTTGTCGCCGGCCAGCTGGTCGGTGTTGATGCCCACCACCTTGCCGGTCTCCAGGCTGATCAGCGGGCCGCCCGAGTTGCCGGGATTGATCGGTGCGTCGGTCTGCAGCCGGTCCTCGCCGAAGCGGGCGGTGAAGCCCGAGATGATGCCCCGGGTGCCGGTGAAGCGCAGGTCTTCCGGGTGGCCGAAGGCGCCGACGGGATGGCCCACGGACGGGATGGGGCCGCAGTCCATGGTGGCCGCCCTGGCCGGCAGCCCGGTGCGGTTCGCCACCTCCAGCACCGCCACGTCCAGGTAGGGGTCGATGTAGATCGGCCGGGCCGCCCGGGCCCGGCCGTCGATGAAGGCCACTTCCACGTTGCCGGGTGACCGGCCGGTCACGTGGCCGTTGGTGAGCAGCCAGCCCCGGTCCCGGTCCACCAGGAAGGCGGCGCCGATCTGGGACGCCTGCTCGTCCTCGATGAAGGGCATCCCGATCCGGGTGCGCACGTAGGCCGTGTAGCTGCGGGCCGCGGCGAAGATGGGTTCCACGCCGCTCTCCGTCCGGGCGGCCGCGATGGCGGCCGGCGTGGCGGGCAGGCTGGCCGCCACCGCCGTGGCGAGGGCCAGCCGGCGCAGGACGGACGATCGGGTGGTGCTAAGTGTCATGACGGGACTCCCTGGTTCGGGGCATTATCCGTCCCGACCCTCCGGAGTAGCCACATGGTCCAGGACGATTACTTCCCGCGCGCGCTCGGCCCCGTCACCCGCATCCTTGCCGGGTTGCTGGCGCTGGCGTCCGTGTGGGCGGTTCTCGGCACGCTCGGCGTGATCGAGAGCACCGGGACCGGCTCCCACGGGATTCCCTGGCTGTCCCTGGCGCTGCTGCCGCTCGGCGTGGGGGCGGCCACCCTCTTTGCCCGGGGTGCGCTGACCGGCTTCGATCCGCAGCCTTCCGCCCCCGCGCCGGAGCCCGCCACCGACGCCCAGCTCGACCGGCTCCGCTGGCTCGGTGCCCAGGTTCCCCGGCCGCTCAGCCGCCACCAGGCCCGGCGCATGATCGCCGCCATCGAGTCCAGGCTACCCGCCACGCCGGCCCAGCAGCTGGCCCTGGCCCGCTACGGCAGCCCCCGGGGCGTGTTCACCCGGGCCTCCGCGGAGCGCTTCCTCCGGGACCGGGCCGCCGAGGAGCTCTTCTACCGCCAGCACGACTGGGCGGCGGACTGGTACGAGGCCGGGGTGGAGATCCGAGCCCCCGAGGAGTTGGACCCGGACGAGATGGAGGCCTTCGACGCCGCGTATGGTGCCCTCGCGTCCCGGGGCCTGCGCTACCCGTTGCCCGCCTACATCTGGTCCTGGAAGCTCGGCGAGCAGGTGGCGCGGATGCGCATCGCCGGGAACTTCTTCGACGACGCGGGCAGCCTCCAGCCGCAGCTGGTTGCCGCTGGCGTCCTGCGCCGGGAGCTGGACGGCAGCGAGCTTCGGCAGGTCTTCCCGGCCTATGTCAGCCTGCTGTCCCAGGTGGGCGAGGACTACCTGGTCGAGATCGGCGAGTCACTGGCCGAAGTGCGCACCGTGTTCCTGGCCGCCCTGCACGCGGTGCGCCCCGTCTTGCTGCTCGATACTGCCCAGGGCTGGGAAGCCGCCGCCGAGTTGCGGCGGGAGGTCGCGGCCGAGGCCGGGCTGCGCGCCGCGGACGCGGCGATCGAGTGGGACGAGGACTGGGAGGCGTAGGAGCGGAAATGGGGACATGCCTGATTTTGGCACTGCACTGTGTCGCACGGTGCAGTGCCAAAATCAGGCATGTCCCCATTTCCGTGCGACCCGCAGGATCGCTTCGAGGCTCTTCTCCACGTCGTCGGCCGTCGTCGCCCAGGACGACACGCTGATCCGCATCGCGGGCCGGCCCTGCCACACGGTGCTGCCGCACCAGCAGGTGCCGTCGGCCTGGATCGCGGCGATGACCCGGCCGGTACGCTCCGGATCGCCGAAGGTCACCACCACCTGGTTCAGCACCACGTCGTTCAGCACCTCGTAGCCGGCCGCGCGCAGGCCCGCCGCGAAGCGCTGTGCGTGGCGCACGCAGCCGCCGATCATCTCCGCCACGCCGGACCGGCCCAGCGAGCGCAGGGCAGCCCAGACCTCGACGCCCCGGGCGCGGCGGGACAGTTCGGGCGTGAAGTCGCAGGGGTTGCGCACCGTGCTCTCGCTGGGCAGGTACTCCGCGGTGATGGCCATCGCCGACTGCAGCGCCGCGCCGTCGCGCACGAAGGCGAGGCCGCTGTCGTAGGGGACGTTCAGCCACTTGTGCGCGTCGGTGGCCCAGGAGTCGGCCGCCCCGGCGCCCGCGACCAGGTGCCGGAGGCCCGGCACGGCGGCGGCCCACAGGCCGAAGGCGCCGTCCACGTGGACCCAGGCGCCGCTGCCGGCCAGGCGGGCGCACACCTCGCCGACCGGGTCGAAGGCCCCCGAGTTCACGTTGCCCGCCTGGGTGCAGACGATCGTCGGGCCGGCGATGCGGGGCAGCTGGGCGGCAACCAGGCGGCCCTGGCCGTCCACCGGCACCCGGATCACCCGGTTGCGGCCGAGCCCGAGCAGCCCCAGTGACTTGAACAGCGTGGGGTGCGCCTCGGCGCCCACGATCACGGTCACGGGTGGCGCGCCGATGAGCCCGTCCGCCTCCACGTTCCAGCCGGCCCGCTCCAGCACCGCGTGCCGGGCGGCCGCCAGCGCGGTGAAGTTCGCCATCGTGCCGCCGGTGACGAACGCACCTGCGGCGCCGGCCGGCAGGCCGAGCAGGTCCAGGAGCCAGCGGAGCGCCACCGCCTCGAGGCGCGCGGCGGCCGGCGTCACGTTGGCGAGGGCCGCGTTCTGGTCCCAGGCTGCCGCCAGCCAGTTGGCCGCCAGCGCGGCCGGCAGCGAGCCGCCGATGACGAAGCCGAAGAAGCGCGGGCCGGCCATGGCCATGGTGGCCGGCGAACCCACGCAGTCCAGCAGGTCGAGCACCGCTTCCGGCGGTGAGGGCCCCGGCGGCAATTCTTCGTCGAACGCGTCGAGCGCCGCGATTGCGGCCGGCGGCGGGGCGACCGGGCGGGTGGCGAGGCCGTCCAGGTAGGCGATGGCGCGTTGCGCAGCGCGTTCCAGCAGGGGGTTACTCACCGGACTTCTCCTCAAAAATGGGGTCTGACCCTTCTTCCGGTCGGCAGAAATGGGGTCAGACCCCATTTCTCGTCGCGCCTCAAGGCGCTCCTACGGCTTCTTCCGCGCGTCGATCTTCTTCCTGAACTCGCCGAAGCTGGAGGTCATGACCGGGCCGAGCCACTCCTTTGGCGCCTCCAGGTACTTCGGGTAGTTCTTCGCCGTGTAGTCGAGGATGTAGCGGGGGATGTCGTCCACGCCGTTCATCAGCTTCATGCTGTGGCTGTGGAAGACCATGGTGCCGGGGCTCGCGCCCATCTCCATGAAGGGCAGCCAGCCGGCGACCCGGCTCCAGGACATGACGCAGGATGCCGAGGTGATCTTCGGATCCAGGATCTCGCTCTTGCGGCCCTTGATGCCCCACAGCTCCGCGTGCTGGTCCTTGTCGCCGCTGGAATACAGCGGGTACTCGGAGCGGGTGAGCTCCGCGGGCTTGAAGATGAAGAAGTTCCACTGGAACACCACGTCGTCACCGGCCGACACGTAGGGGTAGGGCGGCGAGAGGACCGGGCTGCCCTGCCGGGCAAACACGCCGTTCACCGGGTCGTTGGCGATATGCATCACCTCCACCTCCCGCCCGCCCAGGAAGGGGTTCTTCCAGGTCTCCAGGATCGCGCCCGTGTCCGGGTCCAGGTAGTAGAGGACCTCCCGGCTGTAGATGCGCCAGCCCTCGGGCACTTCCTCGATGCGGGAGGCGCCGATGCCGAAGGTCCTGAAGCAGCGATGGTTCTTCTCCTGGGGCACCATCGCCCAGGCCACGCCGGGGAAGGCGAAGAGGCAGTCCTTGCCCGCGAGGTCGGCCCGCAGCTTGAGCATCGCCCGGAAGTTGGTCTCCGGGTCGTCCAGGTCCAGTCGCGGATCCTTCGGGATCGTCATGACCGAGGTGCTGGTCATGCGGAAGCGGCCCTGGTCCGGGGTCAGCCGGGGTGCGGCGGTGGCGGTGCTGCCGGCGCCCAGGGCGGCGAGGCTGGTGCCGGCGGCGAGGACGTGGCGGCGGGAGAGGGCGGGGGGCGTTTTCGCGGGCATGGTCGGTTCCCTTCACGCGGGGGCTGTAGGAGCGCCTTCAGGCGCGACTGCGCACGTGATCGCGCCTAAAGGCGCTCCTACGGAATATACCGTCTGTGGCCTAATGGGAGGACATGCCCGACGCGCCTGTCCAGATCCCCCGCAAGCCCCCCGTCCGCGACGGCCTCGAGCCCAACGCCGACTTCGACCGGGCCCTGGCCCTCATCGAGGGCGGCGACCAGCACGTGTTCATCACCGGCCGCGCCGGCACCGGCAAGACGACGCTCCTGCACCTGCTCCGGGATGAGACGACCCGCAACGTGGCCGTGGTGGCGCCCACCGGGCTCGCGGCGATCAGCGTGGGCGGGCAGACCATCCACTCCTTCTTCCGGCTGCCCCCGCGCTTCGTGGACACGCGGGAGCTCCGGGCCATGCGCCACACCGGCGTCATGAAGGCGCTGGACCTCCTGATCATCGACGAGGTCTCCATGGTCCGGGCGGACCTGATGGACGGCATCGATCATGCCCTGCGCCTGAACCGGCGCAGCGACGAGCCCTTCGGCGGTGTCCAGCTCGCCATGTTCGGCGACCTCTGGCAGCTGCCGCCGGTGGTGCGGGAAGCCGAGCTGAAGGAGTACTTCGACGAGACCTACGGTGGGCCCTACTTCTTCCAGGCGCTGGTCTGGCGCGGGTGCGCCGGGCGTTCCGTGGACCTCGGGAAGATCTACCGGCAGAAGGACGACGCGGAGTTCCGCCGCATCCTGCAGCACATCCGGGACGGCGAGCCGGGCGAGGAGATCCTTGAGGCGCTGAACGAGCGGGTGGTGCCGAAGTCGCGCCTCGCGGATCCCGACAGCCACATCGTGCTGACGGCGACCAATGATGCCGCCTTCCGGGAGAATACCCGGCGGCTGATGGCGTTGCCAGGCAAGGCGAAGGTCTACGCGGCAGAGGTCAGTGGGAAGTTCGACACGGCCGCATTCCCCACCGAGCCGGCGCTGACGCTGAAGGTGGGCGCGAAGGTGATGTTCCTGAAGAACGACGCCGACAGGCGCTGGATCAACGGCTCATGGGGGATCGTCACCGCGCTCGGCGACGACGGCCCCAAGGTCCAGCTGGAGGACGGCACCGAGCACGAGGTGGGGCGGACGGCCTGGGAGAACCTCGTCTACCAGTACGACCGGGGCACGAAGCAGATCACCCGGGAACAGGTTGGCGCCTACAAGCAGCTGCCGCTGCGGCTGGGCTGGGCGATCACCATCCACAAGAGCCAGGGCCAGACCTTCGACCGGGTGTACATCGACCTGGGCCGGGGCGCCTTCAGCCACGGCCAGACCTACGTGGCCCTCTCCCGCTGCCGGAGCCTGGCCGGCCTGGTGCTGGCCCACCCGGTGCGCCAGGAGGACGTGATCCTGGACGAGCAGATCGGCGACTACCGGCGGGTCTTCCCACCGGCGGTGTAGGAGCGGCTTCAGCCGGAGAAAAGGGGACAGATCTATTTTCCCTTTTTCCCCTCTGAAGGGGAAAAAGGGAAAATAGATCTGTCCCCGGTGCTCCGGCTGAA
>JAEUQA010000019.1 GCA_016789845.1 Chromatiales bacterium
GACAGATCTATTTTCCTGGCAAAACTTAGGAAAATAGATCTGTCCCCATTTCTCCGGTCGCGGCTGAAGCGGCTCCTACGACAGCAGTTCCTCGCGCGGGTTCAGCGCGTCCTCGATCAGGTCCTCGATCGCTTCCAGGTCCGGGATCAGGGGATACTCGTTGATCATCCGTATCTGGCAGATCACCGGCCCGTTCTCGGGCCAGGCCTGGCGGGCGGCGGGTTGCACCACCTCCCGGTTCACCCGCACCAGCTGGGGAAAACCTTCCGTCAGCACGCCGAAGAAGCCGGTGGACAGACGGCCGCCAATGGCGCTGAGGATGGCGACGCGGGTGCGGCCACCCGGATCCGCCGCCGTCAGGCCCGCCAGTTCCTCGAAGGAGATCACCGGGATCCGCCGCCCGTTCCAGGCGACGTGGCCGCGGAACCAGTGGGGCACGGCCTCCTCCTCCGCCTGCAGGGGCGCATACCTCACCACCTCGGCGACGCAGGCGCGGGGAACGATCAGCCGCTCCTGGTTGAGGGGCACCAGGAGGCTGTAGAGCTCGTCGTCGGCGGCATTCATGCCTGGCTACTCACCCTCACCGGTTTACCAGCTGGTGCTGGACGGCTTCCAGCAGCTCGCGCTCCTGGTACGGCTTGCCCAGGTAGTCATTGACGCCGATCTCGATGGCCCGTGCCCGGTGCTTCTCGCTGACGCGGGACGTGACCATGATGATCGGCACCTTCGCCAGGCCAGCGTCGTTCCGCACGTGCCGGGCAAACTCGTAGCCGTCCATGCGGGGCATTTCCACGTCGAGCAGGATGATGTCGGGACGGTGATCCTGGAGGACGCTGATGGCCTCGACGCCGTCCTTGGCCGTGACCACCCGGAAGCCATTGCGCTCCAGCAGGCGCTGGGTGACGCGGCGCATGGTGATCGAGTCGTCCACCACCAGGGCGAGCGTCTGCTTCTGTTCGGGTTCGGCCCGCGGCGCAGGTGCGTCCGGCGACGGCCGGGACGACCGCACCAAAGCGCCCACGTCGAGGATGACCACGATGCGCCCGTCGCCAAGAATGGTAGCCCCGGAAATGCCGCGGATCGTGGCGAGCTGGGCGCCAACGGGCTTCACGACGATCTCACGGCTGTCCTGCATCTCGTCGGTGATGAGCGCCGTGGAGTTCTCGCCGGCGCGGACCAGGATGATCGAGACGCGCTCCTGCTCGGCGGGCAGGCGCGAGGGACCCAGGCCCAGGAACTGGCCCAGGTGGCGGAAGGAATAGCGCTGGCCGCCGTACTCGATGGACGGCTCGGGTCGCGCCATGCGCTCCTCGAAGTCACTGCGGGCGATGCGGATGATGCCTTCCACGGTCGGCAGTGGCAGTGCGTACAACTCGTGTGCGGCCCGGACGATGAGCGCCTGGGTCACCGCCAGCGTGAAGGGCAGCCGAAGCGTGAAGGTGGTGCCCTTGCCGCGCTGGGAAGCTATGGACAGCGTGCCTCCAAGCTTGGCCACCTGGTTGGCCACCACGTCCATGCCGATGCCGCGCCCGGCGGCCTGGGTGAGCTGGTCTGCGGTGCTGAAGCCGGAGCGCAGGATGAACTGCATGGCCTCCTCGTCGGTCAGCGCCGCCTCCCTGCTGACGAAGCCGAGCTCGACCGCCTTGCGCCGGATGGCGGCCACGTCCAGGCCACGGCCGTCATCGGCGATGTCGATGACGACCTCCGCGCCCTCGCGGCGGATCGCGATGCGGATGGAACCCGTGGGCGGCTTGCCCATCACTTCGCGCTCGGCGGGGGACTCTAGGCCATGGATCACCGCGTTGCGCAGCATGTGCTCGAAGGGCGGCAGCATCTTCTCCAGGACCTGCCGGTCCAGGTCGCCGCTGCCGACGATGCTGAGTTCAGCGAGCTTGCCCTGGTCCTTCGCCGTCTGGCGCACGAGGCGCGCGAGCCGTGAACCGTGCTGGTCGAAGGGCACCATCCGGGTGCGCATCAGCTGGTCCTGCAGCTCGGTCGTGGTCCGGGCCTGCTGCACCAGCAGCCCTTCCGTGTCGGCGCTGAGGTTGTGCAGGAGATCCTTGATGCTGCTCACGTCACTGGCCGTCTCGGCGAGGCCCCGCGACAGCTGCTGGATGCTGGAGTAGCGATCCAGCTCCAGAGGATCGAACTCGGTTTCCTTCCGCGGCTCGGCCTGGTGGCGGTGCAGGATCTGCGCCTCGGTCTCGATCTCGAGCTTCCGCAACTGGTCCCGCAGGCGGACGACGGTATGGTTGAGCTCGTCCAGGTTGAACTGGATCTGCGCGAGCTGCTGGCTCAGTCGCGAATTCGCAATGCTGATCTCGCCGGCGCCGTTCAGCATCTGCTCCAGGAGGCCGGCATCCACCCGCGCAACGTCCCGGGGCTCGGTTGCCCGCTCACGGGGCGCGGTTGGCCGGGCCGGCTCGGTGTCCGGGGGCGGGAGCGCCGTTACCGGCAGGAGCGTCGAGGGCGGCTGGAGTGCCGGCGGCGCTTCCAGTTCCCGGGCCAGTTCGCCGAGACGCTCCAGCGCGGGCGGAATGGATGGCGCCAGGGATGGCAGGGGCGGCGGTAACGCGGGCTCGATGTCAACCGGCGGCATCTCCGGTTCGCCTGCCGCCGGGGCTGGCGCTGCCGGCTCCGGTGACGGCTCCGGCTCCAGGTCGGCCAGCAGGATTTCCGGGTGCACCTCGTCCGGCAGCCCGGGCGCCTCGGGAAGTTCGTCCTCGACCGGAGCCGGGGCCTCCACGACGGGCTCTGCCGGCGGCTCGGCGGGCAGGCCAGCGGGCTCCGCGGCGACGGGCAATTCCGCCGCCACCTCCGGCTCGTCCGCTGGCACCAGGTCTCCGCGCAGCCCGGCGGCCAGGCGTGCCAGCAGCGCGGACGACGGCGCCGCCGCGAGGCCCGCAGGAATCTCGTCCCGCAGGAGGTGCAGTTCATCGAGCGCCGCCTGGACGAGGCCGTAGGTGCCCGCCGCGCGGGGCAACAGCCCGTCGGCCATGCGCAGCAGCAGCGTCTCCAGGTCGTGGCTCAGGTCGCCCATGGCGAACAGGCCGGCCATGCGCGCGCCACCCTTCAGGGTGTGCAGGCCGCGCTGCAGCTCGGCCAGCGCCTGGGCTTCATCCTCGCGGGCTGCCAGGCGCGCGACGGCCAGGTCGCAGCTCTCGAGGATCTCGCTGGCCTCCTCGGCGAAGATGGCGGCCACTTCCGCATCCCAGCCCGCCCCGGTACCAGCGCCGGCCACCTCGGGTTCGACGACGGGCTCGGGCCCGGATTCCGCGGCCGGTTCCAGTTCCAGCCCGGCATCGCCCAGGTCCATCTCGCCAACGTCGAAGACTTCCGTCAGGTCCAGGCCGGGCTCGGCGGGCTCGCCCTCGACCCGGCCGGAGGCGGGCGAGGCCGACCAGGGCGAGGCCTCCGGCATCTCGTCAGCGGCCGCTGCGAAGTCCTGCTCGGTGAGCACGGGAATCGGCATGGACGCCGTGCCGCTGTCCGCCGCTTCCGCCGACAGGGCGGCAGCGCGCTCGCCGGCCTGGGAAACCAGGTGGTTCAGCCGGGCCGTGAGTGACTCGACCGTAGCCTGCACCTCGGCGGCGACGAACGGCGAGGGAGGCTCCGGCGCCCGCAGCTGCTCCACGATCCGGGCAACGACGGCGGCGGTCTCGCCGGTGGCCGCGATGACGTCCGCGTCGGCCGGGAGCCGGGCCGTGTGCAGCACGCCCATGAGCTCGTTCAGCGGCGCCGCGACTTCCACCGCGGACGTCACGCCCGCCATGGTGAGGCTGCCGTGGAGCGTGTGGCAGGCGCGGAAGATGCTCTCGGGCAGTGGCTGGGAGACGGCCTCCCCGGCTTTCGCCACGAACTCCCGGATGGCGCCAAGGTGGACGGCCACTTCGCGGGACAGGATATCCAGCAGCACCGGGTCCATCGCGGGTGCCGGCGGCAGCGACGGTGCCATGAGCGTGGCGTCGTCGGGCCCCAGCACCGGCGGCGGTCCCGCGGCAGGCGGCAGGCGGACCACGAGTGTCGCGTCATCCGGACCGAGCACGAGGGTGGGCACGGACTCCGGCGGAATATGAGGCGGCAGTTGCGCCACCAGCGTTTCGTCGGCGGGCGGCGGTGCGGGCGCCAGCACCCCGTCCAGCTCCATGGCGGGCAGGACCTCCGTGGCGTCGGCGCTGTCGGCAGGGGCATCCGCCTCGACGGGGGCCACGGCGCGGCCCAGCTCGACCGCTTCCGCCATCAGGGCGCGAATATCGCTGGACGGCTTCGACCCCACCTCCAGCTGCTCGAGCAGTTCCGCCACGGCAGGAATGGCCCGCCGCAGGTAGTTCACCAGTGGAGGCGAGCGCGGCACGGTGCCCTCGATGACCCGGTTCAGGAGCTGCTCGACGCTCCAGCAGTACTCACCGATCAGCTCGGCACCGACCATGCGGCCGCTGCCCTTCAGGGTGTGGAAGGCGCGGCGCACGGTGAGCAGGGACTCCCGCTCGCCCTCGTCGAGCTCCCAGGCGGGGAAATGCACGTTGACGGCCTCGATCGCCTCCCGGGCCTCCTCGATGAAGAGCTCGAGGATGTCGGGGTCGATGCTCTGCCCGGTATCCGCCACCACCGGCCGGTCAGCCGAGGGGCCCTGGTAGGCCTGCGCCGGCCAGACCGCGGCGGGCCTTGCGGGCGCCGGCGGCGTTGCCGTTTCGGGCAGCGGGAAATCCACGTCGAGGCCGCCGGCCGGCCGGTCGATGACCAGGGTGGCGGGCAAGTCTTCCCGGGAGACCCGGCCGGCGCTCTCGAGATCGGTGCGAACCGCCGGCTCAGGCAGCACCAGCGCATCGAGCGAGCGGGCGGCGTTATCCAGCATCCAGCCGGGCTCGCGACGGCCGGCCTGGAGCGTCTCCATGTAGTACTCGAGGCTGACGATGGCGTCGGCCAGCCGTTCGAGGGCCGCCCGGGCCTCCGGCCCGGCGCCGCGCTGGACGACCTCGCTGGCCGCCGTGGCGATGCGCTCGGCAACCCGTCCGGCGCGCTCCCTCTCGACCATGAGCAGGGCGGCCGTGATGCCCCGGAGCAGCGCGGGAATCGAGTCCAGGGCCGCGCCGTCGCCGGAACGCTCGGTGACCAGGCTGATGGCCTCTTTCACGCGGGCGAGGTTGGCGAGGCACTCCCGCATGACGGCCTGCGTCACCACGATCCGGTCGGCGTCGTCGTGCTCCGCGGGCGTGGCGGCACCGGCCTGGCTGTCCGGCGCAATCAGGCCGATCAGCTGGTGCTCGAGGCGGTCCTCCACCTCCAGCAGCGCGGTGGCCATGGCCACCAGGGTGGGCTCGTCGGGCTGCCGGTTGCCGGCGATCAGGGCCTCCAGCTCGGTGCGCCGTGTCTGCACGACCTCGCGCAGCTCGCCCAGGCCGAGTACGCCGAGGGTATCGCCGATCTTCTTCAGCAGGTCGATCTGGGGCGCCAGCTCCTCCACGCGCTCCATCCCGGTGCGCACGTAGATGTCCAGCACGTCCTTGACCCGGGCCAGGTCCTCCCGGATCGCCGCGGCCACCGTCTGCATCAGCTTGACGCTCGGCGCGGCAAGGCTCTGCCGGGCCACCTCGATCTGCTCATCGCCCGGAATCAGGCCGGACAGGTTGAAGGCCTCGCGGATCGCGGCGATGCGCGGCCCCGAGCTGCTGGCCCGGGCAACGTAGTAGAGAAGGTTGTTGACGAGCTCGAGGGGTGGCTGGGCCGCGAACTTGCGCTCGCCCTGGCTGTGGAGCCGTTTCATCTCCCGGTCGGCCTGGCCGATGAGGCGCTTCACCGAGACGCCCGCCTCGAGCCCGCGGTCAGCAAGCGCCTCAAGGACGCCGCCGGTCACCCACCACAACTGGTGCACCACCTCGCTGACCGACGCGTCCTCCAGCCTGTTCACGACATCCTGCAGGCGGGCCAGGGAATCGGCGCCCCCCTCGCCGCGGATCCAGCCAAGCAGCGCCAGCTGGAAACGGGGCCTCAGGATCTTTGCAAGGGCGGCGGCGTCCCGGGCGGCCGCTTCGCCCGCCGCGGGCCGCGTCTCTACGGGCACCCTCGGGGACGCGGCGCCGCGGGTGCCGCCCAGGGCACCGGGGGCAATGTTCAGCAGCAGCAGGGTGCTCTCGGACAGGAGCGGCCGGCCCCGGGCCGCCCGCAGGTCGTTCAGGAGCGGCAGCAGCACCAGGGGTACGTCGCGCCCGCCGTCGCGGATGCGCTCCACGTAGGCCGGGAGCTGGACCGCGGCCCGGGACAACGCCTCGATGCCGTCATCGGCCTGCACGTCGCGCCGGGACTTCATGAGGTGCCGGCAGGTCTGCTCCATTTCCTCGGCGAGCAGGCTGGCGCCCCAGGTCTCCGTGATCTGCAGCACGCCCCGTGCCGTGTGCAGCAAGGCCGCACAGCGCTCCAGGGGCTGGTTGCCCACCTCGCCCTCCGCGTACTGCTCCAGGGCGGCACGGGCCTCGTTCAGGGTGACGGCCAGCTCGTCGGCGACGAGCAGCAAGGGCTCCCGAACCGGATCGACGGCGCCTGAGGCGCCGCCCTGGACGGTATTGGGCTCGGGGAATGCGGCCACGATCAGGCGGTGCGCTTGCTCACGAAGGACACCGGCTCGTCGTACCGGACCGTCCGGGCATGCGGTTCGCCGGACGCCTCGCCCTCCACCTCGGGGGCCTCGTCGGGCACGCCCGGATCGAAGACCTCGGCCGACCCGGAGAGCGCGGGGAACTGGCCGGTGAGACCGCTGACCGCGGAGCGCGGCGTGGCCGACGTGACCGGGGGCAGGCGGAACCCGGCAACGGACCGGCGCAGCTGGGTGGCCAGCTCGGCCAGCTTGCTGATGGCGCTGGTGGTCGCGCTGGTGTTGGCGGCCGTCTCGGAATTGATCTCCTGCAGGACGTCCATGCTGCGGGTGACGGCGCCGGCCGCCTTGCCCTGCTCCCGGGCGGAACTGGAGATGTTCTGCACGAGCGCCGCGATCTGGTTCGAGACCTGCTCGATCTCCTCCAGCGCCGCGCCGGCGTTTTCGGCCAACAGCGCGCCGCCCACCACGTCGGTGGTGCTGCGCTCCATGGAGACGATGGCCTCGTTGGTGTCGGCCTGGATCGTCCGCACGAGGAACTCGATCTGCTTGGTCGCATTGGCGGAGCGCTCGGCCAGGCGCTGCACCTCGTCGGCGACCACCGCGAAGCCCCGGCCCGCTTCGCCGGCCATGGACGCCTGGATGGCCGCGTTCAGGGCGAGGATGTTGGTCTGGTCGGCGATGTCGTTGATCAGCTCGACGATGTTGCCGATCTCCTGGGAGCTCTCGCCCAGGCGCTTGATGCGCTTGGACGTCTCCTGGATGGTCTCCCGGATGGCGTTCATGCCCTCGATCGTGCGGCGCACGGCGTCGCCGCCCTTGTGGGCCACGTCCACGGAGTGCCGGGCCACGTCGGAGGAGCGCTCGGCATTGCCCGACACTTCCTCGATGGACGAGGCCATGCGGCTGATCGCGCGGGAAGCCGACTCGATCTGCTTGGACTGGGCCTCGCTGGCGGCGGCCAGCTGGCGGGCGGAGCCCTCGGTCTGCTTGGCGGCGCCATCCACCAGGATGGCGCTCTCGTTGATGGTGGTCACCAGCTCCCGGAGCGCCTCGATGGCGTAGTTGATGGAGTCGGCGATGGCGCCCGTGATGTCCTCCGTGACCGTCGCATGCACCGTCAGGTCGCCGTCGGCGAGGCTGCTCATCTCGTCCAGCAGGGTCAGGATGGCCTGCTGGTTCCGCTCGTTCTGGGCGGTCTGCTGGTCCGTGGCCCGCCGCGTGTCCGCCACCCTCCGGTAGATCCAGACCATGGCCAGCGCCAGGGCAACGGCGAGGGCGAGCAGGCCCGTGGCAACCAGGCTCGACAGGCTCGAGGGCGCGCTGGCGGCGGCTGCCACGACCTCGACGGGCAGCTGGGCCACGAGCCCCTCCAGCTGTTCCATGGACTGGCGGAGGGCGCCGAGCCGGTCGCTGCCGGCCAGGACATCCCGCAGGGTCTTGCTGAGGTCGGCCGCCTGCTGGCGCAGGCCGTCGAGCGCGCGAATGGCGTCGGCCCCGGCGAGCGGCCGCAGGCCGAGCTCCGTGTTGCCCTCGCCGAGCCCCCGGATGATCTGGGCAATGGCCAGGTCCGCATCGAGCATGGCCGGGCTGCGCCCGTCGGCAGCCACGGTGCCCTGGGACAGGCCCCGGACGTCGCGGCGCACGCCGTCGGCCAGCGCCCGCAGGCGCTCGAGCTGGGCCATGGCCGACGGCTGGCCACGGACCGCGCCGGTGGCCTCCAGCGCGTCAATCTGGTCGGTCAGCCGCGGCAGCATGCGGTCCAGTCGATCGGCGGCGGATCGCAGGCCGACGAGTTCGCCCCGGCCCGCTTCAATCGTGCCCAGGCTCGCGCGCACCTGCTCCAGCCGGCGGCGCGTGTCGTCGTCCACACCATCCAGGTCGGCCGCGGCGAGGCGGCGATTCGCGGCCGCGAGGCCGGTGAAGGCCCTGGCATCGCCGCGCATCGCACCCGCCGCGAGACGGTAGGCGGCGTGCGCCTCCGTGTAGGCGGCGGCGCCCGGCACGAGGCCCGCGCCCTGCCCGGCATCACCGGGCTTGAGAGCGAGGAGCGCGAGGGCCGCAACCAGCACCAGGATGAGGGCAATACCGAGGGTGGGCAGCAGCCGCATTCCGCCAGTCTGTTCTGTCATTTTTGACTCACTCAGGTGTACTCGTGCTTCACTCGCCCGCCGCCCGCTGGAAGTCGCGTGCATCCAGCAGTCGCGTCAGGCTGAATACCGGCCACACTTCCCCCCCGCGGCGGAAGCAGCCGGCCAGAAACCGGTCGGCGCGGATCATCGTGGCGGGCGCCTCGTCGGCCAGTTCCCGGTCCACGAAGCGCCGGAAACCGAAGACCTCGTCGACCACGAGGCCGACGGGAAATTCGCTGCTGTTCGCCACCAGGGCCCGCGCGCTGCGTTCGGTGCCGCCGACGCCGGAACCCAGGAACTCGCGCAGGTCCACCAGCGGCAGCAGATGGCCGCGGACGTTGGCCAGCCCCCGCACCCAGGACCTCGCACCGGGCACCCGGGTGATGGCCGGCGGCACCATCAGAACCTCCCGGACCTCGTCCCGGGGCACCACGAAACGCTCGTTGCCGAGCCGGAAGCCCACGCCCACCCACTCCGCCAGGCCCACGTCGTCAACCTGGGCGCCGGCGGCGGCAGCCCGGCTGCGGCGTTCGATCTCCCGCAGGAGGTCGAACGGGTGTTCCCGTAGCGCACGCAGGCTGCCTTGCGTGGCGGCGACCATCAGGGATTCTTCATCTGTTCAGGGCGTCCCGCACGGCTGCCACCAGGTCGGCATCAGACACCGGCTTGGTCAGGTAACTGACGGCGCCTTGCCGGAGTCCCCAGATCCGGTCGGCCTCCTGGGTCTTCGTGGACACAATCACGATCGGAATCGATGCTGTCGAGGGATCCTGGGCAAGCTGCCGGGTGGCCTGGTAGCCATTGATGCCGGGCATCACGATGTCCATGAGGATCACGTCGGGCGCGCGCTCCCTGGCGAGCCGGAGCGCTTCTTCCCCGTCCTTCGCCACGAGCGTCTCGAAGCCGTGCTTCTCCAGGGCCCGCGACAGGATGTGCTGGTCGGTGGGTGAATCGTCTGCAATCAGTACCAGTGACATTTCCGTTCCTTGACCCCTCTCGTGTTCCGCGCGACGAGACGGGCGCGCGTCCTTCAGCGCGCCGCCTGGCGCGTGATGGCGCCAAGCAGTTCATCCTTGGTGAAAGGCTTGGTCAGGTAGTGCTCCGAGCCCACGATGCGGCCGCGGGCCCGGTCGAAGAGGCCATCCTTGCTCGACAGCATGATGACCGGCGTGTCCCGGAAGGTGCGGTTGTGCTTGATCAGCGAGCAGGTCTGGTAGCCGTCCAGCCGCGGCATCATGATGTCCACGAAGATGACATCGGGCCGGTAATCGGCGATCTTGGCCAGGGCATCGAAGCCGTCCACGGCCGTATAGACCGTGCAGCCTTCCTTGGAAAGCAGGGTCTCGGCGGTCCGCCGGATGGTCTTGCTGTCGTCGATCACGAGCACCTTAAGCCCGTGCAATGCCGGCGCGGCGCTATCCGTCACAGGGTTCTCCAGGCGGGGCGTCCCGCCGCCCGCCGCACCATGAACTTTTAACATAACCGTCAGGGTCCAGCCATGCGCGTGAGCGGGCTGCTACCAGCCTCACACCACCAGTATCGACACTGAATAAACCACCCAGTCCCAAGTGCAGGCACCCGGCAGCCAACCCGCCCGGCCGGAACGCCCGCATCCGGATGATACCCCTGCCCTCCGTGCCATTTCAGCACCGGCAAGCCAGAATAGGCACGGCGTCGCAAAACACGCCGTCGCGACCGGTTCGCCCGAGGCGGCCGCATTTGACCTAAGAACGGAGCAGCAACGATGCGGAAGCCGCAACTCGGCGTGGTGATGGACCCGATCGCGGGCATCAACCCGGCCAAGGACAGTTCCCTGGCGATGCTCGTCGAGGCCCAGCGCCGCGGCTACGCGCTCTGGTACTTCGAGCAGCACGACCTGCGGCTCCGGAACGGCGTGGCCCAGGGCAGCGCCCGGCCCCTGCGGGTCACCGACAGCAAGGCCGCGTGGTTCGAGCTCGGTCCCCGGGAGGAACTCCCCCTGTCGGACCTCGACCTGATCCTCATGCGGAAGGACCCGCCCTTCGGCACCGAGTACATCTACACGACCTACCTCCTCGAGCGCGCCGAGCGGACGGGCGTCCTGGTGGTAAACAAGCCCCAGAGCCTCCGGGACATGAACGAGAAGGTCTACACCGCCTGGTTTCCCGAGTGCTGCCCGGAAACGGTGATCACCCGCTCCATCGCCGACATGCGGGCCTTCCTGGCCGAGCAGGGTCACATCGTGGTGAAGCCGCTCCACGGGATGGGCGGCCGTTCGATCTTCGTGCTCCGCCAGGGCGACAACAACGCCAACGTGGTCTTCGAGACGCTGACGGACTACGGCCAGCAGTTCGCCATGGCCCAGAAGTACATCCCGGAAATCACCCGGGGCGACAAACGCATCATCCTCGTGGACGGCAAGCCGGTGAGCCGGGTACTCGCCCGCGTCCCGGCGGCCGACGACAACCGGGGCAACCTGGTGGCCGGGGCCCAGCCGGAGGTCCGGGAACTCACGGAGCGCGACCGGTGGATCTGCGCCCAGGTGGGGCCCGTGCTCCGGGAAAAGGGCGTGCTCTTCGCCGGCCTCGACGTGATCGGCGACTACCTCACCGAGATCAACGTCACCAGCCCGACGGGCATGAAGGAACTGCAGAAGCAGGGCGGCCTGGACGTGGCTGCCACGCTGTTCGATACGCTGGACGCCCGGCTCGCAGAACGGCTTGCGGCCGGGGCGGCCGGCGGGAAAGCGCGGGCCTGAACGCCCGCCCGGCCACCGTCGCCGTCCTGGGCCTGGCGACCTGCCTCACCGCCTGCGGCGAGCCGGCGGTCGTCGCCCGCGATTTCGAGGCTTTCGGCACTACCGTCCGGATTGAGATCCGGCAGGCCGACCCGCAGGCCGCGGAGGCGGCAGCCGCGGAGATCAACAGCGTGTTCCGGACGGCCGCACGGGACTGGTACGCCTTCGGCACAGGTGAACTGGCCCGCGTGAACGCCCGACTCGCCCGGGGAGATTCCACCCCGGTGAGCCCGGAGCTGGCGCCCCTCATCAAGCGGGCCATGGACTTCCATGCGCGGAGTGGCGGGCTCTTCGACCCCGGGGTCTGCGCCCTCGTGCGCCTCTGGCAGTTCGACAGCGAGGAGGCGCTGGCCGTGGCTGAAGCGCCGCCGCCCGACACCGAGATCCAGGCGCTGCGGGCCCGGCAGGGCACCCTCGCCGACCTGCGCTTCGACGGCCGTACCGCATCGGCCGCGCGGCCGCTGTGCATCGACCTGGGCGGCATGGCCAAGGGCACCGTCCTCGAGCAGGCCCGCGCGGTACTCGCGAAGCATGGCATCCGGAGCGCCCTGGTGGATATCGGGGGCAGCAGCCAGCTGGCCATCGGCCGCAAGGGCCGCCGACCCTGGTCCATCGGCCTCCTCGACCCCCGGTCCACCCGGGTGTTCGGCCGCCTGGTGCTGGCGCCCGGCGAAGCCGCCTCCACCTCCGGTGACTACGAGCGGGGCTACGAACGGGATGGCCGGCGCTACCACCACATCCTGGACCCCGCGACGGGCAAGCCTACCGCCGCCACGGCGGGCGTCACGGTGCTGGCAGGCGACGCGGAACTGGCGGATGCGGCGTCGACGGCGCTGATGGTGGCCGGACCCGGCCGCTTTCGCGAGGTGTGCGCGGCACTGGGCATAGCCGACGCATTGCTGATCACGACGACCGGTGACGTGCTGACGACGCCGGGCATGGCGACGCGACTGCAGCGCGACAACGACGGCCGCATTCCCGTGCTGGACTGGCGCGCTGCGAACCCGGATCTGTGACCTGCCGCCGTTTCGCCCGGGACTGGTGCGTATAATTGACGGGTAAACCGGCTGGGCACCGGGAAACAGCTGAGTTACCCATGCAGGATGCGCCGTCCCGATCCGGACGTCAGACCACCTGGTCGGCCGAGGCCGCCCGGGACCGGTTGTCGTCGACGGCGTTCCTTGCCGCCCTCTTCCACGGCATCCTGATCCTCGGCATCACGTTCAGCGCCGCCACCAGCGCACCCGAAAAGCTCACGAGCTCCATGGAGGTGGTCCTCGTCACCTCCGACTACGAGGACCGGGAGCCGTCCGAGAGCGCGGTGCTGCTGGCCCAGCGCAACCTGGCCGGCGTCGGCAACGCCGCGCCGGACGCCACGGTGCGCACGGCCCCGGGGCTGACTCTGCCCGCCAGCGTGCTGGGCCCGGCCCAGGACGGCAGCGACCAGCCGGCGCGCCCGGGCGACCCGAGCCATGACCACACGACCCGGCCGGTGCTGCTGGCCCGGGACTCCACCGATGTCGCGCCGGACGAGGGCCAGCCGGACCGGGTGACCGAGGCCCAGAAGAGCATGCTCCCGTCCACCAGCAACGCCATCGAGATCGTCGGCCGGTTCGATGCCACAACCGCCATCCCGGACGCGCGCCCGCGGGAACTGCTGATCAGCGCCAACACGCGGGAATCCCGGATCGCCACCTACCTCAGTACCTGGAAGAGCAAGGTGGAACAGGTGGGCACGCTGAACTTCCCGGACGCGGCCGGCCATTCCGCCACCACGCGGTACCCCGTGCTCGAGGTTGCGATCAACGCGGACGGGCGCCTCAAGGAGGTCGTGATCCGCAGCTCGTCGGGGCAGCGGGACCTCGACCGGGCGGCGATGGAAATCCTCAGGCTCGCGGCGCCCTTCGAGCCCTTCCCGGAGGGGCTGCGCGCGGACTACGACGTGCTGCGGTTTGCCTACGAGTGGCGGTTTTCGGAAGGCGCTGGCCGGGTCAGGGCGCGCACCGCGGCAGCCTGGTGAGGCTTCACGCCCCTAGATCACGCCGAACGCGAGCATGGCTTCTGCAACCCGGCGAAAGCCACTGATGTTCGCGCCAATCACGTAGTTCCCGGGACTGCCGAATTCCGCCGCGGTCTCGTAACAGTCCCGGTGGATATTGCGGACGATCTCGTGGAGCCGCCGCTCGGTGTGCTCGAAACTCCACGTGTCGCGGCTGGCATTCTGCTGCATCTCGAGTGCAGAAGTTGCAACACCGCCCGCGTTGGCCGCCTTGCCGGGACCGAAGGCGACACCGGCCTCCATGAAGACCCTGACGCCGCCGGGCGTGGTCGGCATGTTTGCGCCTTCGCCGACGGCGACGCAGCCGTTGGCAACCAGCGTCCGCGCGGAATCCTCGTCCAGTTCATTCTGGGTGGCGCAGGGCAAGGCCACATCACAGGGAATCTTCCACAGCGTGCCGGCAGGCAGGCGTTCCGCGTCCGGATGCTCCACCACGTAATCCGCGAGCCTGCGCCGCTCGACTTCCTTGATGCGCTTGAGCGTTTCGAGCCGGATGCCCTGCGGGTGGACGACCACGTTGTCGGAATCGGAGCAGGCGACGACCCTGGCGCCCAGCGCATGCAGCTTCTCGATGGCGTAGATGGCGACATTGCCGGAGCCGGATACGAGGCACCTCTTGCCTTCCAGGCCCTGGCCGCGCACCTTCAGCATCTCCTCGACGAAGTACACCGCGCCATAGCCGGTGGCCTCGCGGCGGACGAGCGCGCCGCCCCAGTGGGGGCTCTTGCCAGTCAGAACGCCGGACTCATAGCGATTGGTGATGCGCTTGTACTGGCCGAATAGATAGCCAATCTCGCGCGCCCCGACGCCGATGTCCCCGGCAGGCACGTCGGTGAACTCGCCAATGTGCCGGTAGAGCTCGGTCATGAAACTCTGGCAGAAGCGCATGATCTCGCTGTCGGACTTGCCTTTCGGGTCGAAATCCGCGCCGCCCTTGGCTCCCCCGATCGGCAGTCCCGTGATGGCGTTCTTGAACACCTGCTCGAAGCCGAGGAACTTGATGATTCCCAGGTAGACGGAGGGGTGGAAGCGCAGCCCCCCTTTGTACGGGCCCAGCGCGCTGTTGAACCCGACGCGAAAGCCGCGATTGATCTGCACCTCGCCGCGGTCGTCCTGCCAGGGCACCCGGAAAATCACCTGTCGCTCAGGCTCGCAGATTCTCTCGATGATCTTGTGCTCGGCATACTGCGGATGCTTCTGCAGGACGGGGCCAAGGGTTTCCGCCACTTCACATACGGCCTGGTGAAACTCCGTTTCGCCGCGATTGCGGCGAATGACGCCGGCAATGATGGACTCGATGCTCTCGTCGATGCGGGTCACGTCGGCTCAACCTCGTCGTCGCACACATCGACCACGATCAGGGTGCCGGCACCGCCCTCCGGCGTCGGCCAGTCGATGGACTGGCCCGGGCACAGCCCGATCAGGGCCGCGCCAATCGGCGTCAGCACCGATATCCGGTTCCGGACCATGTCGGCCTCCCGCGGATAGACGAGCGTTATCACGCGTGTGCGGCCAGTCGCGAGATCGCGATAGGTTACCCGCGATCCCATGCGCACGATGTTGGCGGCCAGGTTGTCGTCGCCAACGATCCGTGCCCGGGTCAGCTCCCCGGAAAGGTACTCCGCGACTTCGGAACGGTCTGGTCCTTCGGTGAGACCGACCAGCCGCGCATAGTCCCCGGCGGCAATGGCGATCCCGGGCCGCGCGGCCGGCTGCCGGGAACTGGTGGTGACGTTGTTTGCAGGATTCATTACGGAACTCCATGACACCGGCGGACCCATGGGCTCCGCGCGGCTATCGTCTCGAATTAGGTGGCAGTGGCGCCTTTACGGCGGGCGGAAAAGCAGGTAGCTGGTTCTGCGGGGGCGGCTTCGCCCGGGACTTTCCCCGGGCGAGCAGCGGAACGTGCTACGCCCGGGGCGGGGAGCCCTGGATCAGATGCCCGGCCTGGCGAAGGCAGAAAAGACTGGTGATTGCGCTGCTCATGGCCGTCAGCATAGTTTGGTGCGCGTGACTGTCAAGCCGGACACCACCGGCTGATCCGTGCTGATGCGGCAATCCGCAGGGCGCACCTACGGCTGGCGGCGTGCATCGGCACTCCACGCCCCCGGCCCCCCTGCCGCCAGGATCAGCAGGCCACCAGCGACCGCCACATTCTTGAAGAACAGCAGCTGCTGCATGGACTGCTGGTCAGCCGGCACGGCCCAGTAGCCGTGGAAGAAGAACGAGGCGACCAGCGTGAAGAGGGCCAGTACGAGTGCCGCCGGGCGGGTGCCCAGCCCGATGATCAGGGCGACGCTACCCAGGATCTCGACCAGCAGCGCCACCACCGCGCCGAGTTCGGGAAAAGGCAGGCCTGCCGACGAAATGTAGCCAACGGTGCCTGAAAAGCCGGTGAGCTTGCCGATGCCGGCGGGCAGGAACAGCGCCGCCAGCATCAGGCGGCCCAGCAGGGAAAGCGGATGTTGCAGCTTGTCGAACATGACGTGACTCCTTGAAGGTTTGAGAGGGTTGTCGACGGTTGTTCAGGGGGCGAGATCGAACACCAGCACTTCGGCATCGCTGCCGTTCTCCAGCGTGATCCGGCTTTCCCGTTCCAGCAGCACGGCGTCGCCCGCGCTGACAGGGGTGCCATTGACGTCGAGGGCGCCGCGCACGACGTGCACGCAGGCCTTGCGCCGCGGGTCGATGGCAAGTTCCGTGCGCTCCTTGCCGTCGAAGAGGCCGGCATGGACCGAGGCGTCCGCGTGGATCGTGACTGACCCGTCCGCGCCGTCGGGCGAGGCGACGAGGCGTAGCACGCCGCGCTTCTCGGTCGCCGGCACGGTCTTCTGTTCGTAGCCCGGCGCGAGGCCGGTGGCATTCGGCAGTATCCAGATCTGCAGGAAGTGTGTTTCCTGGTCCTTCGCGTGGTTGAACTCGCTGTGTGTCACGCCCGTGCCGGCGCTCATCCGCTGCACGTCCCCGGGCGGAATGGTCTGGACGTTGCCCATGCTGTCCTGGTGGGCGAGCTCGCCCGACAGCACGTAGCTGATGATTTCCATGTCCCGGTGGCTGTGGGTGCCAAAGCCCGTGCCGGGGGCGACGCGGTCCTCGTTGATCACGCGCAGGTTGCCGAAGCCCATGTGGGCCGGGTCGTAATAGCCGGCAAACGAGAACGAGTGGTAGCTCTTGAGCCAGCCGTGGTCGGCGTAGCCGCGGTCTTGGGATTTGCGCAGGGTCAGCATGGTCAGGCCTCCTGGTTGATGGCTGCATGGTGAGCCGGCCAGCGCGCTTGCGGGGCCTGCCGGATTGACGGCATCATTCAAAATATTTGAATGAAGGACAGCCGAATGCCGACCGCAAGGAACGTCCTGTCACCGGATGCCCTGGCGATGGTCCAGACCATCGCCGAGACGGGCAGCTTCGCCGCCGCGGCGCGGGCCAGGAACATGGTGCCCAGCGCGCTCACCTACCGGGTTCGGCAGATGGAAGACGCGCTGGACGTGCTGCTGTTCGACCGCAGCTCCCGGCAAGCGCGACTTACCGCGGCCGGCGCCGAGCTGCTGCGCGAAGGCGCGCGGGTCCTCGCGGACATCGATGCCATAGCCAACCGCGTGAAGCGCGTGGCGACGGGCTGGGAACCACAAC
Organism: Chromatiales bacterium; assembly: GCA_016789845.1. Lineage (GTDB taxonomy): Bacteria > Pseudomonadota > Gammaproteobacteria > Steroidobacterales > SHZI01. The sequence continues at coordinate 17,187 of JAEUQA010000019.1, forward strand.
TGACGATTGCGGTGGACAGCATCATCAACCACGCGACGGTGATGGAACTGTGCAAGGACTTCCTGGCGCCGGACCCGCCCACGCGGCTGAAGCTCCGCGATGAGACGCTGTCAGGAACGCTCGAGGCGCTGACGTCGGGCCAGGCCGATCTCGCTCTGGGCGTGGCACTGGACGCGGGCACCGCCCCCGGCCTGCAGAGGGAGCCGCTCGGGACGGTGCGCTTCGCCTTCGTGGTGGCGCCGCATCATCCGCTGGCACGGGAGCCGGAGCCACTGAGCGATGACGTCATCCGCCGCCACCGGGCGGTCGCGGTGGCTGATTCGGTGCAGCGCGGTGGCGGCATCACGGTCGGGCTCCTGCCCGGCCAGGACGTGCTCACCGTCTCCAGCATGCCCGCCAAGCTGGATGCCCAGCTCCGGGGCCTGGGCGTGGGCTTCCTGGCGACCTGCCTGGCGCAGCCGTACATGGACACCGGACGGCTGGTGGTGAAGAGTGTGGAGCGGGCGGAACAGTCGATCCCGTTCAGTTACGCCTGGCACAAGGGCGGCAAGGCCGCCCAGGGTCGCGCGCTGCAGTGGTGGCTGGAAAGACTGAAGAACCGGGTCACGCGGGCGGCACTGCTTGGCCTGATCGCTACCTCCTTGCCGCACTGAGCACATAGAGTTCCCAGCACATGCCGATGCCCTCCTCGCCAGGGCTCACGCCAAGGATGTCCTCGATGCCCCTGGTGACGGCAGGGATGTCGATGGCGCGCATGTCGAAGAGCAGCCGGCAGAAGCTGGCCATGTCGTCCCGGGACGCAAACCACCAGTGGTAGCGCACCCGCTCGGCGCCCGTCACCCGGAACCCGCAGGACTCCAGCACGCCGGTGTCGGCGGCGGTGAGGTAATTGCCCCGGTGTCCCGTGCTGTTGTAGCTGCCCACGAAGCCATCCAGGAACCGGGCGACAACTGACTCCTCGTGGACATCCGCCAGCACGAAGCGCCCGCCGGGCCGGAGCACCCGGTGGATCTCCCGGTACAGCGGCGCCCGGTCGTCCAGGTGGTGCACTCCGGCGATGCTGAGTGCCGCATCGGCCTGGCCATCTGCCCAGGGCAGTGGCAGCAGCGGCTGGTCACTGGCGCTGCCGGCCGTGAAGAAGCTGGCGCAGGGTTCGTGACCCAGCCAGCGCACGGCGGGCGGCAGGTACCGCTGCAGGTAGCCGCCGCCGGCCGGCACGTCCACCACCACATCCCCGTCCCGCAGTGCGGCCCGGCTGACCGGGATCAGGAACTCCTCGCGCCGTGCCTCGGGCCGGGTCGCCATCGCGTGGGCATAGGCGTCGCCGCGCTCCCGGAAGATGTCCTCGTAATTCATGGGCGCGCTCCGGCTCCCCGCCGCTCCAGCACGGCCGCGATGTCCGGCCAGCCAGCCGTCGCGATGGCCTCGGCAGGCAGGTCATGGCGGACGGTGACGCAGCAGTCGGTGAGCAGGCTGGACGCGGCACGGGACAGGCCGGCGTCTGCCGACACCAGCGCCACGTCGAAGCGGTCCAGGGGCAGTCCGTGGTTGCTGATCTCCGCCGCCGTGGCGGCGATTACCAGTGCCTCGCAGCACGGGTCGAGGACCAGCGCGATGACCCGCTCAGGCAGTGGCATCGCCTGCGTGAAGCGCAGCTCCGTCCCGACCCCGGTGGACTCGCCGTCGGTCCAGCCCGCCCGGCGCCCCGTTGCCGTGATCGCGGCGGTCACCGCGGCGAGGGCCGGCGCGCCTGCTCCCACCAGCAGCACGCTGGGCAGGCGGCCATCGGCACCCATCGGGAACTTGGTGGCCAGGATGAACTCGGCGCGCCCGTCCGAGGAGAAGCCCGGCGTGGAATTCAGTTCCAGGACGCCGCAGGGCACTTCCCGCCAGGAGCGGCTGATGTCCGGGGTCATGAAGTCGATTCCCGCCGCATCCAGGTGAAAGCTCCGGGCGATGGCCTCGGCCATGGCCTTGTTGTCCGGGTGAACCGCCGCCGAGCAGTCCACGAGCGTGCCGCCCCGGGAGATGTTGGCAATGCGGCCCAGCGCCACGCTGACGCCGGCAGCGGGCCTGGCGTCGAGCGCCAGCCCCTGCGTGGCCAGCAGCGCTTCCGTCCCGGGTTCCACGACGATGGGCGTGCCCGCAAGGTCCGGGTTCGGAGCGGCGAGACGGCGGGCATTCTCCGCAGCGATCAGCTCCCGCACGGTCTGCGCGCCATCGCCAGTCACCCGCGGCGGAGAACGGCGCACGGCCCAGGCAAAGCGCCCGCCGAAGACGGCAATCCGGTGGTCGTCGCCGGCGATGTGGGCCTCGACCAGCACCTTGCCCGGTGACGCCTGCTCGGCAATCCGGAAGGCCGCCTCCACCTCGGCCTCGCTGGCGAGGCCGGCGCTTACCCCGCTGCCCTTGCCGCCCTCCGCCGGCTTGACGACCACCGGGAAGCCCATCCCGGCCGCGATCTTCCGGGCCTCGGCAGCCGTCGCCGCTGGCTGGTGGCGCACCCCGGGCAGGCCGAGTCGGGTGACCAGCCGGTTGCTGTGGAGCTTGCTGCGGGCCAGCCGCGCGCCGATGAAGGCGTCCCGGTGACTGGCCGCTTCGAAGAACTGCACGGCGGCCGCGCCCTGGCCATACACCCAGACGCGGGAGCCCGGGGCCGCCGGGTAGGCGGGAATGCCCCTCTGGCGGGCGATGCGGAGCAGTGAGCGGGTCCTGGCGTCCGGCTGGCGCTGCCGGATCTCCGCTACCGCCTGATCCAGGGTCGCGGCGAGGACCCGGGCGTCAGCGGCCCCGCCGGCCAGTTGCCGGAACAGGGCCGCGGTCACCTGCAGGCTGGCCTGCAGCGCCACGACCGCGGCCCCCGTGTCGTGATAGCCGAGCAGGACGCGGCAGCGGCCATTGACGCCCCGGGTCGCGCGCACCGGCAACCCGTGAGAGCCCGGCGCATCCTGGAGCGCGTTGGCAAGCGCGCCGACCACTGTCTCGAAGGCGCCGTCCTCCAGGGGCAGCGCGACCCGCGACAGGAACTCGGGATTGAGGAACGACTCGAGGGCCCGGGCCACGTCAGCCGCGGTTCGGGAAGGGCCGCCCGGGGCCGGGAACTCCGTCATGACGGCCGGGAACGGGGCCAGCACACTGGGTCCCTGGAGCACTGAAATAGTGACGGCGGAAGCAGATTGCACGGGACAGTCCTGGAGCAGTTGGCCAATTCTCCCGTGGTCAGGTGCCAGGCACTAGTAGCTCAAACGGTCCTGACGGCCTTCGTGGACTTGCGGGGGCGGGCAGGCGGGCCTTTGCGCACGGTCTTTCTGCTGCTCATGGGTCCTCCTTACGGAATTGACTTTATACTTCTCACATGACCGACACGACCTACCTCACCGGCCACCTGCTGATCGCCATGCCGGCCATGCAGGACCCCAACTTCGTCAAGACCGTCACCTACATCTGCGAGCACAGCGACCAGGGCGCGCTCGGCATCATCATCAACCGGCCGCTGGACATGGACCTCGGCAACATCTTCGAACAGCTGTCACTGGATGGCGCAGACCCCGAACTGGCCCGCCAGCCGGTCCTGCAGGGCGGCCCGGTCCACCAGGAGCGGGGCTTCGTGCTGCACGAGCCGGCCGAGGCCAGCGACCGCGAGTTCGATGCCACGCTCGCGGTCACCGACGCCATCCGCGTGACCACGTCCCAGGACATCCTGACGGCGATGGCTCGCGGCCAGGGGCCGAAGCGGGCGCTGGTGGCGCTGGGCTACGCGGGCTGGGGCGCCGGCCAGCTGGAGAGCGAACTGGTGCAGAACGCGTGGCTCAGCGTGCCCGCTTCGCCAAAGATCATCTTCGACACGCCCTTCGACCAGCGCTGGCGCGAGTCCGCGAAGCTGCTCGGCATCGACCTCGCCACCATCAGCCACCAGGCGGGACACGCCTGAGGCCTTGCCCGCCATGAACGGCTCCGCCCTGGTCTTCGATCACGGCGGGCGGCGCATCGGCGTGGCGGTGGCCAACCGGTCACCGCGCCTGGCCTCGCCCCTGCTGACCCTGCCCGCCCGGGATGGCGTCCCCGACTGGCCCGCGCTGGACCGGCTCGTGAAGGAGTGGAGTCCGGGCCAGCTCGTCGTGGGCGTCCCCTATAATGGTGAGGGCTACCGCATCGCGGGCAGCAGCGCCGGCGAGAAGTCCGACAGCGAGTCCGCTGCCGAGCGCTTCGCCGCCGAGCTCGAGGCTCGATACCGGCTGCCCGTTACCCGTATCGACGAGCGGCTCACCTCGGTGGAAGCCGAATCCCGGCTGCGGGAGCAACGGCGCAGCGGCGCCCGCACGAAGAAGGTCAGGACCGGGGACGTGGACGCCCTCGCCGCCTGTGTGATTGCCGAAATGTGGCTCGACCAGCTGCCCCGGCCGGCCGGGTGAAGAGAACGACAGCATGAACAAGGGCCACCGCGGCACCATCTTCGTCACCGAGGCGGAAGTCCTGGCGCAGACGGCCTATCCGGGCGGCCAGTTCATCGCGAGGCTGCGGGCACCGGACTGCGCCCGCACCGCCACCGCCGGCAGCTTCGTCCACCTGCAGTGCTCACCGGGCATCCCGATGCGCCGGCCCCTGTCGATCCTGCGGACCAACGCAACCGAGGGCTGGGTGGAAGTGCTCTACAAGGTCGTCGGCCAGGGCCTGCAGGCACTGGCGGCGGCCGGGCCCGGCGACCGGGTGAGCGTGCTTGGCCCCATCGGCCAGGGCTTCCGTCCCGACCCGGCGCGGCCCGTCGCGCTGCTGATCGGGGGCGGCGTGGGGATTCCGCCCCTGATGTTCCTGGCCGAGGTGCTGGCCCACTCACCGGGCATCCGCTTCGAGCCCCGGGCCTTTTTCGGTTCGGAGCTGCCATTCCCCTTCGAGGTCAACGCAGAAGGCGGCTCGCTCCGCCTGCTCGACGATGCCGGGATCCCTTCGCAGCTCGCGAGCAATGCCGGCCTGCCCGGCTGCAAGCCAGGCTTCGTCACGGACCTGGCGCGGGCCTGGGTCGGGACCCGGCCCGCCGCCGAGCGCGCCCGCATGACCATCTACTCCTGCGGCCCCACGCCCATGCTCAAGGCTGTACAGAAGGTGGCGGACGAGTTCTCGCTCCCCTCCCAGCTCTGCCTGGAGGAATTCATGGCCTGCGCCGTGGGCGGCTGCGCCGGCTGCGTGGTGCCCGTCCTGGTCGACGGGAAGCGGCAGATGAAGCGGGTGTGCGTGGACGGGCCGGTCTTCGACGGCGCGTCGGTCTACGCGGCGTGAGTCACTGACGGGAGCGCTCAGTCCTGCACGCTTTCCCGGTAGTCGCGCAGGCATTCGTCCTCCCGCCCACGGACCACGCGTCTTCCCTTGAGCGGCCCGCGCGTGGCCGTTACCACCGTGCACTGCCGCTCGCCGGCAGAGCCGTCGAAGTACAGCACGACCCAGTCATCCGTCCGCTTCGCCTCATGGGCCCGGGCGGTATTCGAGAAGAGTGCGGTGTAGTGCCGCTCGCCGCGCTGGGTGTGCAGTACCGGAAGCCAGGCCTTGTTCCCGGGATTGAAGCGGCGCGGCGCGATGAGCTTGAGCCTGCCCTCCCGGGCCTCCCGGCGGTACTGGGCGTCCACGTCGAGGATCTCGGCCACGGCGGGCAGCCCATCGTGGGGTGACGCCGGGGTGCGGCGTATGCGGCCAAGCCGCCCGGCCAGCGCATCCCGGATGCCCGCCACGCGCTTGGTGCCGAGGCCGATTACGTTGGCAAGCCGGCCATCGTGTGCGGCGACCTCCAGCTCCTCCAGCGTATTGACGCCCAGCAGGTCGTGGATGCGGGCCGCGGTCTTGCCGCCGATGCCCGGCACGGATGCGAGGATCTCCAGCGAGTCGGTTTCGCCGCGGAGCCGGTCCAGCACGGGCAGGCGCCCCGTGGCCGCCAGCTGGTAGATGGACCGGGCGAGGCTCTCGCCAACTGCCGGCAGCGCCATCAGCGCCTCCACGCCGCCGGCCGCGATGAGGTCCGACACCGGTTGCGGCAGGCCGCGCACCGTCTCCGCCGCCCGGTGGTAGGCCCGCACCCGCCAGGGGTTTGCGTCCTGGTCGGCCAGCAGCTGGGCGGCCTCCTCCAGGCGTGTCGCGATCTCGTCGTTCTCCGTGACGGCGGACAACGCGATTACCCCCCGCTGTCCCTCGCGTAATCGTGACGCAGCCGTTCGATGCCCTGCCGGTAGCTCTCGGCATCGCCGAATTCCAGGAACCGGGGATACCGGTCATGGGCGCCCAGCATCCGGCGGGCGTGCTTGATGGGGCACCAGTACTGCTCGGTGCGGGCCGCCACCTCCCGGGCCCGGGCCACGACACCGTTTGCGTAGGAGCAATAGAAGCAGTTGAAGCGCTCGATCGCGTTCAGGTAGGCCAGGTCACCCCGGTCGAACACCAGGTAGTCGGCGCGCTTCGTCCCGGGAATGCCATAGACCGGAAAGCAGGTGGCCTGGTACACGGTCACGAACAGGTCGAGCAAGGCAAACACGACGAACCCCGAGTAGAGCAGGGGCGCCGTCAGCATCACCGACCACCGGCTGCCGCGCAGGTAGCGCAGCAACCCCACCTTTTGCATGAGGTGCCGCTGCCGGATGTCGGCAGCAAACCGCGCCCGCTTGTCCTCGATGATGAAGCCGATCTCGTCGCGCTTCTTCTCCAGCTCCACCTCGAGTTCCTCCCGCAGCGCATGCATGCGGTCCAGCAGGTCGTCGATCGGTGTGGACATGGGTATCTGCCCCAGGGTTGCGGTTGGCAAGACCATAGCGCATCCGCGGCGCCACCGTCTGCTTGCCGCTGGCGCGGCCTGTATGTACAAGTCACAGTGCAAGGCCCAGCCTGACCGGACATATATGTATGGGCGAAATTGCAAGAGGAGCGTCTTCATGAATGTTGGATCCACCTGCCATCACGCCGTGATCCGCAACGAGCAGCGCACCGAGCGATCCGCCCGGCCGTGAGCCCCCGTCGCTCCGGCAGGTCGGCCGCCACGGGCGCCCCGGAGAAGCTCGCCTTCCTCGGCGATCCGCGCCACTACCCCGGACGCCCGGGCAGCGTGAAGGTCATAGAGACTCACTTTGCGTGGGTATTCCTCACGCCACGCCATGCCTGGAAGCTGAAGAAGGCCCTGCGGCAGGACTCGATGGACTACCGCACCATCACCAGCCGCGGCCGCGGCTGCCGGACTGAGCTGGAGCTGAACCGCCGCCTGGCGCCCGGGGTTTACCTCGATGTAGTCCCACTCGCGAGGAGGCGGTCGGGCGAGCTGGCTCTCGGGAAGCCCGGCACCGTGGTGGATTGGCTGGTGCGGATGCGCCGGCTGCCGGCGGCCCGCCTGCTCGACCAGGCACTCGCCGACGGCACCGTCAGGCCGGCGGACCTCGCGGCGGTGACGAAAGTATTGACGGCATTCTTCCGGCACGCACGCCGCGCGCCAATGCCGGGCAATGCCTACGTGGACCGGCTGCGCGCCCGGACCCGGCAGAACGGCCGGGCGCTGCGTGGACCCGCGATGCGGCTCAACCGCCGGCGAATCGACGCCGCAATCCGCCTCCAGCTCGAGTTCATGGCGCGGGCGAGGTCGTTGCTGGCCTCCCGCGCCCGGAGGCTCGTGGACGGCCACGGCGACCTGCGGCCGGAGCACGTCTGCCTGGGACCGCCGGCCTGCGTGATCGACTGCCTCGAGTTCAACCGGGATCTGCGACGCCTCGACCCGGCCGAGGAGATGGCCTTCCTGGCGCTGGAATGCGCCAGGCTCGGGCACGCCGGGGCGGGTGACGAGCTGGTGGGCAGGTATCGCAGGGCCATGCAGGACGAGATTCCCGAGGCCCTCATGCACTTCTACATGAGCCAGCGCGCCCTCACCCGCGCCAAGATCGCGGCGTGGCACCTGCGGGATCGCCGCTTTCCCGCCCGGCACTGGCGGGCCAGGGCGAATTCCTACGTCGCGGACGCCCTGCGCCACGCCCAGGCCGCAGTGCGTCGCGTCCGGCGCGATGGCTTGCCCTCAGTCGTCGGGGCCGGCCGGCCAGCGCCGTAGCAGCGGCGCAAGCGGCCTGCCGGACACTAGGCGGCCCAGGGCCTGGCCCAGCAGCGGGGCTACCGGGAGCGATACCAGCTTGCCGTCCCGCGGGGCTGAAGACTCCGGCGGGACCCACGGAGCCCCGACGCTGTCGGTCACGACGATGCGATCGATGGCTTCGGCCTGCAACAGCGCGTCGACACCCTGCCGGAGCGGCGCGTGCGTCACGGCCACGTGCACCGCGGCTGCGCCGGCATCCCGGCAGATGTTCGCCGCACGGATCAGGGTGCCGCCGGTTGCGCACAGGTCATCGAGAACGATCACGGTCGGCTGGTCGCCGCCCATGCCGACCACCGTGCCACCGGAGACGACGTCCAGGGCCCGGCGCTTCTCGACGAAAGCCAGTTCCACCGTCCGGCCGAGGCGCTCTTCGAGAAGCTCCCTGAACAGTTGCGCCCGCTTGATGCCGCCCACGTCGGGCGACATCACGACCAGCGGCCCGACACCGGAGCGCGTCGCGTAGTGATCCGCCATCATCGGCAGCGCACTGAGGTGGTCGACGGGGATCCGGAAGGCGTTGTCGAGAGCCGCGGGGTTGTGGACATCCAGCGTAACGAGCTGATCGGCACCGGAGGCCTCCAGCAGCTGCGCCACATAACGGGTGTTGACCGGATCCCGGACCTGGGTGCGGCGCTCCTTGCGCGCGAAGGCGAGGTACGGGATCACGGCGACCCGGCGCACCGCGCCCGCGTCGCGCAGCACGCCAAGGAGGAACAGCAGGCGCACCAGGCGCTCCGCCACGGGATACTCTTCCGTGCCGGCCAGGGACTCGAGGACAAATGCTGTCCGGCCGCGCACCGACTCGAGCGGCCGGAGCTTGAATTCGCCGCCCTCGAAGCGCCGCTCTTCCAGCGGGGCAAGGGCCATGCCCGCGTCGAGCGCCACCCGTGCGCCCAGCTCTCCACTCTCGCCCAGTGCGAAGAAGCAGGGCGTCGGCATCACGCTCAGGCCGGCAGGCGCTGCACCAGGGCCCGAGCCTTGGTGCCGACGGGGAAGCGGTTCAGCAGCCCGTTGCCGATCTTCTTCTTGGTATAGGTCTCCCAGTGGAGGACCCGGTACCCGCTGCGCTCCATGAGCGCCGTGAACGACTCCCGCGAGTACTCGCAGCAGTGGCCGGGCATCAGGTCCGGCGGGAAACGCCGCTTGTGCAGCCCGGTGCGGGTGATGAAGCGCACCCAGCGCTTGCTCCAGCCCTCGATGTTCGGGATCTCGATCAGCAGGTAGCCGCCGGGACGGAGCAGGCCGCTGATCTTCTCCATGGCGAGGCGCGGATACGGGAGATGCTCGAGCACGTGGCGCAGGCTGACCACGTCGAAGGCCTCCCGGTCTTCCGGCGGCGGCTCGTCGGCCAGGAAGTCGTTGGCGACGATCTCGCAGCCCACGACGCCGGCCGCGTAGCGCGCCATATCGGCGCCGAGCTCCAGGCCCTTCACCTGCCAACCTGCCTTCTTCGCCACCCACAGCAGGCGCCCGTTGCCGCAGCCGATGTCGATCAGGCGACCCGGCACCGGCACGTGCTTCTGCAGGAACAGGAAGGCCTGGTCGTTGTCGTGGTTGCGGGAGTTGGTGTCGTCCCGCGGGTCGACGACGATCGTCGTGTACTGCCCCTGCTCTGTGCCGCCAGCGAGGTCATAGTTCACGAGGCCGCAGCTGGTGCAGCGGTAGTAGCGGAACTGGTGATCGTTGCCGAGGGTGTAGTAGAGGCGCAGGTCCGGGCAGTCGCAGAGCCGGCAGGTGAAGCTGGCCCGTTCGGACCAGTCGATGGGCCTGGCCGCCGCCTTCGCTCCGGCCTGTGCATTGGCTGTGTTCATGATTTCCGCCGAGCCCCAATGATAAGGCTTTCGCCAAACAACACCGGAAGACTGTTGAGGTCCCGGTGGACTTCGTTCCAGTAGGGTGCCTCGTCGCGGCGCCCGCGGCCCCTGAACAGGCTCCACAGCAGGGCCGGCAGCGTGAAAAGCAGCAGCGGCGCCATCAGGGCCTCCGCGACCTTCACCCGGTTGCAGGTCAGCGTGGTGATCTCGAAGCCTTCCCGGACCAGCATGTAGCGCAGCTCCCACCAGGGCACGGGCCGGGTCGTGCTCTGCCCGTGCAGCTCGTCAAGCGGGCGACGGAACTTGTTCATGAAGCCCGTGAAGAGGAAGCGCAGGCGTGACCGGAAGTTCAGTACGTTCGGCAGGGAGATGAGCAGCGCCCCACCCGGGCGCAGGATGCGGTGAAACTCGGCAACGGCGTTGCGCTGGAACCCGATGTCGCTCATGCCGTCGCAGCAGATGGCCACCTCGAAATGCCCGTCCGGCCAGGGCAGCGGGCCGTTCAGGTCGGCGCGAAGCGGCTTCGGTGCCGGGAGCAGGTAGAGCTCCGGGGTGTAGTCGGCCACCTCCAGGTCGGAAAAGCCCTCCGCAAGCAGCAGCTGGGCGAGCGCCCCCTGCCCGCAGGGGCAATCCAGCACCAGGCCCCTGCGGGGGTGCGCCTTCAGCAGCGCGATCAGCTTCGCGTAGTTGCCGCGGGCGGAGGAGCGCCGGGGAGCGGTGGTCATGCCGTGGAGGACGCGGCGGCGAGCACGCGACGCATCGTCCGGATGAACCGCAGGGGGTGCAGCAGGCTGACGCCCTTGATGGCATAGCGGCGCAGCTCGAGCAGCGGCGCGCCCCGGTTGCTGCCCTGCTTCGTCGTGACCGCATATCGATAACCCGCGCGGGCCGTCTCGGCCACCACATCGGCCGAGTAATCGCCGTAGGGATACGCGATGCTGGTGATTTCCCGTCCCGTGATCCGGGCGAGCTCGTCCCGGGAGCGTGCGAGCTGCTCCCGCAGTTCTGCAGGCGCGAGGCGGCTCGCATTCCGGTGCTCCCAGAGGTGGGAACCGAATTCGGTGCCGGCAGCCGCCATCTCCCGGATCTGCGCCTCGGACATCAGGGACTGGGGGCTCTTGTCCTTGTTTTCATTCCAGACCACGCCGCTCTTGCCGATGTCGCCCACGACGGGAAAGACGACCGCCGGAATGTGGCGCTCCGCGAGCACGGGAAAGGCGTTCTCGTAGACGTCCCGGAGGCCGTCATCGAAGGTCACCACCACCCGGGGGCGGGCCGGCACTTCCGTGGCAGCATCCGGCAGGTCGTTGCCAGGCCCCTGCAGGTCATTGAAGGTGCAGAAGCGCACGTTCCGCCGCGTCAGCCAGTCCATCTGCCAGGCGAACTGCCGGGGCGTGACGTACAGGCCCCTGATCGCCGCATCGGGGGGTAACCGGGCGCAGTGGTGGTACATGAGGATGATGGCCTCGCCGGACAGCTTCTGGCTGGCTTCCTGGATCACGCGGCACCCATTGCACGTCTGCCACGAGGCAGGCTTCTCCAATCCAGTGTAATGGAGACCAGGCGGGGGCGTCACCACGGCGGCGGGCCAGGTTGACCGCCGGCGACGCACCCGCATAATCACGCCTGCGGCGGCCTGCCGCGACTCGTCCTGATCCCGGCACCATGTCAGAAACCTGCACCGTCATCGACCCGGCCAGCGGCGAGGTCATCTTCCCGGCCACCAGCGGGAAGCGCTTCATCTACGACTACTACGCCGGCCTGCCCGACCTCACCGGCAAGACCGTGGTGGACATCCCGTGCGGCGACGGCCGGGCCAGCCATATCTTCCGCCAGCGGGGCGCCGACGTGATCGCGCTGGACCTCTTCCCCAAGTTCATGAAGGCGCCGGGCATCACCGCCCGGATGGCCGACCTCCGGCAGCCGCTCCCGCTGGCCGATGAGTGTGCCGACTACGTGATCTGCCAGGAGGGCATCGAGCACATCCCGGACCAGCTCGCCGTGCTGTGCGAGTTCAATCGCATCCTGAAGCCGGGTGGCCAGCTCGTCATCACCTGCCCGAGCATCTCCCACGCCCGCGCGCGCCTGGCCCACCTTCTGGTGGAGAACGACTCCTGGCGGCGCATGCCTCCATCCGTGGTGGATACCGTGTGGGTCACCGACACCGACGTGGACCGGATCTACTTCGGCCACCTGTTCCTCATCGGCGTCCAGCGCCTCAACACGCTCCTCGGCATCGCGGGCTTCCGCGTGACGGAACGCCGGCGCACGGACATCGGCGGCTCATCGGTCGTGTTCGGCGTGCTCCTCTACCCGGTCATCGCACTGGCCTCGCTGCTGGCCTACCGGACCTATGCGAGGAAGCAGCGGAAATCCATCCCGGAAGAGGTGGGCAAGCCGGTCTGGTGGGAACACCTCAAGCTGAACCTCTCCCCGACGACGCTCTTCTGCAAGCACATCTTCTGGGTGGCGCAGAAGGAATGCTCGACGGCCGAGCGCCGCCGGCAGATCCGCGCGTCACGGGTGGACCGCTACCGTACCGTCGCGGACTAGGCGGCGGCGCGGCGCTTCAGTGGGTAATCCGGATCCGTTCAGGGAGGGTCTCGCCGCGGCCCGGCGCGGCGACTTCGCCGCCGCCGCGCGGATCTGGGAGGTGCTGGCCGTCAATGGCGACGCCCGCGCCCAGTACAACCTGGGGTACCTCCACGCGAACGGCCAGGGCGTGCCGAAGGACTATGCCCGGGCCATCGAGTGGTACACGCGGGCGGCCAGCCAGGGCTTCCCCGCGGCCCAGTTCAACCTGGGAGTCCTGCTGTCCAGCAACGACGGCGTGCCACCCGACTACGCGGCCGCGCTGTCCTGGTACCGGAGGGCAGCCGACCAGGGCGATGCCGATGCCCAGTTCAATCTCGGCGTGGCCTTTGCGTCCGGCCAGGGCGTGCGGGTGGATTTCGTCGAAGCCTTCCGGTGGTACAGCCGGGCGGCAGCCAGGGGCCACCAGAAGGCGGCGGCGACGCTCGAGAGCCTGATCGCCGAGATGACGCCGGAGCAGCTGGCCGACGCGCGGAAGCCGGGTCCCGGCTGATCAGTTCCCGGGACTGCGCGGCCATTCGCGCAACGTCGCGAATCATCTATGCACCATCAGTAGCGGCGGCGCGTCACGACCGGGAGCAGCGTCAGCGAGAACAGCAGCAGGCTGGCCGGCGCCGGATACTTGATCGCGTAGACCACCGGAGTCAGCGCCACCCGGGCCGCGAGGCGCAGGCCATCCCGCTCGCGGATGTAGGCGGCGATGGGCGGCGACACCCGGTAGTACCAGCCGACGAAGGCCCGACCCAACGCGCTCGCCAGGAGGACCTGGTCCCGGAACTGGCGCAGCACCAGGACCTCCGGATCCAGGTAGGAACCGTAGGCGGCGGTGGCGATGAAGCAGCCGCCCGAACTGCTGCTGCCGCCGAATCCCGCGATCGTGTAACCGCCGGAATCCGAATCGTTGGCAGGAACAGGGTCGGGCTCGTCGGCGCTCACGACAGCGGACCACGCCACAGTGGAGTCGCCCAGCGATGCGTCCAGATCGTCGTCGGAGTAGATCACCACGTCGATCGATGCGCCAGCCGCGAGGTTACCGATGGGGAAGTCTTGGGGTGGCAGATTCGTACCGCCGGAGAACGCATAGGAGACCCGACGCAGGACCACGCCGGACACCGCCGAGGGTCCGTTGTTGCGGACGGTGAGCGCGTGACTGATCGAGAATCCGAGCTGGCCATCGCTGGGCAGGAAATTGATGTCGTCGGCGATCGAGCTTGCGGTTATGGCCACGTCCCCGCAATTCGGCGCGCCGATCGACAGCCCTGCGCTGTTATTGCCGGACAGCGCGTCCACGGCCGGCGCTACAACTGCAACAGTGGCTGCGTTGAGGAGACAGCCCGATGCACTGCCGGCGGCCTGGGCCTGGATCTGCAGGGTCGCCTGCGCGCCGCTGGCGAGGACGCCGACGTCCCAGATGCCCGTGCCCTGGGTGTAGGTGCCCTGGCCCGGGGCGGCGCTGACGAAATTGAGACCTGCAGGCAGCAGGTCGGTGACCGTGGCGGCCGCGGGGTCGGGACCGTTGTTCTTCGCCGTCACCGTGAAGGTGGTCAGGTCGGAGCCGCTGACGCCCGGCTGCAGCACCAGGTTGTCCGCCGACTGGGTGACCTGGAAGTCGGCGCTGGGCAGGCCGGGCGCGCCGGTGACGCTCACCACGGTGGCGATCCCGCCGGCGTCGAGCGTGAAGGCGTCGCTGACGGCGCCCGCGACGGCGGGTGCGAACACCACGGTTAGCACGCAGGTCTGGTTGGGCAGCAGCGTCACGTTGCAGGCCGTGGCGTTCTGGAAGCTGAAGGGCATGGCCAGGCCCTCGTTGACCGCGACGTTCACCGGCACCAGGTCCGTGTTCCGGACCGTCACGGTCGCCGTGCCCGAGCCGCCCACCAGCACCGTGTTGCCGAAGGGCACGGTCGCGTCAGTGTCCGGGCTGATGGAGTCGGTGATACTGGTGGTCGCCGTCCGGCCCGTGCCCGAGACGCTGACCACCGCCGGCGTGCCGCCGAGATCGAGGGTGAGGGAGTCCGTGGAGCCGACGGCCGCGGTGGGGTCGTAGGTGATGGTGATCGTGCAGGTCTCGGTGGGCTGCAGCGTGAGCGTGCAGTCGCCGGGATCGGCGATGCCGAACGGCGCCGAGAGGCCGTCGGTGATGGCAATGGCGGCGGCGCCCGCGGTGCCGTTGGTCACGGTGACCGTGCCGATGGTCCCGAGTCCGATGGTGACCGCCCCGAAGGGCAGGCTCTTGTCGTCCGCTGTGCCCACCGAGTCGCTGACCGCGACGCTGCCGCTGCCGCCGCCGGTGCGCGTGGCCCGGTAGCCACGGAGTTGGCCGTTGAAGCGGCCGACGCCGACGACCGTCCCGCTGTCGGTGATGTCCACCGCGGACTCGAGGTCCCAGGCGGCGGCCGACGGCGCGTCCAGCAGCGTGTTCAGGTCGTGGAGCGTGCCGCCGGACCAGAGCAGGGCCAGGTCGTCGCTGGCGCCGGCCTGGGTGGCCACGGCTTCGCCCAGATTATTGATCTTCCCCGGTGAGCAGTTGGTCAGGAACTGCGCGTCGGTGCCGATCCAGCCGAGCTCGGTCACGGTGACGCCAGGTGGCGACGTGATGATCAGGCAGCGACCCTTGCTGCTCACCACTTCCTGCACGAGCAGGGCGCCGCTGTCGCTGATTCCCGTGGCGAAGCGCACGCCATTGGGACGCGGAATGCCGGCCGTGGTCAGGAGACTGTCGATGGTCACCGCCGCCGACGCGGCACTGGCCCAGACGACAGCCGAGCTGACGGCGCCGCACGCCCCACCGACCACCCGGCCGATGATCTGGCCGGTGCTGTTGATGTCGTAGGCCTCGGACGTGTCGCAGCCGCCGGCCAGGCCCAGGTCGGTAAGCACACCACCCTGCCAGCTGAAGGCGCGGTAGGTTCCGGTGTCCGTCGGCGAGTTCCAGGCGCGGCCGACCACCTGGCCGGCGTCGTTCATGGCCGTGGCAATGCTGCCGAGGCCGCTGAAGCCCGGGACGCCGGTGCCAAACTTGCCGAGGTTGGTCAGTGTGCTGCCGTTCCAGAGGTGCGCGGTCAGGTCCGTGGCCCCGTTGGCCAGCGCCTGCAGGACGATGTGCCCGGAGCCGTTGATCGCGTTGGCCACGGTGGTCGGCCGCCCGATCGTCGTCGCCAGGTTCGTCGCCGTGCCGCTTCCCGCCGGCCAGAGCGCCGACCCATAGCTGCCGCTGGCGGGCTTCGTCCCGCCCACCGCCGCCCCGCTGGCGTTCACGGCATTGACCTGGGCTTCCGCCGAGCCAGGCAGCAGGGCCAGTTCCTCGATCGTGTAGGTGAGCTGGGCCTGCGCCGTTGCGCACAGCGCCAGGGAAACGAGGCACGCGGAGAGAAGCTGATGGCAGCGCATCGGGCGGTTCTCCTTCCGGATCGGCGGCGGACGCCGCGGGACGGGATGGATCCGGCTTCTTGTTATGTTGCGGCATTGTTCGCCCAAGGCGGCCGCGACGTCAATGGGCACCCCGGCCGGTCAGCGCCCGGTGGCCCCGTCCAGCCGGAGCCAAAGCGTCTTGAGGTATGCCGGCTCCTCCCGCGTGACCGGGAAGTCCGGCGGCTGGGGCACGTAGTGGTCCTGGACGATGCGGCGCCCCGCCTCGCCGATGGCCGCGTGGACCTGCCCGATGAAGGAGACGGCGGACAGCCGCGCCGTGTTGGTCGAGGCGAGCAGCACGCCCCGCGGCCGGAGCAGCGGCAGTGCCAGCGACACCAGCCGGCCGTAGTCGGTCTCGGCGCGAAAGTCTCCCCGGCCCGGGGACCGGGAGAAGGTCGGAGGATCGAGCAGGATTACGTCAAATGACCGGCCCTTCTTCCCGAGCCGCTTCAGCCAGTCGAAGGCATCGCCGTAGATGAAATCGTGGGCGGCCGGGTCCAGGGCATTCAGTTCGAAATTGCGCCGGCCCCAGTCCAGGTACTTGCGGGACAGGTCCAGGCTGGTGGTCCGGGCGCCGCCCAGCGCGGCGCACACGCTGAAGGCGCAGGTGTAGGCGAAGCAGTTGAGCACCTCCGGGGCGGGAATCACTTCCTCACCGTAGAGCGGAAAATTCGCGGCCACGTGGCCGTGGAGCAGGCGCCGCCGGTTGTCCCGCTGGTCCAGGAAGAGGCCGGTTGAATAGCCCTCGGCGAAGCTGAGCTCGAAGGTCACGCCGTTCTCGGTGACCACAAAGCGTTCCGGCGCCGGGGCTCCCGCCAGGCACTGCGGCGAGGCCTCGGCGACGGGGGTCTTCCGGACGTGGCGGAGCAGCCGCTTGAAGTAGACGCCGCGCACGGCCGGCGGGCCCTCCGTGGGGCCCAGCAGGGCGCTGGCCTCCGCGGCAGCTGGCCCGGCTTCGCCCTGGAACAGCTGCCACTCCCCAAGCCGGTCCCGGTACCGGCCGGGTTCGCCATCCCCGCCGCCGTGGACGGCGCGAAAGGCATCCGTGACCCTGCGGTCGATGATGGCGTCGCGCAGCTGCCGGGCAGCTGGAGTAATGAAATCGGGGGTCGCCTCGAAATGCACGGCCTGCCCGGTGCGCGGATGGCGGAACTCCAGCGCTGTGGCATGCAGGTGGAGCCGGTCCCCGGGAGCCCCGCCATACAGCGGATCCCCCAGGAGGGGCAGGCCCTCAGCGGCAGCATGGACGCGGATCTGGTGGGTCCGTCCCGTGACGGGCTCGGCTTCGAGCACCGTGCGGCCGGTATCGCGGCTCACCACGCGGAAGCGGGTCTCGGCCCGGTCCCCTCCGGCAGCCAGTGGCACCGACTGGTAGTGATCGCCGGCACGGACGATGGCCGACACGGCGGTGAACTCATCGCGCGTCACCGGCCGGTCGGTCACGAGCGTGTAGCGCTTGTGCACCTCCCGGGCCGTGAACTGCGCCGTGAGCGACCGGTTGGCATCGACGGTCTTGCCGAAGACCAGCAGGCCGCTGGTGTCCTTGTCGAGCCGGTGGACGATGGCCAGCCGGGCCCACCGGGGCTCCCGATGCTTCAGCCAGTCGTAGATGCCCTCCCCGGCGTGGGGCGCTGGTGCGTGGGTGTTCCAGCCCGGCGGCTTGTTGACGACCAGCAGGTCGTCGTCCTCGTGCACCACGCAGGGCGGAAGGTTGCCCGGGGCACCCGGACTCACTTGGGCGCCTGCCGCACTTCCAGGTAGAGCGCCTCGACCTTCGAGCGCGCCCAGGGCGTCCGGCGCAGGAACCTGAGGCTCGAGGCCACGCTGGGGTCGTTAGTGAAGCAGCGGATCGGGATGCGCCGGCCGAGCTCCTCCCAGCCCATCGAGGCCACCAGGCCGGTGACGATCGCCTCCAGGGTGATGCCGTGAAGGGGATTCCGGGGCTGGGGGCGGGACGTCACCCTGCGCCCCCGAGCCGGGCAACGCGGAAGGTCCTCCCCTTGATCCTGCCGGCGCGCAGGCCACGCAACGCGGTCTCGGCGCGGTCACGGCGCACGGCAACGTAGGCACGGCGGGCCATGATGTCGATCTTGCCGATGGCATCGCCCGGCAGCCCGACGTCGCCAGTGAGTGCGCCCAGCAGGTCGCCGGGGCGAAGCTTGTCCTGGCGACCGCCATCGATCGTGAGCGTCGTCATGGGCGCGGGCGCGGGCGTGCCGTTGACCGCGGGCAACGCCGTCCAGCTCGCCGGGACGCCGGAGCGAACCTCCACCGCGGCGGCCCGTTCAATCTCGCGGGGCGCGACGAGCGCGAGCGACAGGCCCTTCTCGCCGGCGCGCCCGGTGCGGCCGATCCGGTGCAGGTGCACGTCGGGATCCGGTGGCAGCTCCCACGACACGACGGCCGACAGCCCCTTGATGTCGAGGCCCCGGGCGGCGACGTCGGTCGCGACGAGCACGGCGCAGCTCCGGTTGGCGAAGCGCAGGAGGGCCTCGTCCCGCTCGCGCTGGTCCATCTCGCCGTGCAGGGCGAGCACTGAGAAGCCGCGCTCCGCCAGGCCGGCCGCCACGTCGCGGACGTCGTTGCGGGTCTGGCAGAAGACCAGCGCCGTTTCCGGCCGGTAGTGCAGGAGAAGGGCCACCAGGGCCTCGCCCTTCTGCGCCGGCGCCACGTCGAAGAAGAGCTGCTCGATGTCCCCGGCCGGGGCGACGGTGTCGACCGTGACCTCGAGTGGATCGCGCTGCAGGCGGCGGCTCAGGGAACGGATCTCGTCCGGCCAGGTCGCGGAGAACAGCAGGGTCTGGCGCGCCGTCGGGGCGCGCTCGACGACGGCGCTGATCGCCTCCAGGAAGCCCATGTCGAGCATCCGGTCGGCCTCGTCGAGGACCAGGACCCGCAGGCCGGCCAGGTCGATGGTCCCGCGCTGCAGGTGATCCAGGATGCGGCCCGGCGTGCCGACGACGACGTGGGGGGCCACCTGCAGCGACGGTGTCTGGGTCCGGACCGGCACGCCGCCGCACAGGGTCACCACCCGGAGGTTCGGAACGAAGCGCGCCAGCCGCCTCACCTCGGTGCCCACCTGGTCTGCCAGCTCCCGGGTCGGGCAGAGCACCAGCGCCTGCACCCGGTCGCTCTCCACGTCGGCGCGGGCCAGCAGGCCGAGGCCGAAGGCCACCGTCTTGCCGCTGCCCGTGCGCGCCTGGGCGATCACGTCCCTGCCGCCGAGCAGGCCGGGCAGCGCGTGCTCCTGCACGGGCGTCATGCCCCCGAAGCCGAGCACCTGGATGGCACGGGCGAGCGGCGGCGGAAGCTGGAGCGTGGCGAACGACGGGGATGCGGGCTGGCTCATGCCGCGCAGTATAGGCTGGGGGACATGCCTCATTTTGGCAGTGCAAGGGCGGCCCTTGCACTGCCAAAATGAGGCATGTCCCCAATTACGCGAAGTGGATCTGCGCCTCGAGGTTCGACCGGGAGTCGGCGTTGGCCAGCGCCTCCTCCATGGAGACCTTGCCGTCCTTGTAGAGCTTGAGGAGGGACTGGTCGAACGTCTGCATGCCCTGTTCCGTGCTGTCCCGGAAGGACTCCTTCACCTTGCTCACGTCGCCGCGCTGGATCAGCTCCGCGATGCGCGGGGTGTTGAGCATGACCTCCACGGCGGCCACGCGCTGGCCATCGATGCCCCGGATCAGCCGCTGGGAGATGATGGCCCGAAGGTACTGGGAGAGGTCCATGTAGACCTGCGGGTGCTGTTCCTCGGGGAACAGGTTGATGATGCGGTCGAGGGTCTCCGGGGCGTTGTTCGAGTGGAGCGTCGCCACGGCCAGGTGGCCGGTGCCTGCAAGGTCGATGGTGGTCTGCATCGTGTCCCGGTCGCGGACCTCGCCCACCAGTATCACGTCCGGCGCCTCGCGCATCGCGCTCTTGAGGGCCCGGGCGTAGGACTTTGTGTCCACCCCGACTTCCCGCTGGTTGATGATCGACTTCTTGTTGGCGTGCAGAAACTCGATCGGATCCTCGATCGTGATGATGTGGGACGCGGTCTTCTCGTTCCGGTAGTTGATCATGCCCGCGAGGGTCGTGGACTTGCCGGAACCTGTCGCGCCCACCATCAGCACCAGGCCCCGCCGGAACATGACGAGATCCTTGAGTATCGGCGGCATACCCAGCGTGTCGAGATCAGGCAGGTCGCAGGTGATGTAGCGCATCACCAGCGCCACGTTCCCGCGCTGGTGGAAGATGTTCACGCGGAACCGGCCGAGACCCGGCTTCGAGACGGCGAAGTCGATCTCCAGCTCCCGGTTGAACTCCTCAAGCTGCTCGCCGGTCATCAGCTCCATGGCGGCCTGGCGCACCATCTGGGGCGTCAGTTCCAGCTTGTTCACCGGGATGATCTTGCCGTCGATCTTGATCTTGACCGGGGCGAAGCAGGTGAGGAACAGGTCCGAGGCCCGTTTCTCCACCATGAGGTTGAAAAGTGGTTGAACGTTCATGAGCCAGCCTTAGTAGAGCGCCGCCTTCTTCTCATCCTCCATCATGGTCAGGCCGCCCGAGTCGTCCGCGGCGGCGGTCCTGTCCCGCTTGCTCTCGAGCTTGATGCGCAGCCGCAGCTCGTTCTTGGAGTCGGAATTGCGCATCGCCTCGTCATACGAGATCTTGTTGTTCTCGTAGAGATTGAAGAGGTCCTGATCGAAGGTCTGCATGCCCATGCGGGTGGACTTGGCCATGATCTCCTTGATGCGCAGCACCTCGCCCTTGAAGATCAGGTCGGAGATCAGCGGCGACTGCAGCATCACTTCCATGGCGGCAATGCGCCCCTCGCCCGCCTGGCGCGGAATCAGCCGCTGGGAGATCAGCGCCTTGACGTTCAGCGACATGTCCATCAGCAGCTGGCCGCGCTTCTCCTCGGGGAAGAAGTTGATGATGCGGTCGAGCGCCTGGTTGGCGCTGTTGGCGTGGAGGGTTGCGAGGCACAGGTGGCCGGTCTCGGCGAACTGGATGCCGAACTCCATGGTCTCCCGGTCCCGGATCTCGCCGATCAGGATGACATCGGGCGCCTGGCGCAGGGTGTTCTTCAGCGCGGAGTGCCAGCTCTCGGTGTCGACGCCGACCTCGCGCTGGGTGACGACGCAGCGCCCGTGGGGGTGGACGTATTCGACGGGGTCCTCGACCGTCACGATGTGGCCGCGGCTGTTCATGTTCCGGTGATGGACCATCGCCGCCAGCGTGGTGGACTTTCCCGAGCCGGTGGCGCCGACGACGATCACGAGGCCGCGCTTGGTCATGGCCACGTCCGACATGATGGGCGGCAGCTCGAGCTCCTCGAGGGTCGGGATCTTGGTGATGATGCGCCGGAGCACGGCGCCCACCTGCCCCTGCTGGATGAAGGCGCTGACGCGGAAACGGCCGATGCCCTGGGGGCTGATCGCGAAGTTGCATTCCTTCGATGCGTCGAATTCCCGCGCCTGGCGGTCGTTCATGATCGAGCGCACGATGATCGCGCTCTGGTCGCTGGTCAGCGGCTGCTCCGCGGCCCGGTGGATCTCGCCATCGATCTTGATGGCGGGCGGAAAGCCCGTGGTGATGAAGAGGTCGGACCCGTTCTTGTCCACCATCTTCTTCAGGAGGCCCTGAATCAGCTTTGTTGCCTGGTCGCGTTCCATCGCCTTGACTCCCGGGGGCCGTCCTGGCCCACCCCGCCATTCTGAAAACTAGAAGCTGTCCTTGTTCTGCGCCTTGAACCGGGCCTCTTCCTTGGTGATGACACCCTTGGAGAGGAGATCCTGCAGGCACTGATCGAGGGTCTGCATGCCTTCCTTCACCCCGGTCTGGATCGCGGAGTACATCTGGGCCACCTTGCCCTCGCGAATCAGGTTCCGGATGGCCGGCGTGCCGATCATGATCTCGTGGGCAGCGACGCGGCCGCCGCCGATGCGCTTCAGCAGCGCCTGGGATATGACCGCGCGGAGCGACTCCGAGAGCATGGCCCGGACCATTTCCTTTTCCTGGGCCGGGAACACGTCGATGATGCGGTCCATCGTCTTTGCCGCCGAACTGGTGTGCAGGGTGCCGAAGACGAGGTGGCCGGTCTCGGCCGCCGTCAGGGCGAGCCGGATGGTCTCCAGGTCGCGCATTTCGCCGACTAGGATCACGTCCGGGTCCTCGCGCAGCGCCGAGCGCAACGCCTCGCTGAATCCCAGGGTGTCCTTGTGGACCTCCCGCTGGTTGATCAGGCAGCGCTTGCTCTCGTGCACGAACTCGATCGGGTCCTCGATCGTCAGGATGTGATCGGGCTTGTTGTCGTTGATGTAGTCGATCATCGCCGCGAGCGTGGTGGACTTGCCCGAGCCGGTCGGGCCGGTCACGAGCACGATGCCGCGGGGATACATGGAGATGTCGCGGAAGATCGCCGGGGCCTTCAGGTCCTCCAGCGTCTGGATGATCGAGGGAATGGTCCGGAAGACGGCGCCGGCACCACGCATCTGGTTGTAGGCGTTGACCCGGAAGCGGGCCAGCTTGGGAATCTCGAAGGAGAAGTCCGTCTCCAGGAACTCCTCGTAGTCCTTGCGCTGCTTGTCGTTCATGATGTCATAGATCATGCTATGAACATCCTTGTGCGCCAGCGCCGGCATGTTGACCCGCTTGACGTCGCCGTCCACCCGAATCATCGGCGGCACGCCCGCGGACAGGTGCAGGTCCGACGCCTTGCTCTTCACCGCAAAGGCGAGAAGTTGCGCGATATCAACAGCCATCTTTGTCCCCAGCCCGTGCCCGCGGCCCATGCCCCGGCCCACACCCCGGTTTGCATAACCGGATCAGGCGGTGAACATAGTACAGCCGGGTCAACGGGGTGGTCGTGACGGGAATCACGGATCATCTGGGCGAAATTCACGCCCGTATCGCCCGGGCATCAGCCAGGGCGGCGGCGCAGGGCAGGCGCGCCGGCCCCGTGACCCTGGTGGCCGTCACCAAGGGCCACCCGGCAACCGTCGTGCGGGAGGCCCTTGCGACCGGCCTTGGCCACTTTGGCGAAAACTACCTGCAGGAAGCATTGCCGAAGATCGCGGCCGCCGGCCGTGATGCAACCTGGCATTTCATCGGCCGGATCCAGTCCAACAAGACCCGCGAGATCGCCCTGAACTTTGCCTGGGCCCAGACTGTGACGTCTGCCCGGATTGCCGAGCGGCTGTCGGCCCAGCGGCCCCATCACGGGGAACCACTCCATGTATGCATCCAGCTGGAGCCCGTCGCGGCCGGCCCGCCCGGGGACGCGGCCAGCGGGGCGTCGCGGGCCGGCTGCCCGCGCCGGGACGTACCGGCCCTGGCAGCGTTGATCAGCGGGCTGCCCCGGGTCCGTCTCCGGGGCCTTATGCTCCTGCCCCACGCGGGCCTCGACGCGGAGGCCTTGCGCGCGGAATATCGCGCTGCCCGGGACCTCCTCGACGATCTCAATGCCCGCGGTCACGAGCTCGACACCCTGTCGATGGGGATGTCGGACGACTTCGAGACGGCGATCGAGGAAGGCAGCACAATGATTCGCATCGGGACGGCATTGTTCGGCGAACGAACGTGAGCAGAGACCCATGACTTTCGAGAACCTGACCATCGGCCTGATCGGCGGAGGCAACATGGCCCGCGCCCTGGTCCGCGGCCTCCTGCACGCGGGACATCCCGCCGGCCGGATCCAGGTCGCGGATCCCGACCCGGCCCAGCTCGAACAGGTGGTCGCCCTGCACGCAGGCCTGGGGATCCACGCGGAGAACCGGGAGGTGGCGCGGACGGCGGACGTCCTCGTCCTCGCGGTAAAGCCCCAGCTCATGGCCGGCGTCGCGCAGCAGCTCGCCGCGGGCCCGCGGCGAGCCGGTCAGCTGATCCTGTCCGTGGCAGCGGGAATCACGCTGGACTCCCTGCGCGGCTGGTTCGGGGCGGCCACGCCCCTGGTGCGGGTCATGCCCAACCAGCCCGCCACGATCGGCGCCGGCATCTCGGGCCTCGCCGCCTCTGCCAGCGTGGGTGAAGCGGAGCGGCAGGTTGCGCAGTACGTCGCCTCGTCCACCGGCCAGGCCGTCTGGCTGCAGGACGAGTCCCTCATGGATGCCGTCACCGCGGTGTCCGGCAGTGGGCCGGCGTACTTCTACCTGCTGATGGAACACATGGAGCGCGCGGCGGTCGAGCTCGGACTGCCCGCCGAACTGGCGGCCGCGCTGACCCGTGAAACGGCCCTCGGCGCTGCGCGCCTGGTAATCGAGACGAAGGCGGAGCCGGGCCGGCTCCGGGCCGCGGTGACGTCCCCGGGCGGCACGACGGCGGCGGCCCTCCGGGTCTTCGAAGCCGCGAAACTGGACGCCATCGTCCGCCAGGCACTGGCTGCCGCACGGGACCGGTCGGCCGAGCTCGGCCGGGCGCCGGCAGGGAAGTAGGACCATGCGGAACGCCCTCGTCTTCATCCTGCGGACCCTGTTCGACCTCTACATCCTCACCTTTGCCCTGCGGCTGCTGCTGCAGTGGGCGGCGGTGGACAAACGCAATCCGCTCGTGCAGTTCATCCTGCGCGTGACGAACCCCCTGGTCATTCCGCTGCGGCGCCTGCTGCCGCCAATCGGCCGAGTCGACACGGCGACCGTCCTGGTCCTGGTGGGGCTGCAGGTCGTGGCCACGGCACTGGTGGTCCGCATCGGCTGCATCGGGGAGCCGGAGGTCCTGCCGATCCTGGCGCTTGCGCTGCTCAACGTGGCCCGCCTCGCGCTCAGCATCTTCACCTGGTCGATCATCATCTACGTGGTCCTGAGCTGGGTAAGCCCCGGCGGCTACAACCCGGGAGCGGCGCTCGTCGCTGCGATCGTGGAGCCGGTCCTCGCGCCGTTCCGGCGCCTGATACCGGCGATCGGCGGACTCGACCTGTCACCACTGTTTGCCCTGATCGCCATCCAGGCAGTCTCCATGCTGCTCCCGGTCGACAGGGTGCTGTCAGTCATGCTGTGCTCATCGCTCGGCCGCTCCGTGCTCTGAGTCCACGGAGGGTTTATAGTCGACACTGGCAGTTCCGCCAGAAGAACGGGGAGCCAACGCCCATGAACACGACGCGAAGAACCGCCAGCCTGGCTTGCGTATCGTTCCTGCTTGCCGGACTGGTCGTCGGCTGCGGCCAGAGACCGGCACCCCCTGCCGCCACCGTCGCCACGCCGTCGGAGCCCGCCACATCCTCCTCAAAGGAGTTCGGCGACTACGTGCTGTACTTCAATGCCATCCGCACGGACAGCCTGACGCCGGAAATCGCCACCAGCTACGGCATCGTGCGCAGCGCCAATCGCGCGCTGGTGAACATCTCGATGGTCAGGAAGGCCGAGGGCTCGCCGGGGGTTCCGGTGGCCGGCAAGGTCACGGCCGAGGCGGTGAACCTGAACGGCCAGTTCAAGGACCTGAACCTGCGGGAGATCCGCGAGGGCGACGCGATCTACTACATCGGTGACGTGGCCGTGGCCGGCGAGGAAACCCTGGTGATCACGGTGAATGCAACGCCGGAGAACGCCACGACCCCGCTCTCGGTGAAGTTCCAGCGGCAGTTCATCGGGGAGTAGGAGAAATGGGGACAGATTTATTTTAGAAATGGGGACGGATTTATTTTCTATTTCTCCCTCGGGAGAAATAGAAAATAAATCCGTCCCCATTTCTAAAATAAATCTGTCCCCATTTCTCCTACGGTGAGCGGCGCTGGCCGGCCTCAAAGCGGAGGCGAATCACGTCGCCGCGGCTGACGTAGAGCAGCTCCGCCACCTTGCCGATGAGGTAGTCCTCGTACTTGTCGAGGGTCCGGTCCTCGAGCGCCACGTCCCAGAGCATGCCGATGATGCGCTGCTTCTCCCCGTAGGAAAGCTCCTGGTGGATGGGCGCGGTGAATTCCCGCAGCGACACCGAGTCGTCCACGGCGGATCGCGCCTCTGCCAGCAGCTCGTCCGCCGCCGCACTGTCGAGCTGGAAATGCCGCGCGATGAGCCCGGCGATGGCCTCGTGCTCGACGGCCTGCTCGTCGTGATCGGCCCGGGCGAGCTCCACCAGCAGCGCGGCCACCGCGAGCCGCACGCGGGCAGCAGGGTCCTGCCGGACCACCGGAACGACACTGGCTTCCAGGAACTGGCGCAGGCGGCTCAACATCAACGGGCTCCAGGCCGGACCACGCGGCCTATTATCGTGTCCCGGAGCAGCGTGAGCCGCCCATGGAAGAAGTGGTCCACGTCCGGCAGCAGCACCAGGTCGGGCGGCGGCGATCGGCCCTGGGCCCAGGCCTCGACGTCGGCGGCCGGCACGACCTCGTCGGCGGTGCCCTGGACCAGGAGCCACGGGCAGGAGGGGCTGGCATCACCGAGCAGGCTCGCCATCCGCGCCACCGGGGGCGCCACGCTGATCAGCTGCCGGCAGGGAGTGGCGACGGCAGCCCGGATCGCCACCGCGGCGCCGAAGGAGAATCCCGCGAGCCACAGGTCGGCCCCGGGGAAGCGCTGCCTGGCCCAGGCCGCCACGGCCAGCGCATCCCCGGTTTCGCCAATGCCGTCCGCGTAGGCACCCTCGCTCGCGCCTACCCCGCGAAAGTTGAACCGGACCGCCGGAATCCCCAGGTCACCGAGCGCGCGGCAGAGCGTGTGCACCACCTTGTTGAGCATGGTCCCCTGGTGCTGGGGATGCGGGTGGCACACCACGCCCACCGCCGGCGCCAGCGTTCCGGGCGGCGTGTCGAGCAGCGCCTCGATGCGGCCGGCTGGACCGTCGAGGGTCAGTGCTTCACGGGGTGGCGGGCCGGTTGTCATGCCCAAAGGTTAACCGACTCCATCTCGCTGTAGGAGCGCCGACCGGCGCGACCGGGAGGCCCCGCCGCCGAGAGACTCGCGGACTCGATTCTCGGCGGCGGGGCCTCCCGGTCGCGCCGGTCGGCGCTCCTACCCGAGCAGGACGCGGTTGAGCCGCTGCACGAAGGCACCCGGATCCGGCAGCTGCCCGCCCTCCGCAATGCTCGCCTGGTCGAAGAGCAGCTGGGCCAGGTCGGCGAAGCGGGCGTCGTCGGCCTCCGCACCCAGCCGCACGAGGAGCGGGTGGGACGGATTGATCTCCAGGATCGGCTGCACCTCCGGGACGGCCTGGCCGGTGGCCTGCATGAGCTTGCGCATCTGGGCGCCCATCTCGTGCTCGCCGAGCACCAGGCAGGCGGCGGACTCGCTCAGACGGTTCGTCGGCCGCACGTCCTGCACCTGCTTGCCCAGCTGCGCCTTGAGCCGCTCGATGAGGGGCGCGTGCTCGCCGGCGTCGGGCTTCGGCTGCCCGGCCTTGCCCTCTTCGGCGGCGTCGAGCTCGAGCTCCCCGCGCTTCACGTCCCGGAACTCGTGGCCATCGAACTCACCCAGGTGCCCGATCAGCCACTCGTCGATGGTGTCCGTGAGCAGCAGTACCTCGATGCCCCGCTGGCGGAAGACCTCCAGGTGCGGGCTCGACTTCGCGGCATTGAAGCTGTCTGCCGTGAGGTACCAGATCACCTTTTTCTCGCCCTGGCGACGGCCGATGTAGTCAGCGAGGGACTGGTCGGGCAGGGGACTGTCATTGTGCGTGGTGGAGAAGCGCAGCAGGCCGGCGATCTTCTCCCGGTTGGCGTGGTCCTCCGCCGGGCCTTCCTTGAGGACGCGGCCGAACTCCTTCCAGAAGGTGGCGTACTTGGCGGGATCGTCCTTCGCGAGCTTCTCCAGCATGTCCAGCACGCGCTTGGTCAGCGCGGACTTCATGGACTCGACCACCGCGTCCTGCTGGAGCAGTTCCCGGGACACGTTCAGCGACAGGTCGCCGGAATCCACCACGCCCCGGACGAAGCGCAGGTACAGGGGCAGGAACTGCTCGGCGTCGTCCATGATGAAGACGCGCTTCACGTAGAGCTTGAGCCCCCGGGACCCGGAGCGGTTCCACAGGTCCCAGGGCGCCCGCGCGGGCACGTAGAGCAGGCTCGTATACTCCCGCTTGCCCTCCACCTTGTTGTGGCTCCAGGTCAGTGGCTCCTGGAAGTCGTGGGAAACGTGCCGGTAGAACTCCCTGTACTCGTCGTCGGTGATCTCCGTGCGGGGGCGGGTCCAGAGGGCCTTCGCCTCGTTCGCGGCCTCCTCCTTCGCCTCGCCCTCTTCCGCGGTGGTGGTCATGACCACGGGGAAGGCGATATGGTCCGAATACTTGCGGATCAAGGTGCGCAACCGGAATTCGTCGGCGAATTCCGCCGCGTCCTCGCGGAGGTGCAGGGTCACCCGGGTCCCGCGTTCGGCGCGCTCGATGGTCTCGACGCTGTACTCGCCCTGCCCGTCGGACTCCCAGTGGACGGCCTCGGCCGCCGGGGCGCCGGCCCGGCGGGTCTCGACGACCACCCGGTCCGCCACGATGAAGGCCGAGTAGAAACCCACGCCGAACTGGCCGATGAGGTTGGCGTCCTTCTTCTGCTCGCCGCTGAGCTGGCTGATGAACTCCCCGGTGCCGGACCGGGCGATGGTGCCGAGCTGGCGGATCACCTCTTCCCGGGTCATGCCGATGCCGTTGTCGACCACGGACACGGTCTTCGCCGCCGGGTCGTATTCCACCCGGACCTTCAGTTCGGGATCGGGCTCCAGCAGGGCGGGATTGGCCAGCGCCTCGAAGCGCAGCCGGTCGGCGGCGTCGGAAGCGTTGGAAATCAGCTCCCGGAGAAAGATCTCCCGGTTGCTGTAGAGGGAGTGGATCATGAGGTGCAGGAGCTTCTGCACCTCGGCCTGGAAACCGTGGGTTTCGCGCGCAGCGACGGACATGGGCGTGGTTACCTTGAAACCGGGACCGTCTTTATAGGGCCGCCGGCCGGGAATTCAAGAGGCACCGCTTCCGTAGGAGCGCCTTCAGGCGCGACGCCCCTCCCGCGAGAATCGAGTCCCCGAGTCTCGAGCGGGAGGGGCGTCGCGCCTGAAGGCGCTCCTACCGGTCCGCGGTACGTACCAGATAGAGCTTCGGGCGGACGGCTTCCGCGGCCGGCTCCGCCTCGGCAGGCGGGGCTTCCGGCGGGGCTGGCGCCTCCCCCAGCTCATCCGGCTTCAGGCGGCTGCGCACCCCGGCCAGGGCACGATCGATCCAGGCGCGGCGCACCAGCGTGTCCTCGTTCCGGATCAGGGGGCGGTCATTATCGTCGTCCGACATGATTGTCAGGAGCTCCAGCATCCGGTCTGTGCCGGCTTCGTGGCGGCCATCCGCCAACAGGTACGGGTCTTACTTCTCTTCAGGGGTCCAGTCCCGGCGGACCTTCTCCGCCCAGTTCCGGTAGCCCTTCCAGGTGTAGAGGGCCGGATCCATCGCGATCCTGCGCTTGTCCGGCAACTGCACCCGGCTCAACCACCGGCGGTAGGCATCCCAGCCACTTACGTCCCTGCCATCCTGGGCAACGAGATTCGGTCCGGAGCGTTCCGTGAGAGTCTGCGTATAGCGCTGCGTCCCGTTCTTCTTCTCGTCGCGTTGTTGCGGAAAGCTGGGGGATAGCGGCTGATCTTTCTGGTCGGTCATATCAGTTTCCCCACTTCGTCAGCGTGGGAGAACTCTAGGCAGGGCTTGTCTTTTCCGGAAGGAACTGGGTCACGGGAATCAGGCGTCCGCAACGCCGGCACGAGCGGCTCTCGCACAATGTGTAACCGGATCCGACAGAATCCGCGCAGGAGCGAGACCGCCCTCGCACTTCACACCACGACGCGATAACAGGGCTCGTACGCGCGGCCGGGCAGCTTCATGCGGTGCTGCTCGACAAAGGCCCGCAGCAGCCTGTCGAGCTGGTCGAGGATCGCCTTGTCACCACGGATCTCGAAGGGCCCGTGCTGCTCGATCGCCCGGATGCCCTCCTCACGGATGTTGCCACTGACGATCCCCGAGAACGCGCGGCGCAGGTTTGCCGCGAGCACCTGGGTTGGCAGGTCCCGGCTGATCTCGAGGCGCGCCATGGACTCGTGGGTGGCAACGAAGGGTTGCTGGAACACGTCGTCCACCCGCAGCCGCCAGTTGTAGTAGTAGGCGTCGTTGTGCGCATGGCGGAAGTCCCGCACCCGGCGCACGTTGGCCTGGACCCGGGCGGCCACGGCGGGCGGGTCGCCGATGATGATCTCGTAGCGCTTACGGGCCTCGGGACCCAGGGTCCCGGTGATGAAGCCGTCCACGAGCTCCAGGTAGGCCCGGCTCGACTCGGGGCCGGTGAGGATCAGGGGCAATGGCGTGCCCTCGTTCTCCGGGTGCAGCAGCACGCCGAGCAGGAACAGGATCTCCTCCGCGGTGCCGACGCCGCCCGGGAAGATCACGATGGCATGGGCCAGCCGGGCGAAGGCCTCGAGGCGCTTCTCCATGTCCGGCATGATCACCAGCTCGTTCACGATCGGGTTGGGCGATTCCGCGGCGATGATGCCGGGCTCCGTCACGCCGATGTACCGGCCGTTCCGGATGCGCTGCTTCGAGTGGCCGATGGTGGCGCCCTTCATGGGGCCCTTCATGGCGCCCGCGCCGCAGCCGGTGCACACGTTGAGCTTGCGCAGCCCCAGCTCGTAACCGACCTTCTTGGTGTAGTCGTACTCCTCGCGGCTGATCGAGTGTCCACCCCAGCAGACCACCAGGTTTGGCTCCACGCCCGACTTCAGGACCCCGGCGTTGCGCAGCACGTGGAACACCGCGTTGGTGATCCCGTGGCTCGATCCCAGGTCCAGCTGCCCGCCCGCCACGAACTCGCTGTTGATGTAGATCACGTCGCGGAGGACGGCGAACAACAGCTCCCGGATGCCACGAATCATCTCGCCATCGACGAAGGCACCGGGCGGCGCGTCCCGGAGACCCAGCTTCACGCCACGGTCCTGCTGGACGATGCTGATGTCGAAGTTGCGGTGCTGCTCCAGCACCTCCCGCGTGTCGTCGGAGGTGGCCCCCGAGTTGAGCACGGCCAGGGCGCAGCGCCTGAGCAGCTCGTGGTGGCCGCCCTCGCCGGTGCTGCGCAGGCGGTTCACCTCGTTCTGGGACAGCACCTCGAGGGTGCCCTCCGGCATCACTTCGATGAAGTGTTTCACGGACACCGGGGGGTGGTCAGGGCAGGATCTCGATCGGCGTGTTGTCAGGCGTCATCAGCCAGATGTCGACCATGTCGGCGTTGGACACGGCGATGCAGCCGTTGGTCCAGTCCCTCGTCTGGTAGTACTCCAGGGGCTTCGACGGCCGGTTGGGCTGGCCATGGATCATGATGAGGCCGCCGGGATCCACGCCTTCAGACGAAGCCCGGCGCAGGTCATCCGGCCCGGGGTAGTTCACCTGGATGGCCAGGAAGAAGTCACTGTTGGGATTGCGGCCCGCCAGGCGGTAGTTACCCTCCGGCGTCCGGAAGTCCCCTTCCCGCTGCTTGTGCCCGGTTGGCGACAGGCCGAGGGCCACGTCGAAGGTGCGGAGCACGCGCTCGCCCCGCATGAGCAGCAGCCGGCGCTCCGACTTGCGCACGATCACCCGGTCGGCCATCTCGATGGCCGATGCCGGCGCCGTGGCCGGGGCCGTGCCGAGGACGGCAAGTAGGACCATTAGGGGCAGGAGGCGGGGCAGGACTCCCATCGTCAGCCCCCCTCGCTGTTGTCGGCCAGCCGCAGGCGCTGTCCGGGAAAGATGCGGTTGGGATTGTCGAGGGAATTGATCGCCATCAGCTGCCGCTGGGGCACGCCGGTGCGCTTCGCGATACTGGCCAGGCTGTCACCACGCTGCACTACGTAGGTCTTGCTGCTGGTCTTGCCACTGGCCTGGCCACCGGCCTGGCGGGGGGGCTGCGCATCACCGGCCGCGGTGACGGCGCCGCCGGGCAGCTTGAGGCGCTGTCCGGCGCGAATCAGGTTGCTCTTTGGCAGCCCGTTCAGGCTGGCCAGGCGGCTCGCCGACGTACCGTACCGGGCGGCGATGCCTGACAACGTCTCGCCACTGCGGACCTGGTGCGTGTTCGGCGCGGGATCGCTGACCTGGGCCGTGCGCCGCTGGCTGCCAGGGATCTCGGCGAGGCGAGTGTGCGCATCGGACACCGTGTCCGGCAGGCGCAGGGTATAGCCCTGCGGCACGTACTTCTTGCCCATCCAGATGGCGGGAAGCAGGGACGGGTTGTAGGCCTGGAGGGTTTCACGGGGAACGCCCAGGGTCTGTTCCAGGGTGCTGGCGCTCAGGTAGGCGGGCACCTGGATGGTCGTCAGCTTCTCGGGCGGATCGCGGCGGATCGGCCCGAAGTACTTCTCGGCGTTGCGCTCGACTTCCTCTGCCGCGAGGAAGGACACGTAGAAGTTCCGCGATGCGAAGCCGAAGGCGGGTCCGTCGTAGTTGCGCATGATGGTTTCGATGTTGTCGGTACCCGTGGCACGGATCGCGCGGCGCATGCCGCCGGTACCGTGGTTGTAGCCGGTGATCGCGAGCGGCCAGGAGTCCAGCTCGCGGTAGTTGGCCTTGAGCAGGCGGGCCGCGGCCTCACTCGACCGGTAGGGATCGCGGCGCTCGTCCACGGCCCCGTCGATGCGCATGAAGCGCCGGCCGGTGCCAGCCGTGAACTGCCAGAGGCCCGAGGCGCCCACGTAGGACCGGGCCTCCGGATTGAACGAGGATTCGACGTGGGGCAGGGCAGCCAGCATCTGGGGCACGCCTTCCTCACGCAGGCTGTCCCGGATGTGATCCTCCCAGCGGCCCGCGCGGACGAAGCCCTCCAGGAACCGGTCCGAGAGCCCCTGCTGGACCCGCACCCGGTCGGCGGCCGCGCGGAGCGTGGCGTTCCCCGGCTTGCCGGCCCACAGGGCGAGCACCCGGCGCTCGTCCTTGCCGAGATTCGAGCGGTCGCCGGCGGCCAGTCGCGTCAGGATTGCGGAGTACCTGGCCTTCGCCTCGTCCATCGCGCGGCGCCGGGCACCATCGGACTGCAGCCCGGACAGGTCGAGCTTCTCGTAGACGATGCCGAGGTAGCGGTTGTCGTGGACCAGGGCCTCGCTGGTGGAGACCTCGGCGAAGATCTTGCGCCAGAAGCCGATATCCGGCTCGAGGCCGGCGGGCCGGGGCAGCGACTCCGAGGCCAGCGCCCCGGCCCCGGGCGCCAGGCAGGCAGCCAGGGCGAGGATCAGCGCCAGCAGGCGCCCCGGGGCGCGTCCGCTGCTGCTCATCCTTGTCGACGGCCTGCTGCTCAATGTCCTGGTGCTCCGCGACTGGTTGTTGAATCCGCTGTTCAGGCACGCATCCGGCTGGCCAAATACTACGCCAGCCACAGGCGGGTCTGTCCGCACGTTACCCGCCTGCAGGGGAACAGACTGCCACAGGTTTCACAATAACGGATGACGCAACTCACGCGGCGGTTGTGACGCCGCGCGCACCTGAAGCGAAGCGGCCGTGCGGCATCGCGGCCCGGCCCTCGCTGACGCGCCTCGGGAAAACCTGCTACCGTTTCACTGAAGTCTGCTGGCCTTCCCGTACCCTTTCACCGCTTGAGAATCCTCTTAACAGTATTCCTGCTCGCCGCGGTGTCGCTCGGCGGGTGCAGCGGCGACCGGCCGCCCGTGGCCCCGACGGCGCCAGGGCCGGCTGCACCCGTCACGCCCGGACCCGCGGGCCCGGCCGGAGATGCCCCGAAGCCGCCGGAGGAGCCTGTGCCGGCCACGGGTCGCGCCCAGGGCGGCGAACCGCTGGTGCTGCTCGGCGACACCGTGCCCCCGGGCACGAGCCGGCGCCTCTTCTGGTCCGGGGGACAGTCCTTCGACGGCACGTCCGGGGAATCGCCCGTCCTGGTGGTCAACGGCGTCGGCAAGGGGCCGGTGCTGTGCCTGACCGGCGCGATCCACGGCGACGAGCTCAACGGCATCGAGATGATCCGGCGCGTGATCCAGGACCTGGACCCGGGACGGGTAAAGGGCGCGGTGATCGGGGTGCCGATCGTCAACCTGCAGGGCTTCCGCCGCGGTTCCCGCTACCTGCCGGATCGCCGCGACCTGAACCGGTACTTCCCCGGCAATCCCAACGGGAGTTCCGCGTCGCGCATCGCCGCCTCGCTCTTCGAGGAGGTCATCCGCAAGTGCGACGGGCTGGTGGACATCCACACCGGGTCGCTCAACCGGACCAACCTGCCCCAGCTCCGGGCCGACCTGCGCAACGCCAGCGTGCGCGAGTTCGCCAACGGCTTTGGCGCCTTCATGGTGCTGCACAGCCCGGGTGCCTCGGGAACGCTGCGCCGGGCGGCCACCGATGCGGGGATTCCCGCGGTGACGCTGGAGGCCGGCGAGCCAGGCCGGCTCCAGTCTGCCCAGGTGCGGGAGGGCACGGCGGGCATCGTGCGGCTGCTGGACGCGCTGAACATCGTGAACCGGATGAACGTGCTGTCTGAGCCCCGCCCGGTGTACTACCGGTCCACCTGGATCCGGTCGGACTACGGCGGGATCCTCTTCTCGGTGGTGCGGCTGGGACAGCTCGTGTCCACCGGCGACATCCTGGGCACGGTGACCGACCCGATCACCAACGAGCAGAACCTGATCTACTCCCCCGTTCGCGGCCGGGTCGTGGGCATGGCGCTGAACCAGGTGGTGATGCCCGGCTTTGCCACCTTCAATCTCGGCATCGAGGCCGACTCCGGCCCCAACGGCTCCCTCATGGAGAGCCTGGAGCCCCCGCCGGGCAAGTCCGGCCCTGGAGCCGGGGAGAAGGCCGGCGCCCAGGCAAACGGCACGGAGCCGGACGAGCGCCCGGAGTAGGAGCGGCGACCGCCGCGACCCGGCACGGCAGGCCCTGCCGGCGAGAATCGAGTCCGCGAGTCTCTC
>JAEUQA010000034.1 GCA_016789845.1 Chromatiales bacterium
CGGCGACAATCTGGCGGGGCGGGGGAGATTCAGGGGGCTGGTCGTCGCGAACTGGAGCGCCGGTGCCGTGCGTCACCGGCGGGTCGTCGGCGCCCCCGCCGGGCCCGGGCTTTCGGCAGGGGCTTTGAATGACCTATTCTCAGACATGACCAGGACATCCAGCAAGCGCTGCATCCCGCCGCTGCTCGTCCAGACGAAGGCCTCCTGTCCCGACGCCGTGTTGGCAAATCCCACCACTACACTGGCATCATCGGATACGTCCACGGCGGCGGACGAGAAATCGCCGCCGGCCAGATCGCCCAAGCCCACCATCCCGCCACCGCTGCGTAGCGGATATGCAATCGCGCCGGTCCTGCCTTAGCTCGCGCCTGCCGCCTGGGGCAATTCAATGTCGAAATCCAGCGCCTCGACCTGCTCGTCCGACAGGCCGATTCGTTGCAGCAGCGGCACATAGCGGGGATCCTGCCCCAACGTCTGGAACCACGGCCCGGCCCGCAGCTCGAGGATGCCACCATCGCGTTCCTGCAGGGCCCGGTCCAGCCACTTGAACGCCTCGTCGGGCTTGCGGAGCCGCGCATAGCCAGCGGCCACAAGGCTGGCAAAATCCGGATGCTCGCGCCCGACTTTCTCCAGCAGTCGCTGTGCTTCTTCGCCTTTGCCCAGGGCGGCGTAGGCGAAGGCCAGTCCCAGCGGCCGCATGGTGTCGTGGGGCTCCCGCTGCATTTCGGCAAGCGCGCTATCGAAGTCGCCCGCCAAGAGCAGCGCCTCGCCCAGGACCACGTGCGTGAACACCCCATCCGGCGCCAGCTCCAGTGACCTCCGCAGCGCCGCGATCGCGTCAGCATACCGGCCAAAAATCATGTACGTGAAACCGAGCGAGTCCCAGACAGCGGCGTTCCGCGGGTCGCGACGTACCAGTTCCTCGGCGATGGCAATCGAGCGCTTGGCGTCTCCTGTCGCCCTGGTTAGGTTTCCTGCCGCAGACAGAGCAGCCTCATGGCTGGGCGACAGTGACAGGGCGCGCTTCACCAGGCGCGCGGTCTCGGGCAGGTTCATGTCGTAGTGCTGAACCAGGTCCGCCAGCGCAGCGATCGTCGCCACATCGGACGGATCAATATCGATCGCCTGCTGGATTGCCGCACGGGCCTTGGCGAATCCCTCGTGCAGAGGTAGAAAACCGAGCCAAGACCGCTGGCTGTATGTCTCTGAAAGCAGTCGCCACGCGGGTGCGTACCTGGCGTCGATTGCAATAGCCTGCTCGAGCAACGCGGTCGCCTGTTCGAGCGTCGCCTTGGATCCGGTCCGGTACAGTTGCTTGGCCCGTAGATAGTCGGCATATGCAGCGGGGTCCGTTGCCTTGTCAACCCGCCCGGACGCTTGGAACATGATGGTCTTGAACTGAGCCACGATTGCGGTGGCGATCTCGTCCTGCACCGCGAAGATGTCATCGAGCGGGCGGTCGTAGGTTTCCGACCACCGGTTGGTGTCCGAGCGCGCGTCGATCAGCTGTGCGGTAATGCGCACCTGAGTGCCGGACTTGCGCACCGAACCCTCCAGTACGTGGGTCGCGTTCAGCTCGCTGGCAATCTGCGCGATCTTTGCGCCCTTGCCTTTGTAAGAGAAGGCCGAGGAACGCGAAATCACCCGCAGCCCCGGAATCTTCGCAAGGCGGTTGAGCAGCTCCTCGGAGATGCCGTCCGAGAAGTACTCCTGTTCCGTTTCGGCGCTCAGGTTTACGAACGGTAGCACCACGATGGAATTATCGGAGACCCCATCGAGTGCCGGGATGTTCGAGGGCGCGCCGGAACTTGCGACTACTTTAGTCGAGGCCTTCGTGCGCTCAGCGGGTTTGGCGGTCTCCTCAACGACCGCACTTCCAGAGAACCAGAACTTTTCGACAACGAGGTAACACAAAGCAATTGCCAGCACTGCAATGATGGAACGATCCAGTCTCTTGCCGGTCTCCGCGCGGATAGACTGCCGTGGGGACACCTCCTCCGTGGGCTTGAGGCCTGTGGGAGTGATTTCGTAGATCCAGGCGACGAGCAGGGCTACGGGGAAGCCGACCACCATCAGCAGGACGACGCTGCGGCCAATCCAGTAGGGAAAATGGAGAAGGTGGGCGAAGACTTCGACTACTTCGAGAATCAGATAGCCAACGGCCGCGTAAAGAGTTGCAACCCGGCCGAGGTTGCGACGCTTTAACTCTTCGAAGAATCTGACCTTAGGAAGTATCGCGTGCGCGGGATCAGGAGCCGGAGTAGTCGGCTCC
Source organism: Chromatiales bacterium (assembly GCA_016789845.1). GTDB lineage: Bacteria > Pseudomonadota > Gammaproteobacteria > Steroidobacterales > SHZI01. Next base: position 2,273 of record JAEUQA010000034.1, read on the forward strand.
GGCGATGGTGGCGCGGCGGGTAGTTGGTCGTCGCTCATTAACGTGGTTGCGGCTGCTCTTGTCGGGTCAGATTGCCCGTGATGGGTAGAAGATTCAATTTTGGGTTGACTGGACGCCCCGTAGGTTGTTTGCGCCACCTGCAAGTGCCGAGCAGCCCGGACACCGCCGGTCACGCGCCCTCAGGGCGAGGTCCTGAGACCAGCAGCGCCCAGCCGTGGTTGCTGGGCCTCGAATCTGGCCGGGCGAGAACGAGCCGGTCGGCGACTAGGAAATTCAAACCCCCTCTCGCCAGGCGGATCATGGCACGGCAGCGGTGACGCCGGCATCACGCGCGGCGCCACCCACGCCGCCCCTGTCATGCACTGCGGGAATTCCCGCCCCGACGCCCGGATTCGGTCGCCCCTGATGCAGTAGCGCCCACGCCCCATCCGGCCCGGCCGGGCCTGACGGTGGCGATGGCGAGCCGTGTCTAGCTGCGCTCGCCGGTGGCGAGCGCGCCACCACGATGCACGCAGGTGTTCGCGAGGCAGCGGGGCGTGCCGTCGTGGTCGCGGAAGAGGACGAAGTCCGCGCCGAGGGCGCGGACTGCGAGGGGCGCGTCGGTGAGTTCCGCCGCCTGGGCCATCGGGTACCAGAAGTTGATGTACATGCGCGGGTCATCAGGGAGAATAGGTCATTCAAAGCCCCTGCCGGAAGCCGGTTCCCCGTCGATTGGGACCCCGGCCAGCATCGCGGCCCGTCACCCCAGGCCCGCGATCCCGCTGACCAGTGGCTGAATCTCCCCCGCCCCGCCAGATTCTCGCCGCGCACGAGACCCCGGGCGCAGCCCCGCACCGCCGGACGGGTACCGGCAAACGTCACTGACCGCCTGAACTAGCCGAACTCCCGCCCGCCCGGTGGCGGACCCCGCTCCGCGGGCCGCTGACCCGGCCGCGCCGCCCGCCGGTCCAGGTGCTCGAGGATCCTGGCGATGACCAGCGGATCCTCGACGCTCGCGATCACCCGCACCTAGCCCCCGCAGCCCTCGCACGTCTCCAGAATAACCCGCCGAGCGACCTGTGCATCGGGGCTGTCTCCACCGTCGGCTGCTGTTTCTTAGTATTGGCCGGTCCGGAGGGATAGGGTCCCGGAGGGCGGCCAGCTGCTCGGGTGAGTCTGTCGGGGCCAATGCCGCCAGGGCCAGGTGGGCGCGCGGGTCAGTGGGCATGAGCCGGATCGCCCTTTCATGGACGGCGCGGGCTGCCTTGACGTCACCCTGACGAACGTAGGCCCTGCCGAGCAGCAGGCTGGCATCCAGGTTGTCCTCCGGGTAGGACTTCAGGAAGTCGATCGCCTCAGCGCCACGGCCGGCGTCGAGCAGGATGTTGGTCAGTCCTTCCAGCGCCTGGAGTTGTTGCGGATCCTTGGCGAGGACGGCCCGGTAGCGGGCCAGCGCCTCCGTGTCGGACCCCTTGGCCTGCAGTATCTGCGCCAGTTGCTGCTCAGCCAGCACGCTGCCCGCTCCACGCTCCATCCCGCGCTTCGCCTCCGCCTCGGCCGCGGCCAGCTCCTGCTGGGCGAGAAGGCTCCGCACCAAGGCGGCCGACGCTTCGGCATCGTCGGGGTTGACCGCGACGAAGGCGCTCAGGATAGCTGAGGCAGCGGCGTTGTCGCCCTCGCGGAGACCTGCGAGGGCTGCGGGGGCCAGGTGCGGGTGGTGGCCTGCATCGAGGACCCGCTGGTCATCGCCAGGATCCTCGAGCACCTGGACCGGCAGGCGGCGCGGCCGGGTCAGCGGCCCGCGGAGCGGGGTCCGCCACCGGGCGGGCGGGAGTTCGGCTAGCTCAGGAGGTCAGTGGCATGGCCGGCTCCGGTCCGGCGGTGCGGGGCTGCGTCCGGGGTCTCGTGCGCGGCGAGAATCTGGCGGGGCGGGGGAGATTCATGGGGCTGGCCGTTGCGAACTGGAGCGCAGGTGCCGCGCGTCACCGGCGGGTCGTCGGCGCCGCCGCCGGGCCCGGGCTTCCGGCAGGGGCTTTGAATGACCTATTCTCCCTGGGACGCCTACTTCGCCTTCTGGCTGATGGCGGGCTTCAGCGTGGTGCCGGACGTGATCCGCTACGCCCGCAACCGGAATGCGGGCAATCCGATGCACGGCATGATGAGCGGCGGGATCCGCGGCATGCTGGCGCTGGTCGCCACGCTTTACATCCTCCTGTACTGCATGATTGCCAGGGGCAGCCTGTTCGCCCGCCCGATCCTGGGGGCGTTGGGGGTCGTCAGCCGGTAGCGGCGCTACCCGTCAGCCAGAACCCGGCCTCGCCTTTGCCCTGGCGACCGCCGCGTCGACCTGCGGCATCGCCTCACTCACAGCCCTTCTCGTGCAGTTGGCGTCAGGCGCCGCGGGCGCATAGATCTTCTCCAGGTCTGCGCACCCTGCCCGTGCCACCGCACGGACGCGCTCTGCCAGCGCGGCCGCGCCGGCCTCCGTCGCGAGATCGAGATCATCGAAGCGGATGCGATGGCGGATCTCGGTCTGCTCAACGGGCATGCCGGTAGCGGTCTTGCCCTCGCTCGTGGTGACGGGCGCCTCGGAGCGCACCGTGGGCCGTTCGAAAAGGACCACGATCTCATCGGCATCCTGCGGCTCGTCGCCACTGGCAGGGGACCAGGCCACCGGGCCCGCCAGCACGCCAGCCGCGACACACAGCGCAATGGACTTGCTGCTCATGACTGCCTACCTCCTTGCATTGAGCCCGATGCTGCCGACTTCGCGGCCAGGCTGTCGATTAGGAGGTTCGCGTATTGCGGGCAGTGCAGGGATGGCTAGGATGTTGCGGAGTCATGGCCCGATGAGCCGGCTGGCGGCGGCACCAGGCGGGGATCCGCCCGGAACCAACGCCTCAGCGCCGCAGGAACTGATTCCCGCCCGTTGCGCTGGCCGTGCCAGGGCGCAGTAGCCCCTGACGCCGCCGCCAGAGCAAGCCGGCAATGCCGGTGCCAAGCAACCACGCGGACGCGGGCAGCGGCACCACTGTCGGCACCTGCGATTCGGTGAAGTCGAGACCCGCATTGAACCCGCTGAAACTGAAACCGCTCACCGCGTTGCCGAGCGAGTCCTCGACGGCTGCTAGGCCGCCCCAATAGATGGTGTTATTGAACACCGCCTCGGCGAAGCCTTCGCCGCTGGCGCCCGGCGCCCGTTCAGCCCGGGTCGTCAGCGAAAAGTTGAAGTTGCTGGTTTCGCCGAACCGGAAGCTGAGTGCGCCTTCGACGAAGGCCAGCACGGACTTCGGGCCGGTCGTGCCGTTGGCGAATGTGGTGAACAGCGTGACGGGATTTGGCGACCGGAGGCTGGTGGCCTGCAGCAGAACGCTCGACTGGCCGGCGCCTGTGGCGTCCAGGTACCCCTCGACGAAGAATGCAAAACGCAGGACGCCGTTGGTCCCCTGCTGGGCCGGATCCGGGTGGTTGATGGCCCAGTATTGCTCCTCCCATGCAGCGCCGCTCTGGGACAGATGGCTGACGCCGGAGGGGAGCTGTACCGTGGAGGCTGCGCGAATGATGCCGCGATCGGCATCCGCCTCGGCAATGATCAGTCCACCGTTGGCCGGGGTAACGGACTGGAAGCAGGGGGTACCGAGACGGATCCGGCCATCGGGAAACGACGGCGAGCTGCCACCATAGCCAGCCAGGTCACCGCAGGAAACAGTGTCTGCCGAAGCCGCTGGCGCCCCAAGGATTGTCGCCGCTGACAGTACGACGGCCGCCAGAAGCCGCTTTGAGAACGTTGGACCGGACATGACTCCCCTTTGCAAGATCACCACTGCTGCTCTTTTCATGTCCGGACAGATTGGCGGACACTCGTGTTGTCGGGTGATTGTCGACTGCCAGCAGTGACGCTCGCAAGCGATGTCTCACATAACGCCGACGGCGCTCATCCTGCGGTAGAAATGGGTGCGCTCCACTGCACCACGTGCCACGCGGAAGGGCTGGTGGCCTTCAGCTGCAAGCGCCGGGGCTTCTGCCCGAGCTGCGGGGCGCGGCGGATGGTCGAGAGCGCGGCCCTGCTGGTGGACGAGGTGCTGCCCCGGGAGCCGGTCCGCCAGTGGGTCCTGTCGGTGCCCTTCCCGCTGCGCTTCCTCTTCGCCGCGGAACCGGCCGCGATGGGCGAGGTGCTGGCCCTTGTCTGGCGGGCGATCTCGGCGCATCTTCTCACTCATTGCCATCGCGCTCGCCGGCTACGGACCGGCCCGGGACGCACACCCCCAGGTGGCGGCGTCCGGCGGGGTCGGGTGAACTACCGGGCGGCCAGGCGGGCCCCGGCCACTGCGGCGCCGCTGGGCGCGTGCCGTGCGACCACGTTGAGCTCCGTGCCAGAACCCCACCGCGCGGTCCTGCAGAGGGACACCGTGTCGCCCAGCGCCTCGCCGGCTTTCGCGGTATAGGCCGACTCGATCGTGAACTCCCGCCACATGCCACGGACGGTGACCGCCGTCACCGTGTGCCTGGCCAGGGCGGCGCCGACATCGGCTGCCTCGGGGCGCAGGGCGACGACGCAGCGCTGCAGTTCGTCGCCGTAGACGGGCAGGGTCGCGGCCGTATCGGCCGACGCCTGCTGGGCCAGGATGCCGGCCAGGCTGCCGAGGATCAGGGCGGTGCGGATCGTGCTCTTCATGACAGGGTTCCTCTTTCCGATTGCCGGCGGTACCCCCGCCGTTGGACAGACAGTGCGCCGCCCGGCGCCCGGGTTCTGTCAACGGGATGACACAAGGGGCGCAAAAGTCGCGACGAACTGGCCTTCTATCACCCGTTCTACAGCCTGATCGGCCACTGGCGCAGCGACGGGGACACCTGTGCGGGGAAGCATCCTTTCCAGGGGCTGGTTCATCGCGCGCGCGGATATTCCAGCTGCAGCCCCACGAAGTTTGCAGTGCTGCGTCCGTACAGTGCTGCTATGTCGGTGAGCGCAGCGTCGAGCGCCTGCGTGGAGCGACCTTCGAAAGGCTCGCGCAGGTAACGGGGCAGCGCGTCGTCGCCCTTCACGCGGTCGGGCAAGAGTGCGAGGCCAGCCCGGGTTCTCACCGGGCCGGCGAACTCCGCGACGGTGTAGGCGCGGCTCCGGTACGTGCGTGAGAAGGCATCTGCCGTCAAAGCCAGCGCGATTTCATCCATGCCCTCGGTCACCGGCAGGCCGATCTCCTGTCGCGGAAGGAGCCAGTTGCGGATCGCGATCAGATACACGCCTGGTCCGAGGTGAAACTGATCGCTGTCATGGGCGTTGTTCCAGTCACTCAATCCCAGATCGCGGGCGACCGTCATCGCGCGTTCGGTGCCTGCGATCGCCTCGACCAGCGCAAGCGAGAGCGGGATCGCAGCTGTGACGCCGGCACTGGAGAGCGCCTTGCCATCTGCAACGTAGCGGGTGTTCTCCAGCCACTGGGTGTCGGGATAGTCACGCTTGCGCCGCGAGTACGTAGCCCAATGTCCCGTGGCGCGTCGTCCCTTGAAGACGCCCGCCTCGGCTACCGTCAGGGCACCGTCGCAGATGCTGACGATGGATGCTCCCTTGGTCGACTGATTGCGGATCCACTCCACCAACGCCGACGGCTTCTTCTCCGTCGTCATCACGGCGGGGACGATCACGTAGTCGGCGCCGTCCGGAAAGCGCTCGTCGAACGACGCCAGGGTGAGATCCGGCTGGAGGCGGAGTGCGGGCCGCATCTGCATCGGTCCTGGCTGCGTCGCAACCGCCAGTACTTCGGCGGCGCCCGAGCGGCTGAGGATCCCATACGGTATGACGAAGTCGGCGAGCTCGGTGCCGGCGTTCTCGCCGACCACGGCGACCACGGGTCGCGCGCGGCCGAAGCGGGCGTCGTGGGCGTCGATGTGTTCGGTGGGTCGAGCGGCGAACACGGGGTTCGAGGCGGTGCTCATGGCGAGCCAGGCGACGGCGATCCGGGTGATCATTCCGATTCCCCCGGGTGGTTCGCGCCAGAGCACGAAGCGCCGCAGGCGCAGGTCGTGGCCGTCGTTCTGTGCATGTCGATCTCCATTGGTTTCCGGGTCGTGGAACACGGAAACCAATGTAGGGCGATATGGCTGGGCGGGCTTGAATGACGCGGCTATTTGGGCCGGATCCTCGCCGGCCAGCCGGTAGGGTCCTTGGATGGCCTACGGCCCGTTGACGATCCCCAGCGCCCCCAGGATCGGCCCGTGGAACAGGCTGCCCCTGGCAATCATGCAGTAGAGAAGGATGTAAAGCGTGGCGACCAGCGCCAGCATCCCCCGGATGCCGCCACTCATCATGCCGTGCATCGGATTGCCCGCATTGCGGTTGCGGGCGTAGCGGATCACGTCCGGCACCACGCTGAAGCCCGCCATGAGCCAGAAGGCGAAGTAGGCGTCCCAGGCCCAGGGGACGTTGGTCAGGCCGCCCCAGTCGTCGATGAGCATCACGCCGAACAGGGGCGTGGTGACCGCCGTGGGCGCCGTGACGCCCAGGCAGAGCTTGCGGAGCAGGGCCCGTGCCCAGATCCCGACCTCGACGGGCTGGGTCTTGCGGATCAGCAGGGACCAGATGTTGCTGAAGAAGGTGTGGCCGAAGTAGAGGAACGCCGAGAGCTCGTGAACGACTAGCGTCGCGGTGTAGCCCATGAACCGGGGGATCGTCACCAGCCCCAGCATCGGCAGGGCCGACACGGTCATGACCAGGACCCACACCCCGTACCAGAAGTAGCGTTGCGGGTCGGCCTCGGCGGCGGGGCTGGCGGTGGCGGTCTGGTTCACGGCGCAATCGTAGCCTGATCCCGGGCGCGCTGGAGCAGGGTCCGCAGCAGGCGCCGCAGGCTGGTCCGCACGGCTTCCGGCTCGCCGAGGGCGGGCAGCACGTCGCCAATGGCCTCCAGGGTGGACACCCATTCCTTGCGGGGCTCCTTGCGCAGGCGCCCGTACATGGACGGCTCGCGTGGCTTGAGAACCACCCGCGGCAGCTTCAGCAGCCAGGCATTGCGCCACCAGAGGGTCTTGGCCTGGCTCCAGGTGCCGTCCAGCACGATGATGCCTTCCAGGCCGTGGCGCTTCAGGTCACGCAGCCGGCCCTTGCGGTCGATGACCACCACCGGCTCGTTGCGGGCTTCCTCCGGGACCGGCACGGGCAACTTGGCGACGGCGAGGACGGCCCAGCGCTCCCGGTCCGCGTTCCGGCCGCCGATGGCGTGGTCCAGCGAGGCCCAGGACAGGCCGACGCGGACCTCGGCCTTCGGGAGCGTCACTTCCACGAGCTTCGCCGTGCCGAGCAGTGCATCGTCTTCCTGGGGGTGCTGGAGGATGACGACACGAAGCTGCGTGGCCACCTTGCCCACCCGGTCGCAGATGCAGACGCCGGGCGGCTTGCCGCACGCGGGGCAGGCGATGGTCTCGATCGTCATCCGAAGCGGAATCGCATGGACAGGTCCACGGCCCGGATGTTCTTCGTCAGGGCGCCGATGGAGATGAAATCCACGCCCGTCTCGGCCACGGGCCGCAGCGTCTCGAAGTGGATGCCCCCGGAGGCCTCGAGCGTCGTTTGCGGGCACTTCCGATCCCGCAGGGCCACCGCCTCCCGCATTTTCTCGATGTCGAAGTTGTCCAGCAGCAGGCGATCGGCCCCGGCTGCCATGGCTTCCTCCGCCTGGGCGAGGGTCTCCACCTCGACCTCCAGCAGCACCACCGAGCCCTGTTCGCGCGCCCGGTGGACCGCGGGAGTGATGCCGCCGGCGGCGACGATGTGGTTTTCCTTCACGAGTATCCCGTCGTAGAGGCCGATGCGGTGATTCGTCCCGCCGCCGATCCGCACCGCGTACTTCTGGGCGAGGCGGAGGCCGGGGATGGTCTTGCGCGTGTCCAGGATGCGGGTGCCGGTGCCAGCCACGGCCTCCACGCAGGCCCGGGTGGCAGACGCGACGGCCGAGAGGGTCTGCAGGAAGTTGAGTGCCGTGCGTTCCCCGGTGAGGAGAGGCCGGGCCGATCCCGAGAGTACGCAGAGGGTCTGATTCCGGGCGGCGTCCGCGCCTTCAGTCACCTGCCACTCGATCCGGACCGCGGGATCCAGCTGCCTGAAGACTTCCTTTACCCAGGGCTGGCCGCAGATCACGGCGGCATCCCGGGTGATGATCGTCGCCTCGGCCCGCTGATCCGCAGGCACCAGCGCGGCCGTGAGATCGCCGCTCCCCACGTCCTCCGCCAGCGCCCCGCGCACGGACGCGGAAACGTGGGCGATCAGCTCGGGAGACATGCGGGTCGGCATAGGAAAAAGGTACCGGACACTTAGTTATTGCGTTTACTTAGTTATTGCGCTCCGGGGCGGCAGCGAGGTCAGAAGCAACAACTAAGCAAACGCAATAACTAAGTGTCCGGTACCTTTCGGGTCAGAACGGCAGGCCGTGGGACTGGCCGCCCATCGCCATCAGCATCGGGATCGAGAGGACGAAGTTGATGCGGGACACCATGGTCGCCGTGGCCCGGGCCTTGGCCTTCTCCTCGTCGGTCGCGGGAACGACGCCGATGACCTTCTTCTGGTTCGGCCAGATCAGCACCCAGACGTTGAACAGCATGATGATGCCGAGCCAGCCGCCCACGCCGATGGTCTCGAACCCCTCGCGGAACATCAGGCCCTTCATGAGCCCGCCGCCGCCGTAGGCAAACTCCATCAGCATGACGCCGCTCAGCACGGTCACCACGGCGCCCCAGCGGAACCAGAGCAGGGCCCGCGGTGCGATGTACTTGATGATGCCCGCGTTACCCGGGCCGCCCTTGTCGGCGAGTCCGGCGGCGAGGCCCGGGATCTGCACCACGTTGAAGTAGTAGAGGAGGCCGATCCAGAAGACGCCCGACACGATGTGCAGCCAGCGGTCGAGGCTGGCCAGGTTCACGGCGACGTCCGCGCTGGCCGGCAGGAGCAGGCTGATGACGATCATCAGGATGACGCCGGTAATCAGTGCAGACGTTACGGTCTTGAGTGGATTCATGGTTCTGTCCCCTTGAGTTCCGGCGCCGCCGGAGGTGTAGCGAGAATAGCGGAATCGTAGAGTGGTTTGAACCGGTTCACGATCAGGCAGAACAGGTCGGCGGTCAGTTCCGCGTCGTAGACCGCCGAGTGGGCGCGGGTGGAGTCCCAGGTCATGCCCGCCGCGACCGCCGCCTGGGCCAGCACCGTCTGGCCGTAGGCGACGCCGCAGAGCGTGGCCGTGTCCAGCACGCTGAAGGGGTGGAAGGGACTGCGCTTCACTCCGGTGCGGGCGATCGCCTCGTTGAGGAAGCCCAGGTCGAAGTGGGCGTTGTGGGCCGTGAGTATCGCCCGCTTGCAGTCCGCTTCCTTCATGGCGTCGCGGATCGGCTTGAAGATGTGCTGGAGCGCGTCCCGCTCGGCCAGCGCCAGCCGGAGCGGGTGCCACGGGTCGATGCCCGTGATCTGCAGGGCAGCCGGCTCCAGGTTGGCCCCCTCGAAGGGCTTCACGTGGCAGTGGATCGTGTCCCCGCGGCGGAGGGTGCCGTCGTCGTCCATCCGGAGGATCACGGCGGCCATCTCCAGCAGCGCATCGGTCCGGCTATTGAATCCGCCGGTCTCGAAGTCCACCACGACGGGCAGGAACCCGCGGAAACGCCGGCTGATGGGCGAGGCGGGGACCTGCGCCGTGCCGGTTTCCGTTGCTTCGGCCAGACCGGCGTTGGGCGCTGTCCCCGTCATCCGGCGTGCTGCTTCAGTTCGGTCCCGTGGTCCAGCAGCAGCGCGAGCGTGTAGCGCACGCCGAAGCCGGTCACGCCGCCGGGCATCTGGCCGAGGCCGTCCTTGCGCAACGCCGACGCCAGGTCCATGTGCACCCAGGGCGTGCCCTCCGGGACGAAGCGCTGCAGGAACCGCGCCGCCAGGATCTGGTCGGCTTCGCCGCCGGACGCGCACTGGGCCACGTCCGCCAGCTTCGACTTGAGGTCGTCGTCGAAGTCCGGGTCGCCGGGAAACGGCCAGACGCGCTCGCCGGACTCGCGCCCCGCCCGGACCAGCAGGTCATTCAGGACGTCCCGGTTCGTGAACACGCCGCTGTAGCGCTCCGACAATGCATAGACGCAGGCGCCGGTCAGCGTGGCGTAGTCCAGCATCAGGGCGGGCTTCTCGCGCCCGGCCAGAGCCAGGGTGTCGGCCAGCACCATGCGGCCTTCGGCGTCCGTGTGGATGATCTCGATGGTCGTGCCGTTGCAGGCCGTGATCACGTCGCGCTGCTTGTAGGCCGCCGGCCCGGTCCGGTTCTCGGTGATCGCCAGCCAGCAATCCACGCCGAGCGGCGAGCGGAGTGCCGTCAGCGCCTGCAGGACCGCCAGGGCCACGGCACTGCCCGACATGTCGGTGTGCATGTCGAGCATGTGGGGGGCCGTCTTGAGGTTCGTGCCGCCCGTGTCGAAGATGATGCCCTTGCCCACCAGGGCGAGATCGGGCGACTGGCGCCGCGTTGTGCCCTTCGGCCGGTAGCGGAGCCGCGCGATGCCGGCGTCCGGCGTGGCATTGCCCTGGGCTACCGCCAGGAACGCCCCCGCATTCAGCTTGCGCAGTGCCGCCTCGCCCAGCCACTCGAAATCCCACCCCTGCTGGCGGGCGAGCGCGCCGAGGAGGTCGCGGTAGGTGGACGCCGACAGCTTGTTGGCGGGCAGCGCCGTCAGCCAGCGGACCAGGTTGGCGCCCTCGATCTCGGCGAGCGTGCGGCCGAGGTCCAGCGGCTCCCGCAGGCCGAGCAGGTGAATGCTCCTGAGGGATGACGGCTTCGACTCCTTCCGGAACGCCGGCGCCTTCCAGGCGCGGGCGCCGAGTGCCAGCAGCACGGCCCGGGTGACCCGGCCCTCGTCGTCCGCCTGGAAGCCGTGGACGATGACCGCCAGGGCGCGAGGTTCGTCGGCGAGCGCGTCGGCCACGACATCACCGGCAAATTTCAGGAGCGCGAAGGGTGTGGGCATGGCCTCCCGGTGTGGCGTCCTGGACGCCGGCTTCCCGCTGCCCTGGTCCGTTCCGGGCAATGCCCCCAGGGTGACCGGCACGCTGCCGCCGAGGGCGCCCCGCAGCGGGCGCCCGGTTCCGTCCTTGCCGAGGCGCCGGTGCAGCGCCTGCAGTGCCTTCAGGCCCGGAATGGTGCGCCACGCGCTTTCCGGGATCCGGTGCGGCGTCACGACGAGCACGTGGTCCACGCGGCCCAGCGCGGCGCGCGTCACCCGTCCCGGCGCCTGCAGCACTCGCCAGCCGGTGGCCGGCGGGAGGAGGGCGTGGACTCCCGTCGGCTTGACCCGCCTGTTTGAAACCCTGATCATTTGTGGCCGCCGCGCTTGCCTTGGTGGTTCGTTTGGGGCCCGCAGTATAGGGCAAGTCGTCCAGCATCAGCGGAGCCGCCGTGGCCGATTCCAGCACGCCGATTGGTCAGCCTCCCGGTCCCGGGGACGGCCAGTTCGATGATCACGATCCCGAAGAAACCCGCGAGTGGGTCGAGTCGATCGACTCCGTGCTCCGCACCACCGGTCCGGAACGCGCCCAGTTCCTGCTCAACCAGATGGTCGATCACGCCCGGCGCTCGGGCGCCTACCTGCCGTTCCGGCCCAATACCGCCTACCTGAACACCATCCCGCTCTGGCAGCAGCCGGAATACCCGGGCGACCGGGCCATCGAGCGGCGGCTCGAGGCCTACATCCGCTGGAACGCGATGGCGATGGTCGTGCAGGCCAACCGGCAGAGTTCCGAGTACGGCGGGCACATTGCCACCTACGCCTCCGCCGCCACGCTCTACGAGGTCGGGTTCAACCATTTCTGGCGGGCCGCCACGGAGTCCTTCGGTGGCGACCTGCTCTACGTGCAGGGCCATTCGTCACCCGGCATCTATGCCCGGGCCTACCTGGAAGGGCGGCTGACCGAGGAGCACCTGGACCACTTCCGGCAGGAAGTCGCCGGCAGGGGGAAGGGCCTTTCGTCCTACCCCCACCCCTGGCTGATGCCGGACTTCTGGCAGTTCCCCACCGTGTCCATGGGCCTCGGGCCCATGATGGGCATCTACCAGGCCCGCTTCATGCGCTACCTGGAGCACCGCGGGCTGGCTGACACCGCGGGCCGCAAGGTCTGGTGCTTCCTCGGCGACGGCGAGATGGACGAGCCCGAGTCCATGGGCGCCATTACCATGCCGGTCCGGGAGAAGCTCGACAACCTCATCTTCGTCATCAACTGCAACCTGCAGCGGCTCGACGGCCCGGTGCGGGGCAACGGCAAGATCATCCAGGAACTGGAAGCGGCGTTCCGGGGCGCCGGCTGGGCGGTGATCAAGGTGCTGTGGGGCTCCCGCTGGGACCCGCTGCTGGCCCAGGACAACGAGGGTTTCCTCCGGCGCCGCATGGAAGAGTGCGTGGACGGGGAGTACCAGAACTTCAAGGCCGCCGGCGGTGCCTACGTGCGCGAGCATTTCTTCGGCAAGTACCCGGAACTGAAGGCCATGGTGGCCAACATGTCCGATGACGAGGTCTGGCGCCTCAATCGCGGGGGTCTCGACGCAATCAAGGTCTACGCGGCGTATCACCGGGCCATGAAGCAGGACGGCCGCCCGGTCGTGATCCTCGCCAAGACGGTGAAGGGCTACGGCATGGGCGAGGCCGGCGAGGGCCAGATGACCGCCCACCAGGCCAAGAAGCTCGACGTGGATGACCTGAAGGCCTTCCGTGACCGCTTCAACATCCCGATTTCCGACAGCGAGATCGAGGGCGTGCCCTACTACCGGCCGGCAACGGATGGCCAGGAGATCCGCTACCTGCAGGAACGACGCAGGCAGCTCGGCGGCTACCTGCCGGCCCGCAAGGGCCACATCCAGCCGCTGACCGTGCCGGGCCTCGACGCCTTCCGGGCCCAGCTCGAGGGCAGCGGCGAACGCGCCGCATCCACCACCATGGTGTTCGTGCGCATCCTCACGATGCTGGTGCGGGACCCGAACATCGGCAGGAACATCGTGCCGATCGTGCCGGACGAGGCGCGCACCTTCGGGATGGAGGGCATGTTCCGCCAGATCGGCATCTACTCCTCCGTGGGCCAGCTCTACACGCCCCAGGACGCCGAGCAGCTGATGTACTACCGGGAGGACAAGCAGGGCCAGATCCTGGAAGAGGGCATCAACGAGGCCGGCGCCTTCTGCTCCTGGCTCGCCGCCGCCACCTCCTACGCGAACCACGGCGTGTACATGGTGCCCTTCTACATCTTCTACTCGATGTTCGGCTTCCAGCGCATCGGGGACTTCATCTGGGCTGGCGGCGACATGCAGGCCAAGGGCTTCCTGCTCGGCGCCACGGCGGGCCGCACCACGCTGGCGGGCGAAGGACTGCAGCACCAGGACGGGCACAGCCACCTGGCCGCCTCCACGATCCCGAACTGCGTGGCCTACGATCCCGCCTTCGGTTACGAGCTGGCGGTGATCATCCAGGACGGGCTGCGGCGGATGTACGAGAAGCAGGAGCGGGTCTTCTACTACATCACGGTCATGAACGAGAACTACCCGCAGCCCGCGATGCCCGAGGGCGTGAAGGACGGGATCCTGCACGGCATGTACCGCCTCCAGACCGGCGGCAGGGGCAAGGTCCGCGTCCAGCTGTTCGGCGCGGGGACCATCCTCCGCGAGGTGATCGCGGCGGCGGAGATCCTGGAGAAGGACTACCAGATTCCCGCGGATGTCTGGAGCATCACCAGCTTCAGCGAGCTGCGCCGGGATGGCCTGGACTGCGAGCGCTGGAACCTGCTCCACCCGGGTGAGGCGCCCCGCAAGTCCTACCTGGAGCGCAGCCTGGCCGCGGTCAGCGGGCCCTTCGTCGCGGCCACCGACTACATGCGCATCGTCGCCGACCAGGTCCGGCCGTGGATCCCCGGGCGCTACACCGTGCTGGGCACCGACGGCTACGGCCGCAGCGATTCCCGGGCGGCGCTGCGGGAATTCTTCGAGGTGGACCGCAGGTACATCGTCGTCGCGGCGCTGAAGAGCCTGGCCGACGACGGCTCGCTGGACCCGAAGACGGTGGCCAAGGCCATCGAGGCACTCGGCATCGATCCCTCGAAACCCAATCCGGTGACGGTCTGAGAATTTCCATGGCGCGACGTGAAGTCACGGTTCCCGACCTCGGCGAATTCAAGAACGTCGAGATCGTCGAGTTGCTGGTGAAGGCCGGCGACAAGGTGCGCGCCGAGCAACCGCTGCTGACGCTGGAAACGGACAAGGCGGCGATGGAGGTGCCGGCGCCAGCGGCAGGCACGGTGCTCGAGCTGAAGGTCGCGCAGGGCGGGCGGGTGTCGAAGGGCGACCTGATCCTGATCCTGGATGCGGACGAAGTCGCTGGACCTGTAGGAGCGGCTTCAGCCGCGACCCCGGCGGCACCCGTTCCGGCACCAGCGCCGGCCGCTGTCCCTGCGGCGGTCGCGCCTAAAGGCGTTTCTACTGGTGCTCCTGGGGCGCCGAGAGCGTCCGTGTCGCTGCCGCCCATCAACGAGACGACCTTCGCCCAGGCCCACGCCAGTCCCTCGGTCCGCAAGTTCGCCCGCGAGCTCGGCGTGGACCTCGGCCGCGTCCGGGGGTCGGGGCAGAAGGGCCGGGTGGTCGTCGAGGACGTCAAGGCCTTCGTGAAGTCCGTCATGACTGGGGCGGTGAGCACCGGCCCGTCGCTGCCGAAGGTCCCCGTCGTCGATTACGGGAAGTTCGGTCCCGTCGAGATCAGGCCGCTGTCCCGCGTCCGGAAGATCTCCGGGCCCCGGCTCCAGGCCGCCTGGCTCAACATTCCCCACGTCACGCAGCAGGACGAGGCTGACATCACGGCGCTGGAGGAACGGCGGAAGGCCCTGAAGGCCGAGGCTGAGAAGGCCGGTGCCAGGCTGACGCCCCTGGCCTTCTTCATCCGCGCCGCCGTGCTGGCGCTGAAGGAATTCCCCGACTTCAACAGCTCGCTCACGGAAGACGGCGCCAGCCTGGTGCACAAGCACTACTGGCACGTCGGCTTCGCCGCCGACACGCCCCAGGGCCTGGTCGTGCCCGTGATCCGGGACGCCGACCGGAAGGACGTCATCGCCATCGCGATGGACCTGGCCACGCTGTCGGAGAAGGCCCGTGCCGGCAAGCTGGCTGCCGCGGAGATGCAGGGGGGGACCTTCACGGTCTCCAGCCTGGGCGGCATCGGCGGCACGTACTTCACGCCAATCATCAACGCGCCGGAGGTGGCCATCCTGGGCATCGGCCGCGCGCAGACGAAGCCGGTGTGGGAGAAGGACGGGTTCGTGCCGCGCCTGCTGGTGCCGCTCTCGCTGTCCTATGACCACCGGGTCATCGACGGTGCGACCGGCGTGCGGTTTTCCACGTACCTCGTCGGCCTGCTGGCCGACGTGGACAAGCTCCTGAAGGCCTGACGGCATGGCGCTGCTCGATGTGAAGGTGCCGAACCTGGGCGATTTCAGGGACGTCGAGATCATCGAGGTCCACGTGAAGCCCGGGGACACGGTCGGTGCCGAGGCGCCGCTCATCACCCTCGAGACCGACAAGGCCGCCATGGAAGTGCCAGCCCCTGCGGCGGGCGTCGTGAAGGAAGTCCTGGTCAGCAAGGGCGGCAAGGCCAGCGAAGGCACGCTGATCGTCCGGCTGGAGGTTGAAGCTGCCACCGTAGGAGCGCCTTCAGGCGCGACCGCCGTCCCGCGAGAATCGAGTCCGCGAGTCTCGAGCGGGACGGCGGTCGCGCCTGAAGGCGCTCCTGCTGCAGCCACGACTTCTGCCAGCAGGACCTACACCGGCCCCGTCGACCTGCAGGCCGACGTGCTGGTGCTCGGCGCTGGCCCCGGGGGCTACCCGGCCGCCTTCCGCGCCGCCGACCTGGGCCTGAACGTCACGCTGGTCGAGCGGTGGCCCGTGCTTGGCGGCGTCTGCCTGAACGTGGGCTGCATTCCCTCGAAGGCATTGCTCCACGCCGCCAGGGTCATCGACGAGGCTGAGTCCATGGCCTCCTGCGGCGTGAAGTTCGGCCACCCCGAGATCGACCTGGACGCGCTCCGGGGCTGGAAGGACAAGGTCGTCGGCAAGCTGGCGGGCGGCCTCGCCATGCTGGCCAAGCAGCGCAAGGTCACTGTAGTAAAAGGTACCGGACGCTTTCTGTCAGCCAGTCACCTGGAGGTGACCGACGGTGACGCGCGGCAGGTGATCGCCTTCAAGACCTGCGTGATTGCCGCCGGCTCCGAGCCCGTGCGGCTGCCAGGGTTTCCGGACGATCCCCGCATCATCGATTCCACCGGTGCGTTGGAACTGAAGTCGATCCCGAAGTCCATGCTGGTCGTCGGGGGCGGGATCATTGGCCTCGAGATGGCCACCGTCTATGACGCCCTGGGCACGAAGGTCTCCGTCGTCGAACTCACGGATGCCCTGATGCCTGGCACCGATCCCGACCTGGTGCGGCCGCTGCAGAGGCGGATCGCGAAGCGCTACGCCCAGATCCTCCTGGGGACGAAAGTGGCGAGTATCGCGCCGGCCGCCGACGGCCTGCACGTGACCTTCGAGGGCAAGACCACGGGAACGCAGGTTTTCGACGTCGTGCTGATGTCGGTGGGCCGCTCGCCCAATGGCAGGCGCATCGGCGCGGAGAACGCGGGCGTGAACGTGGACTCCCGGGGCTTCATCCCCGTCGACCGGCAGATGCGCACGAACGTGCCGCACATCCTGGCCGTGGGCGACATCGTCGGCCAGCCCATGCTGGCCCACAAGGCCAACCACGAGGGCCGGGTTGCCGCCGAGGTCGCGGCCGGCATGAAGGTGGCCTTCGACGCGCGGGTGATCCCGTCCGTGGCCTACACCGATCCCGAGGTGGCCTGGGTCGGCGTGACGGAGACCGAGGCGAAGGCGCAGGGCCTGGCTTACGGCAAGGGCACGTTCCCCTGGGCGGCGAGCGGCCGCTCGCTGGGCATCAACCGGGACGAGGGGGTCACCAAGCTCCTCTTCGACGAGGCCACCCACCGCATCATTGGCGCCGGCATCGTCGGGCCGAATGCCGGGGAGCTCATCGGCGAGGTGGCCCTGGCCATCGAGATGGGCTGCGATGCCGCCGACATCGGGCTGACGATCCACCCGCACCCGACGCTGTCGGAGACTGTCGCGTTTGCGGCGGAGGCGTTCGAGGGAACGCTGATCGACCTGTACCTGCCCCGGAAGAAACCCGGATCAGGCACCGGCTAGGAGCTGCCCGGGATCACCCGAGCAGCAGGTAGGCGACGAAGCTCGCCAGGCCGGCCGCCGACGCGCGAATGGCCAGCCGGCGGAATGGCGGGGCCGTCCAGGCCATCACCATCCCGGAGCCCAGGATCGTCACCAGGCCAATGGCCCAGGCCACCGAGATCGCCTTGGCAATGTCGCTGCCCTTGGCCTTGTGGAGCTGGACGAGGTGCCGCCAGGGTTTCGTGTCCTTGATCACGAGTTCGGCCTGCAGCGGGTCCGCGGTCGGGCGTAGCACCACGTCGCGTTGGACGCCGGTCCACTCCAGCTCGAAGGACGTGCCGGCCTTCTTCACCGAGGCACCGCCGCTGGGAGGCGTGACGCCCGCGGACTGCAGTTCCCGTTCGGCAAGCGCGACCAGACCCGCAAGCTCGGGTTTCAGCGGCTCGTCGAGTGCCAGGGGCCGCCGGGCCTCTTCGTAGCCGCTCTTGATCTCGAGCGTGTAGAGGCCGCCGGTGAGGGCGAACATCAGGGCCACGGGAAAGAAGAACGCGGCCAGTGCCAGGTGCAGGGTCGTGAGTGTGCGGCGCATGGAGCTATTCTCCCGGGGTCCATGCCCCCAGCGGCATCCGTAGTTCTACGAGGACAGGCTGGGGCACCAGCCTAGTTCCGCGCCACGTGGATCAGCGCGTAGCCGGAGAACACCACCTGGGGCACGGCCATGCCGACGATGGTGCCAGCTGATTCCGCCTTGACCACGTGCCGCTCGTCGGTGAACGGGTCGTCGATGTAAGCGATGGCTTCACCGGCGCTGATCACGGCGCCCAGCGGCTTGTCGGCATAGAACACGCCACCCTGGCCCACCGGCGCGCGCAGCCAGCGGGAGCTGGCGTACACCCGCGAGGCGGGCGTCGGCTCGCTGGCCTTGCCCGTGACCATGCCGAGGTGAATCATGACGTTGCGCACGCCCTGGACGCCGGCGGCGATCTCGGCGGGCTCGAAGCGCAGCGGCAGCCCCGCCTCGTAGATGATGGCGGGGATCCCCGCGTCCATCACTTCGCGGCGCAGGCTGCCCTTCGGTCCTGCCCCGCCCATCACGACGGCGGCACCGAAGCGCCGGGCGAGTTCCAGTGCGCGGGCGTTGGCGAGGTCCACCCGGACCTGGGGGAGGTTGGCCCGGTCGAAGGACCCCGTGTGCAGGTCGATCAGCGCGTCGCAGTGCTGCCTGATCGTGTCGAAGACGATGCCGGCGATCAGCGACGTGTTGCTGCCCTTGGTATCTCCCGGGAATGCCCGGTTGAGGTCGCGCCGGTCCGGCATGTAGCGGCTGCCCGTGCGAAACCCGTTCACGTTGATCGCGGGCAGGGCGATCAGTGTGCCGGCAAGCTGCCGCGCGTCGGTCGCGGCGAACGCCGTGCGGGCGACCTCGAAGCCATTGCGCTCGTCGCCGTGCACCAGGGCCGTCAGGCAGAGCGTGGGTCCCGGCCTCGAGCCCCGCGCCGCGAAGATGGCGGTGTTCAGGAAGGACCCCTCGAAGGTCGGCACCTCCTGGAAGGAGAACTTGCGTTTCTCGCCGGCGGGGATCGTCCGCTGCAGCAGGTCGAGGGCGCCCCAGGCCGGTGGCGGCGCATCCGCGGCCAGGGCGGTGCCGGTGAGGAGGAGCGTGGTCAGCAGGGTGGTGAGCGAACCCTTCATCGGGGCGATCTCGATTGGTGGATTGGTGCGTTAGTCTATGGGCTGGCGAAGCAGCCCACCACCCGCTGGAACGCTCGCCGTCTGGGAGTCGCTCACATGTATGCCCTCTACATCGCCAACAAGAACTACTCGTCCTGGTCGCTGCGCCCGTGGGTTCTGATGAAGGCCCTCGGAATCCCCTTCGAGGAGCGCCTGGTGGTCTTCCAGGAGGGCTCCAACTGGCAGCCCTTCCGCAGTTTCTCCCCGGCCGGGCTCGTGCCCTGCCTGCACGATGGGCGGACGGTCGTCTGGGACTCCCTCGGCATCGCCGAGTACCTGGCGGAGCGCCATCCGGGCGTCTGGCCGGCGGCCAGTGGCACGCGCGCCTGGGCCCGGTGCGCTGCAGCCGAGATGCATTCCGGCTTCTCCGTCCTGCGCAACATCTGCACCATGAACTGCGGGCTCCGGATCCGGCTCCGGGAGGTGTCGCCGGCCCTCCAGCGCAACCTGGACCGGGTCGGCGAGCTCTGGAACGAAGGCCTCGACCGCTTCGGCGGTCCGTTCCTCGCGGGCGCAGCCTTCACGGCCGTGGATGCGTTCTATGCACCGGTCGCCTTCCGCGTCCAGACCTACGACCTCCGCCTGGGCGGAGCCGCCAACGGCTATGCCAGCCGGTTGCTGGCGTTGCAGCCCATGCAGGAGTGGTACGCCGCTGCCCTGAAGGAAACCTGGCGCGAGAAGGCCCACGAGGCGGAGGCCCTCGAGGTGGGCGCGGTCCTGCAGGACCTGCGGGCGAAGGCCTGAGCGCAGTCTGCTTGAAGACGATCCGCCAGGCGCGTCTGCCGGAGGAGGCCGCCCTCGTTCGCGCCCTGTTCCGCGAGTACGCGGCGGAGATCCGGATCGACCTCTGCTTCCAGGATTTCGAGGCCGAGCTCGCGGATCTTGCCGGAATCTACGGTCCACCGGCGGGCCGTGTGCTGCTCGCCACCGTGGGCGGCGAGGTCGCGGGATGCGTGGGCGTGCGCGCGCTCGGCGCTGGCGATTGCGAGATGAAGCGGTTGTACGTGCGGCCGGTCGCCCGCGGCCGCGCGTTGGGCCGGCAGCTGGCCGTGGCCGCCATCGAAGCCGCCCGGGATCTCGGCTACCGTCACATGCGCCTCGACACGCTCGACAGCATGGCGGCGGCCCGTGCGCTTTACGCGTCGCTGGGCTTTCGGGAGATCCCTCCCTATTACGGGAACCCCAATGCGGACGTGAAGTACATGGAGCTGGACCTGGCGGGGCAACGCCCTCAAGGGGGCTGATCCCGACGCCGCCAGGCCAGCGCCGTCAGCAGGTAGAAGCTGGACATCAGCAGGCAGAACGCCCACTCGATGGCGTTTTCGACCGGATCCTTGTCGGCGATGAAGTTCGACACCGGGATGCTGCCGAGGCCGAGCAGCAGCAGCACGGTGACCAGCCAGGTCTTGGCCCGCAGTATCCAGGCCGGACAGGGCAGGCGGCCGCCCTTGTCGCGCAGGCGGCGCAGGCGCCAGACCACCAGCAGCTGGGCGAGATACGTGAAGCCCAGGTTCAGTGACACGCCGAAGCGGCGGAGCAGGTTGTACACCTCGCCCTTGTGGCCGAGGAACACCGTGTAGAGGATCATGAACAGCGCGCCGGCGATGCCCAGCCACAGCAGGCTGCGCAGCCCGGGGCCAGCCCTGTCGCCCGCCCCGAGCAGCCAGTCCCGGCAGAGCCGCCAGTACACGATCAGCAGCAGGGCGGACGGCAGCATGCCTGCCTTGAACAGGACGTAGCCGAGGCCGTGCCGGCCCGTGGCGCTGATGGACGTGCAGCCTTCCAGGTAAGGCATGCACGCGGGGACGATGCCTGCCGCGGCCGACACCGCATAGCTCGCGTGCACCGTCAACACGGGGCCAAGAAAGCACAGCAGCGCAATCGTGGCCGGCGTCGGCCCGGAGCGGTGCGTGGGGCTTGCCATGCTGGCATGCTAGCAACCCGGCATTGCGCGGCGGAAATCAACCCTCTCATGACGATAGCGATCACGGCAGCCTCGGGCCGGCTCGGGCACGCCATACTCCGGGAACTGGTCCGGCAGGGACGGGCGGGGGACGTGGTCGCCGTGGCCCGGGACCCCCGGCGCGTCGGGGTCGCGGGCATCGAGACCCGCCCGGGTGACTACGGTTCCCTGTCCGGCATGACGACGGCGCTGGCCGGCATCGACACGGTCGTCATGATCTCAGCGCCGGTCGCCGGCGGCGGTGAGCGCATTCCCCTCCACCGGAACGTGATCGAGGCGGCGCGCCGGGCCGGCGTGCGCCGCCTGCTGTTCACCAGCGTCATCGGCAACGGGCTGGAAATGGCCACGCTGTTTGGCCCCACCCAGCAGGTGAATCGCCAGACCGAGGCCGACCTGCAGGCCTCCGGGCTGGAGTGGGTCATCGGCCGGAACGGGCTGTACCTGGAACTGGACCTGGTCCAGATGCGGAAGGCCCAGGAATCCGGCATCTACAGCAATCCCGCCGGAAGCGGCCGCTGCCCGTACATCACCATCGACGAGATCGCGTACGCCTATGCCCGGCTGGCGGTGGACGGGCAGCAGGCCGGCCAGATCTACAACATCACCAGCGAGAACCTGACGCAGGCGGAGATCCTCGGGATGGCCAGCGAAATCTTCGGCCTGAACGTGCGCTACGAGGCGATGAGCGACGAGGCCTGCATCGCCAAGTTCCGCACACTGATGCCGGAGAGGGGCGAGGCGGTGGCCCGCATGCTCACCGGCTGCTTCCAGAGCATCCGCGCCGGCGCCTTCGACGTGCCGTCGCACTTCCGGGAGGCTGCCGGGCGGCCGCCCAGGACCGTGCGGCAGATGCTGGAGGGGCTGGCGGCGGCGCAAAAGTCGTCATAACGTCTGGATTGCGCACTTTCCCCGGCCGCGTATCTGGATCAGACTGGCCTGCATGGGGTTGACACGCACAGCCATACAGCTCCGTAACCCGCTCCGCCCGGGCGACGCCCCCCTGCAGGTGACGGCCCTGGCTGATACAGGCGCCATGTACCTGTGCCTGCCGCCAGGCGTGGCAGCAGCACTTGGCATCACTGAGCTCGAGCATCGGGAAGTGACGCTGGCGGATGGCAGCCGGAGGCCGGTGCCCTACGGTGGCCCTGTCGAGGTGCGCTTCGGAAATCGCCGATGCTTCGTGGGCGCCATGCTGATGGGTGACGAGGTACTACTGGGTGCGATACCCATGGAAGATCTCGACCTCGTCGTTCAGCCGCTGACACGGACAGTGACGGTCAATCCGGCCAGTCCCGAGCTTCCCTCAGGCCGCGCCTAGGGCGGCGATCGCTGTGTCGAGCACCGTTCGCCACTGCGCGTAACGCGACTGTAGCGCTGCATCGGTCGTCGGAACCCGGGTCTCCAGGGCGGGTCGCGGCCAGTTGGCGGCCGAGTCGCCGGCAATGAGTCGGGCCAGTCCCCGCGCCGTCGCTTCGGGATCTTCGGCCCGGAGGGCAGGCAGCCCGCTGAGGCTGGCCAGGCTGCCGCACAGGTGGTCGTTGGCTGACAGGCCGCCAGTCACCAGTAGTCCGGTAAGCCGACTTCCGTGGTGCTCGAGCTGCTCGATATTCACCTGCAGCAGGAAGGCGATGCTCTCCAGCACTGCCAGGGTTTTCGCGCCCCGGCTGCCCGCACCGACGAAGCGGGATTCCAGACTGCTCACCCAGAATGGCGCGCCGAGGCCCGAGACCCCATTGATGAACAGCGGCGGCGTCTCGCCGGCGGCTAGCGCCGCTTCCGCCTCCACCAGCAGTCGGGGCAGAGGTGCGCCTTCCTGGTCCGCCAGCCAGTCCAGTGCGCTGCCGGCGCCGTTCACGGTCCCCTCGAGCAGGTAGTCCACGTGGCTGGCGGTGGACCAGACGACGCTGACCAGCAGCCGGGGGGCCACCGGCAATGCGCCCGACACCGGGCGCTGGGCAAAGGCGCCGGTGCCCAGGTTGACGTAGGCGATGGCCGGGTCCAGCGGCCCGAAGGCGAAGGGCATGGCGGACTGGTCCCCGGTGACGACCGTCAGCGGCACGGGCCCGGCGGGCGTGGACAGGAGGCCGTAGTCGTAGCGGCTCGGCACCGCCCGGGGCAGAACCTGCCGGTCGATGCCGAAGAGGGCCAGCAGCTCGGGTGACCAGTCCCGGGTGGCCAGTGCCCAGAGTTGCGTGCGCGAGGCGTTCGCCGGATCGGCGAGCAGCGGCCGGCCTTCCAGCAGGCGGCAGGCGAGGAAGCTGGCGAGGGGGCCCATCACGAGGTCGCCCGTGGCCTGGGCCTCCCGGACGGCGGGCAGGTTGTCCAGGCACCAGCGCATCTTGCTGGCGCCGTAGTGGGGCGTGAGTACCAGGCCGGTCAGTTCGCGAATCCTGCCCGCGTGGGGGGCGAGCCGCCCGAGCCAGGCCGCGTTGCGCCGGTCCTGCCAGGAAATCACCGGCGACAGCGCCGCGCCCGTCCGCCGGTGCCAGCACGCCATGCTGGAGCGCTGGGTGGCGAGGCCGGCCGCCAGTAGCCGGCCGCCGGGAGGCAATCCGCCGCAGGCCGCATCGACAGCCTGCTGCAGGGATGCCACGAGCTCCTCGGGCTCGTGCTCCACGTGGCCGGCATCGTTCCGGCGGGTCGTGATCGGTACCGAGGCGGTGCTGACCGCCGTGCCCCGTGCATCGAAGACGAGAGCGCGGCTCGCGTGGCCGCCCTGGTCCAGGGCGAGGTACAGGTCTTCCATGGTGGCAAGGTCGCGGCTCAGGCCGCTCCTACGGGGCTGTCTTGTGGGGGTAGTCGCACTGCTTCGCAACCGGGCAGTGCGGGCAGTCCGGCTGGCGCGCCTTGCAGACGTAGCGGCCCAGCAGGATCAGCCAGTGATGGGCGTCCCTGCGGAACCGGGCAGGGGTCGTGGCCACGAGGGCGTCCTCGACTGCCCGGGGCGTCCTGCCCGGCGCAAGACCCGTGCGGTTGGCCACGCGGAAGATGTGGGTGTCGACCGCGATCGTCGGCTCGCCGAAGGCCGTGTTCAGCACCACATTCGCCGTCTTGCGGCCGACGCCCGGCAGCGCCTCGAGGGCCTCCCTGCTGCGGGGCACCTCTCCGCCGTGCTCGTCGACAAGGACCTGGCAGGTGCGCAGGATGTTCTTCGCCTTGGTGTTGAACAGGCCGATGGTCCGGATGTGCTGCTTCAGGCCGGCCTCGCCGAGGGACAGGATGGCAGCCGGCGTCCTTGCGACCCTGAACAGGCCGGCCGTGGCCTTGTTCACGCTGACGTCGGTGGCCTGGGCCGAGAGGATGACGGAGATCAGCAGCTCGAAGGGGCTGTGGTAGACCAGTTCGGTGGTGGGATGCGGGTTGGCCTTCTGCAGCCGGCTGAACAGGGCTGCACGCTGGCGCGGCGTCATGCAGCGCGCCGCCGGGAATGCCAGGCCTGGCGGAGGGCCACAAGGGCCGCCAGCAGGAAGAACGCGCCAGCCGGCAGCGCGGCCACCAGGAGCACCGGGGCCAGGAGTTCCCGCAGGGCGCCGAGCCCGCCGAGCAGCAGCGTGAAGCCGGCACCGTAGCCGAGCCCGTCGAGCAGGGCGGGCCACGGGCCCTGGTGCACGGCGAAGGCCTCGGCCCGGCCGAGAATCAGGCAGTTGGTGACGATCAGTGGCACGAAGAGGCCCACCTGCCCGTAAAGGTCGAACCAGCGGGCCTGGAAGAGCAGGTCGACGGCGCTCACCAGCGCGGCGATCAGGAGCAGGAACGCCGCAGACCTGAAGCGCGGCGGGACCCCGTGGCCGACGGCAGCGACCAGCACATTGCTGGCGCAGAGCACGGCGAGGGAGGCGAGCCCCAGCGCCACGCCCGTGGCGAGGGTACGGCTGGCGGCCAGCAGCGGACAGAGGCCGATCAACGAGGCGAGGCCCGGGGCATTCCACCAGAAACCGTCCGCGAGGATCCGTCCGGGGCCCGGCTTTCCCGGGTTCACATCGTTCATTCCGTTCCTCGCGTGCCGTCCTGCCTGGCGAAGATCTCGTCCTGATGCGTCGCGAAGTATTGCATGGCCCGGCGCACGCCGCCGACCACGGCCCGACTGCTGACCGTGGCGCCGGCAATGGCGTCGAAGTCGCCGCCGTCGCTCCGCACGGTCCACCGCGATGCCGGGGGGTCGGCCAGCGAGCGTCCGGCAAAGGTACCCAGCCAGTCCGGGCTGGTTGCCGCGATGGCCGCACCGATTCCCGGCGTCTCCGTGTGCGCTGACACCCGCACCCCCAGTACCCGGCCATCGGCCGAGATGCCCACGAGCAGCCGGACCGGGCCCACATAGCCGTCAGGAGCGATGACGGTCAGCACCGCCCCGGCCGGGATCCCGTTGCGGCGCGCCCGATAGACGGGGAGCGGCTGGCCACCGCCCGTGTCCAGCTGCACGACGTCCCGGTGGGGCTCGTTGTCGTAGAGGCTTGCCGGCAGCACGGCCGAAAGTTCTGCAAGGGCCTGGCGGTCGGCATTGTCCGCGATGTCCTGGCGTGCATAACGCCACGCGCCGCCCACGAGCAGTGCGACCAGGGCGAGGAC
This sequence comes from Chromatiales bacterium, assembly GCA_016789845.1. GTDB lineage: Bacteria > Pseudomonadota > Gammaproteobacteria > Steroidobacterales > SHZI01. The sequence goes on from JAEUQA010000034.1 coordinate 27,725, forward strand.
CCCGAGCAGGCCGGCGAGGGAGCGTGCGCCAGCGGGTTGGTGGGGTCGGAGGGGCTGTTCCCCGCGGTGTTTGTTCATGCCGGGCGTCCGTAGACGCGGGGCCGCGTCCATCGCTCGATGAGCGGTACGGCCAGGTTCATCAGCAGTACGGCAAAGGCGACCCCGTCCGGGTAGCTGCCGAAAGTCCGGATGAGATAGGTCAGCACGCCGATGCCACCGCCATAGATCAGCCTGCCCCGGGCCGTCGTGGGCGAGGAGACTGGATCGGTGGCCACGAAGAAGGCCCCGAGCATCGCGCCGCCGCTGAACAGGTGAAAGCCCGGGGACGGATGCGTATCGGGGTCCAGGAGCCAGGCGAGGGTTGCCATGGTGAGGAGGCCGCCCAGCACGGCGGCGGGCGTGTGCCAGCGAATCACGCCCAGCATCAGCAGCGCGAAGCCGCCGATGGCGACGAAATTGCCGATCCATTCCCAGCCTGCGCCCCCGAAATCCCCGAAGACGGGGTTCGACCTGATCTCGTCCATGGTCTGCATGCGGCCCAGTCCCTCCTTGGCGCTGTCCAGGGTCGTGGACCGGGCGATGGCATCGACGCCGAGGCCGTCGGGAAGGCTGCCGGTCAGGCCGTAGTGGAGCGTGGCGGCCGCGTTTGGCCGGACGTAGTCCAGGTCACCGATGTCCGGCGCGGGCCAGACCGTCATGGCCGCGGGAAACGACACCAGCACGAGGACGTAGCCCGCCATGGCAGGATTGAACACGTTGTAGCCAAGTCCGCCGTAGGCGTGCTTCGCCACGCCAATGGCAAAGGCCATGCCGGTCGCCGTGACCCACCAGGGGCAGAGTGGCGGGAGGCAGAAGGCGAGGAGCACGGCCGTCACGGCCGTGCTGCCATCGGCCAGGAAGGTTGCCTGGGGCTTGCCCGCAGCGCGCAGGCAGGCGGCCTCGGTGACGAGCCCCGCGACCAGCGCAATGGCGACGTTGAGCAGGATGCCAATGCCGAAGAACCACACATGGGCGAGCAGGGCGGGGGCAAGGGCGTAGAGGACGGTGCGCATCACGGCGCCCACCGAGGTCGGGGAACGCCACTGGGGCGGCGCTGACGTCTCGAAGCGCATCAGCCGTCCTCGCGGTGGCCGCGGCGGAGCGCGGCCTTGCCGGCAATGAAGTGCCGGGTGAGGGGGATGTGGCTCGGGCAGACGTAGTCGCAGGCTCCGCACTCGATGCATTCCGCGACGCCGAGCCGGGTGAGTTCCCCCGGATTCCCCGTGCGGGCCGCGGTCAGCAGTTCCAGTGGCAGGAGGCTCGCGGGGCATGCCTCGACGCAGTCGCCGCAGCGGATGCAGGGCATCTCCGCGCCCGAATGGTCGACTCCGGTCCCGTCCAGGTCGGACCCGGTGGCGGCGATGAGGCAGTTGGTCGCGCCGGTCATGGGCAGTTCGTCGGTGGCCAGCGCCACGCCCATCATCGGCCCGCCCATGATGAGCCGCCGCGGCTCGTCCTGGTAACCGCCGGCCAGCGCGATCAGTTCCGCCACGGGCGTGCCGATGCGCGCCTCGATGTTGCGTGGCCGGGCGACCCCGCCACCCGTCACCGTGACGATCCGGGAAATCAGCGGCTGGCCCCGCTGGAAAAAGTCGGCTACGGCGGCGGCGGTGGCCACGTTATGGCACAGGACGCCCGCATCCGCCGGATGGCCGCCTGCCGGCACTTCCCGGCCCAGCACCAGTTCGATCAGCTGCCGCTCGCCGCCCGCCGGGTACTTGCCCGTGACCACGGACTGCACGAGGCGTGGATCGCCAGCGGCCTGGATCGCGTGGTAGAGCGCGACGCGAGCCTCGGACATGTCGGTCTTCACGGCGATCACGCAGCGCAGGCCGCCCAGCGCGGCCAGCAGCAACCGGGCGCCAGCCACCACGACGTCAGCCCGTTCGCGGATCAGCATGTCGTCGCAGCTGATGTAGGGCTCGCACTCGGCCCCGTTGAGCAACAGGACCGGAGTCCCCGCCGCCGTCGCCAGCTTGCGTGCCGTCGGAAAGAGGGCGCCGCCAAGGCCGAGCACGCCTGCAGCGGCGATCCCGTCCCGGAGTTCCGGGGATGGGCGGCCGTCCGCCGCCGGGTCCGGCGCATAACCCGGCCAGCGCTCGTCATCACCGGCGCCCCGGATGACCACGCAGGGTACCGGAACCCCGAGCCCCGCCACCAGGCGCGGCTCCACGTGGGTCACCCGGCCGCTGATGGACGCGTGCACGCGGGGCAGGCCAGCCTCCGCCGGCTCGCCGATGGGCTCGCCGCACAACACCCGCTGGCCGGCAGCGACCGTGGGCCGCGCCGGAGCGCCCGGGCCCTGGGCCAGGGAGATGCAGACGACCGGGGGCGGGGGAGCGACCAGCAGGGGAAGCTGGGTCGAGCGAGCCTTGCGCCGGGGCACGCGCACGCCCCAGGCCGGGCGGCGGGGCTGGGGGTCATAGGCAATCCTGTCGTCACCGGCCACCTGGCAGAGTATCGGCCAATCGCCGGGGCACTACTACGGGGAGTGGGGAGTGAATCCCTGTCCCGGGACCGGAACCGGGTGCGGCGGGCGGCCGCGTAGTCGCGTCGTCAATGGCGCTTGCGCGCCTGCATCTTCTGCTTCTCGGTAACGCCCTTCCTCTTGCCCTCGCTATACGCCGATTTCCAGATGCTCCTGATCTGTTCCCGGTCGAGCGCCTCGCCACGCGCCTTGGCCGAGAAGTAGGCGTCCGAAACCTTCATCACGGCGTAGGTCAGGGCGTAGTCGAGCGTGAAGGTAAGGATCCCGCCCAGCCCGAACGTCACCAACTTCCAGAGGCCAATGGCAATCTGCTCGGCAAGGATGCCGATGCCAACCATGCCGGAGATGCCCTTGACGTAGTTCATGGCATCCGACTCGCTGATGGCCACGCCGCGAAGGGCCGCGATGCGGCTGGAGAAGTACGCCTGGAGGGTGGCGAGCAGGAAGATGTCGGCGAAGGGTACCGGCTGGGTGCCGACGGCAGCGCAGGTGGCGCAGGCGATATGGGTGATGCGGGACACCTTCTGGTCATCGTTGAGAGCGGTGTGCTCCTCGATGTCGGCTATGTTGGCCTTGACCTTCTCGGCGACTTGCATGGCGGCTCTGCGGACGCCCGGGCGGCATCCATGTCAGGCCGGAATTTTATACCACCGGCGGGGTGCCGGGAATTTCCCGTGGCCCATTATGTGAGGTCAGGCACCGAAGCCGGTAAATCCCAATGCCGCGAGCGACATGATCCCGACGGTAATGAGGGCGAGGGCCGGTCCCCGGAGCGCCTCCGGGACCGGGGCCTGCTCGAGTCGCGGGCGCAGCCCGGCGAGCAGGAGCAGGACCACGCCGTAGCCGAGGCCGGCACCAAGGCCCAGTGCCAGGGCGCCGGCGAGGCTGCCGGAGGTGCCGGCGGCCAGCAGCGTCACGCCGAGCACGGCGCAGTTGGTGGTGACCAGGGGCAGTTGGCTGGCGGGGCCCCGGAGAAGCAGGTTCATCCCCCGCACGCTGACGACACTGAGCGCCAGGAAGGTGATTATCCGCAGGTATGGCAGCCCGTAAGGCGCGAGCACCCACTGGTCGAGCAGGTAGCTCAGGCCACCCGCGACCGTCAGCGCGCCCGTGGTGGCCAGCGACACGCCCCTGACGGCATCAAGGCGGGTGCCCGCGCCGAGAATCGGGCACAGCCCCAGCAGGCGTTCCAGGACGAAATTGTTGATCGTGGCCGCGGCGACCACGATGAGCAGCAGTTCGGCCATCAGGACACGCGAAGCCCTGGCGGGGCCGGCGCATCCGGGCCGACCAGGAACAGGCCGGCGTCGCCACCCGCCGCGAGCACCATGCCCTGCGAGATCCCGAAGCGCATTTTTCGCGGCTTGAGGTTGGCCACGAGAATCACCTGCCTGCCCACCAGGTCCGCCGGCGCGTAGGCGGACTTGATGCCGGACAGCACCGTGCGCTGCTCCGTACCGATGTCGAGCGTCAGGCGCACCAGCTTGTCGGCGCCTTCGACGGCTTCGGCCTGCAGCACGGTGGCGATCCGCAGGTCCACCTTCTGGAAGTCGGCCAGCTCGATCTCTGTCGTTGCCTCTGGCCCCTTGGGCGTTGGGGACGGAGCGGCCGGTGATGTCGTAGGAGGCTTGTCCATTGAATCTTCCACCATGCGGGAGACGGCGCCCGGGTCAACCCGGACGAGGAGGGGTTCATAGGTCGAAATCCGGGACCCGAGCAGCGGCGTCTCGCGCCCGGCCCAGCTGACCGGACCGGCGTGCAGGAACGCGGCGGCCTGTTCCGCCACGCGCGGCAGGACGGGCGCCAGGTAGGTCATCAGCAGCCGGAACAGGTTCAGGCCCTGGGTGCATACCAGTTGCACCCGGGGGAGGGTCGCGGGGTCCCGGGCCAGCACCCAGGGCTTCTGGTCGTCGATGTACCGGTTGGCGGCATCGGCGAGCTGCATGGTTTCCCGCATGGCCCGCCCATAGTCCAGTTGCTCGTAGGCCGCGCCGATGCTGCCGCCCGCCGCCACGAACTCGCGGTACAGCGCCGGGGCATCCAGCGAGGTGGCAAGGGCACCGTCGAAGCGCTGGCTGATGAAGCCCGCGCAACGGCTGGCCAGGTTGACCACCTTGCCGACGAGGTCGGAGTTCACCCGGGCGACGAAGTCCTCCAGGCTGAGGTCGATGTCGTCCAGGCCCGGGCCCAGCTTGAACGCGTAGTAGTAGCGAAGGTACTCCGGGTCCAGGTGCTTCAGGTACGTGCTGGCCGCGATGAACGTGCCGCGGGACTTGGACATCTTCTGGCCGTTGACCGTGAGGAACCCATGCACATGGACTGCAGTCGGCTTCCGGAAGCCGGCGCCTTCCAGCAGTGCCGGCCAGAACAGCGTGTGGAAGTACAGGATGTCCTTGCCGATGAAGTGATGCAGCTCGGCCGTACTCGCCGCGTCCCACGCCGCGTCGAAATCGCTGTCCGGCCGGCCCGTCTTCCGCAGCCAGTTCCGGTGGCTGGCCATGTAGCCGACCGGCGCGTCGAGCCAGACATAGAAATACTTGTCCTCGGTGCCGGGAATACGGAAACCGAAGTAGGGAGCATCCCGGGAGATGTCCCAGTCCCGCAGGCCGGCCGAAAACCATTCCTGCAGCTTCCGGGCAACGCCTTCCTGGACGTGCCCGCCGGCGAGCCACTGCCTGAGGCTCTCCGCAAAGGCGGCCAGCCGGAAAAAGTAGTGAACCGACGGCTTTTCAACCGGCGCCGTCCCGGAGACCACCGAGCGCGGATTTCCGAGCTCCGACGGGGAGTAGGTGGCGCCGCAGCTCTCGCAGCTGTCGCCGTACTGGTCAGGCGTGCCGCACACCGGACAATCGCCACGGATGAAGCGGTCCGGCAGGAACATGCCTGCCTCGGCATCGTAGGCCTGCTGGATCACCCGCTGGGTGATGAGCCCCCCGGCGTCGAGCCGGGCATAGAACTCCTCCACCAGCTCCCGGTTCTCCTCGGAATGGGTGGTGTAGTAGTTGTTGAAATCCACGCGGAAGCCGGCGAAGGCCTGCTGGTGCTCGGCGCGGAAGCGCTCGACCAGGGCCTCCGGCGTGATGCCGGCGTCCCGGGCCTTGAGCATGATGGGCGTGCCGTGGGCGTCGCTGGCACACAGGTAGGTGACGTCGTGACCCGCGAGGCGCTGGTAGCGCACCCAGATGTCCGTCTGGATGTACTCCACCAGGTGCCCGATGTGGATCGGCCCGTTGGCGTAGGGCAGGGCACTCGTGGCGAGGATTTTGCGGGGCTTGGCGGGCACGGCACATTATAGGGGTGCCACGCCAGGCCTGTCAGGCGAGTTCCTTCACGTCCTCGAACTTGCGTTTCTCCAGTGCGGACGCGTAGGCGGTCTTGCCGGTGATCCTGCCCTGGTCCAGCAGGTCCTTGAGCGCGGAGTCCATCGTGCGCATGCCGGCCCGTGCGCCGCTCTGGATGGCGGTTTCCAGCTGGTCGAGCTTGCCCTGCCGGATCAGGTTGGAAACGGCCGGGGTATTCACCATGATCTCCAGGGCGGCGACCAGTCCCGGCTCGCCCTTGCGGGCGACGAGCTGCTGGGAGATCACGCCCCGGAGCGAGGTCGAGAGCATGGTCCGGACGTGGGGCTGTTTGTCGGTCGGGAAGGAGTTCACGATCCGGTCGATGGTCTGGCCCGCGCCGTTGGTGTGCAGCGTGCCCATCACCAGGATGCCCATCTCGGCGGCAGTCACGGCAATGCTCACGGTCTCCAGGTCGCGCATTTCGCCCACCAGGATGACGTCCGGGTCCTCGCGTAGGGCGGAGTGGAGGGCTGCCGCGAAGCTCGGGCTGTGGACGCCGATCTCCCGCTGGCTGATCAGGCAGCGCTTGCGCGTGTGGACGAACTCGATCGGGTCCTCGATGGTGAGGATGTGGCCGTTAATCTTGGTGTTGATCTCGTCGATCATCGCCGCGAGGGTCGTGGACTTGCCGGACCCCGTCTTGCCGGTCACGAGGATCATGCCCTGGGGTTGCTTGCACAGCTGGGTCACGACCGGCGGCATCCTGAGTTCCTCCAGCGACTTCGCCTTGGACGGGATCGCCCGGAGCACGGCGCCCATGCCGGCCACGTGCCGGAAGACATTGACGCGAAACCGGGCAAGGTCCTCGAGGGAGTAGGCGAAGTCGGTGGAGTCCCGGCGCTGGAAGTCTTCCCGGGACTTGGGCGACATCATCTCGAGCAGCGCGGCCTCGACCTTGCCCGTCGTCAGGGTCTCGGCGGCCAGGATTTGCAGCTCGCCGTACACGCGGGCCCTGGGGGGCTCACCGGCGATGAAATGCAGGTCCGAGCCATTCCGGATCAGGACCTGCTTCAGGTAGTCGTCGATCTGGCTCACGGGCCGCTGACCTCGAACTTTGGCAGCACGGAGGTGTCGGTGACGAAGCGCTGGAACAGCGACTTGTCGCTGGCGTAGCGGAAGGCATCGTCCGGATCGATCTGCTTCTTCTGGATGGCGTCCATCAGGGCCTGGTCCATCATCTGCATGCCGAGGTCCTTGCCGGTCTGCAGCTGGGCGGGAATCTGGTGCGTCTGGTCCGTCATGATCAGCTTCGCGATGGCGCGGGTCATCAGCATGATCTCGACGATGGCCCTGCGCCCCCGGCCGTCCGGCGTGCGCACGAGCGTCTGGGTGATGACGGCGTTGAGGCTCTGGGAGAGAAAGCTCTTGGTCTGCTCGCGCATGTCGCCGGGCAGGGCGTCGATGACCCGGTCGATGGTCTTCACCGCGCCGGTGGTGTGCAGCGTGCCCAGCACCAGGTGGCCGGTCTCGGCCGCCGTCATGGCCATCTGGATCGTCTCGGCATCGCGCAGCTCGCCCACCAGGATGACGTCGGGATCCTCGCGGAGCGCGGCCCTGATGCCCTCGGCGAAGGAGGGCAGGTGGGTCCCCAGCTCCCGCTGGATGATCTGCGCCTGCTTGCTCCGGTGGATGAACTCGATCGGGTCCTCCAGGCTGATGATGTTGCAGTTCTGCGTGCTGTTCAGGTGGTCGATCATGGCCGCCAGCGTGGTGGACTTGCCGGTGCCGGTGGAGCCGGTGACCAGGATCATGCCCTGGTGGTACTCCAGCAGCTTCCGGATCACGGGTGGAAGGTCGAGGCTGTCCAGCGTGGGGATGTTGCCGGGGATGGAGCGGAACGTCGCGCCCACGCCCGTTTCCTTGCGGTACACGTTGACGCGAAAGCGGCCACCGTCCTCGGACACGTAGGAGAAGTCGAGGTCGTGGCCCTCCTCGAAACGCTTCTTCTGCGTCGGGGTCAGGATCTCGCCCACGTAGGCCTCGAGCTCGGTGTCGCCCAGGTCCCGGAACTTGATGGGCATCAGGTCGCCATGCATCCGCAGCATGGGTGGCACGCCGACGGCCAGGTGGATGTCCGAGCAGCCCTGGGCGAGGCCCAGTTTCAGGAACGCATCGATGCGGGCCATGATGTGTCGACGGCGGGGCTCAGGCGGCCCGCTCGAGCGCCTCCCGCAGCTCATCCATGGAGTTGAAGCGCTTCAGCTTGTCCACTTCCATCGCCTTGCGGACGACCGCCGCGAGGGCGGGTGGAATGTCCGGGTTGAGTTCCTCGCAGAGCTTCGCCTTGCCCTGCACGTGCTGGTACATGACGGACATGTGGTCGCCCTTGGTGTAGGGGGGCGTGCCGGTGAGCATCTCGTAGATGATCACGCCGGTGCTGTAGATGTCGGCCCGATGATCCACCTTCTTGCCCAGGATCTGTTCGGGGGCCATGTACTTCGGGGAACCGATGACGTACCCGGTCTTCGTCAGCTGGGTGTCGCCGGAGCTGGCGGCGGCGGCCACGCCGAAGTCCACGATCTTGAGCAGGCCCTCGTCGTTGATGAGGATGTTCGCCGGCTTCAGGTCCCGGTGCACGATGCCCACCTGGTGCGCCACGGCCATGCCATTGGCGATGTCCTGGGCCCAGGCATTCGTCTTCGCGAAGGGCAGCGGCTTGTGCTTCTGCATCTCTGCCCCGAGCGTGTGGGACGGGAAGTACTCCATGGAGATGGCGTAGTTGCCGCCCAGGCTCACGAAATCGAAGATCCGGATGACGTTGCGATGCGTGATCTTGCGGGAGTACCGCAGCTCGTGCACGAAGCGCTTCATCATCTCCTCGTCGGAGCTGACGTTGGGATTCAGGAACTTGAGGATCAGGCGCTCGCCGACGATCTCGTCCTCCACGAGGACCACCGTGCCGAAGGCGCCCTTGCCGATCTTCTCGATGTACCGGTAGCGGCCCTCGATCAGGTCGCCGGTCTTGAGCGTGCTGACGTCCAGCTTGATGGCCCTGTCCAGCGACTTCACCATCTCGTCGACCCGGGCGTTGTCGACCAGCAGGGTCTTCGCCGCGTCCGCCGGCGCCTCGGCCCGGAGGTCGGGCACGCTGGCGCCGGACCCGGCAATGCTCTCGATGCGCGACATGGCCTGGGCGGCCACCTTGGCAATGGTTTCGTCCGAGCCCGTGGCCAGGCTGCGCAGCCGGTCCTTCAGGGTGTCGGCGGAGTCGGAGGTGGCCAGGTGCCCGATGGCGTTCACCGCCTCGATGCGGATGTCCTTTTCAGGCCGGTCCAGCATGGGCAGCAGCTGGGGTAGCACCGCCGCGCTGCCCAGCCGGCCCAGGGCACGGAGGGCGGCGGGCACCGAGCGGGCGTCGCCCGCGAGCATCTCGACGAGGGCTGGCGCGGCCTTCTCGCTGCGGATCTCGGCGAGGGCATCGGCGGCGCGCTCGCGGACCCACCAGTCGTTGTCGCGGGTTGCCTTGATGAGGTAGTCGACGGCCCGCTCGTCCTTGGTCTGGTTCAGGATCTCGATGGCCGAGCGCCGGATGTTCTCGTCCTTGTCGCCCACGAGCTGGAGGACGGCGTCCATCACCTTCGGCCCGCCGATCTTGGCCAGCGCGTCCGAGGCCCGGGACCGCACCCACCAGTCCCCGTCCTCCAGGGCCATGAGCAGGGCCTTGATGGTGGAGGGCTCGGCGATCTCGTTCAGCACCTCCACGGCGGAGCGGCGGGCGAACTCGGACTCGTCCTTCAGGACGTTGATCAGGTGCTGCAGGGTATCCGGGTGGCGGAGCTTGACCACCAGGTCCACGGCCCGGGCCTGAACCTCGAGCTCGGGGTCCGCGAGGAGCGAGCAGATCAGCGCGATATCCCGGTCGCCGGGCATGGCCGCCAGCGCCTCGAGCGCGGCCTTGCGGACCATCTTGTTCTTGTCCTTCAGCTGCCGTTCGAGCGCCCGTGCGACTTCCGGCTGGTTGAAGCGGCTCAGCAGCTCGATGATGTTCAGGCGGACCGAGGGGTCCTTGCCCTCGATTCGCGCGATCAGGTCTGGCACCAGGTCCGGTCCGGCGATGTCGCCGATGATCTTGAAGACGGCCGACTTCTCGCGGGGCTCCAGGTCATAGGCCCGTTTCAGTAATTCCCTCGAATTCAGTCGCTTGCGGACGATACCCAGAATCTCTATCAGGGCTGGCTTGAAGATCTCCGGTTTGCCGAGCAGTTCGGTGAGGCGGTTGGTGTCGTAGTTCCCGGAGATGGCGAGGGCCTTGGTGACGCCCGCCACGCAGAGCTTGTCCGGGTGGCTCAAACCCGCGGCGAACAGCGGAAAGGTCCGGTCGTCCAGCAGGGAGGCGAGGAGCGTGACCATTGCCCCGCTGTGCTCCTTGTCCGCGGTGGCGAAGGCGTCGATGACCTTGGGAATGGCGGTGGCGCCGATGCTGCGGAGGCTCTCGAGCGCCTTCCGGCCCTCGGCTGTACCGGGGTCCCGTTCCGATAACAGCTGGGTGAGGCAGCGTTCTGCCCTCAGTGTGCTGAAGAACTTCATACGCCCCGGAAATCGTTCCGCGCCCCGCTCACGTCGGTCGTCCTTGCCCTGGCCAGGAAGCGGGAAGGCCGGCCCCACCCGGTCATTCCGCACGGCCGAAATTATGCCACATGGGGTGGCGGCGCCCGGTCCTGCCACCCGCTACAATGTCGCTGCTGACCTCGCACCTTACTGTTAATCCCATCACGAATTATGGCAACCGCATGACCAGGGTCGTCACCCATGCCGTGCAGGGCAACCTGACGCCGCTGCCCAACGTCCGGAACGTGATCGCCGTCGCATCCGGCAAGGGGGGCGTGGGCAAGTCCACGACTGCCGTGAACCTGGCGCTGGCCCTTGCCCGGGACGGGGCGCGGGTCGGCATCCTGGACGCCGACGTGTACGGGCCGAGCCAGCCCCGGATGCTGGGCCTCCTCGGCCGAAGCCCCGAGTCGCGGGACGGCAAGACCTTCGAGCCCCTGGTCGCCCACGGTCTCGAGACCAACTCGATCGGCTTCCTCGTGGAGGAGGAGCGGCCGGTGATCTGGCGGGGGCCCATGGTGACGCAGGCCCTGCAGCAGCTGGCGTTCCAGACCAACTGGCACGACCTGGACTACCTGATCGTGGACCTGCCCCCGGGGACCGGCGACATCCAGCTGACCCTGACCCAGAAGGTGCCCCTGGCGGGTGCCGTCATCGTCACGACGCCCCAGGACATCGCCCTCGCGGATGCGCGGAAGGGCCTCAAGATGTTCGAGAAGGTGGGCGTGGCGGTCCTCGGCGTCATCGAGAACATGAGCACCTTCATCTGCCCCTGCTGCCAGAAGGAAACGGCCATCTTCGGCGAGGGCGGCGGCGAGCGGCTGGCGGCCGAGACCGGCGTGCCGCTGCTCGGCCGGCTGCCGCTGCACGCGCAGATCCGGGAGGAGGCCGACGGCGGCCGGCCCACGGTGGTGGCCGCGCCGGACAGCGTGCTGGCCGAACGCTACCAGTCCATCGCGCGGCGCCTGGCGGAAGTCCTTGCTGCCCGCCCGAAGGACCAGCGGGGAATCTTTGGCTCGATCGTCGTGGAGAAGAAGTAGATGAGCATCCGACCGGACCGCTGGATCCGCCGCATGGCCGAGCAGCACGGCATGATCGAGCCCTTCGAGCCCGGGCAGGTCCGCGCGGTCAACGGCGAGCGGGTGATCTCCTTCGGCACCTCGAGCTACGGCTACGACGTGCGCTGCGCCCGCCAGTTCAAGGTGTTCACGAACATCAACTCGACCATCGTGGACCCGAAGGCCTTCGACCCCAGCAGCTTCGTCGACATGGACACGGACGTCTGCATCATCCCGCCCAATTCCTTCGCCCTCGCGTCGACGGTCGAATACTTCCGCATCCCACGCAATGTGCTCACGGTCTGTCTCGGCAAGTCCACCTACGCCCGCTGCGGGATCATCGTCAACGTGACGCCGCTGGAGCCCGAGTGGGAAGGGCATGTGACGCTGGAGTTCTCGAACACCACGCCGCTGCCCGCGCGGATCTACGCGAACGAGGGCGTGGCCCAGATGCTGTTCTTCGAGTCCGACGAGGTCTGCGAGACCTCCTACAAGGACCGGGGCGGGAAGTACCAGGGGCAGAAGGGCGTCACTCTCCCGCGCGCCTGACGCGCAGGAGCGGCGGCCACTGCGACGACCATCATCCACGGCGGTCGTTGACCTGTTCCCGGGTGGGGCAGGGTTCGCCGGGAGTTCTGAGTGGCCTGGCCAGGCGCCATTACGGACACGGGACATTACCCGCACAGGCCAACCCGGATGGTCCCGGCGGCAAGCCCAATAGTTGGCGGAACATCGTCGTGTCCTGACTGTTCACGCTCCCGTTGGCGTTGATATCGGCCTTGTTGTAGCCCGGGGCCAGGCTGGGCTGACCGAGCTGCTGGCGGTACAACGTGGTGTCCTGGCTGTTGATGACGCCGTCGTTGTTCAGGTCGCCGTCGCAGCGGTTGCCGTAGCCATCCTGGTCGGAATCGACCTGGGTCGGATTCGCCACCTGCGTGCAGTTATCAATCGCATCCGCCACGCCGTCGCCATCGGTATCGGGGATCTCGGCAATGTCACCATCGCGGACGGGCCACGCAAAGTTCCCCCGCGTCTTTGCCTGCAGGCCCATCGCGCCAATGCGCGCATTGAACTCCACCGCCAGCCCGTCGACCCCGCAGAGGCTGGCTGGGCACTCCAGGCCTGTCCAGTAGTGGTCGGGCAGGAAATTTGTGAACGGGCCGGTGTTGGTCAGGCAGGCGGGCGGCGCTGGCCTGTTGGTGTCACATTCGTCCTTGACGCCGTTAATGTCGCGGCCACCGATGTTGCCGAGCGTGTAGTAGTAGAGATGTGCCAGCTCGCCTGCGCCGGGATGCAGGTTAAAGCCGCAGTCAGTCCCATTATTGGAAGAGTTACATCCGTCATTGCCCAGATCATCCGGATCGGGCCCATCCAGGTCGAAAGCCGCCACGATCCGCCAGTCGCTTCGACCCAGGTAATTGGCGGCGTTCATCCTCGCAATCCACTCCTGCTGCGTGTCCCAGGTCATCACTCCCCAGGCTGCAAAGCTGCTGCTCCAGTAGATGTCGGTCACGCCAAAGGCATGGGTCGCTACCAGGTTCCCGTCGGCGAGCCACGTAATGTCCAGCACGTCGTCATAGTAGGCCTGGTAGTCGGTGCCACCTGGCGTCAGTGGAGCACGCCCGTGCAAGGTGGCGTGCGAAGCCGAACTGGCCAGCATGAGGGCGTAGAGCAAGTAACGCATCGGCGACTCTCCATCGACCACGTTGGTCAATTGAACGGGATTGTTACCTGAGTCTATCCATTCTTCGGGATCGCCGCGTCACCCGAACGGGTGACCACGTTACGTCAAAGCGAGTTCCCCCAGAAACCCCAGATTCGCTGCGGTCCCCGCATCGCCGCCGCTTGACTCTGGATTGACGCTGTTCCCCGGCCAGCCGATGGCGTAATGGGCGGGCAAGCGGATGACGGCATCCGCATCCATGCTGGCGCGGACGACGCGGTGCACGGCGGCCGCCATCGCCCCGACAAAATACCTATGCGATGCCGGCTGGCTCCAGCAGATCGACTGGTGCCGAGGCCGCGGGCGCATCTGACGCGTTACCACGGGGTGTTCGCGCCGCACAGTCGCTGGCGGGCGGCCGTCACGCCGGCAGGGCGTGGGCCGCCGACGGCGCCCGACCAGCGCACACCCGCCGAGCGCCACCGGGCGCTTCCTTAAGCACTGCGCGAACGAGGAGTCGATCTATGTGCTGGAAGGCACGGGATCGCTGCGCATTGGTGTGGACGAGGTGCAGGTTGGCCCGGGCGATTACGCGACTTTCCCGGTTGGCCCCGCCCACTCGCACCAGCTGTTGAACAAAGGCGACGGGCCCCTGCGCTACCTGTGCTTATCAACAATGCTTCCCACTGAGGTGGTCGGCTACCCGGATTCGAAGAAGATTGGCGCCATGGGCTACACGGCCACCGGTAAACCGATGGTGCGGATCATGGTGCGGGAAGACAGCAAGGTCGATTACTACGGCGGCGAGCTGTGATCAGGGGATGACGGCCGGTTGAAATCCCTTATAGACAGGAAATCCAGCCCGGACCACATTCAGGCTGTGTACGGATGGAGCAAGCGGGAATATCGTCATCAGGCTCGTGGCGTGAGACGGGAGCCTTGATGGATGAGTTCGTTCCGTCGCGATTGAATCTGGCCCATGCGGGCGTCCAATAGCGAGGCACTGGGCCCGTCGAAGTTGACCATGGCAACGATCAGGCAAGCGTCATTTGTGCGCCGCAGGATTAGCCCGTTCCGGGCCCTGTCCACGGTAGCCCTGGCCGTCGCCCTGGGTGCCTGCGGTTCTGGCGGTTCGTCCGGAGGGGATGGGGGCGGTGGCACCGTGCAACCCCTCTCCTACAGGATCCTCGCGACCAACGACCTCGGCATGCACTGCGTCGACGCGGACTTCTCCGTCTTCTCCATACTGCCACCCTACAACGTGGTCGGGGCCCAGGTAATCCGGACCGACACGGCGGGGCGGCCCTCCCTGGCCGGTGACGCGGCCGTGGCGCTTCGCTACTCGCCGATTCCCGACGCCAATGGCTCCATCAACTCCCGCAGCGTGGGGAAGACGAACTTCTGGCAACACGCGGCCCAGCTGTTCGGCGCAAATCTCGCTCCGGGGCAAGGCCTCAAGGGCCTGTATATGCCGGCCGACGCGACCAGCCCGGAGCAGACCTCGCTCACCTGGAACACTGCCGGTGGGCTGTTCAAGGCGGAGGGCATCCCGATCATCCCGACCGACGATGCCGGCAATTCGAATCGCTACCCGCTCATGCGCATCGAGGCCACCGAGAAGAGCTCCGGAGAGAAGGTGGCAACCCTCGACATCGTGTTACCAGTCTCCGAGGAGACGACGTGCTCGAACTGTCACGCGACCGGGTCGGTGGCCGCCCGCGGGTCCGGGGTGAGCTGGTCGGCAAATGCGGATCTGGAAGTGCAGAGCCGCGAGAACGTGCTGCTGCTGCACGACGCCCGCCGCGGCACCGGCCTCATGGCTGCACGACCGGTGCTCTGCGCCGCCTGCCACTATTCCGCGGCACTCGACCTGGCCGGCAGCGGCCCGAACGGGACGCAGAGCTCCCACGGCTCGATGTCAGCAGTGATGCACGCCTACCACGCCGACAAGATGCAGGACGCGACCGGTGCCGCGCTCCCGGACAGCTGGGTTGCCCAGGGCCAGATTCCGCCTTCGCCTGAATCTCAGGCGTGCTACCAGTGCCATCCCGGCAAGAATACGCAGTGCCTGCGCGGCGCGATGACGAACGCCGTCACCTGCCAGAATTGCCACGGTGGAATGAGCGCCGTCGGCGCTGCGGCGAACCTGCAGGCCGGCGGCAGCATCGATGGCAAGAATGACGGCAAGGCGCGGCGTCCCTGGATCGATCTGCCGCGGTGCCAGTCCTGCCATACCGGCGACGCGGCCAGCCATCAGAGCGTCGCCGACGCGTCACTCATGGCGACCGACGGCCTGCGCATGCTGCTCGCGTTCCGCAGCGATGATCCGGCAGCATCCCCGATCAAGGCTACGAACAAGCGCTTTGCGGAGAACGACAACCGCCTGTACCGCTTCAGCAAGGGCCACGGTGGTGTCGGCTGCGAGGGTTGCCACAACAGCACTCACGCGATCTGGCCAAACCCAGTGGAAGCGCATAACGACAATGTGGCTGCGGAGCAGCTCCAGGGCCACTCGGGCACGGTCACGGAGTGCTCGACCTGCCACGCTACCGGCACCTTGCCACTGTCCCTCGGCGGGCCGCACGGCATGCACCCGGTCAACGATTCTCGCTGGACGAACGGCGGTCACGGCGATCTTGCCGAAGGCAGCCAACAATCCTGCGCCGCCTGCCATGGCACCGACTTCCGGGGCACGGTCCTGTCACGCACTGCAGCCGAACGCACCTGGCGGACGGAGTCGGGAATACGGACCATCGGCAAGGGGCTGGAGATTGGCTGCTACGACTGCCACAGCGGACCTGGCGGCGGCGACTAGAACCGCCGCTTCCTCAGCAGTCTTTCCGGCCACTTCGCCCTGGCGCGCTCGATCACGCCGGGCACCGCCCGCTCCAGCACTGTGCGATTCAATTCCTGATAGTCCGCCGGTCCACCCCCCTCCGGCCACTGGCGCGTGGCGTCGATGATGGCCTTGCTGGTCGTCTTGCGATCCGGCGAGCCTGGGTCCAGTGCGAACGCCCGCTTGTTCTTCAGGATCTCCGTCGCCGTTACCGGCTGCCAGCGGGAGCCCAGCGCGAAGCGTACGGCGGCTGAATTCAGGATGTCGATATCGTCATCGACCACGACCACGACCACGACCACGATGCGCGCGAGCGGGTTGAAATTGGCTATGGTGGAGCCGGCGGTGATGGGGGCGGTGCTGGGTATCGTCTGGCGGGCGCATCGCGCAAACGGGCGCCGTGACGCTGATCCAGCGCTTCGGCAGCGCGCTGAACCTGAACATTCACTTCCACCTGCTGGTGCTGGACGGGGTGTACGTGCAGCGCCAGGAGACCGTCGAATTCCGCCGCGTGCCGCCGCCGCCGAAAACCGAGCTTGACGAGTTGCTGAAGAGAATCACCACCCGCGTCGGCCGTTACCTGCAACGACAGGGCTGGCTTACCCGGGACGCGGAGTGCAGCCAGCTGAACGTCGACCGCGAGGCCACCGCCCTCGACAGCCTGCTCAGTCACTCCATCACCTACCGCATCCCTGTGGGCCCCCGGGCCGGGCAGAAGGCGTTCACGCTGCGAAGCCTGCCGGGACTGCCGCTGCTGGAACCGGCCCGGCCGTTCCTGGCGAAGGCTGACGGGTTCTCACTGCACGCGGGCGTGGCCGCCGGAGCGGCGGAGAGAAAGAAGGTGGAGCGGCTGTGCCGCTACATCGCCCGGCCGGCGATCGCCACGGGCCGGCTGTCGCTCACCGCCCAGGGGCAGGTGCGCTACACGCTGAAGACGCCCTATCGGGACGGGACGACGCACGTGGTGTTCGCGCCGCACAGTCGCTGGCGGGCGGCCGTCACGCCGGCAGGGCGGGGGCCGCCGACGGCGCCCGACCAGCGTACACCCGCCGAGCGCCACCGCGCGCTTCCTTAAGCGCAGCGCCTCAAGCGGGTGTTCGGGATCGAGATCGCGACCTGCGCGGTGTGCGGGGGCAAGGTCCGGGTGATGGCCAGCATCGAGGACCCGACGGTGATCGGGCAGATCCTCGGGCACCTGGGGCGGCGCGACTGGCCGGCCGGGTCGAGACCGCTGCCGCGGGGGCCGCCGTGACGGGTGGCCGGGTTTCCGGGCTGGCAGACTCAGCTCATGGGAGGTTTGAACTTCCTATACTCCGAGCAGCAACAGCGCTGATTCGCCCGGCTGTCGGGTTCTCATCACCCCTGGCGCCGGGTAGCGCCGCGTCGGGCCGCGCCTGCCTGACGCAGGCTGGTCACGAGACGGCAGTGCACGAGGAAGGCGTCCAACCGCTGCTGTGGCGTCAGGCGCTGCAGGGCCCGGAATTGCGCTTGTTTCTGTTGCAGGGCGAGCTTCGAATCCATGGCGGATTCCAGCTTGTCACTGCCGGCAAACGATATCCGGCCGGGGACTTTCCGCAACCGAAGCACCGGCACCTCTCGCTTCGTCGACGACCACCGGCTGCGTCAGCCGCTCCCCGTCGAGCCAGGCGGCGCCGTCCCGCAACGTCACCCGCCCGGCCGCCAGCCAGGCAATCGCCCGCGGATAGATCAGGTGCTCGCCGGCGCGCACCCGTTCCCGCAGCGACGCCTCAGTGTCGCCGGGGTGGACCGGCACCCGGTATTGGATGATCCCCGGGCCGGCATCCAGCGCCGGGATGACGAAGTGCACCGTGGACCCGTGCTCCCGGTCGCCGGCTTCCAGCGCGCGGCGGTAGGTGTGCAGGCCCGGGTACTTGGGCAGCAGGGACGGGTGCACGTTCAGCATGCGCCCGCGGTATTCGTCGACGAGCTCCGACGGCAGGATGCGCATGAAGCCGGCGAGGATCACCAGGTCCGGCTGAAGTTCGGTGAGTATGGCCGCGAGGCGTCCGGGGAAGGCCGGCGGGTCGCTGGCATGGTCCACCATGTGCGCCGCGATGCCCGCCGCCGCCGCGCGCTCCAGCGCGCGAACGCCGGGCCGGTCGCTCACGACACCCGCCAGGGTCAACCCCAAGGCGCCGCGGCGGACCTGGTCGATGATCGCCTGCAGGTTGCTGCCCTCGCCGGAGACCAGGACGACGGCGCGCGGAGTGGCGCTCACCCGCGCAGTTCCACCTGGCCCGTGCCGGCCGTGATTTCACCCAGCACCGTGACCGTCTCGCCCGCCTGCTCGAGCAGTTCCCGCGCGATCTCCGCATCCTCCCGGCGGACGATCACCGTCATGCCGATGCCGCAGTTGAAGGTCCGCAGCAGGTCGTCCTCGGGAATGTGGCCTTCCTTCTGCAGCCAGTCGAAGAGGGCGGGGCGCTGCCAGGCGCTCTTGCGCAGCACCGCGTTCACGGTTTCCGGCAAAACCCGCACGAGGTTGTCCGCCAGGCCGCCGCCCGTGATGTGGGCCAGGCCCCGGACCCGGCAGGTGGCCATCAGCGCCAGCAGCGGGCGCACGTAGATACGGGTCGGCGCGAGCAGCGCAGTGCCGAGGGTGCCGCCTTCCCACGCGGTGTCGAGCGGCGTGCGGCTGACCTCCAGCACCCGCCGGATGAGCGAGTAGCCGTTGGAATGGGCACCCGACGACGCCAGGCCGAGGACGACGTCGCCGGGCAGGATCCCGGTGCCGTCGATGATCTGGTCCCGGTTCACGATGCCGACGCAGAAGCCCGCCAGGTCGAAGTCCTTGCCGGAATACATGCCCGGCAGTTCGGCCGTCTCGCCGCCCAGCAGGGCGGCGCCCGCCTGCTGGCAGCCCGTCGCGATCCCGCGGATGACGGCGGCGGCCGTGTCGACGGAGAGCTTGCCCGAGGCGTAGTAGTCCAGGAAGAAGAGGGGTTCCGCGCCCTGCACGATGACGTCGTTCGCGCACATGGCGACGAGGTCGATGCCGATGGTGTCGTAGCGGTCCAGGTCGATGGCCAGCTTCAGCTTGGTGCCGACGCCGTCCGTGCCGGACACCAGGACCGGGCGAGGCCAGCGCGCCAGGTCGATCTCGAAGAGGCCGCCGAAACCCCCGATGCCGCCCAGCACGCCAGGCCGGTTCGTGGCGCGGGCGAGCGGCTTGATGCGCTCCACCAGGTCGTCCCCCGCATCGATGTCGACGCCGGCGTCCTTGTAGGTCAGGGGCAGCTTTGCGGTCATGATCGGCGCCGTGAACGGGGGTGGCTATAATAAGTAAATGTTACGCGCGCAGTCCAAGGCAGCCCTGTTCCCGCTCCTGGCAGTGATGCTGGCCTGGCAGTTCGTGCATGCGGCGACCGTCTCCGATCTCTACGTGGCCCAGGTGCCGGCGACCGCGCTCAGCGGTCCGCCGCTCGACGAGGCCTTCGCCCTGGCCCTCGACCAGGTGCTGGTGAAGGTCACCGGCCAGCGGGGCATCGCGGCCGACGCCAACCGGCGGCGTGCCATCGGGCCCCCGGCGCCCCTGGTGCGCCAGTACCAGCCGATGCCCGCCGGCCAGGTCCGCGTCAGCTTCGATCCCGTCGCGCTCCGCCAGCGTCTCGATGCGGCCAACCTCCCGGTCTGGGCCGACGAGCGGCCCCTGACGCTCGTGTTCCTGCCGCCCGAACCGCCGCCGGGCGCGGCTGCCGGCCCGGGATCGGCGGGCGAGCCGGCGCGCTCCGTCCGCCAGCTGTTCCAGGCGACGGCTGCCAGCCGGGGTATTCCCGTGGTCCTGGCGCCGGATCCGGTTGCTGGTTCGCGCACTGGCGCCGAGCCCCTGCTGGATCCGGCCGGAGTCGCCGGCGCCGCTGGTGCCGACCTGGTGCTGGCCGTGGGCCCTCTGCCGGCCGGTGGGCCGGCGATGCTGCGCTGGACGCTGGCCCGGGGGAGTGACCGCTCCGAGTGGCAGGGCGATGCCGTCGAAGGCGCCCATGGCCTCGCTGACCGGCTGGCAACCCGTTACGCCACCACCGCGTCGTCGGGCCGGGTCCTGCGCCTGCGCATCACCGGCGTGGACAGTTTCGATGCCTACGGTCGCCTGCAGGCCTACCTGCGCGGCATGGGACTGGTCCAGAGTGCGGAGCTGAAGGAGATTGCCGCCGGCCAGCTCGTCTATGAGGTGGCCGTGCGGGGCGACGTCAGGCAGCTCGACGATGCCTTCGCCCTGCGCCGGGTGCTGGAGCCAGCGGCGGACCCGGCGGGCGGCGACCTCGTCTACCGCCTCGTCACCGGCGCCTTTCCGGGAGGCGCCGAGCGCCTGTGACGACGGCGCCAGACCCCGTGGCCCGCCGGCCCCTGATCCGGGCGGCGCACATTCCAAACCTCATCTGCGTGCTGCGCATCGTGCTGGTCTGGCCGATCGTCAGTGCCCTGGTCGGGGGCCGGTTCGTCATGGCCCTGTCGCTCGTGGCCATTGCCGGGCTATCCGATGGCCTCGATGGCTACCTCGCCAAGCGCTTCGACTGGCGCAGCCGCCTCGGTGGCCTGCTGGATCCCCTCGCCGACAAGCTGCTGCTGGTGTCGACCTTCGTCACGCTGGCGTGGCTCGGGCTCGTGCCCGTCTGGCTGACCGCCCTCGTCATCCTCCGTGACCTGGTGATCGTCAGCGGCGGCCTCGTGTACCAGGCCATCGTCGCTCCCGTCCAGCCGGAGCCCAGTCGGGTCAGCAAGCTCAACACGGCCGCCCAGCTCCTGTACGTCTGTGCCGTGATCGCCAATCATGGCGTCGGCGCACCACCGGGCCAGTTCCTGCTCGCGGCTGGCGCCGCGGTGCTGGTCACTGCCACGGTGAGCGGGCTTGACTACGTGGTGCGCTGGTCGGGCAAGGCCGCGCGCGCCGGGCGCTAGCAGCGATGCAACAGCTGCCCCTCGAAGTCCGGCTGGCCGATCACGCCGTGTTCAGCAACTTCATGCCGGCCGGGAACGAACTCGTCGTCCACGAGCTCAGGCAAGCCGCCATCACCGCGGACCGGCCCATGCTCTGGATCTGGGGCCCGGCGGAATCCGGGCGCACGCACCTCCTGCAGGCCTGCATTGCCGAGGCCGACGAACAGGGCCGGCGGTCGGCCTACGTGCCCCTGGACCGCTCGCTGGCGCTGCCCCCGGCCGCCCTGGAGGGCCTGGGCGAACTCGAGGTCGTCGGGCTGGACGACGTCGATGCCATCGCCGGCGATCCTGCCTTCGAGCAGGCGGTCTTCGGGCTGTTCGAGCAGCTGCGCCAGTCCGGCGGGCGACTGCTGGTGTCGGCGGCGGCGCCGCCGGGTGACGTGGCGTTCCGGTTGCCGGACCTCGCGTCGCGGCTCAGGTCGGGTGGTGCCTATCGGGTGCAGCCGCTGGACGACGCGGGCCGGCTCGCGGCGCTGCAGATTCGCGCGCGCTTCCGCGGCTTCGACCTGCCGGATGACACCGGGCGTTACCTGCTCAACCGGATGGCGCGGGGCCCCGCCAGCCTGTTTCGGGTGCTGGACACGCTGGACCGGGCCGCCCTCGTGGCCCAGAAGCGCCTGACCATTCCCTTCGTGCGGAGCGTGCTCGACTAGGGCCGTTGGCGTGACGCCGCGATGCCCGTGAAGAACACGACGGCGGTCAGCGTCGCAAACGCCGCCCCCTCCAGCCGCTGGCCTTCCGCGACCAGCATCGCGCCGACGCTGAGCGCGAAATAGGGAATCATGCTGATCGCCACCCAGGCGCCCCACTGGCGAACCCTCCGCAGGCCCGCCAGCACGAGCAACAGGAGTGGGGCCGCGCACAGCGCGCCGATCAGCAACCGGGTGCCCGGCGCCGCCGCCGGGCCGGCCGGCGGCACCACCAGCAACCAGCCACAGAGCACCAGCAGTCCGGCCAGTGTCAGGCGCGTCGCGCTCACCGCGCCCAGCCCTCGAGGCGGAGCGCCGCTTCAGCCACCCGACGACCGAGATGCTGCGCAATCCGCGCCTCGTCCGCGCTGGGCGTCGTGTCACCCACGTTCGGGGCAAAGTGCGTGGCCCCGTAGGGCGAGCCACCCGTGCGCGTGGCCGAGAGCGCCTGTTCGCCATAGGGGATGCCCACCAGGAGCATGCCGTGGTGGAGCAGGGGCAGCGCCATGGAGAGCAGCGTGCTTTCCTGGCCGCCGTGGAGGGAACTGGTCGAGGTGAAGACGCCGGCGGGCTTCCCGGTCAGCGTGCCGGACAGCCAGTCGGTCCCGGTGCCATCCAGGAAATGCTTGAGCGGAGCCGCCATGTTGCCAAAACGCGTCGGGCTGCCGAGCACCAGGCCCGCGCAGGCGGCCAGGTCGGCCGTGGTGGCGTAGGGCGGTCCGTCCGCCGGGATTTCCGGCAGGCGGGGCGTGTTTTCCGCGGCTACCGGCGGCACCGTCCGGAGCCGCGCCGTGGCCCCGGCAACGCTGTTGATGCCCCGGCACACCTGGGTGGCGAGGTTGGCGACGGAGCCGTGGCGCGAGTAATACAGCACGAGAATGTCGGGCATCGGGACATCGCCTGATAAATGCAGTCCGCATCTTACAGCCGGTCGCGCGGACTGCTTGACCATCGGCGGGCGGGTGGCTAGCGTGGCCTGCCATGGTCTTCGCGAACACCCGCTTCCCGTTCCTCCTGTGCGCCGTCCTGCTCGCCGCCTGCGCGGCGACCGGTCCTCCCGTGCAGGAAATGAGTGACGCCCGGCAGGCCATCGCGGCGGCCCGGGAGGCCGGCGCAGCGACCTTCGACAGCGTCGGGCTGCAGAAGGCCGAAACCCAGCTTGCGGAGGCTGAAGCCCACCTGCAGCACCGTGTCTACTGGGATGCCAGGCGGCTGGCTGTCGACGCCAAGGAAACCGCCATTGCGGCACTCCTCCGTAGTCGCTCCGTGCGGGAGCAGGGTGCATCGTCCCTGCCGGGCACGACGTCGCCCGCGGGGCCGGCGCCGGCGTCGCTTCCGCCCTGAAATCCCGATGAACGACCCATGGGTCGCGCGCCGCTTCCTGGTCAGCGGCAAGGTGCAGGGCGTGTTCTTTCGCGCCAGCACGGCGAGGATGGCCGAGCAGCTCGGGCTGCGCGGCTACGCACGCAACCTGCCCGATGGCCGGGTGGAGGTTCTTGCGGTGGGAGTGACCACGTCGGTGGACGCGCTGGCCGGCTGGCTCGGGCAGGGGCCGCCTCGCGCGAAGGTGACGGCGGTCGTCGCCCACGACCAGGCGGTGGAGCCCTACGCCAGGCTATCGGACTTCCGGACGGGGTGATCGCGCCCGATCGCGCGCGAAGCCGCGCCTACTGCCGGAACCAGCGGGTGCGCAGGCGTTCGAAGACCTGATCCGGGTAGGTGCGGCTGCCGAGGCTGCCGTTGTAGCGGGCCAGGGCGCGGGTCCAGTTGCCTTTCTCCAGGTCGTAGTAGTGCCGGAGGATCGTGCAACCCATGCGGACGTTTTCCCGGACGTCCAGCAGCGCGTAGCCCGGCATGTCCAGCTCGGCGAGCCAGAACCGCATGACCTGCATCAGGCCCTGGGCGTTGGCCCGGGAGACGGCATAGCGCTGGAAGCCGCTTTCCACGTCGATGACCGCCAGGATCATCTCGGGCGGGAGACCGACACGGCTCGCCTCCCGGTGTACGGTGGTGAGGATCTCCAGCCGCTCGCCGGGGTCGGGTACCTTCGGCGCCAGCCGGCCGGCCATGTCGATCAGCCAGACCTCGGCAGCGAAACGGTCCTCGAAGTCCAGGGGCTCGTCCAGGGCTGCCTTGAGCTTCTCCCGGAGCACCGGGTCCTGCTCCGCAGTCGCACCGGCCGCGGGCATCGACGTGGCAATGAGGCCGGCAATCAGGCAGGCGGCAAGGGCCCGGATGGCTGGCGGGCGATGTCGCCGGTTGCAGGCCCGGCTAGCCCTGGCGTGGCAACTCGCGGCGGGCCCGCAGGAAGTCCAGTACATCGGTCAGCCCTACCTGTTCCTCATTGCCGCTGGTCCGGTGGCGGTACTCCGCCTTGCCTTCCCTGACGCCGCGCTCACCGACGACCAGCCGGTGCGGAATGCCCACCAGGTCGGCGTCGGCGAACTTCACGCCGGGGCGGGCGTCCCGGTCATCGAACAGCACGTCGAAACCGGCGGCCTGCAGATCCTTGTACAGGGCGCCGGCCGCTGCTGTGACGGGGTCGGACTTCTTGGGATTGATCTCGATCAGGATTACGTCGAAGGGGCTCATGGGCTCCGGCCAGAGGATGCCGTTCCCGTCGTGATTCTGCTCGATGGCGGCGCCGACGATGCGGGATACCCCGATGCCGTAGCAGCCCATGGTCATGACGCGCTCCTTGCCGTCCTGGTCCAGGACCACCGCATGCATGCTCTGGCTGTACTTGTCGCCCAGCTGGAAGATGTGGCCAACCTCGATGCCGCGGGCGATGGTCAGGGCGCCGCCGCCGCCCGGGCTGGGGTCGCCCGTCTCCACGTTGCGCAGGTCCGCCGCCCGGGGCAGCGGCAGGTCGCGCTCCCAGTTGACGCCGGTCAGGTGCGCGTCGGCCGCGTTGGCGCCGCAGACGAAATCGGCCAGGACGAGGGCGCTGTGATCGGCGACCATCGGCAGCGGCAGGTTCACTGGGCCTATGGCGCCGACGGGCGCGCCCGTGGCGGCAAGCACGCGCTCCGGCGAGGCCAGCTTCAGCGGCCGGGCAACGCCCGGCGCGCGCTCGGCCTTCAGCGGGTTCAGTTCGTGATCGCCGCGCAGGAGCAACGCAACGAGCCCGCCATCGCTGCCTTCCACCACCAGCGTCTTCAGGCACTGGCTGGCGCCGACCTTCAGGAACGCCGTCACGTCGTCGATGGAACGGACGCCCGGCGTCGGCACCCGCGTGAGTGCCTGGGTGCCCGCCGGGCGCGGGATGGCGGGTGGCGCGGCCGGTGCCATTTCGACGTTGGCGGCGAAGCTGTCCCCCTCACACCAGGCGATCCGGTCCTCGCCGGATTCCGCGAGGACGTGGAACTCCTGGGAACGGGAGCCGCCGATCTCGCCGCCGTGGGCGTCCACCTTCCGGAAGCGCAGCCCGAGGCGGGTGAAGATCCGCGAGTAGGCTTCGGCCATGGCGTCGTAGGTGGCCTCCAGCGAGGCCTGGTCCAGGTGGAAGGAGTAGGCGTCCTTCATGACGAACTCGCGGGCGCGCATCACGCCGAACCGGGGGCGGATCTCGTCGCGGAACTTGGTATTGATCTGGTAGTAGTTCACCGGCAGCTGGCGGTAGCTGCGCAGTTCGCGCCGGGCCACTTCGGTGACCACTTCCTCGGCAGTGGGGGCGAAGCAATAATCACGGTCGTGGCGGTCCCGGATGCGGAGCAGGAGATCGCCGTAGACGTCCCACCGCCCGGTTTCCTGCCAGAGTTCGGCGGGCTGGACGGCCGGCATCAGGATCTCGAGGGCGCCGGCCCGGTCCATCTCCTCGCGCACGATGCGCTCCACCTTGCGCAGTACCCGGAGGCCCAGGGGCATCCAGGTAAACAGGCCGGAAGAGAGGCGGCGCACCAGGCCGGCCCGCAGCATCAGCTGGTGGCTGATGATCTCGGCGTCAGCGGGAACTTCCTTCAGGGTCGTGAGCGGGAGGTGGGTCAGGCGCATCGCACAATGGTCTCTGGCAGGCCGGGAGGTGGACGCGCGGCATGATAGCCCGCAGCGCCAGCCTTGTCCCCGCGGGACGGTTGCTGTATCTGGGTGACTGGCCGTGGCAAGATGATTCCCGACAGCGCTATCCACCGCTGGAGTATCGAAGCAGCCATGCCAGAGCCGGGCACCATCGGGCCAGCCCCCAGGCGGCGGGCAATCTACCTGCTGCCCAACCTGCTGACGACGGGCACCCTGTTCGCGGGCTTCTACGGGATCGTCGCGTCCATTGACGGCCACTACGCGCCGGCCTGCATCGCCGTCTTCATTGCCGCCCTCCTCGACGGCCTGGACGGCCGGCTCGCCCGCCTTACCCATACCGAATCGGAGTTCGGCAAGCAGTACGACAGCCTTGCCGACATGGTCGCGTTCGGCATGGCGCCCGCCATCATCGTCTACCTCTGGGGGCTCAAGGCGCTGGCGGAGTACGGCTGGGCCTGGGGGAAGCTGGGCTGGCTTGCCGCCTTCCTGTATGCGGTAGCCGCGGCACTCCGGCTTGCGCGCTTCAACGTGGCGTCGAAGACCAGCGACCGGCGCTTCTTCGAGGGCCTGCCGAGCCCGTCCGCCGCCGGGCTCGTGGCCAGCATGGTCTGGCTGGAGTCCGACCTGGGGCTGGGCGGCCTGCCCGCCCTCGCCGTCAGCACCGCCATCACGGTGACCGCCGGCGTCCTCATGGTTTCCGGGTTTGCATACTACAGCTTCAAGGAGCTCGGGCCACGCGGCCGGATCTCCTTCGCGTACGTGTTCGTCATTCCCCTGGTCTTCGTGCTCATCGCCCTCGATCCGCCCAAGGTGTGTTTCATCATCGCGGCGATTTACGCGCTGTCCGGCGTCGCCAACGCGGCGTGGCGGCGGCAGCGCCGTCTGACCGGGCGCACGCGCCGGCCCGCCGACGGGTCCAGCACCGGACCCTGATTCGCGGCCCCGCCCTCGTTCCATGAGCACGACCACGCCACGCCTCACGAGCCAGCAACGCGACGCACTGGACGCCATGGGCATCGACGTCTGGACGCGCCGCACGGCACTGGCGGCGCAGGAGGCAGCAGTACCGGATCCCGCTCCCGCCACGACCGCAAGGCCGGCTCAGTGGGAGATCCTGGAGCGCGAGGCCCTGGCTTGCACGAAGTGTGCGCTGCACGGGACCCGCACCCGGGTCGTCTTCGGCGTCGGTGACCGGGGTGCGTCCTGGATGGTGATCGGCGAGGCGCCGGGAGCCGACGAGGACCGGCAGGGCGAGCCCTTCGTGGGCCGCGCCGGCCAGTTGCTGAACGAGATGCTGCGCGCCGCGGGCGTCAGCCGGGAGCAGGTCTACATCGCCAACATCCTCAAGTGCCGGCCACCGGACAACCGGGATCCAAGGCCAGAAGAATCAGCCAGTTGTGAGGGATACCTCCAGCGCCAGATTGAACTCGTCCGGCCCGGCCTGCTCCTGGCCGTGGGCCGGATTGCCGCCCAGAACCTGCTCCGGGTGGACACCCCGATCGGGCAGTTGCGCGGCCAGGTCCATCGCTACGGTCCCGCGGCCATACCCCTCGTCGTGACCTATCACCCGGCCTATCTGCTGCGCAGCCCCGGGCAGAAGCGCAAGTCCTGGGAGGACCTCTGCCTTGCCCGCGCCACGGTCCCGCCCCTCCGGACACCAGCGTCCGGCCCCTTGCTCCAGGCCGTTCCCGCGAAAGATGAGCGCTGAACTCCAGGCCGTTGCCGCCACCATCCGCGACATGCGGCAGACCGACGTGACCGTCGTGGCGACGATCGAGCAGGGCGCCTACGAATTTCCCTGGAGCCCCGGCATCTTCCGGGACTGCCTCCTCGCCGGCTACACGAGCCTCGTTCTCGAGCACGGTGGCAAGGTGATCGGCTACGGCATCATGTCGGTGGCCGCCGGGGAAGCCCACCTGCTCAACCTGGCCCTCTCCGGATCCGCCCGTCGCATGGGCAATGGCCGGCGGCTGCTCCATCACCTGATGAACCTGGCCCGCCTTGCCGGGGCGGAGGGGATGTATCTCGAGGTCCGCCCCTCGAACCTGCGGGCACTGGCGCTGTACGAACGCGCGGGCTTCGAGGTGCTCGGCCGGCGCCGGGGCTACTACCGCGCCCGCGGCGGCACCGAAGACGCGGTGGTGCTGGTGCACCGGTTCCGCCGGCGGCGCTGACGGCGGGTGGCAACCCCTTCCTGGCGCAGGCGGCCAGTGCTGGCCTGGGCGCTCTACGACTGGGCCAATTCCGCCTTTGCCCTCGCCGTGCTCACGGCCTTCGTGCCGGTCATGCTCGCGGGCGCCTGGAATGACGGCGCGCCCAGTACCGTCACGACGTTCCGGCTCGGTCTCGCGAACGGCCTGGCCAGCCTGATCGTCGTGCTCCTGGCGCCGCTGCTGGGCGCGATGACGGACCAGGCCCGGCGCCGCAAGCCCTGGCTCGCGCTGTTCACCCTCGTCGGCGTCGTCGCCACGGTGCTGCTGGCCGCGGTTGCACCGGGCGACTGGCCGCTGGCCATGTCCTGCTTCGTGATGGCCTCAGTGGGCTTCTTTGCCGCCAACAGCCTCTACGACGCGATGCTGGTCGACGTGGCCGAGCCGGCCGAATTCGACCGGGTTTCCGCGTACGGCTACGGCCTCGGGTACCTGGGCGGGGCGCTGCTCTTTACCGTCAGCGTGGTCCTGCTGGCGCGGCCGGCGGCCTTTGGCCTGGAGAGCCAGACGGCCGCCATCCAGGTGACCTTCGTCCTCGTCGGCGCCTGGTGGGCGTTGTTCTCGATACCGCTCCTGCTGTGGGTCAGGGAGCGGCACGGGGCCGCTGCGCCCGTCACCGGCGCCTTCCGCGCCGGCCTCCGGCAGCTCAGGCAAACCGTGCAGAACCTGCGGGGTGACCGCAACCTGCTCTGGTTTCTCGGCGCCTACTGGCTGTACATCGATGGCGTGTACACCATCATCAAGATGGCAGTGGACTACGGCCTGTCCCAGGGGCTGTCGGCCGCCGACGTCACCGGCGCGATCCTGCTGACCAACTTTCTCGGCTTCCCCGCGGCGATCGCCTTCGGGGCGCTGGGCACGCGCATCGGCCCGCGCCGCGCCATCTACCTGGCCCTGGCGGTCTACATCGTGGCCACGGCCCTCGCCGTCTTCCTGACGACCGCCCCACAGTTCTACGGTCTTGCCGCCACCATTGGCCTCGTCCAGGGCGGCGTGCAGTCCCTCAGCCGCTCGCTGTATGCCCGGCTGATCCCGCCGGAGATGAGCGGCGAGTATTTCGGGTTCTACAACATGCTGGGCAAGTTCTCGTCGATCCTGGGGCCGGTGCTGGCGGGAACCGTCGCCCTGGTGTCCGGCAGCCAGCGCGTGGGCATCCTGTCCATCATCGTGCTGTTCAGCGCCGGGCTCCTGCTGCTGACCCGGGTGCGGGTGCCGGCGGTACGCGGAAGCTCCCGACCATTTGGCTGAAACGCTGGACGTCGGCCACGGTGGGTATCTGCTCGTAGCGCAGGCGCAGGTAGTGGGCCGCCAGGGCCCGCACCGTGGCGCCCAGGTCCGGGCGCAGGTCCGCGACCGCTGCCGCATACTCGGCCGGCCCTTCATGGGGCGCGCGGGGCCGCACCGACCGGGCCAGCCGGCGGCACAGCCGCTGCCAGATTTCCTCGACCCGGTCGGGCCGGGCCGGGCCGGAGCGCAGGCCAAACAGCGTGAAGACGATGAGGACGGCACTCACCGTGACGGCGCACGCCAGCGCGACGTCGCGCAGGGAAGGTGACTGGATGCCCAGGCTCTCGAGCAGCGCCGACTGCTGGTCCGGGCCGAAGGCGAGCACCCAGCGGTCCCAGGTGGCATTCAGTGCATCCCAGCTCAATGCCATCCGCTCGAACCACTTGCTGCCACCGAGCAGCGGCAGGGTGTCGCCCGCGAGCCCGGGCAGGGCCGCGTCCAGGCCGCTCTCGATCCGCTCCGGCGCGACGGCACCCGTGGGGTCGTAGCGTATCCACCGGCCGTCGAGCCAGACTTCCGTCCAGGCATGGGCATCGGACTGGCGGATGATCCAGTAGTCCGCCACGGGATTTCGCGCGCCACCCTGGTAGCCGGCCACGACCCGGGCTGGCAGGCCCGCCGCCCGGGCAAGCACGGCGAACGCGGAAGCGTAGTGCTCGCAGAACCCGGCGCGCGTCCGGAACAGGAAATCGTCCACGGGCTGCGGGCCCAGGGCCGGCGGCTGGAGCGTGTAGAAGAACTGCTGCTCGCGGAACATGCGCAGCACCCGCCGCAGGTAGTCCTCGTCCGAGCCGGCGTCCCGGCGAAGCTCGCGGGCCAGCGCGACGGCTCGCGGGTTGGCGTCGCCCGCCAGGTCACGGTTCACGGGCTGCGGCGGCCCCGCATCCCGGAAGCTGCCGGTCGCCACCGACTGCCCGTTCCAGGCCATGCGGCGGTCCAGCGGGCGCTTGCTGAGCAGTTCCAGCGTGCCCGCGAGCCGGCCCTCGGGAACGTCCCAGCGGAGCGGAGTCTCGAGCGGCAGCAGCCACCGCTGCTGATTGGGCTCGAGCGTGATCTCGTAGCTGTAGACCGGTTGCCCCGCGACCGGCGCCGGCGCGTAGTCGCGCAGCGCCGGCAGGCCCTCCCGCAGGGAGTCCGGCTGCGTGCGCCAGCGGCGCCCGTCGAAGCGCTCGAGGACCGGTCCCCGCCAGTACAGTTCCGCGGGCTGGGGGCTCGGGCCGCTGAAGCGAACGCGGAACGCCACCTCGTCCGACCGGGCGAGTTCGGTGATGTCGCCCGGGCTCATCTGGTCCGACAGTCCCGTCAGCCCGCCGCCGCCCGGCGCCGGGAGCGCCCAGAAGGGGCCCGGCAGCCGGGGGAACAGCACGAAGAGCGCGAGCGCGAGGGGCAGCGCCTGCAGGAGCAGCCGGCCCGTCATCCGGATGGCCTGTGCCGGGGACAGCAGCCCGGCGGGACGCGCGCTTTGCAGCAGCGCGAGCGTGCCCAGCACGACGCCGGCGGCAAGCTGCGGGATCGAGGCGACGGATTGCTCCCGCAGGAAGCCGGCGAACAGCACGAACCAGGCGATGAGGATCACGATGCTCCGGTCCCGGGTCGAGTGCGTCTCGAGAAGCTTCAGGGCCAGCATGAGGATCAGGAGGGCCGAGCCGGCGTCCAGCCCTGAAATGCGGCGATACGCGAACACGACGGCGAAGGACCCGGCGAGGGTCAGCGCGGCGCGCAGGAATTTGCCCGGCAGGTCCCAGCCCCAGCGCGCCGCGCCGAGTCGCCAGATCACCGAACCACAGAGTGCCGCAATCACCCAGGGCTGCACCGATCCCGCGTGGGGCCCAACGGCAACGGCGATGAGCAGCGTCAGCCAGGCGAGCTGGCCGAATGACGAGGGGCTGCGGTGCGCCTCCCGGGAAGCGGCGCCCGGCGCTTCCCACTCGTGCGTGGACTCGCGCAGGTCCGGGGATGCCAGTTCACGGCCCACGGGCTGCGCCCCGGACGTCGGCGGTCGATGGCTGGTAGGTGGCGAGCACGGCCAGGCAGCGGTGGTAATGGTCGGGACCTGCCATGGGCTGGAGTTCCATTCCCGGCAGGCGCAGGCCGAATGACTGGCCGGCGGCCTCCGCGTCGATGACCAGGCGCGTGAGCAGCGAGAGCCGCTCCTCCGGATCGGTTGCCGGCATGGCGTTCCAGTCGAGCCAGGCGGAGCCCGCGCCGCTGCGATAGTCCTTGGCCAGCAGCTCGCCCGTGCGCGCCCAGGCCTTCCAGGCGATCCGCGAAAGTGACTCGCCCGCGAGCGGTGGCCGCAGGCCGGTGAACTCGTCGGTGCCCCGCACGGACTCGCCCGCGTTCTCGGGATCGGCGCCGGCCGGTGGCAGGCGCACGCTGGCGCTTCCCGCAGGCCGTGGGTACACGAGCAACTCGCGTTCGGGGTAGAGCAGCGCCCAGGACTCGAAGAGGCCCAGCGGGTGGCGCGTGCTCACGCGGATCTCCGGGCAGCGCAGGCGGCCCCGCCTGTCCGTGGCCAGCCGCAGCGTGAGGGCGGCGGCGCCCCCCGCCGGCAGGTCCACGGCGGGTGTGCGCTCCGTCGCTGGCCCGGCCGCGATCTGCCAGCGCGGCGCACGGCCCGGATTCGTCACGTGCAGCGTGCATTCCATCGGCTCGCCCGCAAAAACTGGCGTGCAGCCGCTGACCGAGAGCCGCAGTCCCGCCAGGTTGCGCTGGCAATGATGAATGCTGACCACGGCGACCGCCGTGAGCACGAAGGCCAGGGCGAAGCCCATGTTGTTGCTGTAGTTGAGCGCGCCGAGCAGCATGGTGAAGAACACCAGGCCGAAGACCAGGCCGCTCCGGGTGGGGAGAATGTAGACGCGCCCCTGATGCAGTTCGACGAACTCGCCATCGGCGCCCTGCCGGCGGCGGGCCCAGCGCCGGACCTGGCGTTTCAGGAAGGGTGGCAGCCGGCGGCCTGGCCTGCTCGCTGCGGCGCCCATTTCAGGGAACCGGCACTGACTCCAGCACGAGGCGTGCCGGGTCGCGGAGGGCGGCGGTGCCTCCCTGCCGCGGCCGCAGGCGGTGGCCCGCGACGGCGGCGAACACGGCCTTCACGTCCTCGGGATGCACGCCCGGGTGCCCGTGAATCAGCGCCCAGGAACGGGCGGCGTTCACCAGGTCCTGGGCCCCGCGGGGAGACAGCCCGAGGTCGAACTGGGCCGACTGCCGCGTGAAGCGCACGAGGGCCTGCACGTAGTCGAGCAGCGCGTCCGAGAGGAACAGTTCCCGTGCAGCGGTGCGCAATGCTGCAAGTCCCGCCACGTCGACGACGGGACGGAGGTCGCCCAGCATCATGCGGCGGTCGTCGCCTTTCAGGAGCTTGCGCTCGAGGGCCTCGCCGGGATAGCCGAGGCCGATGCGCATCAGGAACCGGTCAAGTTGCGATTCCGGCAGCGGGAAGGTGCCGGCCTGGTGCAGGGGATTCTGGGTCGCGATCACGAAGAACGGCGCGGGGAGCGCGTGCGTTTGCCCGTCGAGGGTGACCTGGTGCTCCTCCATGGCCTCCAGCAGCGCGCTCTGGGCCTTGGGCGTGGCGCGGTTGATCTCGTCGGCGAGCACCACGTGGGAGAAGATCGGACCCGCGTGGAAGCGGAAGGTGGAGGTGGCCTGCTCGAAGATCGACATGCCGACGATGTCGGCCGGCAGCATGTCGCTGGTGAACTGGATCCGGCGGAAGGACAGCCCGAGCACGCCTGCCAGCGAGCGGGCGAGCAGCGTCTTGCCGACGCCCGGCACGTCCTCGATCAGCAGATGGCCGCCTGCCAGCAGGCAGGCGAAGGCCAGCCTGATCTCGGGCTGCTTGCCCAGGATCACCTGGCCAATCTCGGTTCCCACCTGGTCCGCCAGCTGCCGGGCACGGTGCAGTTCTTCCTTGCCCGCCAGTGCCGTGACGTTCGCCGCCATGCTGCGTTCCACTCGAGGGTGTTCCGGTCCGAAGATACCATGGCATCTTGCCGGAACCGCCGGGGCCGGATCGCGAACTGGGGCACAGATTTGCCCGTCCTGCGCCATACTCCCGGGCCACGGTCCCACCACGGAGCTCTGCATGGCACGCGATCCGAACAAGCCCAAGCCCGAGCAGTACCGCGCCGTCCTGGATCCGGATCGGTACGGGGTGCTCTTCGAGGAGAATACCGAGCGTCCGTTCACCAGCCCGCTCAACGACGAGAAGCGCGCCGGCACCTTCATCTGCGCCGCCTGTCATTCGCCGCTGTTCGTCACGTCGGGCAAGTTCGACAGCGGCACCGGCTGGCCGAGCTTCTTCCAGCCCATTGCTGAATCGAGCCTCGGCACGAAGCGTGATTTCCACCTGCTCGTGCCCCGGACGGAGTACCACTGCGCCCGCTGCGGCGGCCACCATGGCCATGTGTTCAAGGACGGGCCGGCGCCCACCGGGCTGCGCTACTGCAACAACGGCCTTGCGCTGAAGTTCATTCCCGACGGCGAGCCGCTGCCCGAGCTGCGGTAGCTTTCAGAGGCACCGGGTTTGGCATCTGGGCATTTGCGCGGCAACGCCGC
>JAEUQA010000086.1 GCA_016789845.1 Chromatiales bacterium
GGAACGGGTCGCGCCTCAAGGCGCTCCTGCGAGGCCTACACCCCGATCTTCAGCGCACTGATGGCCAGGAAGACCTCGCGCAGGAACAGCAGCAGCGCGACGATCAGCGACAGCATGGCGAGAATGAAGAGCCCGGCAACGGGCAGCGTGGCGTTGAAGTCCAGGAACGCGGCAAGGAACAGCAGCACGACGACCACGGCCACCAGCAGTGCGGAGCAGGTGCTGAGGGTAATGGCGCGATTCATGAGGCGGGCCCGGTAGGCCATCACCCGCAGTTCCCGCCGGCGCTCCTCCAGCAGTTCGCCGGTACTGGCGCGGGCCGCTTCCTCGAGCCGGCGCGCCCGGTCCACCACCCGCGCCAGGCGGTTGGTCAGGACAGTCAGCACGATGCCAATGCCGGAGAGCAGGAACACGGGCGCTACCGCCAGCTGGATGATGTGGCCGATCTCGACGAGCGGTGACCCTGTGTCCACTCAGATCACCGCTTCCCGGGGCACCGGCTTCAGGGCGAGAAAGGTGGCTCCTGCCAGGATCACCGGCAGTACGGCGCACCAGGTGAAGGCGGATTCCCAGCCCACCAGGCCTATCGCCCAGGACAGGGCAAAGGGTCCCAGGCCAAGACCGAGCTCGACGGCGAAGGAGCTGGCAAAGCTGGCCGCGGTCGCCCGCAGCTCGGCCGGAAAGTTTTCCGCGATGAAGGTGAACATGACGGCATAGGCGCCGTAGAAGAAGAACGTCATGGTGCTGAAGGCGAGGAAGGTGGACCACCAGCCGCTGGTAAACCAGATCATGACGCCGAAGGCGAGGCCGCCAAGCCAGCACCAGGCCACGATCGTGTTCCGGCGGCTGATGATGAACTCACCAAACCAGGCGGCAAGGACGTACCCGAAGGCGCCGATCAGGAACGAGAGGCCGACCAGCTCGATGGCTTCCCGCGCCTCCCAGCCCCGGGCCTCCCGGAAATACGGGGTCAGCATGATCGTGGCGCCGTAGGCGAAGACGTAGAGGAAGGTGCCGAGAAACAGCAGGCTCGTCTTGCGCCGGTAGGCGGGCTGGAACAGTTCGCGGACCTTTGGTGGCGGGGTGCTGCTGGCCTGCCGGTCAGCCCGCGCCCGCTGCCAGGCCTGGGAGTCCCGGAGGTAGCGCCAGACCACCCAGGCGTAGGGGATAAAGAGCAGACTCAACAGGAAGATGTATCGCCAACCCCATGTTTCATATATGAATGGGACCAGGAGGGACGCCAGGAAGAAGCCCAGCGGGAAGCCGATCTGCAGGACCCCGGTAAACAGCCCCCGGAGCCGGGGTGGGGATTCCTCGAGGACGAGCGTCCCGGTGACCGGCGACTGCACCGCCGCCCCGGTGAACCCCAGCGTCCTCGCCACCAGCAGGGTCACCGTCGTGGGCGCCCAGGCGAGGGCGGCAACGAATACCGGCGTCAGGAGCGTGGCACCGAGCAGCACCGCGCGGCGGCCGATCCGGTCTGCCAGCGCCCCGATCTGGGTGATGAGGATGCCAGCCACGACGAAGGTGATCGCGATGTACAGGCCCCGCTCCAGTTCGGACCAGCCGAACTCCGCGGAGATCTCCGTGAGGACGAAGGTGAAGAGGGAGTGGTCGAGATTGGCAAAGGTGACGCCGACCAGGCAGATGAGGAACACCCGGTAGGTATGCCCGGGGACTGCGCGCAGCTCGCCCCAGATCCCGGACGCGGGAACGGGAGCTGCGAGTTGCGCCGGATCCGGCATGCCGCTGGCCATGGCGGCAACTATATCAGCCGGAGGCTCAGGTCCCGGAGAAGGTCCGGATCTGCGCCACGAGATCCTTGATGTCCTGGTCGGAGAAGAGGTCGCCCCAGGCGGGCATGAGGAAGTTCCTGCCCACGCCCTCGCCGCCGCGGCAGATCGCGAGATACAGGTAGGCATCCGGCAGCGTCTTCATGTAGGCCGGATCGCTCTGGTCCTTCGGCGGCACGTCCATGTGCATCACGATGACCTCGGCCTTGCCGTCCACGCCGTGGCACGCGGCGCAATGCTGGAGGTGAAGGGCGGCACCTCGCCCGACGTCGCCGCGGACCTCGCCCTGGGGCGTGCAATTGACAGCCTTCAGTGCGGACTCCCCACCGCTGGCCGTCCACGACATCAGGGCAGCCGTGACGACGGCGCCCGCCTGCCACCGGGAGCGGGTCATGTCGCGGCCACCCACCCGTACTGGGTCAGGCTCGGCTCGGCGCCCTCGGCCTGGTAGGCGGTCTTCATCTGGCTCAGCGCATCGGCGGGAAGCGCCTTGCGCGCCTCCGTGACGTCGATGTTGAAGAGCCGCGCGCTGTTCAGGCCGAAGATCCGTTCCCGGTCCCGGTCAGTGATGGGCTGGTAGCCGAACTTCGACTGCAGTGGCTCGGGTATCTGGAAACGCCGGAAGGCCTCGATCTGCCACTGGGGCGAGCCCCACCAGATCGAGTCGGTGCCCCAGATCACGTGGTCCGGGCCGACCGCGGCGATCACCTGGCCGAGCAGGTGGCCGCAGACTTCCGGGTGGGTCACCACGGAGTGACCGAACACGGCGCCGAGCTCCAGGTAGACGTTCTTCACGCCCGACGCCCTGATCTGCCGGCAGAACTCCGTGGTCCAGGGGATGTTGCCGTCCGCGTCGATGCCGCTCTCGCCAGGCGGGACCTGGGTCATCATGTGCTTCATCCCGGAGTGGAAGATGATCCAGTTGATGTCCGGCCAGTCCTTCGCGGCCTTGACGATGTCTTCCGGCCGGAAGAACTCCTTGCCCGGGCCGGGAATCGGCAGGCCCTTGTGGGTGCAGATGTTCTTCACGCCGAGCTTCAGCGAACGCTCGTAGAACGGGTAGGCCACCTTCTCGTCGTCGTGGCGCCAGGGCCCGGCGGGGTCGCCGGTGTAGAACTTCCAGGCGTCGATCTTCAGTTCCTTCACCTGGCGCTCCGCGTCGTCGAGCCAGTCGGGATTGCTGGGCGTGCCGATGCCGTGGCAGAGCATCCTGCGGGAGCCCGCCATCTGGTTGACGACGTTCCGGGTCTGGGTCATCTCCTCGGAGGTCAGCACCCAGGCCTTGGGCGGGCCGATCGCGGCGCCGCTGATGCAGGCCATGACCGTGTCGCTGTCGAAGAAGATCTCCTTCACGTAGTTGGCCCGGTGCAGGCTGTCGGGCGAGGGTTTCTCCCCCGCGAGCGCCGGATTGAGGTTGTACTTGCCGGTCAGGGTCCGGAACCCCAGCGGGCCCGGCATGGAGTCCTTCACGTGGTGGGTCTGGAGGTCGAGGATGAACTCCTTCTTCGGCCACATCTCGCGGGTGGCCGCCGGTTCCGCCGCCTCGGCCTCGCTCACGAGGAAGGCGGGGCCGAACACCTCGTTCATGGCCATGAAGGACACGGCCATGCCGCCGCTGGTCCGGAGGAACGCCCGCCGGGACATGCCGAGCCTGCTGCTGTACTGGTCGGCGAGCTCGAAGATCCGCTGCTCGACGCGCCGCTGGTCGGCCGTCTGCGGCATGGGGTCGAACTCCTCGTTGCCCACGATCTGGGTCGGGACGGGGGTGCCACGGCCGGTCTGCCGGTCCTTGTCGCTCTTGCGGATCCACATGGTGCAATGCCTCGACTGGCGTCAGGGGAGGTTGATGAGGCGAGCCTAACCGGTTGTTCCCACCCTGGGAACAGCCCCATACTTTCCGCGGTCCAGGTAAGGAAATTCCCATGCGCCTGCAGTACACCGCCGTCGGCATCCAGAACGTGTCACGGATGGCCGTGACCCGCGACGACTACATGAAGGACATCGAGAACCTGGCGCTCTCCATGCGCTACGCGGTGTGGAACTGCAGCCTGGACCTGCCCGTGAAGCTGATCGCGGTCTCCGAGGGCGGCATCGGGGGCTGGTGCCTGGGCGGGGGCGAGGAGCACCTGCGCATCTGCCGGGAAGTCGTACCGGAGATCCCGGGTCCCGAGACACGGGCCCTGGGGGACCTGGCCCGCGAACTCAATGTCTACATCATCGCCCAGATGGTGGCCAAGGACCCGGAGCTGATGGAGGACAGGATCTTCAACATCGCCTTCATCATCGATCCGCAGGGCGAGGTGATCCACCGGCACTACAAGACGGCGTTCTACCAGCGGGAGCCCAACGTGGCGCCCAGCGACATCTGGAACGTGTACCTGAAGAAGTATGGCGACGATCCGGTGAAGCTCTTCAAAGCGGTCTTCCCGGTGGCGAAGACGGAGATCGGCAACATCGGCACGCTGATCTGCGCCGAGGGCAGCTACCCGGAGGCGGCGCGGGGCCTCGCACTGAACGGCGCGGAGATCATCTGGCGCACCCAGTACCCGGAGCCCTGGATGGGGAATGGCATCGCGGAGATCCAGAACCGCGCCCACGCCGTCTTCAACAACTGCTACGTCGTGGCGCCAAACATCGGCGCCATCTACTTCCCGGGCGGCGTGCACCAGATGAGCTGCGGCAAGAGCCAGATCATCGACTACCGGGGCAACGTCATCTCCCAGTACCTGGGCGGCGGCGAGACGCTCGTCAGCTCCGTGCTCGACATCGACGGCCTGCGTGACTTCCGCGTCCGGGCCCAGTGGCAGAACCTGGTGAAGGACCTGCGGGTCGAGGAGTACAAAACCATCTACGACGCGGCCATGGCCCGGGGTGGCATCTACCCGAGGAACCTCTGCATGGAAGACCCGCCGTTCACCGAAGGTGACCAGCTGGAGCTGGTGAAGCACCAGATCAACAGGATGGTGGACTGGGGAGTATTCACCCCACCGGCGGACTGGGAGCGCTACGCGGTGAGCCCGGAAGTCACCGCCCGGGTAAACAAGGCATCGAAGCTGTAGGAGCGGCTTCGGCCGCGACCGGCGTCACCCGGCAGGTTCGTACACCAGCACCCCGTCCCCGACCTCGCCGCTGTCATAGCGCCTGATGAGATCTTCGGGGAGGCGCGCCTGGTCTGTCGCCCGCATGAAGTCGCGCAGCGCCGTGCCGGTGCACTTCACGTCCACGTTCGGCGCGCCGAGGCCGGCAACCAGGTCGTCCACGTTCACGACGCGGAAGTCGATGGAAAAGCGTGTCTTGCCCGAGGTGTTGGCCAGGCTGGCATGCAACTGTGCCGCGGCGAAGATGGTAAAGCCCCCGCATCCGGTGACGAAGCGGAGATCCTCCTTGGGCAGCGGTTCGGTGGCGCCCGGCGCGATGCGCGTATTGGCGTCGCCGATCATGGCGGCCGTGTTGGCGCGGGTCTTGTTCCACTGGTAGTAGTTGTAGGTGCCGGAGTTGTTGGCGACGGGCTTGTCGATGTATCCCGGCCAGAAGCTCATGCCGTTGTCGGCCGTGATGTCGTAAACCGGCGTCCAGAAATTGATCTGCGCCTGGGGCGCGGAATACCAGGTGTCCCGATGGGGCGGGAAGGCGAGGGCGATGCCCGTGGTGAGGTAGCCGTCGCTGGTCGAGGAACGCAGTTTCGGCACGTCGAAGTAGGTCTTTTCCGGATCCGCGCCGTGCTCCTCGATGACGGCACGCAGCAGTTCCTTGCAGCGCGGGTGATGAATGAAGGCCGGCTTGAGCCGGCCGAGCAGCGCTGCGTAGTCCCCGACCGCCATGTGGTACTGCGCCGTTTCTGGATCATGCGGCGCAAACGCCTCCTCGATCATGGCCCGCGCGTGCTCGATCAGCGCGCGGCCAGCCCGGGAGGCGGAGCTTATGTACAGGTCGCCCCCGTACAGGCGCGCCCGGCGCACGTCATCCGCGTGAGTGCTGTCGATCCAGACGCCGGTCATGACGGTGGTGCCGGCAGGTCATTCTTCTTGGCTGGAGGCGCCATGCGCCAATACTGCTGGGCCCGTTCGCCACGGTCTGTACGGGATTCCCCTACGGGCGTGCCGTCCCGCCGTATACTCCGCGCCCCATGCTGACCTTCCGGAACCTTGCCCTGCGGCGCGGCGAGCAGCTGCTGCTGTCCGACGTGGACCTGTCGCTCCACGCCGGCGTCCGCGTGGGCGTGGTGGGCCGGAACGGCTGCGGCAAGACCAGCCTCTTCGCCGTGGTCCAGGGCGATCTGGAGCCCGACCGGGGCGACCTGGAGCTGTCCGGCCGCGTGCGGATCGCCAGCGTCGCCCAGGAAACGCCCCACCTGCCGGACCCCGCCATCGACTTCGTCATGTCCGGCGACGCCCTGGTCTGGTCGGCGATCAAGGCGGAGCGGGACGCCATGGCCGCCGAGGACTACGAGGCGGTGGCCGTCGCCCACCAGCGGCTGGCCGAGCTCCAGGCCTACGACGCGGAGGCCCGGGCGGGCCGCCTGCTGCACGGCCTCGGCTTCCCCGCGGCCACCCACGACAAGCCCGTGGGCGAGTTCTCCGGCGGCTGGCGCGTGCGCCTGAACCTGGCCCGGGCCCTGATGACGCCCTCGGACCTGCTGCTGCTCGACGAGCCCACCAACCACCTGGATCTCGACGCGGTCCTGTGGCTCGAGGACTGGCTGCTCAGGTATCCCGGCACGCTGCTGATGATCTCCCACGACCGGGAATTCCTCGACGGCGTCACCAGCCACACGCTGCACCTGAACGACGGCACCGCGAAGCTCTACACGGGTGATTACACCGCCTTCGAGCGCCAGCGCGCCGAGCACCTGCGCCTGCAGCAGATCGCGTTCGAAAAGGAGCAGGCGGAGCGGGAGCACCTGCAGAAGTTCATTGCCCGCTTCAAGGCCAAGGCGAGCAAGGCGAAGCAGGCCCAGTCCCGCATGAAGCGCCTGGCGAAGCTGGCCGGCACCGAGGCCGTCCGCGCGGAGCACGCCCTGCACATCAGCTTCGACGCGCCGCCGAAGTTGCCGTTCTCCCTCATCCGCCTGAATCACGTGGACGCGGGCTACCGCGCTGCTGCCCCGCGGGAGGGCGACGAGCACCTGCCCGGCGAGCCGTCCTCCGCGCGGGGCGATGCCAGGATCCTGGCGAACGTGTCGTTCGGGCTCGAGGCGGGCGACCGGGTGGCGCTGCTGGGGCCGAACGGCGCCGGCAAGTCCACGCTGGTGAAGACGCTGGTCGGGGAGTTGCCGGTGCTGGCCGGCGAACGCAACGTCCACAACGACCTGCGGGTCGGCTACTTCGCCCAGCACACCGTGGAGAGCCTGCGGGCCGGGGCCACGCCCATGGACCACCTCCGGGACATCGCGCCGGAGGCCTCCACCCAGGACATGCGCAGCTTCCTCGGCCGCTGGTATTTCTCCGGCCAGCGGGCCTTCCAGAACGTGGACGTCTTTTCCGGCGGCGAACGGGCGCGGCTGGCGCTGGCGCTCATCGCCTGGCGCAAGCCCAACGTGCTGCTCCTGGACGAGCCCACCAACCACCTGGACCTGGACATGCGGGAAGCGCTCGCCGAGGCGCTGGCCGACTTCGACGGGGCGATCGTCCTGGTCTCCCACGACCGGCACCTGATTGGCCTGGTCAGCGAGACCTTCTGGCGGGTGGCCGACGGCCGCGTGGAGTCGTTCGACGGTGACCTGGACGAGTACGCCGCGTGGCTGGGCGCCCGGGCGAACAAGCCGGCCGAGGTGGCCGGGAAACCCGTCGCGGCGCGGGCACCGGCACCGGTCGTGACGAAGGCCAGGCCTGATCCGAACGCCACCCGGCGCCAGCAGAAGCTGGCGAAGCTGGAAGAGAAGATGGCGTCGGTGGCGGCGGAACTGGCCCTGCTGGAGGGGCAGCTGGCGAAGCCCGCGCTGTATGCCACCCAGTCCGCGGAACTGGCCCAGCTGACCAGCCGTCACGCGGCGGTCCGGGAGGCCCACGAGGCCCTGGAAGCGGAGTGGCTGACCCTTTACGGCGAGCTGGAAGCCGGCTGAGCGCCGGCCCGGTTGCCCGGGCTCAGGACCGCCGGTCCCGGCCCTTGCCGCGCCGGTTGCCGCCCGGTATCGACGGCGTGAAGCCGCCGAACGTCCCCCAGCCCGATCGCCGGTCCTCCCGGTCGCGGCGGTCGCCGTGGTGGCTGTAAGCGCACTGGCACTTGTCCCGGTCGCAGGCGGCCAGCGGCAGGGCGGGAGCCTCTGCCGGCAGAAAGCGCTGGCCCACCAGTGCCTGGGCTGCCTTGCAGGCATGGGGGCCGGGCTTCACGGCCACCCCGTGGAACTTGCGTGTCTGCTTGCGGTTGAGGCCCGCTGGTGATCGTGCTGCCGGGGGGTGGCGGGCCGGGGCTGGCGCCGGGGTCCGGGTCCTGGCGGGTTTCCGGGCGGCGGGCAGGGCGGCGGCGCGGTCGGCCGCGCCGCGCTGCCACAGGCGGAGCAGTAACGGCCCCCCCAGGCCAATGGCCGCGCCCAGGCATGCCCACAGAATGCCGCTCATCGCTGCCCTCCCACCTGGGCG
Source organism: Chromatiales bacterium (assembly GCA_016789845.1). Taxonomy (GTDB): domain Bacteria; phylum Pseudomonadota; class Gammaproteobacteria; order Steroidobacterales; genus SHZI01. The sequence goes on from JAEUQA010000086.1 coordinate 8,372, forward strand.
CCCTTTCTGGGGCCGATAGTCCCAGAGGCCGGGGCCGGCGTCCCTGGCGGGGTTCACAGACCGGCAACGGGCCGGAATCCGGGCGGGGCAGGCAGCCTTGCCCCGGGGAGGCGGATTCAGGCGTCGGCCAGGGGGGTGATCAGCCAGAGCACCAGATAGACGAGGACCCCCGGGAAGGCCACGCTGAGGATGGACAGCAGGACATAGGCCAGGCGGACCACCGTCGGATCCCAGTCGAAGTATTCCGCGATGCCACCGCAGACCCCGGCGATCATCTTGTTGGTCCGGGAGCGGGAGAGGCGTCGTCGCCGGGTTTCCATGCAAGCGCCCTCACAGGCTAGAATGGTGGATTAACCCCAATCACACCATAAAAGACGAGATCATGGCTAGGAAGAAAGACCTCAAGCTCTACCGCAACATCGGGATCGTGGCCCATATCGATGCGGGCAAGACCACGACCACCGAGCGCGTGCTGTATTACACCGGCCGCAAGCACCAGATCGTCGAGGTGCACGACACCAAGGAAGGCAAGGCCAGCACCACCACCGACTACCTCGAGCAGGAGCGGAAGCGCGGGATCACGATCCAGAGCGCGGCTGTGTCGACGGAGTGGAAGGGCTACCAGATCAACGTCATCGACACCCCGGGCCACGTGGATTTCACCATCGAGGTGAACCGCAGCCTGCGCGTGCTGGACGGGGCCGTGGTCGTGTTCGACGGCGTGGCGGGCGTCGAGCCCCAGACCGAGACCAACTGGCGCCTCGCCAACCAGTACAACGTGCCCCGCATGTGCTACGTCAACAAGATGGACCGCATGGGCGCCAACTTTGCCCATTGCGTCAAGGGCATCAAGGAGCGCCTCGGCGCCAACGTCGTGCTCTGCCACGTGCCGATCGGCAGCCACGACGAGTTCACCGGCATGGTCGACCTGGTCGCCGGGGTGGGCTACGTCTGGCATTCCGACGACAAGGACAGCGAGTGGGAGATCGTACCCCTCGACCAGATCAAGGACCGCTTCAACTTCGCCACCACGCGCGACAACGAGTGGCTGGCTGACCTGCCGAAGCTGCGCCAGGACACCCTCGAGACCGCGCTGGCCCTGGACGACGACGCCTTCATGGAGTTCGTCGAGAACGGCAAGTTCGACCCGGCGGTCCTCAAGGCCTGCATCCGCAAGGGCACCGTCTCGGGCAAGCTCGTGCCGGTCTTCTGCGGCTCGTCGTTCAAGAACAAGGGCGTGCCGCAGCTGCTGGACGCCGTGGTGGACTACCTGCCGTACCCTGGCGAGAACGGCGGCATTTCCCTCGTGGACCCGGACGGCAAGACGATTGGCGTGCAGGAGGTGCGGGACGATGCGCCGGCCCGCGCCCTGGCCTTCAAGGTCATCAACGACCAGTTCGGCACGCTGACCTTTGCGCGCATCTATTCCGGCGTCATCAAGAAGGGCGACACGCTCGCCAACGTGACGCGTGGCAAGAAGGAGCGGGTGGGCCGCATCGTCGAGGTCCAGGCGAACGCGACCAAGGACATCGACGAGGCCCGCGCCGGCGACATCTGCGCCTTTGTTTCAATGAAGGACACCGAGACCGGCGACTCCCTGAGCGATCCTGACCATCCGGCGCTGCTCGAGCGCATGCGCTTCCCGGACCCCGTCATCAGCGTGTCCGTCGAGCCCAAGACCCGCAGCGACGTCGACAAGATGTCCACGGCGCTCTACAAGATGGCCAAGGCCGATCCCTCCCTGAAGCTGGAGGTCGACCAGGAAACAGGCCAGACGATCCTGAAGGGCATGGGCGAGCTGCACCTGGAAGTCACCATCGACCGGATGCGCACCGAGCTGGGCGTGGAAGCCAACATGGGCAAGCCCCGGGTCAGCTTCCGCGAGGCTTTCGGCCAGACCCTCGAGCGCGTCTACACCCACAAGAAGCAGTCCGGTGGTTCCGGCCAGTACGCCGAGATCAAGATGATCTTCGAGCCGCTCCCCGCGGGGAGCGGCGTGGAGTTCTCGGATGAAATCGTCGGCGGCCGCATTCCCCGGGAGTTCATTCCCTCGGTGGAGTTCGCCATCCGTTCCGAGTCCAAGCGGGGCCAGATCGCGGGGTACGAGGTGGTGGACTTCCGGGCCCGCCTGATCGATGGCAAGTACCATGACGTGGACAGCTCGGCGCTGGCCTTCGAGATCGCCGGCCGGGCCATGTTCCGCGAAGCCCACAAGGCCAGCAAGCCCAAGTTGCTGGAGCCGATCATGCGCGTGGAGGTGGTCACCGAGTCCGACTACCTCGGCGAGATCATCGGCGACTTCAACCGGCGCCGTGGCTCTGTGACGGAGCAGGGCCAGAAGGGCACCCAGGCCTTCGTGCAGGGCTTCATCCCGCTGGCGGAAATGTTCGGCTACATCAACTTCCTGCGCTCGGCCACCAGCGGCCGCGGCACGTTCACGATGGAATTCGACCACTACGCCGAGGTGTCGGCGGGCCTGGTCGAGAAGCTGATGGAGCGCGAAACCAAGTAGGAGCGCCTCTAGGCGCGATCCCGACGACCAAGAGGCCGGCCCGGAGATAATCCGGGCCGGCCTTGTCTATTCTGCGGGCCGTACTTTGCCCGCGCCAAACTCCGGGTACCTGCCCAGCCCCAGCAGCATCACCGCGCCACCGGTGAACAGCCCCATCGCCACGTACAGCATGGCATCGTAGTCGCCCGTCGTGTCGCGCACCCAGCCGTACACGGCGGGCGACACGGACGATGCCAGCCCGAAGGGCACGTACAGCATCCCGTAGATCCTGCCGTAGTGGGCCATGCCGAAGTACCGGCCGGCCAGGAAGGCGATCAGGTCCGTCTCGGCGCCGGTCGCGAGGCCGAGGACGACCGCCGACATCACGGCGAAACCCGCCGTGAGCCCGTCCCCCGCCAGCAGCCAGCAGGCCACAGCCGGGGCGCTCAGGAGCGGCAGCGTCACCAGCGGCGCCCAGAAGCGGTCCAGCAGGAAGCCGGTGCCCACGCGGCCTGCGAGGATCGCCAGGCCCTGGGTGCTGACGATGCCGGCCGCGGCGGTCAGCGTGAACCCGTGGCCCACGAGCATCTGCGCGAGGTGCACGAAGACACCGCCGTAGGCAAAGGCCACACAGAGGACCGAGGCCCAGATCAGCCAGAAGCGGTAACCCCGGACGGCCTCCGCCAGGGTGATGCCGGGCAGGCCGCCGTCCACCGTCAGTTCGGCGGGCCGCTGCTCCGGCCGGGGCTCCCGGAACAGCAGCAGGCCGACGGGCAGGGCGACGAGCAGCGGCAGCAGGGCGAGGATCGGGAAGGTGGATCGCCAGCCGAAGTTCTGGACGCTCCAGGCCGCCAGGGGCGGCACGAGGATGGCCGTCAGGCTGGTGCCGACCAGGGTGATACCCAGCGCCAGGCCCCGCCGCCGGAAGAACCAGAGGTTGATGCCGCGGGTCCAGGTGACCGGCGTGGAGCCAAAGCCAACGATGCCGACGACGAGCCACAGGAGCCAGTAGCCGACGAGCGATCCCGGGACCTGGGACAGCATGGCGAAGGAGAGGCCAAACGCCAGCAGTGAGCACAGCGCCACCGGACGGACGCCAATGCGGTCGGCGAGCGCTCCGTACACGGGCGCCAGCAGGGAGCCGGCGATGCCGCAGATGGTGAGTCCGAGGCTCACGTCCCGGAAGGACCAGCCGAATTCGTCGTGGATCGGCCCCATGATGAAGCCGATCGTGTTGTAGGGGATGGGGGAGGCGCCGCAGGCGACGCCGACCATGGCGGCGACGACGACTTTCCAGCCGAGGGTGAACTCGGAACGGGGGCGCATGGGAGTGGTCGCGACGGAAGCCGCTCCTACCGGGACTTGGGCGTGAAGCTGCCGCGGGCGATCAGGCCCTGCACTGCTTCGTCGAAGACCTGCTCCGTCCCCGCATCGTCCATCGCCGGCAGGTTCTTCGGCCAGATGGCCTGGTCGTAGATCTTCCGGTAGATCTCGGTTCGCAGGTAGGGCAGCCAGTTCTGGAAGCGGGCCTTCTCGCGGTAGTTCCGCAGCGCCTCGATGTTGACCTCGCTGGCGACGTAGCAGTCGTCCACCACGCTGCTCTGGGCGAGGACCTCGCCCTTGTAGCCGACGATCATCGACTTGCCGCCCAGGGCGCCGCCGATGACGGTGGGCGGGTTGCCGGGCATGAGCAGCGCGCCGCAGTTGGGGGCGATCATGTAGGCGGTGTTGTCCGCGGCCCGGGCCCGGTTCTGCACGTCCCAGATTTCCCGGGAAACCCAGGGCTCCGGCAGGGACGCCCGGTAGAGGATCTCCGCGCCGTTGAGGGCGAAGCCCCGGTAGCTCTCCGGGAACGAGCCCTCCACGCCAACGCTGCCGCCGATGTTGCCGATCTCGGTCCGGGCGACGGGGAAGAAGGTGTCGAGGGTGTCGCCGTGGGTCCGGACCCACTGGTCGTAGACGTCGTGGGGCGTCGTGGAGTGCTCGACGAAGAGCACCACGTTCTTCCTGTGCCGGTAGACGATCTTGCCCTGGGGATCGACCAGGAACACGGTGTTGAAGAAGCGGTCCGGATACTCGGGCAGCTTCTCCTTGAGCTGGGCCAGGATGAAGACACCGTGCTGCCTGGCCTTGGTGCCCAGCATTTCCGTTTCCCAGCCGGGGATTTCCGCCGCCATCGTGGCGGTGTACTCGGCGGAGGAGAGGTGGAGGATCTCGTCGGCGAAGCCCTGGATGCAGCCCTCGCCCAGGGCGATCAGGCGCACCGGCAGCTCGAGCGAGCAGATGTGGCACACCAGGTCCACCATGTTCCCGATGTGGGCCAGGTTCTTCTCCACCTCGCTCCGCTTCGCGCAGTGGCGGACGGTGGTCTGCAGGGCGACGGCGATGTAGGGATCGATCATCAGGCAGCCGTCTTCCTGCTGAGGTAGTCGGCGAGCTTCACCTTGTCGGCGCCGGGGATGACGGGCCGCTGGAGCTTCTCCCGGTCCTCCATGTCCATCGTCGCATCCACGGCGAGGCGCAGGGAGCCCTTGCCGTCCTTCGCGCAGCGCTCCAGTTCCCAGCTCTCCACGTCGGGGATCACGCGGAACTTGCCGGCAGCGGCGATGCGGGTCCAGATGGCCCACTCCACGTCGTTCAGGTCGTGCACGTTGACGTCGTCGTCCACCACCACGATGCGCTTCGTGATGTGGCTGACGGGGAAGAAGCCCCCCGCAGCTTTAAAGGCCGCCTCCATGAGGGCCATGGGCTCGGCGTCGTTCTGCTTGCGGATGGAGATGACGATATGGGCCATGGAGCCGAACTTCGGGTCCAGGTACACGTTGATGTCCCTGATGGCCGGCAGCTGACTGCGCAGCGCGCCGGCCAGCGCGCGCTGGATGGCGAAGGTGGCGATCGACCCCAGCGTGTTGTGCTCCGGGTTCTTGCCGGCGAGGATCGAGTAGAACATCGCGTCGCGGCGGTGGGTGATGGCCGTGACCTCCGTGACCGGGGCAGTCTCGGGGCCGTACTGGCCGGCGAACTCCCCCAGCGTGTTCTCGATCTTCCGCGAGAAGTCCACGCGGCCCTCGATGATCATCTCCGCGTTGGCGGGTACGAGGAGGTCGCTGGTCTCGCACTTCACCAGGTCGATGGCCTTGCCCTGCAGGGCGCCGGCCAGGTCCAGTTCCGACTGGTCTGGCGGGAGCTTGCAGGAGGCGGCCATCTGCAGTGCCGGCTCCACGCCGAGGGCCAGGGCAATGGGCATGGGCTCGCCGGTCTTTTCGGCATGCTGGTAGAACTTGCGCAGGTCAGAGAGCGAACTGGCATTCACCGCCACGATGTTCCTGCCGAGGATCAGCGTGCGATAGACGCCCACATTGAGTTTCCCCGTGCGGGGATTGCGGGAGACGCCGACGGCAGCCGTGATGAAAGCGCCACTGTCCAGTTCAAAGACGGTCGGCACCGGCAGGTCGGCGAGATTGATGTCGGCGCCGGTGCAGAGAACTTCCTTCACCGGTCCCGACTTCACCTCCCGTGGCCCGATGCCAGCGGCCTTGGCCTTCTCGAAGCGTACGTCCAGGTCCTGGGCGGTGAACGGCTCGCCCGGCTTGCTGCCGAGGGCCCAGCCGTAGCATTCCATCCGGTTCAGTACGCCCCCGATGACGGGGAACCTGGCGCCCTTCACGTTCTCGAAGAGGAAGGCCTTCCGCTCCCGCTCGATGTGCTCCATGACCGCCGGCATCTCGAACTTCGGGTCGACCGGCCGGCTGATGCGGTAGAGCTCCCCGCGCTCCTCGAGAATCTTCACCAGGCCTCTGAAGTCGTGCACGGGGTCGTCTCCTGCCATTGCGGTACGCCCGGGCATTGTACGGGGCGTGGCAGGGGCGGCGGCAGCCCCGGAGGGGCGCGTCCGCAGGCCGGGCTGGATCAGGGCATCAGATCGGGGCCGGGGCCGAGCCGTCGCCGCGCCGCCAGCCCCAGCAACCCCAGGGCCAGCAGCGTCGCCAGGTCGATGGCTGAGGAGCCTCCCGACGAGCCGCCCGCCGCCGGCATGCCGCTGCCGCTGACCGTGATCGTGACCGTGGGCTCGTCCGGGTCGTTGGACGGGATGTCGAAGCTCTCGTTGTAGGGCTGGATGGCGTCTGGGGCGAAGGCCACGCCGAGCGTGCAGCTGGCAGCCGGCGCCAGCGTCTGGCCCGAGCAGTTGTCCGTGACGATGCTGAAGGGCGCAGCGAGGGGGTTGGTCGCCGCCACGCTGCCGAGCAGGAGGTCGGCAGTTCCCGAGTTGGCCACCGTGACCGTCTGGCTGGCCGTGTTGGGCAGGCGCACGTCCCCGAAGCCGACGAGCCGGTCGGCCGCCGGAGCCACGGAGTCGCTCACCGCGATATCCGGCACCGGCACCGGGGCGCCAACGCCGCTCACGCTGACGGTGACCGTGGCGGTGTCGGGATCGTCGGACGGAATGTCCAGGGAGTCGCTGAACGGGCCGACGGCGGTCGGCAGGAACCGGACCTGCACCGCGCAGCTCTCCAGGGGCGCCAGCACCTCGTTGGAGCAGGCGTCACCGGCGATGCTGAAAGGCGCTGCCAGGGGGTTGGCCATGCCAACCTGGCCGATGGTGAGGTTCGCAGTGCCTTCGTTGGCCACGGTGATGGTCTGGGTCGCCGCCTGGTCCTGGACGACGCTGCCGAAGGGCACCTGGTTGTCGGTGGTCGGCGCCACGGAATCCGTCACCCACACGTTGGGCACCGGTATCGCGGTGCCCGTCCCCGAGACGGTGATCGTGACGGACGGTTCGTCCGGGTCGCTGGAGGGAATGTCGAAGGTGTCGGGGAAGTCGCCGCTGGCAACCGGGGCGAACTCGAGGCCCACCGTGCAACTGCTCGCGGGCGTGAGCGTCTGTCCCGAGCAGGTGTCGCTGACCACGGCGTAGGGGTCGGCGAGGGGGTTCGCCAGCGCCACCGTGCCCAGCACGAGGTCCTGGTTGCCGCTGTTGGTGACCGTCACCGTCCGGGTCGGGGAGGTCGTTCCCTCGGTAACCTGGCCGAAGGGCACCAGCCGGTCGTCATCGGGAGCCACCGAGTCGGTGATGGTGATATTGGGTTCGACGCCTACGACCGTCACACTGGCCTGGGTGTAGGTCACCGGGATGTAGTCGGCCGTATCGGCGTCAAACCAGCCGGAGACGAAGCCACCGTCGTCGTCGATGACGATGCTGGCGGCACCGGCAGCGATGGCCTGGAAGGTCAGGACCGCCGCGTTATAGACCCCGGGACTAGCGGGCATAGCTGAAGGCGCTTCGATGTCAATCACCGTCGGATTTGCCGTGACCGGGCTGTTCTTCACGAAGACGTTCCAGGGCGCCAGCGCGGCCCCACTGACGTAGGCCACCTTGTCGGCGTCGAATGACAGCCCCATGGTCGCCGCAAAGGTGTTTGGGGCATCGCCCGTAATGGTCACCGTGAAGGTGTCGCCCACGTTCGGCGTGAGGGTGCTCGGGACGATGGTCACGGTGGCGGCCATGCCCGTGGCGGGGCCCAGCAGGGCAAGCAGGGCGGCGCAACGACGTGAGATCTGGCTGATCATGCGGGCTTCCTGGTCTTCCGCCCGGCACCCGGGCAACTACGAGGGTCGAAGTCTGGAAGAAGCCCCGGGCATAATCCGCGACCGGCTTCACAGTCAGCGGGCAGAGGTTGTCGCCTTCGCGGCCCAGAACGCGCGAACCAACGGGCTCCGGAGCTTCTTCTCCAGGGTGAACAGGCCGACTTCGTAGGGTGCCAGGGCGGGGGTGGCCCGCAGAATGGTGACCTGGCGCGCCAGCGGGCTCGCCGCCAGCACGATCTCGGGCACGACCCCGACGCCGAAGCCCAGGCTGACCATGCTGACGATGGCCTCGTTGCCCGCGACCTGGGCGTAGATCCGGGGTCGCACGCCCAGGTCGCGGAACCACTGATCGGCCCGCTGCCGGGCCAGGCCGCTTTCCGGGAGGATCATCGGCGTCGTGACCCACTGCCCGGGACCCGGCCGCCGCCCCACGTTCCGGAGCCGCGGTTCGGCCGCTGGCGCGATGAACACGAGGCGGGAGCGGGCGATGGGCTTGAACGCCAGGCCGGCGGGGAGGGCATCGGGCCGGGCGCCGATGGCAATGTCCTCGTTGCCGGCCAGGACCCGGGCGATGGCGTGCTCCGGGTCACCCGTGTGCAGCTTGAGTTCGATGCGCGGGTGGTCCCGGCGCAGCTTCCCCAGCAGCTCGAAGAGGAAGCTGTAGCTGGCCGTCACCGAGCAGTACAGGCTGACCTCGCCCTGCAGGTTGCCCGACTGTTCCTGCACGGTGTGTCGCACCACGTCCCAGCCGGTAAGCACCTCCCGGGCCCAGCCGAGGACGGTCTCACCCTGGGGGGTGAGGGCGACGGAGCGGTTGTCCCGGTCGAACAGTCTTGCGCCGACCTCCGCCTCCAGCTGCCGGATGCTGCGGCTCAGGGCCGACGGGCTGACGTTGCTGGAGGCGCTGGCACGCCCGAAGTGCAGGGCCTCGGCCAGGCGCAGGAACTGGCGCAGTTGCTGGACGTCCACGGGCCTAATTGTTGCAGAAAACGGCACACAATGTTGCATATATATCGTTTTACGCAACGCGATCCCGGCGCTAGAGTGGCCGCCTCAACACCGGAGGCTCGCCCCATGAAGGTCTACTACGACAAGGACTGCGACATCTCGATCATCCGCGGCCGGAAGGTCGCCATCATCGGCTACGGTTCCCAGGGCCACGCCCATGCCGGCAACCTGCAGGACTCCGGCGTGCAGGTCACGGTCGGCCTGAAGCCCGGCTCAGCCTCGCGCCGCAAGGTCGAGGCCCACGGCATCAAGGTGGCCGACGTGCCAGCCGCCGTGAAGGACGCCGACGTCGTCATGATCCTGACGCCCGACGAGTTCCAGGCGAAGCTCTACACCGACGAGATCGAGCCGAACATCCGCAAGGGCGCCACGCTCGCATTTGCCCACGGGTTCTCGATCCACTTCCAGACGATCAGGCCGCGGGCGGATCTCGACGTGATCATGATCGCGCCCAAGGCGCCGGGGCACACGGTGCGCTCCGAGTTCCAGGCGGGCCGGGGCATCCCCGATCTAGTCGCCGTCGCCCAGGACGCCTCGGGCAAGGCACTGGCTACCGCGCTGTCCTACGCCTCCGCCATCGGCGGCGGCCGCACGGGCATCATCGGCACCACCTTCAAGGACGAGTGCGAGACCGACCTCTTCGGCGAGCAGTCGGTGCTCTGCGGCGGCTGCGTGGAACTGGTGAAAGCCGGCTTCGAGACGCTGGTGGAGGCGGGCTATCCCGCCGAAATGGCCTACTTCGAGTGCCTGCACGAGCTGAAGCTGATCGTGGACCTCATGTACCAGGGCGGCATCGCCGACATGAACTACTCGATTTCCAACAACGCCGAGTTCGGCGAGTACGTCACGGGCCCGAAGGTGATCAACGCCGAGTCGCGCAAGGCGATGAAGGAGGCGCTCGCCAACATCCAGAACGGCTCCTACGCGAAGCGCTTCGTCGCCGAGGGTGCCGCCGGCTATCCGGAGATGACGAAGGCGCGGGCTGCCAACGCCGCCCACCCGATCGAGACGGTCGGCGCGGAGCTCCGCAAGATGATGCCGTGGATCGCGGCGAACAAGATCGTGGACAAGAGCCGGAACTGAGGGGCGGGGTTCGCCCAGGAACGTCCTGCTCGCGGCGCGAAGCCGGGGACCGGCAACGCCCGGCTTGTGGGCCGTGGCGGCCACCGGGTGCCCCGGCTATAGTGGCCGCGGGGGTACAGGGGGAGGTTCGCCATGCGCAGGCTGTTCGCCTGGGGGGTGCTCGTCGTGTCCGCGACTGCCGCGGCGGAGGTGCCGCGGAAGATCCCCGTGAGCGAGATCTTCGCCAATCCCGTGCTCTCGGCGCCGGAGCTCTCCGACGACGGCAGGACTTTCGCCTACATCCACTCGAAGGGCGACCTGCAGATCATCTTCTCCCGCGCCGTCGCCGGCGGCGACCCGGTGGCGCTCGCCAAGATCGAGGACCCGGAGACCCGCCTCGCCTGGCTCGAGTGGGCCAACAGCGAGCGGCTGTTCATCAGCGGCCAGGCGCGCAACCTCGCGGCCGTTGGGATCCGGCCGCGGACGACGCGGCTGTTCGGCGTGGACCGCGACGGCAGGAACTTCAACTGGCTCGGCAAGACCTGGGACCTCTACGGCCAGTTGCAGCTGCCGGTGTCCTACCAGGACCAGATCGTGCACTGGACGCCCGACGACCCAGCCACCGTCCTGGTCCAGTACTGGGCGCCCTACGACAGCTCGCCGAGCGTGCGCCGCATGGATGTGCGCACCGGCCGCCTGGGCATGGTGCAGCCGCGCCAGAACGGCGTCCGCAGCTGGTACGCCGATCGCACGGGCGCAATACGCGCGGGGGAGGCGTCGGAGAGGGACGGCTACCAACTCTGGGTGCGCACCGGCGCGAAGGGCGAGTTCGTGAAGGTCATCGACCGGCCGGCCTTCGGCCCGGACCAGGTGCGCTTCGCCGGCTTCCACCCGGATCCTGCGCGGCTGTATGTCATCGACGTCCACGACGGGCGCGATGCGATCTTCGAGTTCGACGTCGCGGGCGCGCAGCGCGGTGCGCTGGTGTTCGCGCACCCCGAGGTTGACGTGGACGGCGTCCAGCGCGACCCGGGCCCGGACCGGCGCGTGGTCGGCGCGCGCTACACGGTGGACCGGCCGGAGATTCACTTCTTCGATCCGGCAGCCGAGTCGGAGCACAAGGCCCTGCGCCGAGCCCTGGAGAAGGAGTTCGGTGCCCCGGTGTTCCACGAGGCCGTGAGCGTCTCGGCCAACGGCGCGCAGCAGATCCTGGAGGTCGCGTCCGAGACTCAGCCGCCGGTCTACTACTTCTACGACCGCGAGCGGCGGGAGCTCACGCACCTGCTGGACCAGCGCCCGGAGATCAAGGCGCGGGACATGGCCCAGACGAAGCGCGTCACCTACGCCGCGCGCGACGGACTGAAGATCCCCGCGTACCTGACGCTGCCCGTGGGGCGTGAGCCGCGCAACCTGCCCGCCATCGCGCTCGTGCACGGCGGCCCCTGGTCGCGGGACATGATCCGGTGGGATCCGGAGGTCCAGCTGCTCGCCAACCGCGGGTTTGCGGTGCTGCAGATGAACTTCCGTGGCTCCTCCGGCCTCGGCGATGCGCACCTGCGTGCCGGCTACCGCGAGTGGGGCCAGAAGATCCAGGACGACATCACCGACGGCGTGAAGTGGCTCATCGCCGAGGGCATCGCCGACCCGGACCGCATCGGCATCACCGGCGGCAGCTACGGCGGGTACGCGACGCTGGTGGGGCTGGTGAAGACGCCCGAGCTCTATCGCGCCGGTGCAGCCTACGCCTCGGTTACGGACATCGAGTTCCTCATCTCCGACGACAGGTGGTACGACTGGGGCGTTGCCTGGCACGAGACGATGGTGGGCGGCGGCCGCGACGACCGCGCGCGGCTGCGCCAGAGCTCGCCGCTGCGGCGCGCCGCCGAGATCCGCGTGCCGGTGCTGCTCGGCCATGGCGAGGACGACCAGCGTGTGCACGTGCGCCAGTCGCGGCGCATGGCGGAGGCGCTGAAGAAGGCGGGCAAGCCGGTGGAGTACCTGGAGTTCCCGGACGAGGTCCACGGGTTCCTGCTCGAGGTGAACCGCGTCCGCTGGTACGAGCGGCTCGCCGCGTTCTTCGAGGAACACCTGGCGGCGCGCGCGGCGGCGCAGGCGGCCGTGGCCGACTGAAGGACCCGGCTACGGCCCGCACCGGCAAATTATCGCGTGGTCGCTGCCTTGGCCGTCTGCTCGGCCAGGACCACGATCTCGGCCAGCGCATCGGACCCGCGGTTCCAGTCGTACCAGGACAACTTCCGTTCCAGCCGCTCGTCGTCGCTGATCTGGCCGGTCATCCCGAGAAACCACCATTGCAGTGACGCAGGACGCTCCACCCAGGCCGCCACTTCCCGGTCGCCGCGCAGGAGGATCACGGTCGGCGTGGACGCCCGGCCGTCCGGCGTGCGGTGCGCCTCCATGACTGCCTTGCCGGTCCTGAAATCGACCACGCGCAGTTCGATGCCGGCCCGGGAGGCGAGCTGCGCGATATAGGGGACGCTGTGCACCGAGTCACCGCACCAGTCGGCCGTGACAACCAGGAGCCGCAGGCCGTCGCCAGCCCGCTTGAAGCGCTCAACGAGGCCCGGGGGTACCTCGCGCCCCGCATTCTTCAGCCAGGTCTCCCGCTGCGCGCGGGTGCCGGACAGGAACTGGTCCCAGGACATCCCCCCGGAGTAGACGGCCGCTGAACCCGCCAGCGCGGCCGGCTGTGGCGGGTCATCCGCCGCAACTGCAGGGGCTGCCAGCGTAGCCAGCAACAGGATTCCGGCGAGGACGCCGCTTATCCGGACTTTCAGGCTGGACTTGTCGTTCATTCCGTTTCCCCGATGCGCGCATTCGCTGGCGCGAGACAATAGCAGAGTATCAGCCCGGTCCTGGCGCTCAGAACGTCGTCTGCACCGGTTCCAGCGTCAGCGGCACCGGGACGACGACTGGCGTGGACCGGTCGGTGAGGCTGACGTCGATCAGCGCCGTCTGGTCCACCCCCGATGCCGGTATCGGGAAGCTGCCGCCTTCCACGTAGATGGCGATATCCAGGGTGTACTCGCCCGGGAAGGTTACGTTGTCCGGGTACTGGATCGGGATCTGGTAGCTGCGCTCATCGCCGGCCGATGCGGAGGGGGCGAAGTTCAGGTTCAGGAAGGCGAGGGGTGCGCCGTCGATGGGTTGCCGGGTGCCAACCTCATAGAGGACGGCGGCGCCCTTCAGCGGCGTGGCTATCCCGCCGGGGAAGACCAGCGTGAACGAGAGCGTGGTATCGGCGGTGCCCAGGGCCTTTGCATTGCCGCCACCGTCGGGCGCCGCATCGCGCGGCGGCAGGGCCGTGAGTCCCTGGAAGAAGCTCCAGATCGCCTCGTTCGCGAAGGTCGGCCAGGCATGCGCCGTGACGCCATCGCCTTCCTGGTGCAGGCACCACTCCACCGGGTAGTCCGAGACCAGGCCCAGGGGCACGCTGCTGGTGCACGGGGCAACGGCCCCCGGCTGGGCCGTGCTCACGGCGAAGCCGTTGTACAGCACCCAGAAGCGCCGGGCCAGCCGCGCGATGTCCACCGGCACCAGCGAATCCTTCTGGCCCTGGACCTGCAGCACTGCGACTGACCCGACGCAGGTGCTCGTGGTGAGCCCGCCAGCCACGGGGGCAATGGCCCGGATGCGATTGCCGTAGCGGCAGCCGATCTCGTGGCTGAGTCCGCCACCGCTGCTGTGCCCGGTGAGGAAGATCCGGTTGGCGTCAAAGGTGACGTTCGCCGGGAGCTGCGCCAGCAGATCCTCGAACATCTGGAAGTCGCGGGCGAAGTCCCACTGTTTCGTGCCGGCCCCGTTGGGCAGCGCGTCGGGATAGACGAGGATCGCACCCCCGTCCACCGTATCCCGCAGCCGGTAGTAGTCGAACCAGGCCTGGTGGCTGCCGCCCGTGCCGTGATAGGCAATGATGAGGGGCTTCGGGGCCTCGTCGGCGTCGTAGTCGGCGGGGAGGTCCAGGTAATAGGCGCGATCCACGCCCCCGGAGACCATGGCCTTCAGTCCCGGCTGTAGTGGGCCCGTTTGCCCGGTGGCGTCAGCGGGGCTGCCAAGATTGCCCGCCTGGTCGGTGGCGCGGACGCGGTAGCGATAGCGCGCGCTGCCCTTGAGGCCCGTGTCGCTGTAGCTGGTGGCCGTGCCGGGCAGCGAGGCGATCTGGACGTAACTGCTGCACGCCGGTCCCTGGCAACGCTCGATGAGGTAGCCGCCGACGCCGGTGTCGTCGTCGGCCGGTGTCCAGGCGAGGTCGATCCCGCTGTCGCTGACCGTGGTGGCAGCCAGGGCTCCCGGTGCCGTCGGCGGCGTGGTATCCGCGGCGGGTGCCCCGCCGGTGCTGTCGCTGTCCCAGGGACAGCCGGCGAGCAGGAAGCACGCGGCAAGCAGTCCAGTCAGGCGGAAGTCTTTTGTCATGCGCCATTCCCCGTACCCGCGGGCGCCAGTGCGAGCCGGCTGCCCGTGACCTACTCTACTGGAACGGCCGCCGGATGAAACAGGGGCGCGTAGCGTGCCCTCACTTCGGTCGCGCGGGCGGCGATGGCTGCCTGGCCGTCCGGGCCGAAGCGATCCAGGTTGCCGAGCACCGTTCGCATGCGGGGATTGCGGGCCAGCGTGGCGCGATGGCGCCTGAGGAAGTCCCAGTAGAGCGTCGTGAAGGGGCAGGCGTCGTGGCCCGTCCGGGCCGCCGGATCGTAGCGGCAGCCCGTGCAGTAGTTGCTCATGCGGCGCAGGTAATTGCCGCCGGAGATGTAGGGCTTGGTGGCCATCAGGCCGCCGTCGCCGTGGAGGGCCATGCCGAGCGTGTTGGGCAGTTCCACCCACTCCACCGCGTCCACGTAGGCGGCCAGGAACCAGTCGCACACGGCTTGCGGCAGCAGGCCGGCCAGCACGCTGAAGTTGCCGATCACCATGAGGCGCTGGATGTGGTGGGCGTAGCCGTGGGCCAGCGTGTCGCCGATCGCCTGGTGGAGGCAGTTCATGTCCACGTCGCCGGTCCAGAACCAGTCCGGGAGCGGTGCCTGATGACCCCAGTGGTTGCGGCCGGCGTAGCCGGGCATGTGGCGCCAGTAGACGCCCCGCACATACTCGCGCCAGCCAAGGATCTGCCGGATGAACCCCTCGGCCGACGCGAGCGGCGCGCGGCCCTCGCGCCAGGCCGCCTCGGCGGCACCCACCACTTCCCGCGGATTGAGCAGCTTCAGGTTCAGGCAGGACGACAGGAGGGAGTGGCGAAGGAAGGGCTGGCCCGTCCACATCGCGTCCTGTCCGTCGCCGAAGCCCGGCAGGCGGTGGGCGATGAAGTCGTCCAGGGCCGCCAGTGCATCGCTGCGGGTGACGGGCCAGGCAAAATTGTCGAGGCGGCCCGGGTGGTCGGTGAAGTGGCGGGCGACGTCCGCGAGCACCGCCTGCGTAGCCGCGTCCGGCGGGAAGCGCCGCGGTGCCGGTAGTCCGACGGGCCCGTGCCGGCCGAAGGAGGCCCGATTCCCGGCGTCGTAGTTCCAGCGGCCGCCGGCCGGGGCATCGCCGTCCATCAGCACCTGGTGGCGCCGCCGCAGGTTGCGATAGAAGTGCTCCATCACCAGGCGCCCACGGCCCGCGGCCGCGTCGAACCCGTCCCGGTCGCAGTAGAAGTGCCCGTCGGGCACGACGTCGAGTGGCATGCCGAGCGCACTGGCGCCCGCCTCCAGCAGTTTCAGGACCCGCCATTCGCCGGGCTCGGTGACGCGCAGGCGTTCCGGCTTCAGCATCATCGCGGCGTCCCGGAGACCGGTGGCCAGGTCTGGCACCGCGTCGTCCAGCGTCCGGTAGTGGACCTGCCAGCCCGCTGCCTCGAGTGCGGCGCGGAAGTGCCGCATGGCTGCGAGGAACACCGCGATGCGCTGCCGGTGGCTCCACACGTGCGTGGCCTCACCCGCTGTCTCCACCATGAGGATCCCGTCCCGGGCGGGGTCGGCGTCGCGGAGGACGGCAGCACCCAGGTCCAGCTGGTCGCCGAGGATGAGGATCAGGTGGCGCATGGGAGTGGTTCGTTGCGCAGGGAGAAAGGGTTGCAGTCCAACCCTGCGGGGCGTCGCCTCGACGGCGACAAGGCCCTGCCCGAGGACGTCATCGCCCGGCACGTGACGGTGGCGGGGAACACGCTCTACACCACGACGCCAGACGGCGGCGCACTCCGGGACGCCCGGGACGTGGTGGTCGCGTCGACCAACGCGTCGCTCTTCGCCTACGTGGCTGATGGCAGCGGCGGCCTGAAGGTGCTGCAGCTCACGGCGCCGGACACGCAGCCCAACTTCTACGGCTTCAGTCCCGAGCCAAGGCCCCGCGTGATCGCAACGCGGAAGACGCGATCGCCGGCGCTGGCCCTGTCGCGGCCCCTCGAGCGGGACCGGGCGGTGGACGAGAGCGGCGGGCAGGTGGCGGTATTCGGGCGGCGGGGCTCCCGGCCCTTCCGGGCGGAAGAGACGCAGAGGCTCTATCTCGACGCTGCACTGTCACCGTGGGTCGTGACGGATTGAGCCGCCGGGCCAGGCCGCTGCCCAGCTGAGCCGCGTGCCCGCGCGGGTTTATGTCAAGGCGCATGGAGCGCACTTGCCGATGCGGGAGACACCAGCTAGCGTGTCGTCGCATGGCGAATCTGCAGCAAGTCCGTCGCGCCAGCTGGCGCACAGTCGCGCAATCGGCCGTGCCGGGGCTCGTCCTCTGTCTGGTGGTGAGCATCGCGCCGGCGGGTTCGTTCGTGGCCTTCGAATCCGGCCAGGTGCGGCCCCTCGCTCTCACGGCCGATGGCGCCCGCCTCCTGGCCGTCAACACGCCGGACAACCGCCTCGAGATCTTCGACATCCTGTCCGGCGGTCTCCGGCACGCGGCGTCCGTGCCCGTCGGCCTGGAACCCGTCGCCGTGGCGGTGCGCCCGGGCGGGCAGGCCTGGGTCGTCAATCATCTCTCGGACAGCATCAGTATCGTCGATACCACCGCCGCCACGCCGGGCGTCGTGCGGACGCTGCTGGTTGGCGATGAGCCCCGGGACATCGTGTTCGCGGGACCCGGCAGGAACCGGGCATTCATCACCACCGCGCACCGCGGGCAGAACAGTCCCTGGGTCGACCCGCTCAATCCCGGTGAACTGACCACGCCAGGCATCGGCCGGGCGGATGTCTGGGTCTTCGACGCCAACTCGCCTGGCGCGACGCTGGGCGGTGTCCCCCTGACCATCGTCACGCTCTTCGGGGATACGCCGCGCGCACTGGCGGTGACGCCGGACGGGAGCCGCGTCTACGCGGCGATCTTCCACTCCGGCAACCGGACCACCTCGCTGAACGAGGGCGCGGTCTGCAACGGGCGGGCAGCCGCGGGTCCCTGCACGGTGAGCGGGGCCACCGCTCCGGGCGGGGTGCCGGCCCCGAACACCGACCTGGACGGTGCCATCCAGCCCGAGGTTGGCCTGATCGTCCGCAACAACGGTACGAACTGGGTCGACCAACTCGGTCGCAACTGGGATGGCGTGGTGCGCTTTACCCTTCCCGACCAGGACGTGTTTGCGATCGATGCCAACGCCAACCCGCCCGTCGAGGAGGCCGCGTTCGCCCACGTGGGCACCGTGCTGTTCAACATGGCCGTCAATCCGGTTTCGGGCCGGCTGTACGTGGCCAATACCGAGGCCCGGAATGAGGTCCGCTTCGAGGGCACGCGCCCTCCGTCCGGGCCCGGCAGCACGTTCTCGACGGTGCTGGGGCGACAGCACCAGACGCAGATCACCGTGATCGACCCGGTGGCAGGCACGGTGCAGCCCCGGCATCTCAACAAGCACATCAACTATGCGCTCTCGCCGGCTCCAGCCAGCGTCCAGGCCAGCAGCCTTGCCTTGCCGCGGGGCCTGGCGATCAGCAGCGACGGGAGCCGGATGTACCTGGCCGCCGCAGGTTCCGGCAAGGTGGCCATCCTGCAGACCAGCCAGGTTGAGGGGGACACGTTCACGCCCAGCGCGGGCGACCACATCGTCGTGACCGGCGGCGGCCCGACGGGCCTCGTGCTGGACGAGCCGCGCGGCCAGCTCTACGTGCTCACCCGCTTCGACAACGGCATCTCGGTGATCAACCTGGCCAGCCGTACCGAGTCCCGACACTACCGCCTGCCCAACCCGGAGCCGCCAGCGGTCGTGAACGGCCGGGTGTTTCTCCAGGACGCCAACCGGACATCGAGCAACGGGGAGGCGGCCTGCGGCAGCTGCCACGTGGATGGCGACCTGGATTCACTGGCCTGGGACCTGGGCAATCCGCTGGACCGGGTCCTCAACAACCCGCTGGCCTTCACGCTGGGCCCCCTCAACCAGCCGCCGCTCGTCTACCGGGATTTCCACCCGCTGAAGGGCCCGATGACGACGCAGACGCTGCGGGGCATGGCCAATCACGGGTCCATGCACTGGCGCGGCGACCGGACGGGCGGCAACGACCCGGGTGGCAGTCCCCTGGACGAGGCCGCGGCCTTCAAGAAGTTCAATATCGCCTTCCCGGAACTGCTTGGGCGGGCGGGGCCGCTGCCGGACGCGGACATGCAGGCCTTCACGGACTTTGCGCTCGCCCTCACGCCACCGCCGAACCCCATCCGCGCCCTGGACGACAGCCTGACTCCTGCCCAGGACGCCGGACGCACGATCTACTTCAGCCAGATCGTCGACACCACGACCTGCGCCGGCTGCCACGTGCTGAGCACGGCAGCCGGGTTCTTCGGTTCCGATGGGCGCGCGAGCTTCGAGGGCGAGCCCCAGCACTTCAAGATCCCGCAACTCCGCAACCTGTACTCCAGGGTCGGGATGTTCGGCATGCCGGCGGTGGCGTTCACGGCGGCGGGGAACAATGGCAATACCGGGAACCAGATCCGGGGCTTCGGGTTCCTCCATGACGGCAGCATGGATACCCTGTTCCGCTTCTTCCGGGCCACCGTCTTCAATTTCAGCGGCGGAGATCCCCAGCGCCGGCAGGTGGAGCAGTTCATGTTTGCCATGGACAGCAACCTGAAGCCCGCCGTCGGCCAGCAGATCACCCTCACCAGCCTGAATGGCGCGGCGGTGACGCCGCGGATCGACCTGCTCCTGGGACAGGCTGCCCTCGGTCACTGCGACCTGGTCGTCAAGGGGCGTGTCGCGGGCCAGTCACGCGGGTGGCTGCGCCAGGAGAACGGTACCTTCCGCAGCGATCTGGCCGTCGAAGCGCCCCTGGCGGACCCGGACCTGCGCGGCCTGGCAGCCGTCCCCGGGCAGGAACTCACCTACTCCTGCGTGCCGCCCGGATCGGGCACGCGCACCGGCATCGATCGTGACGAGGATGGCGTGCTCGACGGCAGTGACAACTGCCCGGCCCACGCCAATGCGGGTCAGGCGGACAGCGACGGTGACGGCATCGGCGATGCCTGCGACAACTGCACCGCCGTGGCCAATGCAGACCAGCGGGATACGAACGGGGACGGCTATGGCAATCGCTGCGACGCCGACCTGAACGACAACGGCAGCGTGAATGCGCAGGACACGGTCATCTTCCGGGCCAGGCTCGGCACCAGCGACGCCGATGCGGACCTGAACGGGAACGGCACCGTGAATGCCCAGGACACCGTCATCTTCCGCAGCCTCCTTGGTGCCGCACCGGGGCCGTCCGCCCTGGTGCCCTGATTACCTGGAGTTCACTCAGGGGACGAGGCCCGAAGGCCCCGGCGGGAATCCAAGCAGGGTGCGGAAGATGACGGTGTCCTGCGAGTTGACGCTGCCGCTGTTGTTGAGGTCGGTGAGCGGGTTGCTGGTACCAAGCGTGGTGCGGAAGAACGCTGAGTCCTGGCTGTTGGTCGCGCCATTGTTGTTGAAGTCGCCGTCGCAGCGATTGCCGTAGCCGTCGTTGTCGGCGTCGAACTGGTCGGGGTTGGCGTGGTTGATGCAGTTGTCGCAGGCATCGCCGATGCCGTCACCGTCGCTGTCCGCCTGGCCCGCGTTGCTGGTCAGGGGGCAGTTGTCCAGGGTGTCGGCAACGCCGTCACCGTCGGCGTCCGGCGGGAGCAGGGGCACGATCTGCCACGCGGCGCCATAGTCCCAGTCGAACGTCCCCTGGGTGGCCGCCCGCTTCACCTGTACCGCGTAGGAGCGCCCCGCGGTCAGCACCACGTGGAGGCTCTCGGTGTTCTCGGTCGTGCTGGCCGAGCTGGCGACGAGCACGGGGCTCGCGGGAACGGTGACGTCGTACAGCAGCGCGTCGAGGTTGTAGAGTTGTGCCGTGCTGTTGAAATTGTTCGCCGTCCCGCCGTTGACATACAGGTTCCACGCGAGCGTGAACGTCAGCCTGGAGTCCGCGGGCTGGACCGGGAAATTGTAGGTCGCGACATCGTTGGTGCCGCTGGCGCCGCCGAAGCGCGGGTCGTAGTCGAAGCCGCGGAGGCCGGCCTGCCCGCCACCCGCGCCGTAATCCTGGAGGCTGTTCTTCTCTCCGGCTGCGATGATGTAATAGCTGTTCCGGATGTTGAGCTGCCCGGCACCGAACCGTCGGTCCAGACCGTTGCTGGCCTGGTTGGCCGGCGCCACGCGATAGTCCGTGATGTCGGCGCCCGACACGTTGCCGCTCGTGGACCGCAGCGCCCCGGCCATCAGCGCGGCCTTGATGACTTCAACCCGCTCCGCATTCCGGATCAGGCTGCCCGCCCGGTTGGTGGCTGACTGGGACACCGGGTCCGTCGACAGCGCGGCATTGCCATGGCCGGCCTGGATCAGCAGGGCCGCGGCGGCGGAGACCATCGGCGCGGCCAGGCTGGTGCTGACGGCGGGCGCCACGAGATCGGGCTTCACCCGGCCGGCGGTGTAGACCGTGTCGTAGGGGGACAGGCCGACGTTCCCGGTCCCGGAGCCGTGGCCCCCGTCGGTGCGGCCGACCGCAATGGCATTGAACGAGCTTGAGAGCAGCGCCAGGTTCGCGCCGGAATTGCTCACGCCGACCACCGTGGTGAAGTCGTCCCGGGCGATGACCCAGTCGAGCCGCCGCAGGATGGCGGGGTCGTACGTGTAGGCCGGACTGGCGGTCAGGTTGGTCGTCGAACCGACCCAGCTGTGATTCGCCACCCGGGAATCCGAGGACAGGGGCTGCGCGCCGTTACCCGAGCCCGGTACCCTCAGGAAGCCGCTGCCGAGCCAGTTGTTCGCATCGTAGACACCGATGGACGTGATGCCGGAGGCGGTGGAGCTGTTATTGCCATAGAAGAGCGTGGCGACGCCGGTGGCGTGGCCGGAGTAGAGGCCCGGAGTGCCGCCGGACCTGTCGACGACGGTCTTGCCCGTGAACTCGGCGTTGCCGGCGGTAGCGGGCATCCAGGCGTAATCGGCTCCAACCTGCACGGATCCCTCCACCTGGGTGGCGGGAACCCCGGTTCCCAGCGGCGTGGAGGAACCCAGTTCCGTTGCGAGGGCGACATGGCCGATATCATCCCGGTAGTCAGCCGCCACGGCCGCCAACGGCAGGGCCATGCTGGCCGCGATGCTCGCGAGGATGGCCTGTACGAAAGCAAAGGCGGTGATCTGCGGCCGCTTGATGCGTGAGGACTTCAAGGAGCGTCTGCTCGTGTCTGGAAGGCTGGTTTCAGTATTGCACGGGATACTGGCGTTGCACATGAACCACCGTCGCCTGGGCTGTTTCACGGTTATGTCGGATCGCGGCTGGATTGCCGGGCGGCATAGGCGGAATAGTTCTTTGCTCAGACTCGTGGGTGTGCTATTAAAGATCACAGAGCTAAACAAAGACTTAACTTAATAATTTCCAATCAGCTCAGCGAGGGGAAGCCTGAAATGAAGAAACTACCAATAGTGGTGGGCGTCATCGCCATGGCCACGGCCATGGGTGCCAACGCAACCCAGTACTACATCCTTAACACGTCCACCCTGAACGACGTGCGCAAGATCGGTGGGGCGAATATTCCGGAGCTCGACCAGTACTCCAGTTGTATTGCGCCCTCCACCTGCAGCGGGACGCTCAATCCCCTGGATCCGGCCTCCTGGCCCCTGATGGACCGGGACATCACCACGTTCCCCTACGCCGACCCCAACGATCCCAACTTCCCGGTGGGCATCGAGCTCAACAACATCAATGTTGACGGCAGCATGACCGTGGTTGGCGGCGTGGTGACGGCGGCCATCATCAACCAGCTGGGCGCCCTGAGCTACGGCACCTACCAGAGCTCCACGGTGATGAACAACCTGGTCTCCGGCGACACGACCCTCGTCAACAACGACCCGTTGAGCGGCACCGTGGTAAAGAGCGTGCTCAGCAACGCGATGACCTGGACCTACAACGGTGGAACCACGCTGACTCACCAGGCCGGTGGCGGCACGGCGGCGACCAGCGCCAGCATCGCCACCTGCGTCCCCACCGTTGGTTCGGCCATCAGCGGCCAGTGCCGGCAGCTGGCGGCGGCGATTGACGGCAGCGGCGAGCTGGGCGGTAACGTTGCCAACTCCATCTGGAACTGGACGGGCATGGCTGCCAACTACATCGTGCGGGACAGCCAGACCCTGCCCTGGCACACGGGCACGGGCACGGCCACCACGGGCGGCATCCAGATCTCCGGGGCCGGTGGCCACGCGGGAATCGTCTGGGACCTGAGCGGCTTCGTGGACGGGGTTGGCGGCGTGATCACGGGCCGCGCGGTGGCTGATGCGCTGACCGGCGCCAACGCCACGGGCGTCAGCGCCCTCTACACCCTCAACCTGGTGCCGATCCCGGTGCCCGGTGCGGTGTGGATGCTCGGCGGTGCCCTGGCGCTGCTGGGCGGTCTCCGCCGCCGGCAGCAGGCCGCCTGAGGCTGACCTGACGTCGCCTTGACGTAACCGGAAGGGCCGGGTTCCCCACGGGGGGCCCGGCCCTTTCCTTTTATCCGGACGGGCCCATGGCACGCAAATCCCGCAAGGGCTACTACGTCGAGGGTGAGTTCGTTGCCGAGGGGAGCGCGGCGGACCAGCAGTTCCGCAACGAACTGAAGGGCGGTGCTGCGCCCAGCCGCACGGAGCTGAAGGCCGCCAGCGAGAAGCTGCAGGACCTGGGCGAGGAACTCCTCACGCTCCGGGCCGACCTGTTCGCCGGCCTGCCACTGCCCGAGAAGCTCCGGGACGCCATTCTGGAGGGCAGGCGCATCACCAACTTCGAGGGCAGGCGGCGCCAGAAGCAGTTCATCGGCAAGCTGATGCACCGGCTGGATGCCGACGCGCTGGAAGCCGTGGCCGCGGCGCTCCGCGTGCAGCGCAGCCAGTCCGCCGAGGATACCCGGCGCCTGCACCAGGCCGAGAAGTGGCGCGATGCGCTGATCGCCGATGACGGGCAGTTAGGACCCTGGCTGGACCAGTTTCCCGGGACGGATGCCCAGCAGCTGCGCGCGCTGATCCGGCAGGCCCGGAAGGAGGCACGGGACCCCAGGCCGGGCGAGGCCCTGCGCCAGGGGCGGGCCTACCGGCAGATCTTCGCGATCCTGCGCGAACAGCTCAGTTCTTCAGCCGGTAGCCCGTCCTGAAGATCCAGGCGACCACGGCCAGGCAGGCCACCAGGAAGGCCAGGATCATCCCGAGGCTGACGCCCACGCCGATGTCCGAGATCCCGTAGAAGCTCCAGCGGAAGCCGCTGATCAGGTAGACGACGGGGTTGAAGAGGGCGACGGTCTGCCAGACCGGCGGCAGCATGCTGATGGAGTAGAAGCTGCCACCGAGGAACGTGAGCGGGGTGACGACCATCAGGGGGATCACCTGCAGCTTCTCGAAGCCATCCGCCCAGACGCCGATGATGAAGCCGAAGAGGCTGAAGGTGACCGCGGTCAGCACCAGGAAGCCCATCATCACCAGCGGGTGCTCGATCTCGTAGGCCACGAACAGCCGGGCGGTGGCGAGGATCAGGAGGCCGAGCAGCACGGACTTGGTGGCGGCTGCCCCCACGTAGCCCAGCACGACTTCCACGGCCGAGACGGGCGCCGACAGCACCTCGTAGATCGTTCCGGAGAACTTCGGCATGTAGATGCCGAACGAGGCGTTGGAGATGCTTTCGGTCAGCAGGTTCAGCATCACCAGGCCGGGGATGATGAAGGCTCCGTAGCTGACCCCCTCGATGCTGCCCATCCGTGAGCCGATCGCCGCGCCGAAGACCACGAAGTAGAGCGAGGTCGAGATCACCGGCGACGCGATGCTCTGCCCCAGGGTCCGGAACCAGCGGGACAGCTCGAAACCGTAGATGGCACGGATGGCGTGCACATTCATGCTTTCGCCCTCACCAGGCTCACGAAGATCTCCTCCAGGGAGCTTTCCGTGGAGTGGAGGTCCCTGAAGTCGATGCCCAGTTCATTGAGCCGCCGGAGCAGGCCGGCGATACCGCCGCCCTCTGCCCCGGCGTCGAAGGTGTAGACCAGCTCGCAGCCCTGGCCCGCCAGCTCGAGCGGATAGGCGCCAAGCCCCCCGGGAATCGACGCCAGGGGGTTCTTCAGGTGAATGCGCAGCTGCTTCTTGCCCAGCTTGAGCATCAGGGTCGCCTTGTCCTCCACCAGGATGATCTCGCCGCGGTTGATCACCCCGACCCGGTCGGCCATCTCCTCCGCCTCCTCGATGTAGTGGGTCGTGAGGATGATGGTCACCCCGTTGTCCCGCAGGCCCCGGACCATGGCCCACATGTCCCGGCGCAGTTCGACGTCCACGCCCGCCGTCGGTTCGTCCAGGAAGAGGATCGTGGGTTCGTGGGCCAGGGCCTTGGCGATCATCACCCGGCGCTTCATGCCCCCCGACAGCTGCATGATCTTCGAATGGCGCTTGTCCCACAGCGAGACGTCCTTCAGGACCTGCTCCACCCGGGCCGGGTCCGGCGGCTTGCCGAACAGGCCCCGGCTGAAGTTGACGGTGGCCCAGACCGTCTCGAACATGTCGGTGTGCAGTTCCTGGGGCACCAGCCCTATGGCCTGGCGGGCGGCCCGGAAGTCCCGCACCACGTCGTGCCCGGCCGCGAGCACGGTCCCGGAGGTGGGATTGACGATCCCGCAGACGATGTTGATCAGGGTCGTCTTGCCGGCCCCGTTTGGCCCCAGCAGGGCAAAGATCTCGCCCCGCCGGATCTCGAGGCTCACGTGCCGGAGGGCCTGGTACCCGGAGGCGTAAGTCTTGGTGAGCTCCCGCACCGAAATGATCGACTGCACGCGGTGACCTCAATTACGATCAGCACCAGTGGCGCGCATCATCTATTCATCACCGGTCTACGACAAGCTCAGGATTGGCCCCAGCCGGATTACCGGCCGCGGCCTGTTCGCCGGCTGCGCCATTCCCGCCCGGGCCAAGGTCGGGGAGTTCGAGGGTGAGGTCATACCGATCCGTGAGGCGCGCCGGCGTGCGAAGGGCCGCAAGGTCGTCGCCATCGTCGAGCTGGAGGGCAAGGCCATCGATGCCAGCGACACGCGCCGGGGCTTCCGCTTCATCAATCATTCCTGCGCGCCAAACACGTTCACCCGCCTGACCGCGGACCGGGCGGAGTTCTACGCCCTGCGCCGGATCCGGGCGGGGGAGGAGCTCACGGTGGACTACGGGGTGAGTCACCACGACGGGCAGCTGGCCTGCCGTTGCGGCGCGCCAGGCTGCCGTGGCTGGATCTAGCGGCAAACCGGGGAGTGTCATGCATACCGAAGCGGAGCAGGCGAACGAGGAACTGGTTAACCGGTTTTGCCGGGACTGGGCGAAGCAGGACGCGGAGCTGCTGGCAACGTACTTCGCGGAGCCCTTCGAGTACATGGTGTGGGAGGGCGGCCCGGTGATCACCACCAGGGAGGCCTTCATCAGGCAGATGGGCCCGTTCCTCAGCAAGCTCAAGGCCGTGGACTGGGTCGTGGTCCGGTCCCACGCGCTGGGCCCCATGGTGATCAATGAGCGCATCGATCACTTCTACGCCCACGACAGCAAGTTCGACAACCACCCCCACATCGCGGGCATGTTCATCGTCCGGAACGGGAAGATCGCCATCTGGCGGGACTACAACATGAGGTAACGAGGCCCTCGGCGTATCGCACGCTGCGCGAAAGCCAGAACCCGCCGCCGGGGTCTGGCTGACGGGCCTCGTGCTGGCGAGTGCGGCCGCCGCCGATCGCGGCGCGCTTCGCCCGGATGCTGGGCCGGCTGGCGGAGCGTCCGGGTCAGGCAGAGGGCGGGCGGCCGGGTTCCGTATCCGGCCCGTAGGCGGCCTGCCAGCGCTCGCGTATGCGCGCATTGTCGTCGATCCGGCTTTCCGGCAGCGCCACGGGCTCGCACCAGCCGGCAAGGCGGCTCTCCACGCCGGTGTGGTCGGTCGGCCGGATGCAGTCGGGTTCGTCGAGACTGCCGACGGCCAGGTCCATGTAGTCACCGTCGAGATAGTGAAACGCGAGCGGCGTCCCGCACGTCGCGCAGAAGCCCCGCCGCGCGATCCGCGATGAGGCGTACCAGGCGGGCTCCGGGGTGTCCCAGCGGACATCGGCAACCGGGAGGTTGATGAAGGTGGCGAAGATGTTGCCGAAGGCCTTCTGGCACATCCGGCAGTGGCAGAAGTAGCCTTCGGGCTTCTGCAGGCGGGCGGTATACCGGTGGCGACCGCACTGACAGCCGCCCTGCAGGATGATCATGGCGGGCTCCTTCCGCGCTTGGCCTTCCGGGATCCGGCAGTCATCATAGGCCGGTCGTCGCCGCGCCGAAACGGGCGCGGCACGCAACCGGGAGCAGCCGATGATCACCAGACGACTCCACCCCATTCTCCTGTCGCTCGTACTCCTGGTGACCAGCCTGGGCCAGCCAGCCCTGGCCCAGCACACGCTCACCGGCGAGCTGCCGAAGCCCGCCGGCAGCGGCCCGGCCATCGTCCTGGTGGCCGGCGCCACCGGCCGGACGGGGCGCCTCGTCCTCGAGCAGCTGCGCCGGGATCCCCGCTTTGCCATCCGGCCCATGGCCCGGGACGTGGACGCGGCCCGGAAGAACGTCGGCGCCGACTACGCCTGGGTGGCGGGTGACGTGACGAAGCCCGGAACCCTGGGCCCGGCGCTCGCCGGTGTCAGCCTGGTGCTGGTCACCATCGGCGCCACGGAGCGGTCGGGACCGAACAGCCCCGAGTTCGTGGACTACGGGGGCGTGAAGAACCTGACCGATGCGGCCCGGGCGGCCGGGGTTCGCCAGCTGGTGCTGGAATCGTCCATGGGGGTGGGCAGCGGCGGTGGCGTGCTCGGCATGCTCCTTAACCTGCTGTCAGGAGATGCCCTGAAGTGGAAGGCGAAGGGCGAGGCGCACCTGCGCGCGAGCGGCGTGCCCTACACCATCGTCAGGCCCGGTGGCCTCACCGACGATCCGGGCGGCCAGGCGGGCATTGCCCTCCAGCAGGGCGACGAGGGGTCCGGGCGGATCCCGCGGGCCGACGTGGCCGCCGTGATGATCGCGGCGCTGGACAACCCCGACGCGCTGCGGAAGACCTTCGAAGTGATCAGCGACAAATCGGCGAAGCGGGATGCCTGGCGGACCGGCTTCAGCGCCCTGCGGCCGGATTCGCCAGCCAGTCCCTGACCACCGCAAAGGGCTCCACGTCCGCGTACTTCAGCATCAGGTCACAGAGACTGGCGAAGTGCGGGATCTCGTGCCTGTCGGCCACGCACTCCTCGGGAACGATCACGCGATAGCTGCGTGACAGGGCATCCACGGCACTGGCGCGTACGCAACCGGAGGTGCTGCCCCCCGTGAGGATCACCGTGTCCACCCGGTGCCAGTTGAGCAGGGAGCCCACCGGCGTCTCGTGGAACACGCTCGCCATGCGCTTGTTGAAGATCGCGTCCCGCTGCCGGTCGATGGCCAGGCGGGGATCCAGTTCGGCCCGCTCCGAGCCTTCCTTGATGTTCTGCAGGGAGTCCGCGGTGTTCGTGCGGGTGCCCCAGACGCCGGCGTCCGACGCGTCGGGCAGGTACGCCACGTAGGTCCAGATCACGGGCCAGCCGCGGGCGCGGGTGAGCTCCGCCAGCTGGCTTACGTACTCCAGCTGGCGGGGGTCCGTCTCGTAGGCGGTGCGGAAACAGCCGACGTCCGTATAGGCCCGTTGCAGGTCGATGTTGATCAGGGCGGCCCTGCTGCCGAAGCCGAATTTCGCCCGGGCCGGGTTCGCTTTTACCTGCGCCCAGTACTGGCGCGGCGTGAGGTCCGACGTTTCCATGCGCGGCATGCTATCCCAGTCCCAGTGTCCGTCGAATGTCTTCCGGTCCCATGCCCGAGGCACGGAGTGCCGCGAGCGTCTGGTCCCGGTCCCGCTTGGCGAGGCGGCGTCCCTGCGGGTCCCGGATCAGGGCGTGATGCCGGTAGCGCGGTACGGGAAGACCCAGCAGGGCCTGGAGCAGCCGCTGCACATGGGTCGCTGCAAACAGGTCGTCCCCCCGGGTGACCAGCGTGACGCCCTGGTCCGCGTCGTCCACGACCACGGCCAGGTGGTAGCTGACCCCGGTGTCCTTGCGGCCGAGCACGATGTCGCCGAGCAGTGCAGGCTGGACTGCGACCACGCCGGTCTCGCCGGAGGGACCGCGGCCAGTCTCCTCGAAGTGCATAGGAGGGACGCCGAGCTGCGTGATCGCGCCCCCGACATCCAGCCGCAGGGCGTGGGCCATGCCGCCCGCCAGCCGGACCTGGCGCTCCGGTGGCGACAGCTGGCGGCAGGTGCCGGGGTAGAGCGGGCCATCCGGTCCCTGGGGCGCGGCCGCCATGCCCTCGATCTCCCGGGCGATGTCGCCCCGGGTGCAGAAGCAGGGGTAGACGACCCCCCGGGCTGACAACGCCTCGAGCGCCGTCCTGTAGGCCCCCATGCAGTCCGACTGCCGCCGGACGGGACCGTTCCAGGCCAGCCCTAGCCAGGAAAGCTCTTCGAGGATAGCGGCCTCGAACCGCGTGTCGCAGCGGGACTGGTCCAGGTTCTCCATCCGGACCAGGAAGCGTCCCCCGGTCGACCGGGCCGCCTGGTGCGCGATGAGCGCGGCATAGGCATGGCCGAGGTGAAGCTCGCCGGTGGGGCTCGGCGCGAAGCGGGTGACCTCGGGTTCTGCCATGCGGAGCGATTATACTGAGCGGCCTTGAACGCTCCCCATCCACACGCCGCCCCTTCCGCCACGTCCACCCTGATGCCGGGCCTCCTCGGCAGGCTCGGCCTGAACTTTGGCGTGCTCCGCTACAGCCGTCGCGCCATCGCGCTGGTCTGGTCCACCAATCGCCAGCTGACCCTGCTGCTCACGTTCTTCACCCTTGCCGCGGGCCTGCTGCCAGCTGCCGCCGCCTGGGTTGGCAAGCTAGTCATCGACGCGGTGGTGGGGCAGATGGGCCTTGCCTCGGCGGGCGGATCGCCGGATTACGCCCCCGTGCTCGAGCTGGTGCTCCTCGAGGCAGCCATCATCGCCCTGCTTGGCGGCGCCCAGCGGGGCATCACCGCTTGCCAGTCGCTGCTCCGTGCCCAGCTGGGCCAGCGCGTCAACGAGATGATCCTCGAGAAGGCGCTTACCCTGGACCTCACGCAGTTCGAGGACGCGGAGTTCTACGACAAGCTCACCCGGGCGCGGCGGGAGGCCTCCAGCCGGCCGCTCAGCCTCGTCATGCGCAATTTTGCCCTGTTCCAGCAGCTCGTGTCGCTGGCGAGCTTCGGGGCGCTGCTTGCCGCCTTCTCGCCCTGGGCCATGGGCCTGCTCGTCCTGGCAGGCCTGCCGGCCTTCGTCGCCGAGACCAAGTTTTCCGGTGACGCCTTCCGCCTGTTCCGCATGCGTGCGCCGGAGTCCCGGCTGCAGCTGTACCTGGAAACGGTGATGGCGCGGGAGGACAACGCCAAGGAGGTGCAGCTGTTCCAGCTCGGGCCGATGCTCCTCGACCGCTACAAGGCCATCTTCCAGAAGATCTACAGGGAAGACCGGGCACTGACCATCCGGCGGGAGACCTGGGGCCTGTCACTGAGCCTGTTCGGCACCGCCGTCCTCTATGGCGCTTACGGCTGGATCGCCGTCACGGCGGTGCAGGGCGGCATCACCATCGGCGAGATGACCATGTACCTGCTGCTGTTCAAGCAGGGCCAGGCAGCGGTGGCCGCCAGCCTCGGTTCCATCGGGGGGATGTACGAGGACAACCTGTACCTCAGCAACCTCTACGAGTACCTGGAGCAGGCACCGGTCCAGACCTGGGGCGAGGCACCCCGGGGACCGGACCCGGCGGACGGGGTGCGCTTCGATGCCGTCACCTTCGCCTATCCGGGGGCCCGGGAGCCGGCCCTCCGGGAGATCAGCCTGCACATCCGGCCCGGCCAGAGCCTCGCGCTGGTGGGGGAGAACGGCGCGGGGAAATCTACTCTGATCAAGCTTTTATGCGGCCTTTATCAACCGACTTCTGGCCGCGTCCTGCTCCACGGGCTGGACGTCCGGGAGTGGGACCGGGAGGCCCTCCGGCGCCAGATCGCCGTCATCTTCCAGGACTTCAACCGCTACCAGTTCACGGTGGGCGAGAACATCGGGGCCGGGGACATCGAGGCCTACACGGACGAAGCCCGCTGGGAGGAGTCCGCCCGCAAGGGCATGGCGCTGCCGTTCATCCGCGCCCTGGACCGGGGCTTCGGCACCCAGCTCGGCAGCTGGTTCAAGGGTGGCAAGGAGCTGTCGACGGGGCAGTGGCAGAAGGTGGCGCTGTCCCGGGCCTTCATGCGCACGTCGGCGGACGTGCTGGTGCTGGACGAGCCCACGGCATCCATGGACGCCGCCGCCGAGGCCGAGCTGTTCGAGTACTTCCGGGAGCACACGGTCGGCCGGATCTCGATCCTGATCTCCCACCGCTTCTCGACGGTGCGCCAGGCCGACCGGATTGCCGTGCTGGAGCATGGCCGGATCATCGAGTACGGCACCCATGCCGAGCTGCTGGCGAAGAACGGCGACTACGCGCGGTTGTTCCTGCTGCAGGCGGAGGGTTATCGCTGATTCTTCCTGCGGCGGACCAATGACAGTCCCAGGGCCAGCAGCACCAGCGGGTGTATGCCGCCACCGCCGCCACCGCCGCCAGGCGCTGCTCCCAGCGTGACGGCCCGCACGTCCTTGCGGCCCAGGTCGTCAGTGACTTCCAGTTGCACCGTCACCTGCCCGGAGGACGGGACCGCCACGGTTGCGGTCTGGCCATTCGTGGTGCCAACGAAGGCCGGGTTGCCGCTGACAGCCGTCCAGGCGTAGCTGCTGATCGTCCGGTTGCGGGCGGCGGCGCTGGAGCTGCCATCGAGCACCACGTTCTGGCCCGCGCCCGTCCCTGCGGGCTTCACGACCCGCGCCATCGGCCGCAGGGCTTCGGCCACGGCGCCTGGCGCATCCGCGATGCCGGCACCGCAGGTCGTGGTCGTGCAGTTGCACTGGCTGGTGGTCCTGTCGAGGCTCGGGCACGTGGGCAGGCCCGGATCCGGCGCGGGGAAGGGCCGGGCACCGGCCTTGATGCGGGCGATGTACTCGTCGCTGGTCAGGCCGCTGTTCACGCCGTGCATCAGGCCGGCAACGGCCGCCACGATAGGCGCGGAGAAGCTGGTGCCAATGTTGTAGTTGGCATCATCCGTGTAGCTGGACGCGGCCGGCACGGTCTGGCCGGTGTTGTCAGCCGTGATGAGCGAGAAGCCGCAGAGGAACGTCGTATCGAGTTCGGGGCAGTTGCCCGCCGGTGCAGAGATGCCGACCTGGGCACCAAGGCTGCTGTAGCCCACCTTCGTGCCCACGTGGCGCAGTCCGCCCACGGCCAGGACGCCGGGGCAGTTCGCCGGTGTCTCCACGGGACCGCTGTCGTTGCCGGCCGCCGCGATGACGAGCACGCCGGCCGCCGTCAGCTCCGCGATGACGTTGGAGTACACCGAGGCACAGCGGTCCACGCTGCCCAGGCTCAGGTTGATGATCCGCGCCGGATTCGGGTTGAGGGGAACGCCGGTCACGGGCAACCCTGCCGCCCAGCGCATGCCGGCCACGATGTCGGAGTCGTAGCCACCGCACTTGCCCAGCACGCGCACGGGCAGGACGGCGGAGGACCAGGTGCCGCCGGCGACTCCGGTGGCATTACCGGTCGCCGCGCCGACCATGGCCGCCACGCGGGTGCCGTGCCAGGAGCTGGGCCCCACGTCACAGCCCCGCAACGGGCCACTGGCGGCTTCAGCACTGGAAACCCAGTCACCCGGGTCGGCCGCGTCGTTGTCCCAGTCGTTACCGTCGTTGGCACTGACGAACGAGCTCGATGACTCGCCCGACACAAAGTCGTAGCCCGGCACGACCCGCCCGGCAAGGTCCGGATGATCGAAACGGATGCCCGTGTCGAGGATGGCAATGACGGTGTCGGCCGACCCGGTAGTGGTATCCCACGCAGCCTCAAAGTTCGTCGCCGAAGTTTCCACCCCCTGGAGGTACCACTGGCTGGCGTAGAGCGGGTCGTTGGGCAGGGCGCGGACGAACCGGCGACGGTCCACTTCGGCGAACTCGATGGCCGGATCTGCCCGCAGCGCTGCGAGGGCCTGCTCCAGCTGCTCGTCCGCAACCACCTGGTCCAGGCCCAGGGCGACCATGCCCCGCCCGAGATCCCGCGCCGCCCGCACGCCCAGCCCGGAGTGCCGGGCGAGGCCTCGGGCCCGGTCCCGCAGGTCTTGACCCTGGCCCTGGGGCGTGACCCGGTTGCCAGCCTGCGTCTGGGGTTGCAGCTGGGGTTGAAGCTGGGACTGGTCGCTGCCGGCCGTCGTCGCGGCCGGCCGGAGCTTGATGATGAGGCGCGTGGTGGCTCCGGCCTGTTCAGTGGCCTGTTCAGCAGCCTGTGCCCGGGCCGGGGCGATGGCCGCGGCATTGAGCAACGCCACCAGCACGGCGCAGGCTGTGGCTACAGCCACGGACTTGATTCCCATGCAAACTCCCGGGCGGCCGACCCCGCGGCGCCGATGCGGGATTATGTGCCAAAGACCCGTGGGCCGGCAGGGGACCACTGTCACGGTCCGGGGCGCTGCAGGCCGACAACACGTAGTTTCCCCGGGCCGCCGGTTCGCACGAGACTGCTAATATCAGGCTTGGACTAGTCTTTCATCAGGAGAAGCGCTCATGGCCAGGACCACTCCCACCGAGAAACTGCTTCGCGACCTGAAGACGGTCGTGGACGATGCCGAGGCCCTGCTGCAGGCCACCGCGGCCCAGACGGGTGAGCGCGTCGATGGCATCCGGGAACGGGCCAAGGCGTCGCTGCAGCAGGCGAAGACCCGGCTCATGGAGGCCGAGGGCGAGGCACTGGAGCAGGTCAGGGAGGCCGCCGCCAGCGCCGACGAGTTCGTCCAGGAGAACCCGTGGCAGGCCGTGGGCGTTGCCGCCGGTGTCGGCTTGCTGCTGGGCCTGCTGATCAGCCGCCGGTGAACCCGGAAGACCCCGGGCGGCCGGAGGGGCCGCTGCGGCAGTTGATCGGTTCGGTCAGCGCCCTGCTGGCGACGGCCATTGGCATCGGGCGAACCCGGCTCGAGTTGCTGACGGTCGAGCTTCGCGAGGAGTTGAACCGCACCGCCGGACTGCTGGTCTGGGGCGCGGTTGCCGTGCTCGCGGCGGGTGGCGGTGTCCTGTTCGCGGGGCTCGCGATCATCTTCGCCTTCTGGGACACGCACCGTATCCTGGCTGCCGGGCTCGTCACCCTCGGCTATTTCGTCCTCGCGGCGGTGGCCGGGCTGGTCATCCGCTCCCGGCTCCGGTCCCGGCCGCCATTTCTCCAGGCCACCCTTGGCGAACTGGCCCGGGATGAGGACGGGCTGCGGGGGCAATCCCGGTGAACAAGAGTGCCGACATGCTTCGCTGGCGCCGTGAGGCCCTGCTGCGGCGCGCGGCTAGTCAACGCCAGGAACTCGGTGCTCACGCGGCGCTGATCGGCGCGACCGTGGACCGCGCTGACCGGGGCCTCGCGATCGTGCGCCGAGTCGCCACGCCTCCGGTGCTGGTCGCGTCGGGCATTGCCGTGACGTTCCTGCTTGGCCGGGGGCGGGCGCGCAGGTTGCTGGCTGCCGGGCTCACCGTGGCGGGCGTCTTCCTGCGGGCCCGGACCGCGGGCCAGCTGGTCGCCGGGCTTGCCGGTGGCCTGGCCGCTGGTCAGGCCGGTGGTCAGGCCCCTGGTCGCACTGGCGGTCAGCCCGTGAGCCGGTCCCGGTAGCGCAGGGCGGGAAACCAGCGCATCCAGAGGCCGCAGACGAGCAGCGTGCCGACTCCCCCCACGACGACTGCCGGCACGGTGCCGATGGCAGCCGCCACGGCGCCTGATTCGAACTCGCCCAGTTCGTTCGAGGCACCGATGAATACCGAATTCACGGCGGCGACCCGGCCCCGCATGGCATCCGGCGTGTCGAACTGCACCAGCGTGGAGCGGACGAACACGCTGATCATGTCGGCCCCCCCGAGAATGAACAGGAAGAGGCAGGAGAGCACCAGGTTGGTCGACAGGCCGAAGCCGATGGTCGCGGCGCCGAACAGGGCGACACCCTGGAACATGCGGAGGCCGCTACGGGATTGCAGCGGCCGCTGGGCAAGCCAGAGCGCGACGAGCAGGGCGCCGACGGCCGGCATGCTGCGGAGGAGCCCCAGCCCACCGGGACCCACGTTGAGGATGTCGCGGGCGTACACGGGGAGCAGGGCCGTCGCCCCGCCCAGCAGCACGGCGAACAGGTCCAGGGAGATTGCCCCGAATATGGCCGGGCGTGACCGGATGAAGCGGATGCCGGCGAGGAGCGTCTCCCACGTGACGTCGCTGGGCTTCGCCTGGGCCCGGCTCCGCATCAGGCCGAACAGGACGCAGCATGCCAGGAAACACACCGCGGCGCCGCCGAAGGCCACGCTCGCCCCCAGGTAGTACAGCAAGCCCCCGAGCGCCGGCCCCGCAATCGTCGCCGTTTGCCAGACGGTGGAGTTCCAGGCGATGGCGATGCCCAGCTGCTCCTTCGGCACCAGGTTTGGCACGAGTGCCTGGCCGGCAGGGTTCGCGAAGGCCCGGCTGACGCCGAAGATCAGTAGAAGGGCGTAGATCAGCCAGGTCTGGCCGGAGCCGGACGTGGCGATGGCCAGGAGCCCGGTGGCCGTGGCCAGCGTCACCAGGTAGCAGGCCACGAGGATCCTGCGCCGGTCGTACCGGTCGGCGGCGTGCCCGGTGACGAGGGCCAGGGCTACCGCCGGCAGGAACGAGGCCAGGCCGACCAGCCCCAGCGCGAGCGGGTCGCGGGTGAGGTCGTAGACCAGCCACCCGACTGCCACGTTCTGCATCTGGATGGCCAGTGCCGACAGGAACCGGGCGGTCAGGTAGAGGCTGAAGTCCCGGCTCTGGAAGACCGCCGGTGCCGGCAGGAGGCTCACCGGGCCAGCAGGTCCTCGCCCTCCCGGGCCCCGACGGGATCGGCAAAGGTGAAGCCGGCGTCCTTGATGCGGGCATTGGAGACGCCCCGTGGGCCCTTCACGACACCGAGCCAGGTGACTGCCTCGAGGCCTTCACGCTTTGCAACCCGGGCGAAGAAGTCCTCCTTGTTCTCGGGAATGTCGTTGAACAGGTTGAAGAGCCCCGAGAGCTTCCGGTCGATGGCGAACGCGATGGCGCGAACGACGTCGTCGCGGTGAATGAGCATGGCGTCGGACTTGCCATCGAAGGGAATCTGCTTGCCCGCGATGTGCCGCAGCTCGTTGCGGTGCTCGCGGCCCGGCCCATAGATGGTCCCGGTCCTGAAGTTGCACACGCGCAGGGTGTCGGTACCGAGCGCCGCCAGCTTCTGCTCCGTCTCGATGAAGACCTGGGCGGCGGGGGAGGCGGCATTGGGCGGCGTGGCCTCGACCACGGGCGACACGCCGTGCGCATCGCCATAGGCATTCAGCGAACTGCAGAAAACGATTTCCCTCAGGTTGGGGGCGGCAGACAGGGCGCCGATGAGGCCGTCGGCGGTGCCCACGTAGGAGTCCCGGTAGGCGACCGGATCCATGTAGGGCTTGCCATCCTTGACGCCCAGCCCGCCGGCCATGGTCAGGACGACCGCGTCCGCGCCCTCGATGAGCTTCTGCATGCCGGCGACGTCGCTGCCCCTGGTCACGACAACCTGGCTGGCGACCGGCGCCAGTTCGGCCACCCGGTCGGCGCGCGTCGTCGAGACCCGGACCTCGTGGCCCTGGCTCTGGAAATACCGTGCAGCGGCCATCCCCGTGTAGGCGGCGCCGACTATCGCGATCTTCATGAGGTGCAGTTCCTGGTGGAGCAATCCGGCAGTTTACCAGCAGGAGCTTGTGCGCCGGGTCTTCCCGTCGGCACAATCACCGCAGCATGGACCACCGGATCCTGAGCCATTGCATCGTCGGGACCGTCCGGACCGGCCTCGGTCATGGCGCCGGGTTTACCAGCCTTCCCCGGGTGCGCCAGCAGTTCATTCAGGCGCTGGGGATCGATCCCTATCCGGGCACCCTCAATCTGGAACTGGACCCAGGCGCGATCCCCCACTGGCGGTCGCTCACGGCCACTCCGGGCCACCGGCTGGCCCCGGAACGGGCCACTGACTGCGCGGCGCGCTGTTATCCGGTCCGGGCGTCGCGCGCCGGGGGGAGCCCGGTCACGGCCGCCATCGTGGTTCCGGAGGTACCCGGCTACGCGCCGGAGCAGGTCGAGGTGGTGGCCTCCGTGTCGCTGCGGGAGGTCCTCGGTCTCGCCGACGGGGATGTCGTCACTCTGGACACCGTCCCGGCCCGCAACCGCCGGGCAGTGCTCTTCGACGTGGATGGAACGCTCGTCAACTCAATCGATGGCTACCGCCTCGCTGCCGAAAGGGCCGTGCAGCCCTTTGGCTGGTCCGTGTCTCCCGAGGCCGTTTCCCGGGCAATGAATTTCGGGGACCCGTTCTGGGATCTGGTGGTTCCTCCCGAGTCGCTTGGCAACGAGGCACTGATTGCACAGCTGCGCCGGGACACCATGGCCCACTGGCCGGCCGTGCTCGATGAATGCGTGCTGGTCTATCCCGGCATCGGCGGGATCCTCAAGAGGCTGAAGTCCGAAGGCGTTCGTCTCGGCATCTGCACGGCGTCCCGGGGTGAGTCCTTCCGGCCCCTGGAGCAGGCCGGACTCCTGGAATTCTTCGAGGAAATCGTGACCGCGAGGGATGTCCTGCGACGCAAACCGGATCCCGAGGGCATCCTGCTCTGCATGGAGCGCATGGGGGTCGCGGCCTGTGAAACGATATACATCGGCGATACCGTGGCCGACATGCGGGCGAGCCATGCCGCAGGCCTGTACGCCGTCGGAGTACTCACCGGGGCTGGCACGTCGTCGTTGCTGTCGGGTGCAGGTGCCCACCGCATCCTCGCTGACCTCCAGCATCTTCCCGCCGTGCTTTTCGGCGGTGATGCCGTGGCTCCGGCGTCCTAGGCCTGCCAGCCCTGCCAGTATTCCGTCCACCGGGCGTCCACCAGGGCGGCGGTGCCCGGGCTCTGCTCGTCCAGCAGCACCCGCGAGACGGCAGGCCACTTTTCCGGTCCGCCCTCGGCGGGTAGCTGGCGCGTGGCATCGATCACCATCTTGCTGGTCAGCCAGCGCGTGGGCGCGCTCGGGTCGAGCGGGAACCCCTTGGTGCGGGGAATCAGGAGGGACCCCGGGCTGGGCTGCCACCGTGTGCCCAGCGCATGGAAGATCTGTTCCTTGTTGTGCAGGTCGATGTCCCTGTCCACGACGATGATGCACTTGCTGAACATGTCGCCCGCCGCCAGGTGCTGGCCGGCAATCATCCCGTCGCCGGGCAGGCGCTTGTCGATGCTGACCAGCACGACGCCGTTCGTCTCGACGGGGCGGTACAGGTCCACGAGGTTCGGCATGAGCTTCCTGTAGTGGGCGAAGTTGGCGACTGCCTGGGGCATGCTCATCGTCAGTTTCGTCACCCCCGCGAAGGCGTTGACGAGCCAGGGCTTGCGCCGATGCGTAATAGCACGCACGTTCATGACGAAGTTCCAGGGCTTCTTCAGCCCCATGTAGCCGTAGACCTCGCCGTACGGTCCTTCTTCCTCGCCGTGGTCCGTCGGGATCTCGCCCTCGATGACCAGTTCCGCGAGCGCGGGCACGCGAACGTTGCTGGTTTCACAGCGCACCAGGTCGACCGCGCGGCCGCGCAGCCCGCCCGCGATGGCAAGCTCGTCCTCGCCGAGGCCGGCGAGCTTGGACGTCCCGATGGAGAAGGTGATTGGATCGACGCCGATCACGACGGCGGCGGGCAGGGTTGCCTCCCCACGCTTCTTCGCCCGCTGGATGAAGTTCCAGCCGTGCTGGCCGATCTCGCAGTTCACGCCGATCCTGCGCGCGCCCTTGACCTGGCAGCGGTACGTGGCCACGTTCCGCCCCAGTTCGGGGTCCTCCATGAAGACCGTCCCGGCGGTGATGTAGGCGCCGGCGTCCCCGGGATTCGTCTGGAGCCAGGGGAATGTCAGCAGGTCGGCATCGTCATCCAGTGCCACGACTTCCTTGACAGGGGCGCCCTCGCGACCGACGTCGCGGGGCGGAATGCGCGGCCAGCGGCCGTCCGCGCCCAGCTTCGCTGCGAGGTGCTCGCGCGTGGCCCGGTAGAGGTGTCGATCGCCAGCCGCGACACCCGGCACGCCGTAGGCGAGTGCCTCGGCCAGCCAGCCGGGGTAGAGATTGCCGATGACGGGCCCGTCCAGCCAGCGGCCGCCCGTCCTCACCTTGCCGATGAGAAAGGCAGGGGCCGCGTGGTACCCCATTTCCTCGATCATCCGGTACGCGAAGCCAGTGGCCTCGAAGCGGTCCTGGTCCATCGCGTCGATCCGCAGGAGACGCCCGTGGGCATCCAGGGCGGCGACGTACTCCCTGAGTGAATCGAACGGACCGGTTGGCGCGGGCATCAGGGCTGGCCGTGCTCAGATCACTCCGTCCCGGGACAGGGCGGCGAGGTCGTCGGCACCATAGCCCAGGAGGCTGCCGAGCACTTCGTCGTTGTGTGCGCCGACGGTCGGGCCCGGCCAGTCCGTACGGCCCGGCGTCTCGCTGAGGAACGGCATCATTGCCGGGATCTTCAGTGGCTGGCCGTTGACCTGCACCTCCTCGAAGAGTCCCCGGGCGTTGAAGTGGGGATCTGCCAGCATGTCCACCACGCTGTAGATGGGGCCGGAGGGGACGTCGGCCTTGCCCAGCACGTCGAGCACGTCCGCGGCCGTCAGGGACCCCGTCCAGGCGCCAATGGCCTGGTCGAGTTCCTTCTCATGCACCACGCGTCCGGCGTTGTTCGCCATGCGCGGATCATCCGCCAGCTCCGGCCGGCCGATGGCCTGCATCAGGCGCTTGTAGATGGAGTCGCCGTTGCCTCCGATGATGACGAACTTGCCATCCTTGCAGCGGTAGGTGTTCGTTGGAACGATGCCGGTGAGGGTGGAGCCGGAGGGCTCGCGAACGACGCCCGCGCCGGAATACTCGGGCACGACGCCTTCCATCAGGTTGAATACCGATTCGTACAGTGCCGCGTCGATGACCTGCCCGCGCTTCTGCGGGTCCTTCGATCGCTGGATGCAGGCGAGAAGGACGCCGATCACGCAGTGAATGCCGGCGAGGGTGTCGCCGATGCTCAGGTTCGGCCGGACAGGCGCGTCGCCGGGAAAGCCGTTGACGTAGCGAAATCCACCCACGCCTTCGCAGACCGAGGCAAAGCCGGGCTTGCCTGCGTAGGGCCCGTTCTGCCCGTAGCCCGAGATCCTGCCGTAGATCAGGCCAGGATTCTTCTGCCACAGGTCGGTCGGCCCGAGCCCCCACTTTTCCAGGGTGCCCGGCCGGAAGTTCTCCACGAGGATGTCGGACTTCAGGGCCAGTTCGCGGGCCAGGGCCCGCCCCCTGGGATTGCGCAGGTCGAGGGTCACCGACTTCTTGTTGCGGCCGAGGCTGTGCCACCAGAGGGACACGCCGTCCTTCATCACCCGCCAGGTACGGATCGGATCACCGGTGCCCGGCGGCTCGATCTTGATCACCTCCGCGCCAAAGTAGGCGAGCATGCTCGCGGCGAAGGGCCCCGCCAGGAGCTGGCCCATTTCGAGCACCCGGTAGCCGTCGAGGGGGCGCTGCCCCTGTTTTGTGTTCATCGGGTCGTCTTCATGAGGAATGCGTGAGTTGGCGGCCGGGCCTGATTATGTTCGCTGTCCGGCGGTCTGGCCGCACGAGCAAGCATTCTGCCAGTTTGCCGGCTCAGGTGTCATGGCTGGTGGCTTCGACCCGTCAGTTGGGCACCGCCTGGCCGACAAAATGCCACGAGATGAAGCGGGGCCCGTCCAGATAGGCACGCTCAATATCCAGCATGCGGAAGCCTGCGCCCTCGATGCTCGCGTCAATCTGCCGGTTCGGATTGCAGCCGGCGAGCCCGCGGAACAGGGGCGCGAGCCTGTCCTGCCAGCGGCTTACGGCGAGGTCAGGGGCCCGTCCGTGCTCGAAGAACAGCAGCCGTCCGCCGGGGCGGAGCACACGGCGGATTTCACCAAGCGCGGTGTCGAGGTCCGGAATTGAGCACAGTGTCCATGTGCTGACGACGGTATCCACACTGCCGGTGGCGAGGGGAATGCTCTCCGCACCGGCAGCGAGAAGGTCGACGGGGAATGGTGCCTGACGCGCGGCCTCGGCAGCCTCGTCCCGGAGCAGTCCGGAGGGCTCGAGGCCGACGACACAGGTTACCTCGCGACCGTAGTAGGGCAGGTTCAGGCCGGAACCGATGCCGACTTCGAGCACGCGCCCCGTCGCCAGCGAGGGAATTCGGGGCCGATAGCGCCTCATTGCCTTGTTCTGCATGCCCGCCGAGATCAGGCGGGGCATGATCCGGTCGGCGTAGAAGCTCATTTCTCGTTCCGTTGCCGGATCGCACCGACCACCAGCTGCAGGAAGTCCTGCTCGTCGCGCAGGTCCTCGATGGTCCTCGCGTCCACGGTATAGCCCAGCTTGCTGGCCAGTGCCTCATAGCGCGGGCGGCGGTGTTGCACCAGCCTGGGGAAGATCCAGCGGACGAACCCGTCCGGATCGATGTCGTCCGCGGCTGGTTCGCCGGTTTCCTTAAGGTAGACCTTCAGGTTCCGGTCCAGGAAATCCTCCCGGTAATACAGCGGCTTTGGCTTCTCCGCCGCCCGGCGAATCAGTTCCTGCTCCATGTCGTCGCCGGCCCGCAGGTACAGGATGAGGGTGTGATCCGCGAGCACTTTCAGCATGTCCGGATCGTCGAGTTCGCACAGGCTGCCGCCTGCATCGTTCAGGAAGTGATCGTAGCCATAGATTTCCCTGGCCTTGACGATGAAGTCCGCCACGTCCTTCATTGCGGCGATCTCGGCCTGCCCGTGCAGGCGCTGCCGGCGCTTGAATTCATCGAGAGCGAGGCCGCCCCTTTCCCTGGCGCCAACCTTCCCCAGGAACGTGGATATCGGGGCGAGATTGCCTACGGTGATGTTGCTGGCGATGTAGATCGAATCGCTGCGCAGCAGGTCGCGCAGGAAGTCGACCTGCATGGCCTGGCGCTTGATGTTGTCGAGTATTGGCTCCTCCAGGTACTTGGTGCCGATCCGGTAGTCCCCGGAGTAGTGAAACCAGGTTGACTGGGGCAGCTTGGACGACAGCGTGGTCTTGCCAACGCCGGACATGCCGAGGAGGGTGATTGCCCGGCGCGGCCAGGCCATGAACTGCTCGGGGGTAAGGAACATGGCTGGCAGTATACCGGGCTGCGCTCAGAGCCCGGCGAGCCGGCGGTGCAGGTCCAGCGCCTCGCTGCTGGGCCGGTGTGCCTCTTCCTTGGGATAGTGCAGCGGCCGGCCTGCGAGGATACGGTAATTGGTCTGCATCAGGTCTTCGGTCATGACGACGGACATCGTGCCGGTGTCGATGGCGATCTTGCCGAGGTCGAACAGGGTGTGAATGTCGGCGCGAAGAAGCAGTCCGTTCGAGGGATGGTGGGTGAATTTTCCCCTGAACGGGACGATGCAGGCCGCCTCCAGCGCGTCAGGGGCGTTGAAGCTGGTGATCGCGCAGCGGTACTCGTAGGCCTCCAGCAGCGTCTGTCGGAAGGTCGGGTGGCCCCGGCGCCTGATGATGGTGTCAATGACGGCCTGCCGTCCGTCCTTGCTGTTCTGGGGCTCCAGGAGCTGCATCCGGCTCATGTCCCGCTCGGACACGCGGATCATGCCGCTCATGTCCAGGATCGGGCCGCCAACGGCCGTGTTCAGCAGGCGCCGGCGGGCAAACCGCTCCACGTTGCCGAAATCCGCCTCGATGCGGTCCATGACCTCATCGGGTACGCGGGAGAACTCCGCGGTTTCCGCCTCCAGGTAGTCCGCCAGCTCGCTGCAGGCCAGGCCGAGTGCAATCGGTTCGGAGAGGAAGAACAGGTATTCCCTGACCTCCTCATCCGGAGCATCAACGCCCCAGATCGCCCGGGCGGCCTTGGCATTCTCGTACCGGCCGAGCACCTTGGCGTAGTGCCGGAACGAGCCCTTCTGCGCAATCAGGATGAAGTCCCCGACGCTCATCAGGAACCAGTTCTCGATGTTCCGGGGCGTCGCACGGAGTCCCCAGGCGTAGAAGCCATGGCCGCGTCGCTCGATATCGATCAGTTCGGGATACGTGGCGTCGCTGAAGTTCCTGATGATCAGCTGACGCTCGATGGGCGTCCCGACGGACCGGTCGAGGTCCATCCGGTCGCGCTGTGATTCGACTGCGGCAATGAAGATCCTGACCATCGGCCGAGGATTCTAGCCCACATCCCCGGAGGATGGTCCGGCCGCTGTAGCCGGAAGGCAGAACGGGTATCATTAGCCGCTGTTTTTCCCTCATCCGGCGCTGACGCATCCATGACTTCCAACCCCAGTGATCCGACCAACCGGGACGGTTGGCATGTCCACAAGTTTGGCGGCACCAGCCTGGGTGACGCGGACTGTTTTCGGCGTGTTGCGGACATACTTCTTGATGAGCCTGTGGCCCGTCAGGCTGTCGTGGTCTCGGCCATGGCCAGGACCACGGATGCCCTCCTGGCACTGGTTGCAGCCGCCGAGCAGTCGGCGGCGGATGTGGGCGCCCGGATCGAGGCCATCGCCACCCGCTACGGCGCGACTGTCGCGGCGCTCCTGAAGCAGAAGTCCGCCGCGGACCACGTCCTCAAGTCCTTCACGGCCGACCTCGCCGATGTCCGCGACGTACTCCATGCCATCAGGCTGGTCCGGCAGGCGGGCGAGCGCAGCCGTGATCTCATTTCCGGCTATGGGGAGCTATGGTCGTCCCGGCTGCTGGCGGCCTACCTGACCGAACGGGCCCGCTCCCTGCCGGGGGGGCGCCCGGTGCACTGGGTCGATGCCCGGGAACTCATCGTCATCGAGCGGGGAGAGATGGGGCCTGCGGTGCAGTGGGACGAGTCCCGCGCCAACGCCCGCCGGATTTTCACGGACGCCACCCGCGGAATCGCGGTAGTGACCGGCTTCATCGCCAGCGAGCGCAACGGCCTGCCGACCACGCTGGGCCGGAACGGCAGTGATTTCTCCGCGTCAATCGTGGGCGCATTGCTGGACGCGGCAAGGATCACGATCTGGACCGACGTCGACGGGGTCATGAGCGCGGATCCAAACAGGGTTCCCGAGGCCGCGATCATCAGTGCCCTGTCCTACAGCGAAGCGATGGAGTTGGCGTATTTTGGCGCGAAGGTCATTCACCCCCAGACGATGTCGCCGGCCGTGCAGCGCGCGATACCCATCTGGATCCGCAATACGTTCAACACGGCCGCCCCGGGCTCCCTGATCGGGCCGACTTCCGATCCCCGGCAGCCCATCAAGGGCGTCACCGCCGTGGACGACGTGGCCCTGCTCAACATCGAGGGGGCCGGGATGATCGGCGTACCCGGCACGGCGGACCGGCTGTTTGGCGCGCTGCGCGAGGCCAGCATCTCCGTGATCCTCATCTCCCAGGCCAGCTCGGAGCACTCCATCTGCATCGGGATTCCCAGCCGGATGGCCGCCGAGGCCGAGCGCGTCGTGCAACGCGCCTTTGCCGTCGAGCTGAAGCAGGGGCTCGTCCAGAGCGTCACCGCCAAGAACCCATGCAGCGTGATTGCCGTCGTCGGCGATGGCATGGCCGGCATGCCCGGCGTCGCCGGGCGATTCCTCGGCACCCTCGGCAGCGCGGGCATCAACGTGATGGCAATCGCCCAGGGCTCGTCGGAGCGCAACATTTCCGCCGTCATCGCCCGGCAGGATTCCACCCGGGCACTGCGCGCCGTTCATTCGGGCTTCTACCTGTCCGCCGAGACCATTTCGATCGGCATCATCGGTCCCGGCAACGTCGGCCAGGTCCTGCTGAAGCAGATGGCGACGGAGATTCCGCGGCTCAAGTCCCAGTTCAACCTG
The DNA here is from genome assembly GCA_016789845.1 of Chromatiales bacterium. Classification (GTDB taxonomy): domain Bacteria; phylum Pseudomonadota; class Gammaproteobacteria; order Steroidobacterales; genus SHZI01. Next base: position 52,926 of record JAEUQA010000086.1, read on the forward strand.
GATCTCCGGGTGCGGGCCATCGCCGGTTCCACCCGCATGCTGCTCCGCGACCGGGCCATCAACCTGGCGACCTGGCGCGAGGACTTCGAGAGCCATTCCGTGCCGCTGGACTGGGGGCAGTTCACGAACCACGTCCACGCCGAGCACCTGCCCCATGCAGTGGTGGTCGACTGCAGCGCCAGTGAAGACGTGGCGGCCCGCTACGTGGAGTGGTTAGGCGGCGGCGTCCACGTCGTGACACCCAACAAGAAGGCGCCGAGCGGCCCGCTCACCGTTTACGACCAGCTGCACGAGGTGCGCCGGCGGCACAACACGCGCTTTCTCTACGAGACGACGGTCGGGGCCGCGCTGCCCATCATCGGCACGCTCCGGGACCTGCGGGAGACCGGGGACGAGATCCGCAGCATCGAGGGCATCTTTTCGGGAACGCTGGCCTACCTTTTCAACGTCTTCGACGGCAGCCGGCCATTCTCAACCATCGTGCGCGAGGCACGCGATGCGGGCTATACCGAGCCCGATCCGCGTGATGACCTGTCTGGCATGGACGTGGCGCGCAAGCTCATCATCCTCAGCCGCGAGATGGGCATGCGGCTCGAGATGAAGGATCTCGTGGTGGAGAGCCTCATTCCGGCGGGGCTCGAAGCCGGCACCCCGGACGACTTTCTGCGGGCGCTCCCGGCCCACGATGCGGCGATGGCCGACCGTTGGTCGGCGGCTGATGCGGCTGGCCAGGTGCTGCGGTACGTGGGCAGGCTCGACCGGCGGTCCGGCACGGCGACTGTCCGTCTCGAGGCCTTTCCCCGTACACATGCATTCGCCCACATCAACCTCACAGACAACATCGTTCGCTACGCCTCCGCCCGCTACAGCGAGAACCCGCTGGTCGTGCAGGGTCCCGGCGCGGGACCCGCGGTCACAGCTGCAGGCGTCTTTGCCGACGTACTGCGGCTCGCGACCTACCTCGGCGCGTCGCTCTGAGGTCGCCGATGCGCTACGTCAGCACGCGCGGCGGCCCGGCAGTCGGCATCGAGACGGCCATCATGGGTGGCACGGCCGACGACGGCGGCCTGTATGTGCCCGATGTCCTGCCTGTGATCCAGGCCGATGATTTCCCCCGGACCGGCGACTTTCCCGCCATTGCCTCGCGATTCCTCGAGCCGTTCTTCGCGGGGTCGTCACTTGCGCAGCGCCTGCCGCGCATCTGCAGCGCGGCCCTGAACTTTCCGCTGCCGCTGCGGCAACTGGAGTCGGGCCCCGGATCCCTCGCCGTTCTCGAACTCTTCCACGGGCCGACCGCGGCCTTCAAGGACGTCGGCGCGCGCTTCCTCGCCCATTGCATGGAGCAGATCATCCAGGACGGCGTGTTTGCCACGGCCCCGGTGACCGTGCTGGTTGCCACGTCCGGCGACACCGGCGGGGCGGTGGCCGCTGCATACCACCGGCGGCCAGGGACCCGCGTCGTGGTGCTGTTCCCCGAGGGGCGGGTATCACCCCGGCAGGAGCACCAGCTGACGTGCTGGGGCGACAATGTGGTTTCCCTGGCGGTCCGCGGCGAGTTCGACGACTGCCAGCGGCTGGTAAAGGCCGCATTTGCGGATGCGGGCCTCCGGGTGCGACACCGGCTCTGTTCCGCGAACAGCATCAATGTCGGGCGCCTGCTTCCCCAGGCGGCGTATTACGCCCAGGCCAGCCTGAACCACTGGTGGGCAACGGGTCGCCGGCTCAGTTTCATCGTCCCGACGGGGAATCTGGGCAATGCGTTCGCCTGCGTCTGGGCAAGGCGGGTGGGCCTTCCCATCGACCGCATCGTGCTGGCCACCAATGCAAATGCCACCATTCCCGACTTCCTCGCCACTGGCCAGTGGCTGCCACGGCCGAGCGTGCCCACGCTGGCATCGGCCATGGACGTCGGGAATCCGAGCAACATGGAGCGCCTCCGCCAGCTCTGTGGCGACATCGAAACACTGCGGCAGGAGGTCTCCGCGGTGCCGGTTGCCGACGCCGAGATTCGCAGCACGATCGTGGACGAGTTCCGGCGGAACGGCCTTGCCTGGTGCCCGCACACGGCCACCGGTCTGCGCGTGTACCGCGAGCTTCCGGACCATGAGCGTACGCACCGCGACTGGGCCGTGGTGGCCACCGCCCACGCCGCCAAGTTCGACACCATTGTCGAACCGCTGCTCGGCACCCGGATCGAGCCACCCGCGGAACTCATGTCCCTGCTGGCACGCCCAAGCCGCTTCGAGACGATCGCTCCCGACCTCGAGGCACTGGCGGCGAGGCTCTGATCCCGTGGTCGAGCAGCTTGGAAGGTTTGCTGACTATCCCCTGCTGGTAATCCTCGCCGGCATCGCCGGACTGCTTCTGTTGGCGGCCGGGGTCTGGTGGTGGCGAGTCATCCAACGCCGGCGTCGTGACATCGACCGGCGCCTTCGCGACGCCTGCCGCGGGGTGCTCGCCAACTTTGTCATCCCGGACGGGAACGGCGCGGAGATCCAGGTCCAGTACGCCTTGCTCACGGGGCGGGGGATCCTGATCCTCGACGTCAAGGACGTCGAGGGCCATGTGTTTGGCAGCGAGGCGATGCAGGACTGGACCGTGATTGCCGACGACCGGCGGTTCACCTTCGCCAATCCGCAGCCCGGGCTCTGGGACCGGGTTGCCGCCGTCAAGCGCCTGACACCCGAAGTGCCGGTCATCGGGTTCGTCGGGTTCACCAGTCGGGCGCGCTTCACCAAGGGTCAGCCAAGGAGCGTCACCTTGCTTGAGCCCCTCCTGCAGGAACTTGAGAAAGAGGCATCCAGCGCACGGCAGATGGCCGAGGCGTATCTGGCGGCGTGGGAGCGGTTGCGTCAGGCGGCCATGGCCGCCCGCATGGATCACCTGCTCAGTGGGGCGCAGCGCTGAGGCCAAAGAGGACTTCGGCGTTGCGCGTGGCCGCTGAAGCCAGGACTTCCGGGCTCACGCCCATGTATGCGGCGAGCATGCGGACCACCTCGGGGAGCATCCCCGGTTCGTTCCGGCGGCCCGGTGGCGGCGGCCTGATGGATCGCGGGAGCAGGTAGGGGCAATCGGTCTCCACCAGGACCCGGTCGAGCGGCAGGGCCGGGACGGCTGAGCGCAGGTCCGCTGCCCGCCGTTCATCGCAGATCCAGCCCGTGATCCCGATGTGGAGGCCCAGGTCGAGGTAGGCCTCCATCTCCTGGGGCCCACCGGTGAAACAATGCGCCACGCCCGCGGGCAAGCTGGAGCCCTGTTCACGGAGGATGGCAAGGAAATCCTGGTGGGCATCCCGCTGGTGCAGGAAGAGGGGGCGGCCGCTGGCACCGGCCAGTTCGACCTGGCGCGCAAACGCGGCGCGCTGCGCGTCCCGCGGGGAGTAGTCCCGGTGGTAATCCAGCCCGCATTCACCAGCGGCTACCACCAGGGGGTGGCGCAGCAGGTTCCGCAGCACCTCTTCCGTGGCATCGTCGTAGCCAGCCGCGACATGCGGATGTATCCCGGCGGTGGCCCACAATGTCCCGGGGTGCACCATCGCCAGGTCGAGGGCCGCCCGGGATGCATCGAGGCTCGTGCCGGTTACCACCAGGCGCCGCACGCCGCAGCGGGCGGCGCGCCGGAGGACGTCGGCCAGGTCGTCGCGGAAGCTCTCGTGGGTGAGGTTGGCCCCGACGTCGATCAGGTCCGGCACCTCCCCATCAGGCAGCGGCGCCGGCACTGGCCAACTGGCGCAGGACGTAGTGCAGGATGCCGCCGTGGACGAAGTAGTCGCGCTCCTTGGGCGTGTCGATCCGCACCCTCGCCCGGAAGCTGATTGACGTGCCGTCGTCGCGACGCGCGAGCACCGACACCTCCCGCGCCCTGCCCTGGTCGAGACCCGTGATGTCGTAGACCTCGCGCCCGGTGAGGCCCAGGGAGGAGGCATTCTGCCCGGCCGGGAATTCCAGGGGCAGGACGCCCATGCCGATCAGGTTCGAGCGGTGGATGCGCTCGTAGCTTTCCGCAATGACCGCCCGGACGCCCAGGAGCTTGGTGCCCTTGGCGGCCCAGTCGCGGGACGAGCCACTGCCGTACTCCTTGCCGGCGAGGACGACCAGCGGCACCTTGTCGGCCGCGTAGCGCATGGCGGCGTCGTAGATCGACAGCTTCTCGCCCCCGGGCAGGTGGGCGGTGTAGCCGCCGTCGGTGCCGGGCACCAGCTGGTTGCGCAGGCGGGTGTTGGCGAAGGTTCCCCGCATCATCACTTCGTGGTTGCCACGGCGGGCGCCATACTGATTGAAATCAGCCGGTTGCACGCCTTTGCTAACAAGGTACCTGCCGGCGGGACTGTCCTTGCCAATGGAACCTGCGGGAGAGATGTGGTCGGTGGTGACCGAATCGCCCAGCATGGCCAGTACCCGGGCGCCCGTGATGTCGGTGACGGCGGCAGGCTGGCGGGTCATGCCCTCGAAATAGGGCGGATTGCGGACGTAGGTCGAGTCCTCCGCCCACGTGAAGCGGTCGCCCCGCGGCACCTGGATGGAGTTCCAGTTCCTGTCGCCGGCGAACACGTTGGCGTAGCTCTCCCGGAACATGGCCGAGTCCAGCGTTCCCGCCACGATCGCCTGGATCTCCTTCTGGCTGGGCCAGATGTCCCGCAGGTAGACCGGCGTGCCATCCGCGCCGGTGCCGAGCGGGTCCTTGTCCAGGTCAGCGTGAAGGCTGCCGGCCAGTGCATAGGCGACCACCAGCGGCGGCGAGGCCAGGAAGTTGTTGCGGACGAGGGGATGAATGCGCCCCTCGAAGTTCCGGTTCCCGGACAGGACGCTGCAGCCGATCAGCCTGCCGTCCCGCACCGCCTTCTCGATGGGCTCGTCCAGCGGGCCGGAGTTGCCAATACAGGTCGTGCAGCCGAAGCCCACGATGTTGAAGCCGAGTGCATCCAGGTCCTTCAGCAGCCCGGACTTCTCGAGATAGTTGCTGACCACGCGGGAGCCGGGGGCGAGGCTGGTCTTGACCCAGGGCTTCGACGCGAGGCCGCGCCGGACGGCATTCCGGGCCAGCAGCCCGGCCCCGACCATGACATACGGGTTCGACGTGTTCGTGCAGCTGGTGATTGCGGCGATCAGGACGGCGCCATTCTTCAGGTCGAACGTCTGGCCCCTGCTGGTCACCCGGACGGCGGCCGTCCCCGTCTTGCCATCGGCGGTCTGCTCCGCCTCGATCTGGCGATAGGTGGAGGCGAGGCTGCGCAGTGCGATGCGGTCCTGGGGCCGCCGCGGTCCCGCGAGGCTCGGCTCGACGTCGCCCAGGTCGAGGGACACGACGTCGGTGAACAGCGGATCGGCCTGGCCGTCATCACGCCACATGCCCTGTGCCCTGGCGTAGGCCGTGATCAGGGCGATCTCCTGGGCGGGCCGGCCCGAAAGCTCGAGGTAGCGGATCGTCTCGCCATCGATCGGGAAGATGGCGACCGTGCTCCCGAACTCGGGCGACATGTTGCCGATGGTAGCCCGGTCGGCGAGGGGCAGGTTGGAGAGGCCGTCACCGAAGAACTCGACGAACTTGCCCACGACGCCCTTCTTGCGCAGGATCTCCGTGACCGTCAGCACCAGGTCGGTGGCCGTGGTGCCTTCGCGCAACTGGCCCGTCAGCCGGAAGCCGATGACTTCCGGAATCAGCATGGTAACGGGCTGGCCGAGCATGGCCGCCTCGGCCTCGATGCCGCCGACGCCCCAGCCCAGGATCCCGAGGCCGTTGATCATCGTCGTGTGCGAGTCCGTTCCCACGACGGTGTCCGGGTAGGCAACGCGCCGTCCGTTGATCTCGGCGCTGAAGACGACACGGGACAGGTATTCGAGATTTACCTGGTGAACGATCCCGGTATTCGGTGGCACGACCTTGAAGTTCCGGAAGGCGTCCTGGCCCCACCGGAGGAAACCATAGCGCTCCTGGTTGCGGGCGAATTCCACCGTCGTGTTGGCGGCGAGCGCGCCTGCGGTGCCGTAGTGGTCCACCTGGACCGAATGATCGATCACCAGCTCCGCCGGCGAGAGCGGATTGATGGCTTCCGCCTTGCCGCCGAGCTTCACCACGGCATCCCGCATGGCGGCCAGGTCAACCACGGCGGGAACCCCGGTGAAGTCCTGCAGCACCACCCGCGCCGGCGTGAAGGCGATTTCATGCTCGCTGCCGGACTTCGGATCCCAGTTGGCGAGGGCACTGATGTCTTCGGGGCGTACGTCACCGCTGGCCGCGTGACGCAGGAGGTTCTCCAGCAGGATCTTCAGCGAGTAGGGCAGGCGACCCACGTGCCCTTCCTTGACTGCCGACAGGCTGTAGATGTCGTAGTCCGTGCCATTCACGGACAGGGTGGACTTTGCGTCAGGCACTTTCGCCATGGCTCATCTCTCCGAAGCAGTACACGCGCGGGTCTTCCCGGCCGGCCGCCAGGGGTGACCGGAAACTGGTGATCAGGAACAGCAGGAAATTATAGCGGATCGATCGGGCCTACGCGGTGGCAGCGCGCAGGACGGACGCCGGGCCCGGCCGCGCTCCATCGTCGAGAATCACCCCGCCGCCGAGGCACTCATCGCCGTCGTAGAGGACGACGTACTGGCCGGGCGTGGGCGTCCTCTGGGGCCGGTCGAAGCGCACCTGCAGCCGGTTGCCGGGGAGCAGGAGCGCCTGGCAGGGCGCCGGTTCATGGCGGTGCCGGAGGCGCGCCCGGAGTTCCAGGCCGCCCGCAATACCCGCGGGCTCACCAGCCAGCCAGCGGAGGTCGCCAGCGGTTATCTCGTTCCGGAGCAGCCAGGGGTGATTGGCGCCCTGAACGACGACCAGGGCATTCCGGCCGGCGTCCTTGGCGGCGACGAACCAGGGCGCCTCGAGGCCGCCGCGGCAGCCCCCGACCCCGAGGCCCTCCCGCTGGCCCAGCGTGTAGAAGGGCAGGCCACTGTGCTGCCCGACCACCTGGCCGGAGGAAGTCAGGATCGGCCCGGGCTCTGCACTGACGTGCTCCGCAAGGAACTCCCGGAACGGCCTTTCACCCACGAAGCAGATTCCCGTGCTGTCCCGCTTGGCATGATTGGCCAGGCCGTAATCCCTGGCCAGCCGGCGAACCTCGTGCTTGCCGATGGAGCCCAGTGGGAACAGCGTCCGGGACAGTGCCGCTGAGTCCACGGCGTGCAGGAAGTAGGTCTGGTCTTTCTCGCGATCCACGGGCCGGAAGAGGCGGGGTGCCGGGCCCGGGTCGAGCCGGGCATAGTGCCCCGTCGCTATGCGGTCCGCGCCAAGGCGGAGGGCGTGCCGCAGGAAGGCGCCGAACTTGATGTGCCGGTTGCACGCCACGTCCGGATTCGGGGTTCGCCCGGCCCGCAGCTCGCTCAGGAAGTCCGCGAACACCTCGTCACGGTACTCCCGGGAGAAGTTCACATGGTGCAGGTGGATGCCGAGATCCGCACAAACCTGCCGGGCATCCGCCAGATCGCTTCCGGCGGTGCAATGCTCGTTGGCGTCTTCCCAGTTGGTCATGTGCAGGGCTTCGACCTGGTGGCCGGCCCGCAGCAGGCACAGGGCGGCCACGGCGGAGTCAACCCCGCCGGAAAGGCCGACGATCACGCGTCCGGGCGCAGTGCCAGTCATGACGGGAAATTCTAGCAGCCGGGGGTGGAACTCCCGCGAGCCGACTCAGAGTACGGCGGCGCGGAGCGTCAGCTGTTCAACGGCCAGGTCCTGGAAGAGGTCCATGGGATAGCGGCTGCCGCGTTCGTAGTCGTCGACGGCCCGGAGGACCATCGGGCTGCGCAGCCGGGCGCTGCGAGCCAACAGGTCCGCCCGGCTCAGCCACACGACGCGCTCGATGCCGGCATCCAGCGTGCGCGTGCTGTCATGGGCGATGCAGCGCCCGGCGAATGCCACGCGAAGGAAGGGGTTCTGCCCGCCATCCCGGCCCCAGAGGTACACACCGACGATGGCCTCCGGGACGAAGGACCAGGCCGTTTCCTCGAGCGCTTCCCGGATGACGGCGTCAACGAGACTCTCGCCCGGCTCCACGTGCCCCGCGGGCTGGTTCAGGACCAGGCGGCCCGAGACGTGCTCCTCGACGAGCATGTAGCGGCCGTTCTGCTCGACGACGGCAGCCACGGTCAGCTCGGGGTGCAGCCCGGTCCGGTCGCGATTCAGCACGGGGCGGGTACCTGGCTAGACGCGCAGCTGGCGGAGCTCACGGGAGGTCTCGGATGCGGCCCAGATCTCGTCGAACAGCGTCAGGTAACGGCGGGCGACGGCAGGCTCGTAGGTGTCGGCGATGCCTTCCCACCGGGCGTGGTTGATGCGGTACAGGAGCGCCACGTCATCCGCCAGCAGGAACGCCTCCCGATGCTCACGGTAGTCCTCGTGCACGTTGCGGAATTCGACATAAGTATTGAGGCGTCGGCCCAGGCCCACCAGACGGTTCCCGAGGCGGATCGTTCGCTGCGGGTCTGATATGAGGACCCGCACGCGGGCGAAGCGCTTCGCGAGGACCAGCCGCTTCACGATCTCGAGGAACTGTTCGTGGTCATAGACGCCGGGTTCGAGGTCGGGGGTCAGGATCGCCAGGCCGCGCCTGGCTACCCCGGCAATCTCGATGGCCGCGGCCAGGGTGTCCTCCAGGGTCGCAAGGACCCACCGACGGCCCTGGGTCCGCTCTGACTGCATTTCGCCTGGTGTGTTACCGCTGGCCACGCCTGATTGTACGAAGGTGGCTGGCGCCTGATGTGCCAACTGCATCACGTTTGGCAGTCCGGGGGAGTGGCGCGAGGCCGGGTCAGGGTTCGGAATCGGCGGCGAGGCGCGCCAGGCGGGCGGCGTCCCCGGTGTACGCCTCCGGCGTCAGCCCGAGGAGCCGCTCCCGTTCTGCAGCGGGCAGGTCAACGGTGCGGAGGAATGCCGCGAGCGACTCCCGGCTGATGGCCGAGCCGCGGGTGAGTTCCTTCAGGCGTTCGTAGGCATCGGCATGGCCGTGGCGCCGCATGACGGTCTGGACGGCCTCGCCGAGCACCTCCCAGGAGTTCTGCAGCTCGAGTCGCATGCGGGGCGCATCGGCTTCCAGCTTGCGGAGACCCGTGAGCAGGGACTGGATGGCAAGGGTGCTGTGGCCGATCGCCACACCCAGGTTGCGCAGGACCGTCGAGTCGCTGAGGTCCCGCTGCCACCGGGAGACGGGGAGTTTCTCTGCAAAATGATTCAGGAGCGCATTGGCGATGCCGAGATTGCCTTCCGCGTTCTCGAAGTCGATGGGATTCACCTTGTGGGGCATGGTCGACGAGCCCACTTCCGTGTCGACTTTTCGCTGCCGGAAATAACCGATCGAAATGTAACCCCACAGGTCGCGTGCAAGATCGAGGAGGATCACATTGCACCGGATCAGGCAGTGGCAATACTCGGCGATCCAGTCGTGTGGTTCGATCTGTGTCGTGTACGGATTCCAGACCAGCCCGAGAGACTCGATGAAGCGGCGCGATACTCCGGGCCAGTCAACGCCTGGATAGGCGGCGCGATGTGCGTTGAAGTTGCCAACGGCGCCATTCATCTTCGCCAGGGGCTCCACCGCACGAAGCTGCTGGAGCTGGCGCTTCAGGCGCCAGGCGCTGTTGGCCAGTTCCTTGCCCATGGTCGTGGGGCTCGCCGGCTGGCCGTGAGTGCGGGCCAGCATGGGAACCTCGGCGAGGCCCCGTGCCATGGCATCGAGCACAGCCACGACCTGGCGCAGTTGCGGAAGCAGCAGGTCGTCCCGCCCGTGCCGGAGCATCAGGGCGTAGGCAATGTTGTTGATGTCCTCCGACGTGCAGGCGAAGTGCAGAAAGGGTCTGATGCGGCTGAGATCGGCGCCATGCACGAGGCGGTCTGCAATCAGGTATTCGACGGCCTTGACGTCGTGATTGGTCCGTCGCTCGATGTCCTTGACCTGCCGCGCGTCGTCGGGCCCGAAGCGCTCGGCGAGGGCGCTCAGGACGTCGTTGACGACGGGGGACAGCGGCCCCAGCCCGTCCACCCCCGGCTCCTGGGCCAGGAACTGGACCCAGCGCACCTCCGCCAGAACGCGGAAACGGACCAGGCCGTACTCGCTGAAGATGTTCCGGAGGGGGTCCGTCTTCGCAGCGTACCGCCCGTCGAGCGGGGAAATTGCGGTCAGAGGATCGCGGTCCATGTCCGTTGCGAGGAAAAACCCTATAATTCAGCCCCGAAATCATACACCAACAAGGAAGGTCGTCGCGGGCTAAAGCAGCGCCGCGGCTGGCCCCCGGCACGGAGCAGGAGAGTCTCGATGGCTAACAAGGGTTATCGCGTCGAACGCGACAGCATGGGCGAGTTGCGGGTGCCGGAGCAGGCGCTCTGGGGTGCACAGACCCAGCGCGCGGTGGACAACTTCCCGATCAGTGGCCTGCCGATGCCACGGGGCTTCATACGCGCCCTGGGCCTCATCAAGTGGGCTGCGGCGGGGGCGAACGCGGAACTCGGCCTGCTCAAGAGTGGCAAGGCGATGGCGATCCAGGCCGCGGCGCTGGAAGTCGCGGCTGGCAAGCACGATGCGCAGTTCCCGATCGACGTCTTCCAGACGGGATCCGGGACCAGCTCCAACATGAATGCCAACGAGGTCATTGCACGCCTCGCGACGAAGCGCCCCGGCTCCGAGGTCCATCCCAACGATGACGTGAACATGGGCCAGAGCAGCAATGACGTCATTCCGACGGCGATCCATGTGAGTGCCGCCCTCGAGGTTTCCGAGGCACTCCTGCCGGCGCTCGCCCACCTTCGGCTGGTGATTGAAAAGAAGGCCAAGGAGACCGATGACGTCGTGAAGACCGGCCGCACGCATCTCATGGACGCGATGCCGGTGCGCCTCGGCCAGGAGCTGGGGGGCTGGGCCCAGCAGATTGCCAACGCCGAGGCACGGCTCCAGGACTGCCTGCCGCGGCTCACGCGGCTTGCCCAGGGTGGAACGGCGGTGGGCACCGGCATCAACGCGCACCCGAAGTTCGGCAAGAAAGTCGCGGTCCTGCTCGGCGAGCACACCGGCGTCAAGTTCGACGTCTCGCGCAATCTCTTCGAGTCCCTCAGCTGCCAGGACACCGCGGTTGAGCTGTCGGGCCACCTTCGGACCCTGGCCGTTGCCCTGATGAAGATCGCGAACGACTTGCGCTGGATGAACAGCGGTCCGTTGGCAGGCCTCGGCGAGATCGCGCTTCCGGGCCTGCAGCCGGGGAGCAGCATCATGCCCGGCAAGGTCAATCCGGTGATTCCCGAGGCCGTGGCAATGGTGGCCGCGCAGGTCATTGGCAACGATGCCACGATCACGGTGGCCGGCCAGTCCGGTAATTTCCAGCTCAACGTCATGCTGCCCGTCGTGGCCTACAACCTTCTCCAGAGTATCCAGCTGCTCTCGAGTGCCAGCCGCGTGTTGGCCGACAAGGCGATAGAGGGGTTCAAGGTCAATCACGACAAGCTCGCCGAGGCCCTCGATCGCAATCCGATCCTCGTCACGGCCATGAATCCGGTCATTGGCTACGAGAAGGGCGCCGCCATCGCCAAGAAGGCCTATGCCGAGCGGCGCCCTGTCCGTGACGTGGCGGCCGAGCTGACGGACCTCTCGAGCAAGGAGATCAACCGGCTGCTGAACGCCAGGGACCTGACCAAGGGCGGCATCAAGTCCTGAACCTGTCCGTACCTGCACGGTGATTGACCGGCTGATCATCAGCCTCAGGGAGTCCCGGCCACCGGTGGATCTGCCGCGGGAGGCCCTGGCCCGGCTGCCGGGTGGCTCGGCCGGGCAGCTCTTTCCCGACCCGCTGGTGCCTGCCGCGGTCCTGGTGGGGCTCGCGCACCGGGAGGCCGGCTGGGAAGTGCTCCTGACCCGGCGCACGGAACAGCTGCGGGATCACCCCGGCCAGATCAGCCTTCCCGGCGGGCGGCTGGAGGCTCACGACGAAGGACCGCGTGCAGCCGCTCTCCGCGAGGCGCGCGAAGAAGTCGGCATCGGGCCGGAGTTCATCGATGTCGTCGGATACCTGCCGCCCCACCCCGTGGTCACGGGCTTTGCCGTCAGTCCCGTCGTTGCGCTCCTGCGCCCGGGCTTCACGTTACAGGCCGACCCGGCCGAAGTGGCCGAGATCTTCGCTGTCCCGCTGGAGCACCTGCTGGACCCGGCAAACTTCATTGCGGGCGAGCGGAGGGTCCGGGGCATCACCCTGCCGGTTTACACCTGCCAGTTCGGTTCGCACCTGATCTGGGGCGCTACCGCGCACATCCTCCACAGCCTTGGCGAGATCATCCATGCAGCAGACCAGTAAGCGGGACATCCGGACCCTGCTCGGGATCATGGCCACCCTGCGTGATCCGGTCAGGGGCTGTCCCTGGGACCGGGAGCAGGACTTCGGGTCCATCGCGCCCTACACGATCGAGGAGGCCTATGAGGTGGCCGATGCCATCGACCGGGATGACCTGCCGGAATTGCGCGATGAACTGGGTGACCTGCTGTTCCAGGTGGTCTTCCACGCGCAGATGGCCAGCGAATTGCGCGCCTTCGACTTCGGTGATGTCGTCGAGGCCATCAGCGAGAAGATGATTCGCCGGCATCCGCACGTCTTTGGTGCCGGCATCATCGAGTCTGCCGGGCACCAGCGCGATGCCTGGGAGCAGCTCAAGGCCTCGGAACGGGCGTCCGCCGGGCGTGATTCGTCGGCCATTGGGGGCGTCGTTCAGTCGCTTCCGGCCCTCTCGCGAGCCGAGAAGCTCGGCAAGCGGGCAGCCCGCGTCGGCCTCGATTGGCCGGACCCGCGTGGCGTTGCCGACAAGGTGCGGGAAGAGCTGGATGAGGTGGCTGCAGCCCTGTCGGAGGGAGAGCCTCACCGGGTGCAGGAAGAGATCGGTGACCTTCTCCTGGCCTGCGCCAGTCTGGCGCGGCACTGTCGTGTCGATCCGGAGGAGGCGCTCCGGCAGGCGTGCCGCAAGTTCGAAGCACGCTTCAGGCGGGTGGAGGATGCCGTGCAAGCCCGGGGCGCCGAGTGGCGCAACCTCGGGGCAGACGAGCTGGACAGAATGTGGGAGGAAGCCAAGACGCAGGAGTAATTGCCAGCTGCGCCCTGGGGCTGTCCATGCGGCAGCCGTTTTGCCGGTGCCGGAACGCTTATGGCATAGTCCGGCCGCATGATTTCCCCCACCCCTCACGCCGGCTGGCACCCGGCCAGCTGGCTGGCCTGCAATGCCGGCCAGATCCCTGCCTATCGCGACGCCCGGCGTGCAGACGCGGTGATGACCGCATTGGCCCGTCTGCCACCACTGGTGACCTCCTGGGAAGTCGACGCCTTGCGCGGGCAACTGGCCCTGGCGGGTGAGGGCAAGGCATTCATTCTCCAGGGCGGCGACTGCGCCGAGACGTTCGACGACTGTCGCTCCGACGTGATCGTGACCAAGCTCAAGATCCTGCTGCAGATGAGCGTGGTGATCATCTCCGGGCTGAAGCGGCCCGTGGTACGTGTCGGGCGCATGGCCGGGCAGTACGCCAAGCCCCGATCGGCGAGCACGGAGACCCGCACCGATCAGACGCTGCCCAGCTACCGCGGCGACATCATCAACAGGAACGCGTTCACCGCGGAGGACCGCGAGCCCGATCCCGAGCTCATGCTTCGGGCCTACGAGCGCTCCGGCCTGACCCTGAACTTCATTCGTTCGCTCATCGATGGCGGGTTTGCCGACCTCCATCATCCGGAGAACTGGGACCTGGACTGGGTGAGCCATTCGCCCATGGCCGACCAGTATCGCCGGACGGTCCAGACCGTGGCCGACGGCCTCGACTTCTTCGAGAGCCTAACCGGCAAGTCCATCGACCAGGCGAGGCGGGTTGACTTCTTCACCTCCCACGAGGGGCTGCACCTGCCCTACGAGCAGGCCCAGACACGATTCCTGGAGCGCCGGCAGGGCTGGTATGACCTGACGACCCACTTTCCCTGGATCGGCGTCCGGACGAGCCAGCTGGAGGGAGCGCACGTGGAGTTCTTTCGCGGCATCCGGAATCCGGTGGCGGTGAAAGTGGGGCCGGACACCACCCCGGCATTCCTGCAGGGCCTGCTGCGCACACTGAATCCTGACAATGAGGCCGGCCGGCTGACGCTCATTCACCGGCTTGGGGTTGGCCGCGTCCGGCAGCTGCTGCCAACCTTGATAGAAGTCGTTCGCGAGGCTGGCGCCCGCGTCGTCTGGGTCTGTGATCCCATGCACGGCAATACCGAGACGTCCAGCTCGGGACTGAAAACGCGGCGTGTCGAGAGCATCCTCGGTGAGCTCGAGGCCGCATTCGAGGTGCACCGGGCCGCCGGCTCGCACCTGGGTGGCGTGCACCTGGAGCTGACGGGTGATCACGTGACGGAATGCACCGGTGGCGCACGCGGCCTGACCGATTCGGACCTGCCCCGCGACTACCGGAGCCAGGTCGATCCGCGCCTGAACTACGAGCAGGCGATGGAAGTCGCCATGCGAATCGCTGGTCATGGACGAGACGTTTGACAGCAAGGCATTCCTCGCTTCGCTGACCCAGCGCCCCGGCGTATACCGCATGCTGGCCGCCGGGGGCGACATCCTCTATGTCGGGAAGGCGCGGGACCTGCGCAAGCGCGTTGCCACGTACTTCGGCAGCAAGGCCCACCACCCGAAGACCCAGGCGCTGATGGCCCAGACGGCCCGCGTCGAGGTGACCGTGACCGGGACGGAGCAGGATGCGCTGCTGCTCGAGCACAACCTGATCAAGGAGCACCGGCCGCGGTTCAACGTGGTACTCCGCGACGACAAGAGCTACCCCTGGATCTACGTGTCCACCGGACAGGAATTCCCACGTTTCGAGTTTCATCGTGGCTCGAGGAAGGCACCGGGTCGTTACCTGGGTCCCTGGCCCGGTGCCGGGGCCGTGCGGGAGAGTCTCGCCCAGTTGCAGAAGCTGTTTCGCGTCCGGCAGTGTTCGGAGTCGTTCTTCGCCAACCGCACGCGCCCGTGCCTCCAGTACCAGATCCAGCGTTGCACGGCGCCCTGCGTTGGGCTCATCCAGCCTGACGACTACCGGCGCGACGTCGAGGATGCAATCCTCTTTCTCGAGGGGCGGAACTCGGCGGTGCTGGCGAGTCTCGTTGGCCGGATGGAGCAGGCCTCGGCAGAACTGGACTACGAGCGGGCGGCCGTGCTCCGGGACCAGATCGGGCTGATACGCAAGATCCAGGCGGAACAGGTGATTGCCGGGACCGGCATCGACGAAGCAGATGTGATCGGCGTGCACCAGGACGAGGGACAGGCGTGCATCGCGGTGATCCTGATTCGCGGCGGCCGCGTGCTGGGGAGCCGGAACTGGTTCCCGAGGGTGACAGCCGGAACCGATGCTGACGAGGTTGTTGCCGCGTTCATCGGCCAGCACTATTTCCACGAGCAGGCGCCGGCGGAGATTCTCGTACCCGTTGTGCCGCTGGACGGGGGCGTGCTCGAGGCCGCGCTCACCAGTCGGTCCCGGCGTCGCGTGCTCATCCGGCATCAGGTCCGGGGCACGCGCAAGCGCTGGCTCGAGATGGCGGCGACCAACGCCCGCCAGGGTCTTGCCAGCCGGCTGGCGAGCGGAGCGTCTGCGCGGGGGCAGCTCGAGAGCCTGGTCGAGGCCCTGGGCCTGGACGACGTTCCCCGCCGGATCGAGTGTTTCGACATCAGTCACACCGGTGGCGGCGAGACGGTGGCTTCCTGCGTCGTGTTCGGTCCGGACGGTCCGGTGAAGTCGGATTATCGCCGCTTCAACGTGCGGGACATCGAGCCGGGTGACGACTACGGCGCCATGCGCCAGGCTGTCGAGCGACGCTTTGCCCGGATTCGCCGGGGGGAATCGCCCGTCCCGGATCTGATCCTGATCGATGGCGGTCACGGCCAGGTGGAGAAGGCGAGGGAGGCCCTGGAGGAGTTCCAGCTGGGCCACCTCCCGCTGGTTGGAGTCGCGAAGGGGAGGGACCGGCGGCCCGGTGAGGAGACGTTGGTCTTTCCCGGCGAAACCTCGGCGCGAGTGCTGCCTGCAGGATCGCCGGCGCTCCTCCTTATCCAGCAGATCCGGGACGAAGCCCACCGTTTCGCGATTACCGGGCACCGCCAGCGCCGGTCAAAGGCGAGGGTCACGTCGACACTGGAAGCCATCGACGGCCTGGGTCCGCAACGCCGGCGAGCCCTTCTCCGGCAGTTCGGCGGGCTGCAGGGCATCCGGCAGGCCGGGGTCGCAGACCTGGCCAGGGTTCACGGCATCAGCCGGTTGCTTGCACAGCGGATCTACGACCACCTCCACGGCGGGCAGCCCTGAGATCCACGCTGCACCGGACGCCGCCCCCGGCGGTGGGAGACGCTAGAATGCGCGGGTGTATCCGCAGTTCAACATCGCGACGTCGCTCACCTGGTTCCGTATAGCCGCCATACCCCTGGTGGCCGTGGTGTTCTACTGGGCATCGCCCTGGGCCCGTCCCGCGGCCGCCATCGTCTTCCTGCTGGCGGCCATCACTGACTGGCTGGACGGCTATGTGGCGCGGCGGCTGCAGCAGACCTCCCAGTTCGGCGCATTCCTGGACCCGGTTGCCGACAAGATGATCGTCTCGACGGCACTTATCCTCCTCGTCCAGGCGGATCCGCGGATCATCATTGCGGCCCTCGCGGCCATCATCATCGGGCGGGAGATTGCGGTCTCCGCCCTCCGCGAGTGGATGGCCGAACTCGGGAATCGCCACCGCGTGGTCGTGTCCGGCTATGGGAAGCTGAAGACGATCACCCAGATGACGGGGCTTTGCTGCATGCTCTTCGAGCAGCCACTGCTCGGGCTGCCAATGTACGAAATCGGGGTGTTTTTCCTCATTCTGGCGGCCGGCCTCACCCTCTGGTCGATGTTCGGCTATATCCGCGCGGCCTGGCCGGATCGTGCGGAAGGTGCGCCCCTTTCTTGACACGCCTGCCCCGGTCGGTAGCATATGCGTCCCTTGCAAGCGGGAATAGCTCAGTTGGTAGAGCGATACCTTGCCAAGGTATAGGTCGCCGGTTCGAGCCCGGTTTCCCGCTCCAGATTTTGCCCCCAGGCCGGCGAGAACGTGCCGGCGACGAGCGTTTTGCCCGGCGGGGGTTCCCACAGCGGCTAGGTGGCAGAGTGGTCATGCAGCGGCCTGCAAAGCCGTGTACGCCGGTTCGATTCCGACCCTAGCCTCCATTCCCCGTTCCACCGCCTACAATCCTGCCTGGCCCGGGTGGCGAAACTGGTAGACGCTGCGGACTTAAAATCCGTTGGCCGCAAGGCCGTGCCGGTTCAAGTCCGGCCCTGGGCACCAAGCGCAGCAAGGGTTTCAGCCGTTTTCCCCATTTCGGCACCCGCCTCAAAATTGCCAGCGTGTACAAACCGTGTACAGTCAGACGCAAGCGGCCACCTGATGCCGCAAAAGCAAACGCCCCGGAGGCGGTAACCCCCGAGGCGTTCTGACCACCACCGACCTGATGAGAGGTGCGGCATGGCTGACCACGATTCTGTCCCGATCCCGGCCCCACGGCAACGCTCCGTCCAGCAGACCTGCAGGAGGGCGGCGTAATGGCCACGATCCTGAAGCTCGCCCGCAAGAACGGCACCAGCAAGTACCGGGCGCTGATCCGCCGCCAGGGCCACCCCGTAGCCAGCCGCGTGTTCCGCACGAAGAAGGAGGCAGACGAGTGGGTGCGGAAGATTGAAGGCGACCTGGACCAGCTGGATGACCTCCCCGGCGTCGAGGCCCGGCGCCGCACGCTCGCCCAGGCCATCGAAGGCTACATGCTCGAGTACCAGGGGCAGGACAGCGCCCGCGTCGGCCGTCTCGCCTGGTGGAAGGACAACTACGGCGACCGTCGCCTTTCCACGATCAACCAGGCCACGATCAAAGAGGCGCTGAAGAAGCTGGGCAAGAGCCGCACCCGGAAGGCCGCCGGCGCCGGGGAGGCCGACAGCGAGGACAAGGTAGCCCAGGGGCGCAGCGCCGCCACCCTCAACCGGCACCAGGCCGCCATCGCCGTCGTCCTCAAGTGGGCCATCGAGGAAAGGTGGATCACGAAGAACCCGGCGCTGCAGATCAGCCGGCAGAAGGAGCCGGGCGGTCGCGTCCGGTTCCTGTCGGAGGAGGAGCGCAACCGGTTGCTCGCCGCCTGCGCGGCATCCGAGTGGCCCGACCTGCTGCTGTTCGTGAAGATCGCCCTGTCCACCGGCGCTCGCCTGGGCGAGATCCAGGGGCTGCGCTGGAGCGACCTCGACCTCAAGAAGGGGCTGGCCCACCTACGGACGTCCAAGAGCGGTGAGCCGAGAATGCTGCCGCTGATAGATCCCATCCGAGACGCCCTGGACGCAAAGCCACGCCCCATAGACCGCGGGCTGATCTTCCGCTCACCGCATGCGGCTGATCGCCCGTTCAACTTCCGGCCCCATTGGGAGCGGGCCGTCACTGCTGCAGAACTCGGGAACTTCCGGTTTCACGACCTGCGCCACTCCTGCGCGTCCTACCTGGCCATGAACGGTGCCAGCCTGCTCGAGATCGCGGACGTGCTCGGCCACAAGACTCTTGCGATGGTGAAGCGGTACAGCCACCTGAGCACCGCGCACAAGCAGAACCTGGTCGCCCGCACGTTCAAGGGCATGGTGGAGTAGGGGCCATGCCGGCGTGGCAGCGACCCAACTGGACCGATCCCAAAGCTCATCAGGAGGCGCTCGAGGGCCTGCCGTTGTCGCAATGGCGCTGGCAGTGGATCCGGCGGCATGCCGACTACGAGCGAGACTTCAACGGGCTGACGGGTGCCGCTCTTAAGCCCGCCGGGCCCTGCAGTGAATTGCGGCTCAAGAAGGCCGGCGGACTTCGGGAAAAGTACGGCCTCGAGTGGCTACCGGATCCGGCTGTCGATTGGGTGCCCCCTGACGTCACTGGCCGGCCGACTGTCGACGTGCACGTCACGCTCGACCTGGACCGGGTACAAGCCCAGCACGATGACGGCTACGCCATCCTGGCTGTGGATCTCACCCGGACCGAGAGCGACATCACCGAGAGCGTCAAGCGGCTGGTGCTCAACGAGAAGGCGATGCAAGAGATCGCGGAGCCTCCTCGCCAGCGCAACGAGTGGGTCACCTACGCCCGCGTCCTCGATGCTGACGCAACTGGCGCAACAGCGAAGGCGATAGCTGATCACATCTCCAAAGACCCGATCAGGGCGAAGGTGGTCACAGAGAGCGACGTCCGGACTTGGCTGAAGCGCGGCCTCGAACTCCAACGGGCAGCTATCGCCACATCAAGAAAATAGACTCCCGGTCTATTTGGGTTTACCCGCCGCCACGACTGTCCCCTAATCCACGCCAACGGGCACCCGAGCCCGCGGCAACGTGGAAGGGAGACGACGATGACTGGCGCGATGAGCGGCCCCTGGAAGGGCCTGTCGGAGTTCAGCGACTCCGAGCAAAACAAGCTGCGATTCATCCTCAGGGATGCGGCCAACAACGGCATCGTCGAGGCCGGCGTGGCCTGCAAGTATGGGCGCGAATGGCGGGTCAACACTGATCGGTTGCCCGACTACCTCCTCGAGCGCACCCGGCTGGCGTTACACGGCCATGCCTCTCAGCCGCCGCGCAACCGGCGCCGAGGCGATGCCCAGCGGACCTCGAGGTCGGCCACCTGAACCACGTGAGCACCGTGACCCGCCGACGGCTGCCGCCATTCGGGCGGGAATACCTGATCCGTCGCCAGGCACCCGGCTACCTGAACCAGGGCCCCCGCGTGGCCATCGGCGCCCGCGCCTGGGAACTGGCCCGGGAGGCCGTGGCAATCCCGATCATGGTGCTGCCGCCAGATGAGGAACCCGCGAGCTTCGCCTGGCCGGTCGGCGGTGAGGCCGTCCTGCTCTTCGAAACTGGTGATCCGGATGATGAAGCCCTCGAGAGGCTGGCCCAGGCGCTCTTGGCTGACGGCGCGGCGCTCGTCCACGCAATCCGGCGGTGCGATTTGCCCGGAAATCCGCCAGGCAGCCCGGGACGTGCTGGCCCGGCGTGGGTGCGGGCATGAGCGCGAACGGCATCGGTACACTGAAAGAACTCGACCGGAAGTATGGGCCGGCGCCCGGGCGCTCGGCAGTGCATCCAGTAACGCTGGATCCCGACGCCGCCCGGGTGGGTGCCGAGACCTTCACGACCCCGCAGCCGGCGCCCGAGTTCATCCACGAGGGCTTCATCCCGAATGATGTCGGCGGGATCATTGGCGCCGGCGGTGTCAGCAAGACCACCCTCGCGCTAAACATTGCGTGCGGGACGATTCTTGGCGGCTCACTCTTCGGCCGTCGCGTGCTGCGGCCGGGCGGCGTCCTGTTCGTGACTGCCGAGGACGGCCTGGCCCGGATGCGCTACCGGCTGCATGGCATCGGCCGGGATGGCTACCTGACACCAGACGAGTGCGAGCAGATTGGCGCCGGCCTATTTATCGAGGATCTCAGCGACCGGGATCCGCAGCTGGTCAAGCTCGATGACCGCGGCAACCTGGAGGAGACGCCGCTGGTCGACGCGCTAATCGCCGCCTACGGACCCCTCGGCCTCTCCTTGGTGATCATGGACCCGTTCGTCAGCTTCGGGCCCGGCGAACGCCTGGTGAATGACGGGGAGCAGTCTGTCATCCGGGCCGCCCGCCGGATCCGCAAGGGTCTTAGCTGCCCGGTGCTGTTCCTGGTGCACACGGGCAAGGCGAACGCCCGGGAGCAGCGAGTTGATCAGTACGCCTTCCGTGGCGGCTCCGCGCTCGCAGACGGTCTGCGCTTCGTCTACATCCTCGACAAGGCCGACGGCGTGACCCTGCCCGTCGGGATCGACGCCCGAGATGCTGCCGATGGCAAGGTCTTCAGGTTGACGCAAGCGAAGATCACCGACGCCGCGCCTTGGGCGGAGCCGCTCTGGCTGATCCGGACGGGCTTCCGGTTCATAGACCAGCCCATCACCCGCCAGTCCGATGACGAGCGCCAGGAGGCGCAGGTGGCAGCCGTGGTGGAGTTCCTGCGGCAGGAGGCCAAGGGCAACGTGCGCCACTCGCTGACCAGCCTGGAGGCAGCCCGGGATCGCATTCCCGGGAAACTGAGCCGCGCCGGCCTGCGAGACACAGTGCATCGCGCCACCCAAACCCATCGGATCGTCGAGCGCGATCTGCCAGAAGGCGAGCGGGTGGGGGCCCGCAAGACCTACCTGGAACCTGGCGCATGACGACCCATCCCGCCATCCCGCCGCTATTCCGCCGCAATTCCGCCACTCTTCCGAGGAAGGGGAGACGGATGGGCGGCTACTATCCCGCCGCCATCCTTCTCCCTATAGGCGGCGGCGGGATTCAGGGCAGATCCGGTCACGCGAGGGAAGGAGGGTATTCCGCCGAATCCCGCCAGAGTGGGAGGGGCCGCCCGTGACCCGCTCCCGCATCGGCGGCACGCTCAACGTCACGGCGATGAAGGCGCTCGCCGACAGCATCGAGGCCCGGCCGGTGCGCCCGGTAGACCGGCTCGACTCACTGCGTGAGGCCCGGCAGCTGATAGCCCAGGGCGCCAGCATCGTCGACGTCGCCGAAGCACTGAACGTCACAACCGCCGTTGTTCGGCAGCTGCTCGGTCCCGGTATGCGGAACAAGCGCATTAGCGGGACGCCGGAAACAGCCCAAAAAGGCCCGGAATTGCCATGAAAACCGCCCGCCACGAGGACCATCACGGCGCCGGCCAGGCACTCGAGCTCGAGGTCGGCGGGCACCAGGACGCGCACGTTGCCGCGTGCCGAGACCTGCCTCAAGCCATTGGGCCAGCAAGGGTTCAGCACGAACGTGCAGCAGGTGACAGCAGGGGGAGGCACCTCAAGTCTCTTGGCAGGCTCACCGGGACCGACACCGGCAGGCAAATAAACACGCAGCCAAGATACGGTGAATTGCCAATTTCCCGACAACCACGATTGTGGAGGACGCCCATGACTGCACGCTCTGAACCGATCAGCCCGACCGCTCGCCAGTCGCTCTTCACCGCGACATTCCACGCGGCCCAGGACCTGATCGCCACCTTCCCGGTGACTCCCGCCGACGTCGCCGTGGCGTACCTGGCGACCGGCTACGGCCTGATCACCGACCCGAAGGTCTGCAACCGGCAGATGGCCCGCCAGGTCCTGGTCGACCTCCTCGCGGCCTTCGATGCGGACGGCCCGGCGCCCCAGTCGGCACCGCACTGAACCACTACCCCACGAGTTCTCGGCGACCGGCTATGCTTGGTCCACGATCACGGTGCGCCCGCGGGACGTGGGATGTTCAAGGTGCCGGGACTCGACTGACAGGCTGACGGCGTCACGCCGGCGGCCTCGAGGGCAGAGGGACGCTTCCGCGGGACGCGGGCTGGTGTCGGCTGTGAAAAGTAGAGACGACCCTTTTCACCTACACCAGGAGGTTCGCCATGCGCGACCCGAATCACGCTCCGATTATCGAAGCCGTCGACTCCCTCGGCAAAGACTGGGCTGCCTTCAAAGCCAGCCAGGCCGCCGAGCTCCGGACCCTCAGTCAGCGCCAGGACGAGCTCGAGGCTCGCGCCGAAAACATCCGCCCTGGTGCGAGCGGCAACGCCTCCGCTGCCGAGCGTAAGCAGTTCGCCGACTACCTGCGCACCGGCCAGGGGCTCAGCCGGAAGGACGTCACGACCGGCACGGCGAGCGGTGCGATGGTGCCGACAGTCATCGCTCAGGACATTGTCAGCAAGGCGCTGGCCCGTTCCCGCATCGGCGCCCTGGTGCGAAATGCGCAGGTCGAGAGCGGTGACTACTCGCGAATCCTTCGCGTGGGTGGCGCTACCTCGGGATGGTCGAGCGAGACGGGCACGCGGTCGGCGACGACCGAGCCCAGCTATCGGGCCATCACGCCGACCTCTGGAGAGCTGTACAGCTACTACACCGTCTCGAACTGGGCCCTGCAGGATGCCTGGTTCGACCTGGCGAAAGAGTTGGAGGACGCGGTCACGGCGCAGGCAGCCAAGGACCTCGAGGCCGCCATCATCAGCGGCAACGGTGCCTCGCGTCCGACCGGAATGCTGGCATCGAACCCCACCAGCGCCGATGACAACGCCAGCCCACAGCGGGCCGCCGGCGTCTACGAGTACGTCGCATCAGGAGAGGCCGGCACCCTGAATCACCACCCGGCGAGCTCCCCGCAGCGGTATGGCGACGACAAGCTGCTCGATCTGTTCTTCACGCTCAAGCCGGAGTACCGGGCCAATGCCACCTGGCTGATGGCCTCGCCGACGCTGGCAGCCGTGCGGAAGTTCAAGGACACGAACGGCCAGCCGGTGTGGCAGCCCAACATGGCCGCCGGCGTCGATCAGGGTGACGGGTTCTTGTTCGGCAAGCCGGTCGTCGTCTGCGAGTCGATGCCTGCCATCGGGAGCAACGCCTTCCCGATTGCGGTCGGCGACCTGCAGCAGGGCTACGAGCTCGTCCGCATTCACGGGCTCGACATCACGAGGGACGACGTGACTTCGCCCGGGAAAACAAAGTTTTTCGTCCGGGCGCGGTTCGGCGGCTGCGTGCTCGACAACGATGCAATAAAGTTCATCAAGTGCTCGGCGAGCTAGAGCGAATCGGCGGCGCGGTTCCTGCTGGCTGCAAGGACCGCGCCGCCACTCGCCGCCTGAGTTGATGCAGGCAGGCGAGTGGGATGCGTGCGGTCTCCCGAGAAAAGCACCGCGGCGCCGTCATCCCCGGCGCATTGGAAGCCCCGCTTTGGCGGGGCATCCTTTTTGTGGCCTCGCAAGAGTGACCACTGGGCTCAGGCCCCACCAGAAAGCAAGCATTGAGAATGCCGTACCCAGGTCGCAAAGGTGAGATCGATAGGTATGATTCCCCGTCGACCGGGAGGGTAGGGGAGCCGCGTGCCGCTAAGCTGGAACGAGATCAAGGATCGGGCGCTACGCTTCTCGCGGGAATGGGAAGGGGATTCATCGGAGGACGCCGAGGCAAAGAGCTTCTGGGATGCGTTCTTCGACGTTTTCGGTGTCCCACGGCGCCGGGTGGCCAGCTTCGAGAATCCGGTTCGCAAGTCAGACGGTCAGGGTGGGTACATCGACCTGCTCTGGAAGGGCACGCTCGTCGTCGAGCACAAGTCCCGAGGGAAGAATCTGGATCGGGCCTATCACCAGGCCACGGACTACTTCTCGGGATTGAAGAACCGGGACCTGCCCCGCTTTGTGCTCGTCTCGGACTTTGCCCGATTCCGCCTCTACGACCTGGATGACAATGAGGTTCACGAGTTCCGCCTGGAGGAACTGCACAAAAACCTCAGATTCTTCGATTTTATCGCCGGCTACCAACGCCGAAGCTTTGCGGCGGAGGATCCGGTCAATATCAAAGCAGCGGAGAAGCTCGGCGAGTTGCACGACCAGCTGCGGGCGGCGGGTTACGTGGGGCACCCGTTGGAGGTGCTCCTGGTCCGGCTCCTCTTCTGTCTATTCGCCGACGACACCGGCATCTTCGAGACCGGCCAGCTGCGAGAGTATCTCGACCAGCGTACTGCCGAGGACGGCTCCGATTTGGGCATGCACCTAGCCCAGCTGTTCCAGGTCTTGAATACCGCTCCTGATCAACGCCAATCGAGCCTTGACCAGCAGCTTGCAGCCTTCGCCTACATCAACGGCCGGCTGTTTCAGGAGTCGCTGCCGCTGGCTTCCTTCAATCGAGCCATGCGCGAGACGCTTCTGGACTGCTGCGCAGTGGACTGGAGCGGCATATCGCCCGCCATCTTCGGCTCCCTATTCCAATCGATTATGGATCCCGAGGCGCGGCGTAATCTGGGTGCTCACTACACGAGGGAGGTGAACATCCTCAAAGCCCTGCAGCCCCTATTCCTGGATGCCTACCGCGCCGAGTTTGACCGTGTACGCCGCAGCCCAAAGCAGCTGCTGGAGTTCCAGGCAAAGTTGGCGAGTACCAAAGTGCTGGACCCAGCCTGCGGCTGCGGAAACTTCCTCGTCATCGCCTACCGGGAGCTGCGTCTCCTGGAATTGGAGGTGCTTCGGGAGATCTACAAGAAGCGGGAGACAGGCTTTCTCAATGTCAGCGACATCGTGCGGGTAGATGTTGACCAGTTCTACGGTATCGAAATCGAAGAGTTCCCTGCACAGATCGCCCAGGTAGCCCTGTGGCTGACTGATCACCAGATGAACGGGCAGGTTTCCGAGGAATTCGGCCAGTATTTCGCCCGGCTGCCACTCGTGAAATCGCCGAATATCGTGCATGGGAATGCGCTACGCATGGATTGGAGTGCGATTGTGGGTCCGACCGCGCTCAACTTCATCGTTGGCAACCCGCCCTTTGTCGGAGCGATGGTCATGAGTGACCCTCAACGTGACGACATCGCGCAAGTGTTTGTGGGGGTGAAGGGTGGGGGCATTCTCGATTACGTCTCGGCTTGGTATGTGAAAGCGGCTCGCTATCTCCAGGGCGACTCTACTCGTGGCCGAATCCGTTGCGCCTTCGTTTCGACAAATTCTATCGCTCAAGGGGAGCAAGTTGGCGTTCTTTGGCGAGAGTTGAAGGCTCTTGGCGTTCACATTCACTTTGCACACCGCACGTTTCGTTGGAGTTCTGAGGCAACGGGTCGAGCGGCAGTCCATTGCGTCATCATAGGTTTCGGCCTGTCTGAGCATCCGAGCCCTCTCCTATTCGACTATGAGACGCCCGATGGTGACGCAACTCAGGTGAGTGCAGGACACATCAATCCTTACTTGGTGGATGGTCCGGACGTTCTCGTCGAGAATCGCAGCGATCCAATGTGCCCAGTTCCCGGGATGCGGTTTGGCAGTATGCCGCGCGACGGTGGTCATCTGATTCTTTCCCCGGATGAGCGTGACCAGCTGCTCGCACGGGAGCCATCGGCTGCGCAGTGGGTCAGGCAATATACGGGCGCCGAGGAATTTCTGAATGGCGGGAAGCGCTACTGCCTTTGGCTCGTCGGCGCGTCTCCAGATGCCGTTCGCGGCATACCATTCATCGTGGATCGACTCCAGAAGAACGCGCGGTATCGACTTGCAAGTAAGGCGACGTCAACGCAAAAGGCGGCCGCACGTCCCGGGCTGTTTGTGCAGATCGCACAGCCGGAATCTGACTACTTACTCGTGCCTCGGGTTTCTTCCGAGCGGCGGCTATACCTGCCGATTGGTTTCATGCGGCAGGACGTAATCGCGAACGATCAGGTACTGACAGTGGCGGGTGCAACCCTGTACCACTTCGGCGGCATTTCATCTGCGATGCACATGGCGTGGATGCGCTACACCTGCGGCCGCTTGGAGAGCCGATACCGCTACTCAAAGGATATCGTCTACAACAACTTTCCCTGGCCCGACCCCACCGACAAGCAGCGACAGGCCATCGAGACGGCCTCGCAAGTGGTGCTCGATGCCCGGGCGGTTCACCCGGGCGCCACGTTGGCCGATCTCTACGACCCTCTAACCATGCCGGTGGATCTTCTCAAGGCGCACCAGGCCCTGGATCGGGCTGTGGACCTGGCCTACGGCAAGACCAATTTCCAGAGTGAGGCGGAGCGGGTGGCGTTTCTATTCGAACGCTACGAGGCGCTGACCTCGCTCCTTCCCAGCGGCCCGGCCAGGAAGAAGAAGCGCAAGACCAACAGCGGCCCGGCCAGGAAGAAGCGCAGGACCAGAAGGACCGCATCAGCGTGAAACCGTGTACAAAACGTGTACACCACGGTGCCCCGACGGGCACAAGTGAGCGCAGGCAGAGGGTGAGCAGGCGCCCGTAAGTCACTGATTCTGAGCAAGCCTCGTGGTGGGCGTGCGCGTGGGCCTGCGCAGAGTGGGGTCTTAAAATCCGTTGCCCCTGACAGGGCGTGCCGGTTCAAGTCCGGCCCTGGGCACATTCCTCCCGCCGGCGGCGGTCGTAGCGGACCCGGAAGTTGCCGATCGACACCAGGTCGCCATGCTCCAGTCTCTGGCGGGCGATGGCCTTGCCGTTCACGAGGGTGGAGTTCGTACTCTGCAGGTCGACGACCGTGACGCCGTCGGCCGTGACGAGGAGGGCAGCGTGATGCCGGCTGACGTACCGGCTGTTCAGGCGGAGGTCACTCTGCGGGCTGCGGCCGATTGCCAGCCTGCCTGAGGTCAGTTCCCTGCGTTCGATGATCGCGCCGTCCAGCATCACGATGAGTTTGCCTGGCGTATCGTCGGTGGCCACGCTCGCGACCAGGTGAACGCCCTGACCCGGTGCCGGGGGGCGTACGGCGGGTCCGGGCCTGTCCCCCGGCCTGACCCAGGCCAGCGAGCGGTCCAGGTCGAATCGTTCCCGCGTGAACTGCCTGAGTCCTGTCATCCCCGGTGAATCCAGCACCCTGTGCAGATCCCGCGATCCAGTGAGCAGGAACGTTATGGCGGGGGTCGCGCCGGCCCGCACCCTGGAGAGGGTCTGCATGAACTCGAGGACGCGTGGTCCGCAGTGTTCCGTTTCTTCGATGATTGCGACGGTCCTTCGCCCGCGGGCGCCCTCGTGACGCAGGAAGACGACAAGGAGATTGTGCAGGTCGTCAAGGCCGGCCTGAAAAAGTTCGAAACCCACTTGCGCGAGGCAGGTCGCAAGGAAGGCCTGGACGCTGTCACCCGGTGTCGTAATTCGGATGGCATGAAGATCCTCCCGGGCCTCACAGTGGGTGGCGGCGCGTTTCACGAGCTCCGTCATGGCCCGCGGCGACCCTGTCATGATCCCGAAGGGGCGGTGTCCCCGGAGGCACCGATTGATGTAAGCCAATCCGGCCGTCACAGCCGCCGGGTCAGGGCCAGGTGCGGCGGGTTGCCGCTCAACGGTCGGGGATTCAGCGCTGGTGACCTGGAGTAATGCGGCCATAGGGGAAACTCCGTGCCTGGGCGGCAAGCAGTCCGGCTTATGCTTTTCACGCTGGGCGGCTCTGGGGCAGCCCGCGTCCGTGCCGTTAACTGACTGTAGAGGTTCAGTCTAAGTATCGGTTCCTGTTATGTAAAGCCAGGCACCGGCATGGATGCTTGGTGGCCCGCCAGAGCCGCGAAGTCAGTGCAGTAAAGCGCCGTAGAAACTTGTTTTGAATATGAAAGTCGGGGACGATGGCGCGCCGTTCCGGGTGGGCGGTCCATGCTGTTCAACCGGCCATCTGGCCGGATTCTGGAGTCGGGTGTGCTCGCAGGCGCGGAATTGACCCTATGGCGGGGCACAACGTTCCTTTTTGAGGAATTGTCCTTCGCCGTGCCCTCCGGCACGGCCCTGCTGGTCGAAGGCCCCAATGGTGCGGGCAAGACCTCCCTGCTGCGGGTGATCGCGGGCCTGACGCTGCCGGAGTCCGGAACGATCACGTGGCGGGGAGGGGACTTCCAGGAGCAGATCCGGGCAGGCCGGTTGCGCATGGCCTTTTCCGGGCACGCGCTCGCGCTCAAGCCCGAACTGAGCACGCGTGCCAACCTGGAATTCTTTGCCCGGCTGGCCGGCCTGCAGGAGATGGTGGGTGAGACGCTCGCATTGACGGGCCTGCGTGACTGCGCCGACCTGGAGGTGAGGCAGCTTTCTGCCGGGCAGAAGCGTCGTGCGGCCCTTGCCCGGATCCTCCTCTCGCGGGCCGAGCTGTGGCTGCTCGATGAGCCCCAGACGAATCTTGATGCCGCCGGTCGCCAGGCCGTCGAGGCGGCCATCCGTAATCACCTCGGCCAGGGTGGCACTGTGGTCGTCGCCGCCCACCAGACGCTGGATCTCGGTTCGGCCTCCGTCTCGCACTTGAGGCTCGGAGACGCCTGATGGCTGCCGCAAAGCTGCAGACTGCCCCGGTGGGCGAAGCGACGGACAGCCCGGCCCTGGGACTGGCGACCCTGTTCCGGGTGGTGTTCGTCAGGGACCTGCAGGTAGGCCTGCGGCGCTGGACCGACGCCAGCAATGCCGCACTGTTCTTCATCCTGGTCGTCACGCTCTTTCCGCTGGCACTTAGTCCCAGGGCAGAGGTGCTCCGGATGATCGCGCCGGGCGTCATCTGGATCGCGGCGTTGCTGGCGACCCTGCTTTCATTGCATCTCCTGTTCCGCGCTGACCTGGAAGACGGCACCCTCGAGCAGCTCTTCAACTTGCCCTATCCCCTGGGCTGGATGCTGCTGGCCAAGACTCTCGCGCACTGGGTAATCACCGGCCTACCGGTCGTCCTCATGGCACCTGTCCTGGCAATCACCTACCATTTGCCGGCGTCGGCGTTGGGAGTACTGACGTTCAGCCTCCTGCTGGGAACGCCGACCCTGAGTCTCCTGGGCTCCATCGGCGCCGCGCTGACAGCGGGCCTGCGGGGCGCGGGGGTCCTGCTGGCCTTCATCGTGGCGCCCCTGATGTTGCCGGTTCTGATGCTCGGTGCGAGGGCGACGGACCTGGCGCTGGCGGGGGAGAATGTCACCGGACCCCTGTACCTGATGGCCGCCCTGCTGGTGCTGGCGATCAGCCTGGTGCCGGTGGTAGCCGCCGGGGCGATTCGGATCAGCGCCGACTAGTCGCTGCCGCATAAGGAGAGTGCGCAATGTGGAACTGGTTCTTCAAGCTGGCATCGCCGCCCCACTTCTATGCTCTCGCCGGCAGGCTGAGCTACTGGCTGCTCGTTCCGGCCGTGGTGCTGCTCGCCATCGGTGCCTGGGGCGGCCTGGTCCTGGCGCCGCCCGACTATCAGCAGGGCGACGCCTTTCGGATCATCTACGTCCATGTCCCCAGCGCCTACCTGTCAATGATGATCTACGTGACCATGGCAACCGCGGGGGCCATAGGACTGATCTGGCGTATCAAGCTGGCCCATGCGGTGGCGGCAAGCTGCGCACCGATCGGCGCATCGTTCACTTTCGCTGCTCTCGTCACTGGCGCCGTCTGGGGCAAGCCGATGTGGGGCACCTACTGGGAGTGGGATCCTCGCCTGACCGCCGAGCTGATCCTGTTGTTCCTGTACTTCGGCTACATGGGGTTGCGGGGCGCCTTTGAGAATCTCACCCAGGCCGACCGCGCCAGTGCCATGCTGGCGATCGCCGGCGTGGTGAACGTCCCGATCATCCATTTCTCCGTGATCTGGTGGGCCAGCCTCCACCAGGGCCCCACGCTGTCCAAGCTGGAGGCGCCCTCGATCTCCGGCGACATGCTCTGGCCATTGCTGACCATGATCCTGGCCTTCACCCTGTTTTTCCTGGGTATCCTTGCCATGCGCGTGAGGGCCGAGGTGCTGGAGCGTGAGGTCCAGTCACGCTGGGCGGAGGACGTGCTGCGTGGCGCCAGCCCGGCAGGCGTAAACTCATGAACGGTATCCTTGCCATGGACGGCTACACAGGCTATCTGGTGGTGGCTTATGGCGTGACCACGCTGGTGGTCATCGGCAACCTGGTTGCGGCGCGCCGCCAGTTCCGCCGGGTTCACCGGCGTCTGCGGGAACAGCTGGAACGGCGGTCCGGCCGGCGTCCAGCCAGGACCGGAAGCCAGGGTGATGGCGAGGTTGGCGGCAAGGCTGGCAACGAGGCTACAGTCGGGAGAAGTTCATGACCCCACGTCGACAGAGAATGCTGGTCGTCGGCCTCGTGCTGGCCGGGGTTGCCGGCGCGGTCGGTCTTTCCCTGCGGGCCTTCCAGGAGAACCTGCTGTTCTTTTACACCCCATCCCAGGCGCTGGCCGGTGAGGCCCCGGCAGGCAAGAAGTTCCGGCTCGGCGGCATGGTCGAGAAAGGCAGCGTCCGGCGGGAACCTGGCGCACTCGAAGTGCGTTTTGACGTGGCGGACAACAAGGACCGCCTCACCGTTTCCTACTCGGGGGTCCTTCCGGACCTGTTTCGGGACGGACAGGGCGTGATTGCCATGGGCTATCTCGAGCCCAATGGCGTGTTCCGCGCCGAGGAAGTCCTTGCGAAGCATGATGAGAACTACATGCCCCCGGAGGTGGCCAAGGCACTGGCTGAACAGGGGCATCCGGTACAGACAGATGCTGCCGGCCCCTCGCCGAACTGAGCGACAGGCCTCGCTTCCGTTTTCCGTCAAGCATTCAACCAGGTACTGCGATGATCCCTGAACTCGGCCAACTTTGCCTGATCCTGGCTCTGTGCCTGTCGGTCTGCCAGATGCTCTTTTCCCTGGTGGGCGCCCATCGTGGCCAGCCAGGCCTGATGGCGGCCGGGCCCGCAGCAGCAGCCGGGCAGTTCGTCTTCGTTGCCGGCGCGTTCGCCATGCTCGCCTGGTCGTTCCTGAAGAACGATTTCTCGCTGCTCTACGTCGCCAGCAATTCCAACAGCCAGCTTCCCGAGATGTATCGTTTTGCAGCGGTGTGGGGCGGTCACGAGGGCTCGTTGCTCCTGTGGGTGCTGGTCCTCTCCGGCTGGACCATTGCGGTGACGGCGTTCAGTGGCGCGCTCCCGAGGGAAGTCGCCGCCCGCATCACCGGCGTGATGGGCGCCATCAGCGTCGGCTTCCTCGCCTTCATCCTGTTTACCTCCAACCCGTTCCTGCGCCTCAGCCCGATTCCCTTCGACGGCAATGACCTGAACCCGCTCCTGCAGGATCCGGCCATGGCCCTGCACCCGCCGATGCTTTACATGGGTTACGTCGGGTTTTCGGTGGCGTTCAGCTTTGCCGTAGCGGCCCTGCTCGCCGGCCGCGTGGACCAGAACTGGACGCGCTGGGCGCGTCCCTGGACGACAGCAGCCTGGGTATTCCTGACGGTTGGCATCGCTCTGGGCAGCTGGTGGGCCTATTACGAACTGGGCTGGGGAGGGTGGTGGTTCTGGGATCCGGTTGAGAACGCGTCATTCATGCCCTGGCTGGTGGGCACCGCGCTGATGCATTCGCTGGCCGTCACCGAAAAGCGGGGCATATTCAAGGGCTCGACGCTGCTGCTGGCAATCGCGGCCTTTTCGCTTAGCCTCATTGGCACGTTCCTCGTCCGATCGGGCGTGCTCGTGTCCGTGCACTCGTTTGCCGCCGATCCCACCCGGGGGCTCTTCATCCTGGCGTTCCTGGCCATCGTGATCGGCACGGCACTCGGCCTGTATGCCTGGCGGGCACCATCGCTCGACCGGGCCGTCGGCTTCAAGCCGTTTTCCAGGGAGAGCTTTCTGCTCGTCAACAACATCCTGCTGTGCATAGCGGCTGGGCTCATCTTCCTTGGCACGGTTTATCCGCTGGTGCTGGACGCACTCGATGCCGGCAAGATCTCGGTCGGCCCGCCATACTTTGACACCGCGTTCCTGATTCCGATGCTGCCGCTCCTGATTGCCGTCGGCATCGGCATGCATACGGCCTGGCGGGGCGCCAGTGCCGCCGACGTGGCCAGGAAGCTGCGGATCCCGGCGGGGATAGCGCTGCTGGCGGGAATCCTCGTGCCGCTGGTGGTCTATGGCGGCGGTAACGGAGCCCTGACGGTCGCCGGTGTCGCAGCCGCGGCCTGGCTCATCGTCGCGGCCTTGCTTGATCCCTTTCGCCAGTTGCTGGGGCGCGGGCCACGGCTGACACAGGCGGCGCTGGGTATGTCCGTTGCGCACCTGGGCCTCGGCCTCTGCGTCCTCGGGATCACGGTGACGTCAACTTTCGGCCTGGCTACCGACCAGCGGATTGCGCCAGGGGAGACCGCCCGCGTCGGGGACTACGAAATATCCTTCAAGGGCACCCGGCCGGTCGCCGGGCCCAACTACCAGGCCCTGCGAGGCGAAGTCACCGTCACGCGGGATGGCAAGCCGGTTGGCACGCTGTATCCGGAGAAGCGCACCTACGCGGTGCGCAGCTCGGCTATGACCGAGGCGGGAATCGATGCCGGCTGGTCCAGGGACCTGTTCGTCGCACTCGGCGACCCCCTCGGCAACGACGCATGGAGCGTCCGCCTGCAATACAAGCCGCTGGTCAGGTTCATCTGGCTGGGGGCGATCGTCATGGCCCTGGGGGGGATCCTGGCTGCCACGGACCGCAGGTATCGCCTGCGTGCCAGGGAGGCGGCGGGGGCTCTGGCCACCCAGACCGCACAGTCCTGAGCTTGCCCCCCGCATCGCGCTCGCCCGTGTGGCGATTCCTCCTCCCCGCCGGGGTGTTCGCCCTGCTCGTGGCCGTGTTCCTGGTGGGCCTCGGCAAGGATCCCACCCTCGTGCCGTCGCCACTGGTTGGCAGGGCGGCCCCGGAATTCAGCTTGCCCCGCCTCGATGACCCGTCGCAGACCTTCAGCCATCGCGACCTGCTCGGCAAGACCAGCCTCGTGAACGTGTGGGGCACCTGGTGCTCCGGGTGCCGCCAGGAGCACGACACGCTGCTCGCGCTGGCCCGCGACAGCGGCATCCCCATCTATGGCATCAACTGGAAGGATGATCAGCAACTGGCCCGGGAGTGGCTGGCGACGCTGGGCAATCCCTACGTGGCTGTCGGCGTCGACCAGGATGGCCGCACGGCCATCGACTGGGGAGTGTATGGCGCGCCCGAGACCTTCCTGATCGGCCCGGATGGCACGGTGCTCTATAAGCACATCGCCCCCATTAGCCTGGCTGTATGGCGCGAGCAGTTCCTGCCGCGGATAGCAGCGGCGGGGTCCGGCCAATGATGCCGCAGGCGGTTCGGGTACTAGTACTGGCCGGGCTGCTGCTGGGCGCACGGCCCGGTTTCTCAATCGATACCGATGCAAAGCTCGCGGATCCGGTGCAACAAGCCACCTACGAGCGGTTGACCAGCGAGGTCCGCTGCCTCGTGTGCCAGAACCAGACCATCGGCGACTCGAGCGCACCGCTCGCAGCCGACTTGCGGCGTGAAATCCGCCAGATGATCGAGGCCGGCCGTTCAGAGGAGGAGATCAAGGTCTTCCTGCTGGACCGCTACGGGGACTTCGTCCTGTACAAGCCGAGGTTCAAGGCGACCACGGCCGCGCTGTGGCTGGCCCCCTTGCTGCTGCTCGTGGCCGGGGGTCTCGGCCTGGGACGCATCATCCGGCGTCGGGCTGCATTGCCGGTTCCACCTGATGACGAACCGGGCGATGACCAGCCGTCCGCCGACGGAACGTTTGACGACAGGCCAATCGATGACAGGCCAGTTGGCCACAGGGATGAGCCGCCGACAGCGGCGAAGGGGTAGCCGTTGACCGTTTTCGCAACCATCGCCGTCTTGCTGACCTTCGTTGCCGTTGGCCTCGTGGTCTGGCCGCTGCTGCGCGCTGCCGGCAATGCTCACCCGGTCGCGGCAACGCTGACGGCCCTGGCCATTCCCGCATCGGTTCTCGTGGTCTACCTGCTCGTCAGCAATCACGACTGGCAGGAAACTGCCCGCGATGGCGCTCCTGCGCCCACGGGAATGGCGGCGCAGGGTTCCGTCGAGGAGGCCGTCGCGTCGCTCGAACGGAAACTGGAAGCCGCGCCCGGGGATGAAGAGGGGTGGATCCTCCTGGGCAGCTCATACCTTAGCCTCAATCGGCCGGCTGATGCGGCCAATGCCTACCAGAGGGCCCTGGACGTTTCGGGCGGACGAAACGTGGACGCACGGCTCGGCGTGGCAGAGGCCCGGATCATTCTCGACCCGGGTTCCCTGACGGGGCCCGTCGGGGATGAGATCGAGGCGGTCCTGAAGTCGGAGCCGCAGAATCCCAAGGGCCTCTGGTACGGCGGGCTGCTGAGCATGGCCCGGGGCCAGCCGGCGGTGGCCCGCGAGCGCTGGCGGGCGCTGCTGGCGCTGTCGCCCCCCGAACGCGTTCGGGAGATCATCGAGGCCCAGCTGGCCGAGCTCGACGGCGCCGGGGCGGCGATCGCCAGCACCGTGCCCGAAGCGGCAGCAGCGCCGGAGAGCGGTCCCGTGGGCATCGGCATCACGGTGTCCGTGAGCGATGCGGTGCGCGCCGAGGTGTCAGCGTCGGCACCGCTGTTTGTATTTGTCCGCGATGCGCAGGCCGCCGGCCCGCCGCTGGCGGTGATCCGCCGGCAGGCGAACGAGTTGCCGCTGACACTCCGCATCACGGATGCCGACATCATGCTGCCCGGGAAGACCCTGGCCAACGTGGCGGCCGCCACGCTCGTGGCGAGGGTGGCGAATGGCGGGGATCCCATAGCCAAGCCCGGGGACGTCTATGGCGAGGCCCAGTGGGAACGCCAGGCCCAGTCGGGGCCGGTGAAGATCGTTATTGACCGGGTAGTGCGTTAGGGACTTTAGGGGGCGCCGATCTGCCTGATTCACCCGATACATAATTTAACATAATATATATTATACGCAGATAAGATCCGTCCCCAGTGGTGGCGGGTATGTGGTCGCACAGCCTTCCCAGGCGCCCAAACAAGGCCGCTAGCCTCGTCCTCCACGGCTAGAACCGGTGCTGCCTTACTGGCAACAAGTTGAGGGGGAAATCATGGAATTCGCTTCTCGCCACGCCTCGGCGCTCGCTATTGCGGTGACTCGGGGCGCCCTAGCACGCGGCTCTCGCCGTCACGAAGATCTTCCGGGGTTGGGTCCGGCGACAGCCGGATCCGACCGGATAACGATCGGTAGCGATCGAGAGCTGCACCTGGGCGCATCACTGGTGGCCGGGCTGGCGCCGCCACTTCCTCTCGCTAAACCCTCCGGAGGACGCCTGAGCAGAACGTAACTGGGTTTTCATGACCCAAGTGCCCAGTGATTGCCTCGCTGGTACCGGTGCGCTACGGTGTGCCTACGGGGCACATCATTCAGTAGGCACTACGGGTGTAGCACCGCCACGGTCGGTTCATCGTGGCGGGAGTGCGACCCTCCAAGCCCGAAGTCCAGTGCGACAGTCCCCCCGGAGGGACCGCCAGAGACGGGATAAGGCGACGGCAGCCAGTAGCGGACCATCCCCGGGGCGTGGAATGCGCCTGAGGTTCGCTGGCGTCTTGAGTTCCTCAGGGTCATCCCACCTGTACCAATCTGGTGCGCCGGCTTTCTATGGCCGGGCTGTGGGTCCTTGGCTGTGACTGGCAAACGTGCCGTGACCGATTCGAAGGTGGTTTCCATCTTTGCGGGCTACCCCTCCTCGCTGATTCAGGAGGTATGTGGGGTATCGAAGGTGACCGCCTGCCTGTGGAAAAAGGGCCGTCGGGTCCCCTCTAAGCGCGCCGTGCGGCTGTTTAGGCTACACGTCCAAGGTCAGATCGTCCCACGCACCTGGAACGGCTGGCGGTTCCACGAAAAAACCGGGGAGCTGGTATCTCCCGAAGGCTGGACCTTTCATCCCGGCCGCATACGAGCCCTAGAGATCCTTTGTCGCAACGGGGAGCTTCGGCGCCTCGACCCTGCCCTTTGGGATAGCGTGAAGAACCTTCTTGCCGGTCACCCCGGCTGATCCCCCGCCCCGCATTGTTGTGGCGCAGCTTAGATTCGGTCATCGGGGCCGGAGCCGAGCGTAGCGAGGCCCGGCCCCGTGGGCTTGTCAGACTGGTAACAAGTCGAACGCACTTCGGCGTTACGGCCGTGGGACCGCGTTTTGAAGCGTCGGAGCAACAGCCGGAGTTCCCGGCGAAACCGTGCGTAAGGACCAAGCAGGGAACCGGTGGGCCACAAGCCATGCCGCGGGCCGTCAAGGTGAATGTGCCTGGAACTGGACGGGCCCGATAAGCAATCCCCTGTTTGCGAGGCTACCTTCCCGTTTCAAGATAGCTCTGATACCGCTCGCAAGCCTTCTTCCATTCAGTTCTCGTGGTGTAGGTAGCTTGTGCCGCGTCAGCATCGCGCCATTCGTTGCATCGACGTGCGAGGTCTTTACCGGTCTGACTGTTGGCCCGTTCTAGCTGCTGTTGATGCGCTCGCTGCTCGCGGGCGGTCCTCGCGGCTTGCTGCGCAGCTGAGCTAGTGGCCTTAAATTCCTGCAAAGTCTGGGCGAGAGCGTAGTCGGCCGCGCGGGAGATAATCCAAGTCGACAACAGGTTGCCCGCGGCAACTCCAAGAGTAACTACAAGCAACAGGAGTGCGTAGTTAAGTTCTGATCTCATTGTTTTCGATCGCGATTTCCGTGCCGGGAGGTTTGAACCCCCGACCTGGCAGATACTTCTAGAGTCTGGCGGTGTCGCGCTCTCTCAAGTCGTTACTTGAGAGTGAGCCCGTAAGTCCTTAGTGTTATTCGACTTCTTCCATTCGTCGGAAAGTTACTGCCATATATATTATACGCATCCCGGTTCCTTGAACCCGCTGCCGCCGGGATACCGAACTACCAGCACTCTCAAGTCCCAACCAAGGAATTGACCCGGATGCCCAGCAAACTCCTCCCGGCCGCGCTGCTAAGTGCGCTCCTGGCGGCCTGTAGCAGCACCAATGGCCTGCCGCCACTGCGCGGGATCGAGCAACCCGTCGACCTGGAGCGGTTCATGGGGCCCTGGTATGTCATTGCGGCCATTCCGATCCACATACCGCTTCTGCCGATGTTCTCTGAAAAAGGCGCCCATAACGGCGTGGAGACCTATCGCCTCGCGCCGGATGGGACGATCGAGACGACCTACACCTTCAGGCGCGACAGTTTCGATGGTCCGGAGAAGACCTTTACGCCAAAGGCGCGGGTCGCCAATGCCCCGGTCAATTCCGAGTGGAAGATGAAATTCGACTGGTACCTGCCCGAAGCCGATTACCTGATCCTCAGCCTGGACACGGACTACCAGCGCACCGTGATCGGTGTGCCGGACCGCAAGTACGTCTGGATCATGTCCCGCACACCAGTGATACCCGTGGCGGAATACGAGCAGCTCGTTGCCGGGCTGAAAGCCTCGGGCCATGCCACGGAACGCCTGGAGCGGGTTCCCCAGCGCTGGCCGGACTAGGTCGTAGTGCGTGCTTGCTGCACCACAAGGTCGGGAAAATCCGTGAACAGGCCGTCGACTCCCAGGCCCTCGACGAAGGTCGACACCAGCTCGGCAAAGTTCTTGAAACCCGGCGGGAGCGCATCGGCGCGGAACGTATACGGGTGCACCAGCAGGCCCAGTTCATGGGCCATCCCCACGAGGCCCCGGTCGGGCCAGGCGAGGCTGATCGCGGGGCCGATGGCGTTGGCATATCCCGCGATGGCTGACAGCGCAGGCCGCCTGACATCTGCGCCCTCCTCCAGCAGCTGGACCAGTGGCAGGTCTGCGCCGTAAGCAGTGCGCACGCGCTGAAGCTCGGAAGCCGAGAAGCACTGGACGAAGAACCCGTCATCCCTGGCGCGATAGCCGAAATCCCGCAGCGTACCCACGACCCGGTCGCCGAGGGGAACATCGTGCTGATGGTGCCAGTCCGGGTCCTTGATCTCGGCGTAGACGCCTGCCTGTCGGCCAGTGGAGCGGTTGAGTCCCCGGATAAACTCCAGTTCTTCCTCCAGCGTGTGGATCCTGAAGGATCCGGTCCCCGCCGGAAAGCGGCCCGGGTAACGGGCTGCGATGCCGTCCTTCCCGCGTCTCTCCGTCACCCTCAGCGTCCGGATCTCGGCGAGGGAGAAGTCGATGCAGTAGCTGCGCCCGTCGGGCCGGGCCCGGCCGGGGTAGCGCTGGGCCACGTCGGTCAGCTGATCGAGGAACAGGTCGTGGAAGACGATCAACCGGCCATCCCGGGACGCGACGACATCCTGCTCCAGGAAATCCGCGCCCATGCCGTGGGCCAGGGCCTTGGCTGGGAACGTGTGCTCCGGGAGGTACCCGCTGGCGCCCCGGTGCGCGATCACAACGGGCGCCTTGTTCATGTGCGGGCGCTACTCGCCTGCCACGCCGAGCCGCTTCTGCATGAGCGGGCTCGTCGTCGTGTACTGGAGGTGAACCTTCTTGCCTGGCTCGAGAAGCGCCTTCGCCGCAAAGGCGGCGAGCGCTGCTTCGTGGAAGCCGCTGAGGATCAGTTTCTTCTTCCCCGGGTAGTCGCAGATGTCGCCGATGGCGAATATCCCGGGGATATTCGTCTGGAAGGCCTCGGTGTCGACGGTGATGGCCTTCTTGTGGAGCGTGAGTCCCCATTCCGCGATCGGCCCCAGCTTGGGGGACAGGCCGAAGAACACCAGGACGTGGTCCACGTCGAGAAGGCGGGAACTTCCATCCTTGAGGCTGATCTCGATGCCGGTCAGGCGGTCGCCATCCAGCCGCAGCGCGGTGGCGTTGGCCGATTCGATGATTTCGACGGCACCGCTGGCTTCCCTGGCTTTCAGCTGGGCCACGGACGCGGGAGCCGCCCGGTAGTCGTCCCGACGGTGGACCAGGGTCAACGCTGCCGCTTCGGGGCCGAGGGCCAGCGCCCAGTCCAGGGCCGAGTCGCCACCACCAAGGATCGCAACCCGCTTGCCCCTGAAGATCGCGGGATCTTGCACCCGGTAATGGATGAAGCGGTCCTCCAGCCGGTCGGCGCCCTCGAGATGCAGCTTCCGGGGCTGGAAGGAGCCCACTCCTCCGGCGATGAAAATGGTCCTCGCGCGGAATTCCTTGCCGGGCGCGGTGCAAACGCGGAAACCGCCGTCGACGGCCTGAAGCTCGACCACCTCTTCGCCGAGGTGATAGGTCGGCTTGAAGGGCTCGATCTGCTTCATGAGGTTTGCAATGAGTTCGGCCCCGGTGCACACCGGCACGGCCGGGATGTCGTAGATCGGCTTCTCCGGGTACAGCCAGCTGCACTGGCCACCGACGGCGGGAAGGGAATCGACGATATCCGCCTTGATTCCCAGCAGC
Organism: Chromatiales bacterium; assembly: GCA_016789845.1. GTDB lineage: Bacteria > Pseudomonadota > Gammaproteobacteria > Steroidobacterales > SHZI01. The sequence goes on from JAEUQA010000086.1 coordinate 92,582, forward strand.
CCGAGTTCGAATACCTGGAACAGGCCGCAGGGACCTGCACCGATGATCAGCGCGTCTGTCTGGATGGTCATGACTGTGAAGGCGTCCGGCGTGCCGATGGCGTGGCCCGGGCGTCGCCCGCGATGTGTCGCCGGGCTTCCCGGCGGGGCGCAAATATTACGTGACCGGCATGGACGGGAACAAGCGAAACCGGCTGCGGCACGACGCCGCGGCGGCCTGCCCGACTAGTCCAGCTTGAACTCGATGACGTCCCAGCGGGCTGTATTCTCATGCCGGCCGTGCTGCCGGAGGGCATCCACGAGGCTGCGGGCATTCCAGTCCACCACCTCGGCCGCCCGCTCGAGGATGGTCCTGTTGATGACGACCGTCTCGCCGAAGGACTTCACCCCGATGATCGGCTTGTTGAACGCGCCGGCACAGTCCATCTGGAAAGTCACGAGATCCCGGTTCAGGTCGTAGATCGACACCGGCAGGATCATGACCTCCGATGCCTTGATCTGGTTGCGCAACTCGTCCTTGAGGGCTTCCTTGCCGCCCGGAGGAACCCGGTCCGGGTCACTGACGTTCAGGTAGAGGAACTTCTCCCGACTTTCCAGGTACTCGAAGACGCGCAGGTAGTCTGCGTGTTTTTCGAAGAGATGGCTGACGAAGACCCGGATTGGACTTGAATCTGACATCGCTTTACCTCCCCTCCGCCTCGCGAAAATACCATGGAGTTTGAACCCCGGTGGCAGGGCATTACACTGCCCGGATAATGCGCCTTCTCGTCTACAACATCCGCTACGCCGTAGGTGCCGGCATGCCCCCACAACTCCCTGTCCCGGGTGCAGGCTACCTGTTTGGCAACCCCGGAACCCTCGATAACATCATAGATTTCATCAAATCCTGCCATCCCGACGTGGTGGGCCTGATCGAGGTCGACGTCGGGTCGGTGCGGAGCGCCGGCGTCAACCAGGCCGAGTCCATTGCCGGTGCGCTGGGGCATTACTCCTGCTACGAGTGCAAGTACGGCGAGGAGTCCCTGAACCAGATGCTCCCCATCCTGCGGAAGCAGGCGAACGCCTTCCTGGCCGCCCCGCACATCCTTGGGGAGCGGTTTCACTACTTCGACACGGGCATCAAGCGGCTCATCATCGAACTGGAGCTGGACGGGGTGATCATCTTCCTGGTTCACCTCTCACTGAAGTACCGCCATCGCCAGTTTCAGCTCCGCCACCTGTACGAGCTGATTTCACGCGCCCCGAAACCGGTGATCCTGGCCGGTGACTTCAACACCTTCTGGGGCGAGAGCGAGATGTTCCTCTTCATGAAGGCTGCAGGCCTGCGCAGCGCCAATATCGCCGGCCTCCCGTCCTACCCGAGCAAGGCGCCCCGCATGGAACTCGACTTCATCCTCTATGGCGCGGGCATCGAGATAACGTCGTTCGAGATCCCGAAAGTCCTGCATTCGGATCATCTGCCCCTCCTGTGTGATTTCGAGTTGAGGTAACGCAATGGCTCCTTCCACACACTGGCGAATCGATTACGACGCGGAGGACATCGGCTGGCTCTGTTTTGACCGCCAGGACGCAGGGGCTAATACCCTGTCTTCCGAGACCATGGCGGAACTGCATGCTGTTCTCGAAGACCTGTCGAGCCGGCCATTGAGGGGGCTCGTCATACATTCCGGGAAGGAATCCGGGTTCATCGCTGGCGCCGACATCCATGAGTTTCCCGCACTCGATTCCAGCGAGCGGGCGTTTGCGCTGACTCGCCAGGGCCAGATGATTCTCGATCGCCTGCAGCATCTCCCGTATCCCACGGTCGCGGTCCTCAACGGCTTTGCTCTGGGCGGCGGCCTGGAGCTGGCGCTTGCCTGCAGTCACCGGGTTGCGATGGCGGGCGACGAGCCAACCCTGGGCCTGCCGGAGGTTCAGCTGGGAGTCCACCCCGGATTCGGCGGAACGGTTCGCCTGCCCCAGCTGATTGGCGTACGACGGGCCATGGACATGATCCTTACCGGCCGCTCCCTCAGGCCCGGCGAGGCTCTTCGCGCCGGGCTCGTCGATGCCCTGATTACCGACGGGGACTGGCGGACCGCCGCGGTCAGGCAACTGAAGAGGCCTGGCAATAAGGCCCCGGTGCCACTCCTGGACAGGCTGCTGGCCCTGGGCCCGGTGCGCCCGCTCCTGGCCGGGACCCTGCGCCGCAAGGCCGCCGAAAAGGCCCGCCCGGAGCACTACCCTGCTCCCGGCGCGATCATCGACCTGTGGGAGCAGCACGGCGCTGCCCCATCGGCAGCCTCCTACGAGGCCGAGGCCCGCTCCTTCGGCCGGCTGGTGATGACGCCGGCCTCCAGAAACCTCGTACGCGTCTATTTCCTGCAGGAGCGCCTCAAGAAACTGGCCTCGGCAAAGAGCATCGTCAGCCGCGTGCACGTCATAGGCGCCGGGGTGATGGGTGGCGACATCGCTGCGTGGTGCGCGCTCAAGGGTCTCGACGTGACGCTCCAGGACCGGGAAATGCGCTTCATCGAGCCCGCCCTGGCGCGAGCCGCGAGGCTCTTCGGTCGCAAGCTCAGGAAGCCGGAGGCCATCGACGCCGCGGTTGCGCGCCTGCGGGCCGATCCTGGCGGCGCCGGTGCCGCTACGGCAGATCTGGTCATAGAAGCCGTCTACGAGGACCTCAAGGTAAAGCGGGAGGTGTATGAGCGCCTCGAAACCAGCTTGCGGCCGGGCGTCGTGATCGCCACCAACACCTCGAGCATTCCACTGGAGCAACTCGCCGGCTGCCTCCGTGATCCGGGGCGGCTGATCGGCATGCACTTCTTCAATCCCGTGGCCAAGCTGCCGCTCGTCGAGATCATTGCCGCCACGGGCAGCGACGCCGACGCGCTCGGCACCGGAACGGCTTTCGCGCGCCGCATAGGCAAGCTGCCTGTTCCCTGCCGCAGCCACCCCGGCTTCCTCGTGAACCGGATACTTGCGCCGTACATGGGCGAGGCCATGGAGATGGTCCGGGAAGGCATTCCCCTGGCTGAGATCGACCAGGCCGCGATGGAGTTCGGCATGCCCATGGGGCCGGTGGAGCTGGCCGATGCCGTGGGCCTCGACGTGGCCGATCACGTCGCGAGGATCCTCGGCCCTGTGCTCGGCCGCAACCCAGCCCCGGAACTCGAGGAACTGGTGAGGCATGGCAATCTGGGCCTCAAGACCGGCCGGGGCTTCTACACCTACCGCGATGGCAAACCGGTGAAGCCGGCACTGGAGTGGGGTTCATCCAGCCCGGCCGTCCAGGATCGGCTCATCTACTCGATGCTGAACGAGGCGGCGGCCTGCCTCCAGGACGGCATCGTTCCCGACCCGGACCTCGTGGATGCCGGGGTGATCTTCGGGACGGGTTTCGCCCCGTTTCGAGGTGGTCCGCTGCACCATGCCCGGGAACTGGGCATTGACAACGTGGTAGCCCGCCTTCGGGAGCTCGCCCAGCGACACGGACCCCGGTTCAATCCGTCACCCGGCTGGAGGCTCCTGCAGCACTGACGTCACAGAATGACCCGTTGATCTCATTCACACTGGAAAATCTTAGGGTTACAATCTTTGGCTGATGACTGACTCAACAGTTACCCCGGACTTGCTGCGCCGCTTCTCTCCCCTCGACGGGCTGAAGCGCGAGAACGTCGCCGCACTGGCCAAGAAAATGGAAGTCCGGACCCTGGATGGCAGCAAGCCGCTGCTCCGGGAGGGTGATACGGACAAGCGCACCTATTACCTGGTTTCAGGCACCCTCGAACTCACGGACCGTAACGGCAACGTCCGCCTGCTCCGCGCCGGAACCGACGAAGCCCGCAATCCCATCACGCCGGTCCTCCCCCGCCGGTGCACGGTCCGGGCCGTGGACCGCGTCGAGTACATCTCGGTAGACACCGAACTGCTCGACGTGATGCTGACGTGGGACCAGACCGGAAGCTATGAGGTCAATGAACTCCGCAGTGACGACCGGGGAAATTCGGATGACTGGATGACCACCCTGCTGCAAACCAAGGCCTTTCACAGGATTCCGCCCGGCAATATCCAGGCAATCTTCATGCGCATGCAGCAGGTGCATTTCAATGCCGGCGACGTGATCATCAAGCAGGGCGATGAAGGTGACTATTTCTATGTGATCACCCGGGGCAGATGCGCGGTGACGCGGGAGACCCCCCTGAACAAGGAAGGCATCAAGCTCGCAGAGTTGAACGTCGGCGACACGTTCGGGGAAGAAGCCCTCATCTCGCAGAACCGGCGCAACGCGACGGTCACGATGCTCACCGACGGCACCCTCATGCGCCTTGGCAAGCAGGACTTCAACACGCTGCTGAACGAACCCATGGTGGCGTGGGTCGATCATGACGAGGCACGGCGTATCGTGGCAGCTGGCGGCAAGTGGCTGGACGTCCGGTTGCCGAGTGAGTTCGAGGCCTATCATGAACAGGGCGCGATAAACATTCCCCTGTATTTCATCCGCCTGAAGCTCAATACCCTGGATCCCAACACGACCTACGTCGTGTGCTGTGACACCGGGCGCCGCAGCTCAGCCGGAGCATTTGTACTAAACGAGCGCGGCTTTGATACCCGGGTCTTGCGCGGCGGACTGAACCTCACCAGCAGCTGAAGCGCCGGCTACATGGTGTGGGTAGGCTTGTCCCCGCCGAGCGCGCCGGCCAGGTAGTTCTCGATCTTCTTCTGGGTGGTGCCGCCATCCTGGTCACTGAACTGGACCCCGATCCCGGCCGTTCGCTTTCCCTGGGCGCCCTTGGGTGTGACCCAGATCACGCGCCCGGCCACGGGGATCTTTTCGTCCTCACCCATGATGTTGAGGAGCATGAAAACCTCATCGCCGATCCGGTAACTGCTGCTCGTCGGAATGAACAGGCCCCCATTCCGGATGAACGGCATATAGGCGAGATACAGGGCGCTCTTGTCCCTGATCGTGAGTGTCAGTAGTCCCGGCTTCGACATATCCCTACCTGGCGGCTCGAGCCGCACCGTACCACCACATCAGAAGGTCCGCGAACACGGCCTCCATGTTCAGGGAGCGGTCCTTGAGGCGCTGCGCCTCCATGACCTGGTCAAGGTGTGCGCAGCAGGCCGCCATGTTCAAGGCCGCACCCGGAATTTTCAAGGGCGGGAGCGCTGAACCGGCATCAGCAGTGGTCCGGACCTGCAGCCGCAGCAGCTCCGCCGTTTGCAGATAAAGCCAGCGGAGGCAGATCGCTGCATCCCTCTTTGCCCAGGACCGTGCGACGGTCGTTGGCGTGCTCTTCCGATCGATGACCTGTTGCAGTTCATCGCCCAGCTCTGCAAGGAGCCCGATGACGCCCGGGCTCCGGTCGTTGGCCAGGAGGCTTCTCGCCATGAGTGGCGCACCGGACGCAAAGGCCAGGGCCTTCTCGCAGGCGGCCTGGTCCGGATGACGGCTGGCCAGCCAGGCCAGCGCTGTGGCGGGTGCCGGCGCCGACAGGCGGATTCGCTCACAACGGCTCAGGATGGTCGCCGGAAGGCGGGCCGGGGCGTCGGCTATCAGGATGACGGTAGTGGCCGCCGGAGGCTCCTCAAGCGTCTTGAGCAGGGTGTTGGCGGCATTGTGGTTCATGGCCTCCGCGGGCCAGATTAGCCCCACCTTCCACCCGCTGCCGTGGCTGGTGAGACTAAGGGCCTGGATCAGGTCGCGGATCTGGTCGATCCTGATGACGCGGGACTCCTCCTCCAGCCCCACGCTCCAATAGTCCGGGTGGGGCACCCCGTCGAGTTCGTCGGCGGGCACGTCGGCAGAGGGTCGCCAGGGGGAACCCAAAAGCCTGGCCGCCAGCGCCAGGGCAAAATGCCGGCGGCCAATCCCGGCTGGACCATGCACCAGCAGCGCCTGGGGCACCTGGCCGCGGGCGAACCGCGCCTCGAAGCGCCCCAGGGCCCCGGTGAGCCAGGGAGTATCAAGCATGCACGAAGTCCATATTAATCATAATTTTATCCATTATACCTCAGGCACGGCCTGATCCAGGCTCGCCAGCGCCCTGCGAATATCGTCCTGCACCTCCACCAATGGCCTGGCCGCGTTGATCAGCCGGATTCGCCCGGGCTCCCGGGCTGCGCAGTCCAGGTAAGCCTGCCGGACGCGACCGAAGAAGTCGGCCGATTCCTGCTCGAAGCGATCCCGCTTCCCGCGTCCCGCCTGCCGCTCCGCCGAGATGCCGAGGGGCGCGTCCAGCAGCAGGGTGAGATCCGGGCGCAGCCCGCCCTGCACGACCCGCGCAAGCGCGTCGATAGCCTCGGCCGGCAGGCCGCGGCCGCCGCCCTGGTAGGCATGGCTCGCATCGGTGAAGCGGTCACAGACTACCCACTTGCCACTGTTGAGCGCCGGCCTGATCACTTCCTCAAGATGCGCAGCCCGGGCCGCAAACACCAGGAGCAGTTCGGTGACCGGCGCGATCCTGGAGTCGGGGCTGAGCAGGAGCTCCCGGATGCGCTCCCCGAGCACTGTTCCCCCGGGTTCGCGGGTTTCAACCACTGCGTGACCCGCCCGGCGCAGTTCGTTGGCCACGAAGCCAATGTTGGTGGACTTGCCGACCCCCTCGATGCCTTCGACCGTGATGAAGCGCCCGCTCTTCCTGCCGTCAGTGACCACTGGCCGATGCCCTCAATTCCGATTGCGCCGATTCAGTGCAGCCAGGTAGTCGCGCACCGCCTCTTCGTGTTCCCGCAGCGTATCGCTGAACCGGTGGCTGCCGTCGCCGGCTCCGGTCGCCACGAAGAACAGGGCCGTGCCGTCCGCAGGCATTGCCGAGGCATCGATGGCGGCGCCGCTGGGCGCGGCGATCGGCGTTGGCGGGAGGCCATTGCGTGTGTAGGTGTTCCACGGTGAATCGGTTTCCAGGTCCCGCCGCGTCAGGTTGCCATCAAACCGCGAGCCGAGTCCGTAGATCACCGTGGGGTCAGTCTGGAGCCGCATGCCCTTCTGCAGGCGCCGGATGAAGACACCGGCGATCAGCGGCCTTTCGCTGGCCAGGGCCGTCTCGCGCTCGACGATCGACGCCAATGTCAGGAGTTCGTAGGGACTGGCCAGCGGAAGGTCGGGCTGTCGTGCATCCCAGGCCCGACCGAGGCGTTCCAGCAATGCGCCATGGGCACGGGACAGCAACCCCCGGTCCGATTCTCCCCGGGCAAACAGGTAGGTCTCGGGCAGGAACGCGCCCTCGGCACTCGACCAGGGCAGTTCCATCTCCTGCGCGAGCTCGGTGGCGGTGGTGGACCGGAGTGTCTTGTTGATTGCCGGCTCGGCCCGTATGGCACGCAGTATGTCGGGCACCGTCCATCCTTCCACCAGGGTCATCTTGTGGAGCAGGACCCGGCCGGACTCGAGGAGGTCGAGGAGCGATGGCGGCGTCGTGCCCGGCAAAAGGCCGTACTCGCCTGCCTTCACCCTCCCCGCGTGGCCCGTCAGCCGGCCGTAGGCGGTCAGCATCTCAGGGAATTCCACGATCCCGTCAGCCGCCAGTTTGCGCACGACGGTGGACCAGCTCGAGCCGCTGGGAATCTCCAGCCGGTATCCGTCAGCAGGGATTTTGAGCGGCGTCGCGAGGTAGCTGCGGATCCAGGCACCACCGGCCACGCCCAGACAGATTCCGAGGACGAGAATGGCGAGGACTAGCCGGCGCATTCCGTGACCCCCGCCGCGAACAACTTCTCCTGCAGGCGGCAGGTGACGGGCCCGGTGCTCCAGGCCTGCGCATCGAGCCGATGCACGGGACGGATCCCGGTCAGTGCGTTGGTCAGGAAGACCTCGGACGCGCCCGCAACTGCCGATGGCGGCAGGTCCGACACGCAGACCGCAATACCCGCATCACGGGCGGCCTCCAGTACCACCCGCCGCATGACGCCAGCGATGCCAGCCCGGCCGAGGGCCGGCGTGAGGAGGCGGCCGCCAATGACGAGGAACACATTGCTGGCCGTGCCGCCGATGAGCCGTCCTTCCGTGCTGATCATCAGACCGTCGGTGACATCAGGTTGTGACCACTCCGCGCGGGCGAGCACCTGGTCGAGCCTGCCCAGCGTCTTAAGCCCCGCCGTAGCCGGGTTCACCGATGCCATGGTCTCACACCAGCGGATCCGGATTGGCCGGGACGGCTGGGGCTCGGTTGCCGCCGTGCCCCACGCCACCGTCGTGACGGGGGCTGCCGGCAACCGGTAGCCCCTTGGCCCTGGTCCGCGGGTGACGATCAGCTTGAGCACGCCGTGCTGCAGTCCCGCTGCCGTGGCGCCCAGATCCGCGGCGAGGCCAGCCCGGTCCGGCGGCGGCAGCCGCAGCCGCTGGCAGCCGTGCAGCAGGCGATCCAGGTGATGGCCGAGGAAGCGCGGCTCCCCGTCCCGAATGGCCACGGTCTCGAACAGGCCATCACCGTAGGCAAGCCCCCTGTCGGTGACGTCCAGCTTGCTGCCGGGCTCACCATTGATCCACCAGCGCTCCATGCGGGCCTAGCCCTCGAGGGCCAGCAGGAGGCCCTTGGCCTTCGCGCGGGTCTCCTCCAGCTCCCGGTCAGGACTGGAATCGGCAACGATGCCGCTGCCGGCCGCGAAGGACAGCTCCCGCCCGTGAAGCACGAAGCTGCGAATCAGTATGTTCAGGTCGCAGCTCCCGTCCCGGTTGAGGTATCCCATGGAGCCGGTATAGGGCCCGCGGGGCGCGGGTTCCAGCTTGGCAATGACCTCCATGCATCGCACCTTTGGGCAGCCGGTGATCGTGCCGCCGGGAAACATGGCCCGAACGATCGCTCCCGGCGACACATCGGCCCGCAACCTGCCCCGAATGTTGGAAACGATGTGGTGCACGTGGGCGTACGACTCGACCACCATGTATTCATCCACTTCAACGGATCCCGGGTCACTGATGCGGCCGAGATCGTTGCGCTCGAGATCGATCAGCATGACGTGCTCGGCACGTTCCTTGGGATTGGCGAGCAGGTCACTCCGCATTGCCTCCTCCAGGCCGGGATGATCGGCAGTGGGACGGGTGCCCGCAATTGGTCGCGTGTCCAGCAGGCCGCCCCGGCTGCGAACCAGCCGTTCCGGCGACGAGCTGATCAGGGACCAGTCGCCCAGCTTGGCAATGCCCGCATAGGGAGCCGGATTGGTGTGGCGCAGCTGCCGGTAGATATCGGCCGCCTGGACGCCAGGACGGACCCTCGCCGTCCAGCGCCGCGCCAGATTGACCTGATACACATCGCCCTGGGCAATCAGCTGGCGGATCCAGTCGACGGCCCGGAGGAATGCCTCCGGATCCGGCTCGGTAATTCCGCTCTCCAGGACATCACCGGGTCGGGCGACAGTACCGGTCGGGCGACAAGCACGTATGTCCTGCTCCAGGAGGGCCGCCTCGCGGCCATTCGCCGCCTCCGCAACGATCCAGGCCTTCCCGCTGAGCCGGTTGCGCACGAGCGCCACCGGTATTCGCGTGGCAAACGCCACCGGGCCATCGGGTGGGTCCTGCGCAGGGACGCTGTGCTCGATCTGACGGACGAGTTCGTAGCCCAGGAAGAGGAACCAGCCGCCGTGGAAGGGAACCAGCGGATCCTCGTCGCGGGGCTCAGCAACCGTTCCCCACCAGGCATCCAGGGCCGACAGGAAGTCGTTGCCGGCATGCCCGGCACCGGGCCCCTGTAGCCTGAAGTGATGGTCCAGGCGCAAAGTTTCACCGGGAAACGCGAAGAGCACGTCGAAGCCGTTCTCGCCGCGCCTCTGCCGGTCCGTGGCAACGCTTTCCAGCAGGAAGGGATAGCGCTCCGGGTTCTCCGCATGCAACTGCAGGAGATCGAAGTTCGCCGGCAGCTCGACGGGCTTGACTGGCATGGCCGCGGACTGGGCCATCTCGCGGGAATCAGACCCGTCGGAAAATCAGGCTGCCGTTCGTGCCCCCGAACCCGAACGAGTTGCTGAGAACGCTGTTGATCGTCATGCGCCGCGCGGTGTTGGGGACGTAATCGAGGTTGCACTCCGCGTCGGGAGACTGCAGGTTAGCGGTCGGTGGCGCGACCTGATCGCGGATGGCAAGCACGCTGAACACCGCCTCGACGGCGCCTGCGGCGCCCAGCAGGTGCCCGGTCGAGGATTTGGTGGAACTGACTGCCAGCTTGCCGGCGTGGGGCCCGAAAACGCCGCATATTGCCCGTGTTTCGGCAATGTCACCCAGTGGCGTGGAGGTGCCATGGGCGTTGATGTAGTCGATCTGGTCCGGATTGAGCCGGGCATCCTTCAGCGCCGCCACCATGCAGGCCTGAGCCCCCTCACCATTATCCGGCGGAGCGGTGATGTGGTACGCGTCAGCGCTCATGCCGAAGCCGACGACCTCGGCGAAGATCTGTGCGCCGCGCTTGCGCGCCGCCTCATACTCTTCCAGGACCAGGCAGGCGGCGCCATCGCTGAGCACGAAGCCGTCCCGGTCCTTGTCCCAGGGGCGGCTTGCAGTCTCGGGGGCATCGTTGCGCTGGGACAGCGCACGCGCCGCGCAGAACCCGCCCAGACCCAGTGGTGTGATGCCATGCTCCGCGCCACCGGCCAGCATGACATCCGCATCGCCGTGGGCAATGAGCCGGGCGGCCATGCCGATGCAGTGGGTTGCAGTGGTGCAGGCGCTCACCAGCGCAATATTGGGGCCGCGGTAGCCATACTGGATGGACACGTGGCCCGAAATCATGTTGATGATGCTGGCCGGGACGAAAAAGGGCGAAATCTTTCGGGGACCGCCTTCCTGCAAGCGCGCGTGGTTGGCTTCGATCGTGCCGACGCCACCGATGCCCGATCCCATGGCGATGCCGATCCGGTCGAGCCCATGCCCGCTGTCGGGAAGTCCGGCATGGGTGATTGCCTGGGACGCCGCTGCGATCCCGAAGTGCATGAACGGATCCATCTTCTTCAGTTCTTTCGCAGGCACGTACTGGCTGGCATCGAAATTGCGGATGCTGCCGCCGAAGCGCGTGGAGAACTGGCTAACGTCGAAGTCTGTGATGGGGCCGATGCCTGAATGACCGCCGACCACCTGTTTCCAGGCCGTCTCCAGGTCATTGCCCACCGGGGAGATGATCCCCATCCCGGTGACGACGACTCGTCTGCTGGACATCCTTGGCTGAGCCGGGCCGGAGCCGGAAATCAGGAAGCCGGGGAGCGCTGGGTGATGTAGTCGATCGCCTGCTGGACGGTCTTGATCTTCTCGGCATCCTCGTCAGGAATTTCGGTTTCGAATTCTTCCTCGAGCGCCATGACCAGCTCGACCGTATCCAGGGAATCGGCGCCGAGGTCATCGACGAAAGAAGCCTGGTTCGTGACTTCTTCTTCCTTAACGCCAAGCTGCTCGGCGACGATGCTCTTGACCTGTGCCTCAATGCTGCTCATGTGTGCTATGTCCTCGTTCGTGAGACCGACCAGGCAGATGGGCGCGCCGCGAGAATCGCGGCTCGCACCCCCTGACCGGCCGCTATTCTAAGTTAAGCGTCCCGGCCAATCTAGCACTGCAAAAAAGCCCCCGTCCGATCGTCCGGGCAACCAGGCCGCCAGCCTAGACCATGAAGAGCCCGCCATTGACATGGATCGTCTCCCCTGTCACGTACGCGCCGGCCCGCGATGCCAGGAAGAGCACGACGCCCGCCACGTCGTCCACGGAGCCGAGCCTCTGGAGCGGAATCTGCGCCGCAAGCCTGGCCCGCTGCTCCTCGGGCATCGAACTGGTCATGTCCGTCTGGATGAACCCCGGCGCAACGACGTTCACCGTGATTCCCCGACTGCCAACCTCACGCGCCAGCGACTTGGAGAAGCCGACCATGCCAGCCTTGGCGGCGGCATAGTTTGCCTGCCCGGCGTTGCCCATTGCACCGATCACCGACGAAATATTGATGATCCGGCCATGCCGCTGCTTCAGCATGCCGCGCACGAAGGCCTTGCTGGTGAGAAAGACGGAGGACAGGTTCGTGGCAATGACTGAATCCCACTCCTCGTCTTTCATCCGGAGCAGGAGGTTATCCCGGGTGATCCCGGCATTGTTCACGAGCACGGTTACACCGCCCTCGCGGGAATCGATGTCCTTCTGTGCATTCCCAACGGATGCCGCTGACGAGGCGTCCAGCACCAGCCCGCGTCCGCGGATACCGACTTGCCGGAAGCGCTCCGTGATGGCCGCAGCCCCCGCTTCGGTGGTAGCCGTACCGACAACCGTTGCACCGGCGACGCCGAGCGCATGGGCGATGCCCGCACCAATGCCCCGTGAGGCACCGGTCACCAGCACGGTCTCGCCGGCGAGGGACAGGAGTTCATTAGCAGCGGTCATGGAGTTCTTTCCTCTCGTCGATCCGGCGGGGGCGCACCAACGCGACGCCGGTAGAATTGCTCGGCCGCAACATACAGCAATCCGCCGACGGCGCCCCAGAGGTGCGCGTCGGTGACTACCGCGGAGCCCACGGTCTCCGTGGAGAAGGGCATCGCGCCATTGAACTGTTCCCAGGCCAGCTTCCCGGTCCAGATCGCGAGCAGCAGCCATCCCACGCGGTCCCCCTGCCGGATCCAGTCAATGGCCCCGATCATGAGCAGGCCATGCAGTGCCCCGGACATGCCGACACACCACGCGATGCCGGGGCTGAAGAAGTACAGCCCGAGGCTGCTGACGACCGAGCAAACGATCTGGGCGATGGCCCAGGCGATCGGATTGCGGGCCGGATAGAACACCCAGGTGCCGATCAGCAGCGCTCCCACGTTCAGGGCGAGATGCATCCAGCCCAGGTGCACCAGGTTGCCGGTCAGGATCCGCCAGTACTCCCCGGCCCCGATCGCCGCCCGGTCGTACCACAGCACCCGCTGCCACTCGGCCGGCAGGCCCTGGAGTGCGATGAGCATCACAGCAAAGCCGGTGGCCCAGACCAGCGATGAAGATTCAAGTCGCGGGGAAAACGTTATTTGTCCGACGCTTAGGGCCACTTGGTCAAATCTGCTTGAAAACTGCTGACAGGGCCTGGCGGGTGGCAGATAATCATCGGAGGCATTCCGCCGGTTCGGGTTGCGGCGGATCATCGCAGAATCGCAGGGTCAATTCATGAAGTTCGAGAACTTGTCGTTCCGGGCCGCACGCGGCTTTACGCTCATTGAAATCATGGTCGTGGTGGTCATCCTCGGCATCCTCGCCGCCCTGATTGCGCCAAACGTCATCAACCGCATCGATGACGCCCAGGGTGCGAAGGTGAAACAGGACATCCGCGCCATCGAGAGCGCGCTCAAGCTGTACCGTCTTGACCGCTTCCGCTATCCCACCGGTCAGGAGGGACTGGATGCCCTCGTTACGCCTCCGCAGGACTCTGCCCAGAAGTGGCCCGAAGGGGGTTACCTGGACCGGCTGCCCAGGGATCCGTGGGACCGCCCCTATGTCTACGAGAATCCCGGCAAGCAGGGTGAGTTCGACATCTACTCCCTGGGCCGTGACGGCCGGCCCGGAGGCGACGGCCCGGATGCCGATGTCGGCAACTGGGATATCGACTGACAGGCCCGTGCGCCGGTCCGCCAGGAAGGCTGACGGCTTCACCCTGCTCGAACTGCTGGTGGTGGTCTTCATCATCGGCATCATGGCGGCCATGTTCACCCTCGCCGTGGGTGTTGCCGGCGGCACTGATCGCGAGCTGCGGCGGGAAGCGGAACGCCTCGAAACGCTGCTCAGGCTGGCAGCCGAGGACGCAAGTTTCCAGGCGCGCGACCTGGGTATTCGCCTGTACCCCCAGAGCTACGAGTTTTCCGTGTATGACATGGGCCCCCTGCTCGTCGACCGGACCGACGACAAATGGTCCGTTCTCGAGGAGGACATCCTGGCGCCGCATGAGCTGCCCGGAGTGTTCGAACTCGAGCTCGAAATCGAGGGTCGGGCGGTAAACCTTGAGAAGAGCGGCAAGGAGGTTGAAAAGCTGTACAAGCCGCAACTCTTCATCTTTTCCTCCGGCGACTACAGTGACGGCTTCGTGATCCGGATTCGCAGCAAGGAGGAGGACCGGAGCTACTCGCTGAGCGTGGGCCCGGATGGCGAGATCACGCTGAGAAAAGATCATGCGTGATGGCACATCCGGAGCAGTGGCGGGCTTCACGTTGCTGGAAGTGCTCGTGGCCCTGGTGATCGTGGCGCTCGGCCTCATGGCGGCGTTCGGGCAGGTCAATCAGTCGCTCACTGCTGCCAGCCGCCTGCGGGAAAAGACCTTCGCTCACTGGATCGCCGTGGACCAGATCACCCGCCTGCGGCTTCTCGAGCAGCTCCCGGCGCTCGGCAAGTCGTCCGATGAAATCGAGATGGCGCGCACCCGGTGGGTATACAGGACGGTGGTGACGAAGGCCGATGCCGACGCCCTGCGGGTGGTGGAGGTCAGCGTTGCGTTGAGCGACCGGCCCGACAATGTCCTCGCGTCCGTGACAGGCATTGTCGGGACGCCGGCGCCTCCCGGCACCGTGCCATCCGGCGACTGGCCAGCCCTGGAGCCGGCGAGTTGAGGGAGCCCCGGCGCTCAGGCGGCTTCACGTTGCTCGAACTGCTCGTCGCGATGGGCATCTTCGCGATCATCGGCGCCATGGCGCTCGGCGGGCTGAATGCGATCGTCGATCAATCCACCCAGACCAGTCAGCAGACTGATCGCCTGGCCAGGGTGCAGCGGGCCGTGCGCCTGATGACCAACGATCTGGGCAGCCTTCAGCCCCGGGTCGTGCGGGACCAGGGCCTCATCGAGGGCGAGTCGCCGCTGGTCACGGAGGGCATTGACTTCAAGGTGCGCGGCAGCCGGGGCGGCTGGCGCAATCCTGCCGGCCTCCCCTTCCGCGGTACGCTCCAGCGCTTCCAGTACCGGGTGGAGGACGGCAAGCTGTATCGGGACTACTGGCCCGTCATGGATCACCTCCTCCAGGACCAGCCCCGGCGAACGGAGCTCCTGGACGGCGTGACGGATCTCAGGATCTGGTACTTCGACGCCGAGAATGAGCGCTACGACCGGTGGCCCCCGCCCCGCGCCGATGTGCCCGGGGGGAGCCGCCCCAGGGGAATCCAGCTCATCCTCGAGCTCGACGACTGGGGCGAGATCGAACGCTGGGTCGAGATTCCCCAATGAATCGCCAGCCCGGTTCCCACCGCCAACGGGGTATCGCGGCGCTGACCGCGATCCTCGTCGTGGCCATTGCCACCGTGCTCGCCGTGAACCTGCTCTGGACCACGAGCGTCGACATCCAGCGCACCCAGACGCTGCTCCTGCAGGACCAGGCACGGCTGTACGACCTGGGCGGGGAGGAACTGGCCAGGTTCTTCCTCGCGGACGATGGCCGGGAGGACGGACAAGGCGGCATAGACTCGATGGGCGAGGCCTGGGCCAAGGTTCTCGTCCGCCAGTTCAATGAAGGAACGCTGGAAGGCTGGCTGGTTGACCAGCAGGGCCTGTTCGACCTGAACAGCCTGGTTGATCGCGGGACCACGAGGGTCAATCCGGAGGCCCGGGCGCAGTTCGTGCGCCTGCTGATGCTGCTGGACCTGGACCCCGATCCTCGTCTCGACGAAGTGACCGCAACCGGGCTCGCGGACGCGGCGGTCGACTGGATCGATCCCGACACCCAGGCGGAAGCCAGCGGCGCCGAGGATGACTATTACTCAGGCCTCCGTCCCCCGTACCTGGCAGCCAACTTCTGGTTGACCTCGGTCAGTGAACTGCAGGCTGTCCGGGGCTTCACGCCAGAGATCCTGGCACGGCTGGCGCCCCACGTCACCGCCTTGCCCCGCAAGGGGGAAGGCTCCGGCCAGTGGCCACTGAACGTCAATACCGCTACCGACCTCGTCCTGGCTTCCCTGGTGTCCAACCAGACGGCTGACAGCATCAAGTCGGTGTGCGAGTTCGCGGCCCAGCCCCAGACCGGCACTGAGGTGGTCGCCGAGGAGTTCGAATCGGCCGAAAAATTCAGGGATGCATTTCGCCTGGCCACCAGCGCCGAGATTCCGGTGGAAGTGCCCCTGGCAACCGGCAGCAACTGGTTTTTGTTGACTGTGACAACATCTATTGGCACCACCCGGTCCACTATGTACAGTCTCCTGGAGCGCAATGGCGACGTGGTACAGCCGCGTCTGCGGACCTTCGATGCGAACTGACCTCCCGGGACATGAGGCACGTGAATTGAGCCATGACTGAAATCCTCGTCATCCGCCTGGTGACGGACGACACCGCCCGCGCCGGCGGGGCCGGCCAGGCTGAGTGGGCGGTCGTCGACGGGACGGGCGCCTGCGTCCTGGCGCCTGCCGCGGGTTCCCTCAGTGACGCCGCACCCCTGTGTGCAGGCCGGCGGACAGTGGTCCTGGTCCCGGCTGCCCGCGTGCTGCGCACCCGGGTCGACGTGCCCGTGAAGGGCGCCAGCCGCATTGCCCAGGCTCTGCCCTTCGCGCTCGAGGACCTGCTGGCCGAGGACGTCGACGAGCTGCACTTCGCCGCGGGCACGCGGTATGCCGATGAGCAGGTGGCCGTGGCCGTGGTGCGCCGGGAACGGATGGACGCCTGGCTGGCGCAACTCTCCGCCGCAGGCATCCAGCCACAGGCGATCCACGCCGACAGCGACGCGGTGCTGGACGTCGCGGGCAATACGATCCTCGTGCTCGAGCAGCAGCATGCCCTGCTCCGGGACCCTGGTGGCGATCCGGTCGTCTCCGAGCTCGATTCCCTCGAGGGCCTGCTCGACCTCTGGCTGGCCCAGCCTCGACCGCCGGCCACGGACGGTGCCGTGCCGCCCCGCAATCTCCAGGTGTACGACGCCACCGTGGACGGGCTGCCAAACGAGCTCTGGGAACGGTTCCAGGACCGGGTCGCCAGTCTCGAAGTACGGCGTTTGCCGGACGGGGCCTTGCTCCGACTGGCCGCCGCCATCGTCACGAATCCCGGCGTCAACCTTCTCCAGGGCGAGTACGTCAGCCGGAACTCAATGGGCAGCTACTGGCCGCGCTGGCGGCTCGCCGCGGCCCTGGTCGCGACGCTGGCCGGCGCCATCGTGGCGACTGCCGGAGCCGATGCGTGGCGGCTCCGGCGCGAAAGCGCCGCACTGGAGTCAGACATCCGGCAGGCCGCCAGTTTCACGTTCCCGGGCGCGGACCCCGGTGCCAACCTGCGTGCGCTGGTGAACGCACGGCTCCAGGGCGACGGCGGCGCCGCGGCTGGCGCGGCAGGCCGGCAGTTCCTCGATACGATGCGCACGGTGGCGGTCGCCGTGGCCAAGACCGGCAATGCAAGGATCGAGGGCCTCAACTACCGTGCCGGCGTCCTCGAACTGCAGGTGCGCGCACCCAGCGCCGAGGCGCTCGACACCATCCGCAAGTTCGTCGTCGAGGCCGGCAACCTCAAGGCCGACATCCAGTCCTCGAATGCAGTCGGCGACGAAATCCAGGGCCGGATCCGTGTGGCCGGCGCCGGCGCATGAGGCGGTCGCGATGAATCCTGCGGTATTCGTCCGTGAATGGCTCGACAAGCTGGCACCCCGCGAGCGTGTCCTGGTGCTGGCGGCCGCCATCTTTGCCTGCTGTGCACTCGTCTACGCGCTTGGCCTGCAGCCGCTGTATGCCGCACGGGGACGCGCCGCAGCCCAGGTCGAGGAGCGGCGCAGCCTGCTCAGTGACATCGAGCAGGTGGCCCGCCGGTTCGGGCCCCAGGCTGCGGCGGCGGGACCCGTGGCGGCAACCGGGGAGTCCCTGGTCGTGGTGATCGACCGCTCGACGCGGGAGCGGGGCCTTGGCGCGTACCTGAAGCGCAACCAGCCCGAGGGGGCCGGCGGTGTCCGCCTGCGACTGGAGAATGCCCCGTTCGACGAGCTCACCGCCTGGCTGGCTGACGTCCAGGCGCGGCACGGCCTCTCCGCTGTCTCCGCATCCTTCGATCCGAGCGGGGAACCCGGTCGGGTCAATTCAAATCTCGTTCTCGAGCGCATCGGGCGCTAGGCTGCCAATGCGCCAGAGCCGTCTGCTTGCGGGCACCGGGCTTGCGGCCCTGCTCGTTTCCCTCGTCGCGCTGTTGCCTGCCCGCGTGGCCCTTGGCGTTCTCGGCCTGCCTGCGGGCGTGGTTGCCGGCGTCTCGGGAACGGCCTGGAGTGGCACGGCAGATCGCGTGTCACTGGGCGACGTCACGCTCGGACCGGTGCGCTGGAGTGCGCGGCCATTCCTGTTGCTCACCGGCCAGGCGGCGGCGGCCGTGGAGGCCACCCTGCCCGAGGGCTTCCTGAGCGGAACAATCGCCCTCCGCCTCGGGGGGAAGCTGGTCATCAGCGACCTGGAGGCCGCGGCGCCATTGTCCTGGCTCGCGCCGGCCGCAGGGGCCGGCGGGGGCCAGGTGGCCGCACGGTTCGACAGGCTGGCCCTGAAAGCCGGCCAGGTTGTGACCGCCATTGGCACCCTCAACGTGGCAGGTGTCGTGCTGCCCATAGCCACCCCCGGCCGACAGCTTGGCCCCGGAACCTACTCCGTCGCCTTCGACACTGAAGCGCTGGGTCCCGGCGAGCCGCTCACGGGCCTGCTCACCGATGCGGGTGGGCCGCTGGAAATAGCGGGCACCGTGACGTTCACCCCACCGCGGTCCTACGAGCTGACGGGCAAGGCGAAGGCAAGGCCGGAGGCTCCGCCCGAGCTGCGTAACGCCCTCCAGATGCTCGGACCTGCCACGCCCGACGGCGCGCATGACCTGAGCATCGCGGGATCCTTCTAGCCGGGGTGCTGTGCCTGCGGTTCGGGTCCATCCAGGTCGACTATCTGCAGCACCTGCAGCAGCGGGAAATAGAGGGCGGCCTTCGTGGGCCGGTCTTCCAGCAGGCTGAATGCCCGGCGATAGGCCCGAAGCTGGGGTGAGTAGCGCTCGACCTCCGTGCGGATGAAGGTTTCCCGGTCGCCGCCCTCATGACTGCCCGTCTTGTAGTCGACGACCCAGCGTGCGCCGTCCGCGGCGACAAATGCCCGGTCGATGACCAGATGCCGGAAGCGGCCGCCGTCGGCCACCGTCACGGCATACTCGTTCAGCGGATCCTGGTGCGCTGACGAGAGGAGCCAGCGCCCCTGCTCATCGTTCACCGCCGCGCGGAGCACGGCGCTGACGCGCTCCATGGCCCGGTCCAGCGCCGCAGTCTCCACGCCCGCGCGCAGCAGCAACTGGCGTACGCGCGGGCGTAGCGCGTCAAGGCATTCGGGCGTGTAGTTCTCGACGCCATTCTGCGCAATCTCCTGCAGCCAGCGGTGCGCGACGGAGCCGGCCTGGCGTGTCCAGGCGCTGGCCCAGTCATAGGGCAGGAGATTGCGTTCGTCGGCGGTACTGGCCTGCCGCGCCAGGCACAACCCGGCTGGCGGCGGCGGGCGCTGCCACCCGGCGGCCAGGCGACGGAGCGCCGGCTGGGGCCAGTCGACCGCGGCATCTGCAGCGGGCACGGGCCGCGGGCCGACCTCACCGCCCGCGGCCGGCGCCGCGGGCCACCCCGCACCCACCACAGGCCACAGTCGTTCCAGGAGGCTCCCCCGGGCAGGCCCGACTGAGGCGCTGCTGTCACCGCCAGATCCGCCCGGGGCCCGGACCTGGCCGAAGAGGTGCAGCCGCTCGCGGGCCCGGGTGACGGCGACATACAGCAGGCGGTCGGCCTCGGCAAGGTCCTGTTGCCCGCGGAGTGCCCACAGGAGTTCGTACAACCGGTCATCATCGGCGCCGCTGGCATTGACTGGCGCGAGCAGGAGGTCGAGAGCGCCGGTGCCAGCCAGCTCCTGCCAGAGCAGTGCGGGACGATCCTCCCGTCGAACGGCCCGTCCGAGTCCCGGCACGATGACAGTATCGAACTCGAGCCCCTTGGCCTTATGGATCGTCATCACCTGGACCCGCGCGCCCGCCCCGGGCAGGGACGCGCGGGTCCTGTCCAACGCCCGGCCGAGCGCCAGGACATCGGCGCAGTCGCCCCCGGCATCGTGCCGGCCGATTTCGTCGAGAATCAGGTCTGCGAGCGGCAGCTCCCTGCCGGCCAGGCCCGGTCCCCCCAGTTCGAGCCAGATGCCCTCCACCACATCACGCAGCGGCAGCTGGCCCAGCCGGGCCAGCCCCGCGTCGAACGCGGCCACCAGCCGCCCGGTGCGCTCCCGTCCGTCGGCGCTGAGTCTGGCGACCTCCCCGGCATCGCCGGCCAGTTCCAGCAAGGTGCGGGGGCCCGGGGCCGACCCGAGGCTCGCGAGGTCCGCGAGAGACAGGCCACACAAGGGCGAGCGGAGGACCGTGAGCCAGGCGAGCCGATCGCCCGCGTGGACCAGCGCCCGGGTGATGGCCAGCAGGTCGCTTGCCAGACCGGTGCGTCCAAGTTCCACGAGGTCGTTCGCCGCCATCTCGATACCTGCTGCCCTGAGCGCCGCAACGGTATGCGCCGCATGGCCACGGCTACGCACCAGTATCCCGATGTTCCCGTCGGGCGATCTCGCGAGGGTCTCCTTCACCACGCGGACCACGCCGCCGGCTTCGGCGGCGGGCTCGTCCCACGGGTGGCAATGCAGGCTGACCCCGACCGTGTCGCCGGCGCCGGGCAGCCGCGTCGGCTGGCTGGGGGCAAATGCAATGGCGCTGCTCAGCAGGTCATCCCGGGGGGGGAAGATCCGCGGGAAGGCGTCATTGGCCCAGCCGACCAGAGCGGGCACGGACCGGAAGTTGGCTCGGAGCCGGACGAACTCCATGATGATGCCAGGCAGGCCGTGATCCCGGACGTCGAGGAACAGGCGCACCTCCGCCTGCCGGAAGCGGTAGATGGATTGCATCGGGTCGCCCACCAGGAACAGCGTGCGGCCATCGCCCGGAGTCCAGCCTCGGGTGAGCGCCCGGAGCAGTGAATACTGGGCCTGGGATGTGTCCTGGAATTCGTCGAGCAGCAGGTGCTTCAGGCGCCAGTCCACCCGCAAGGCAAGCTCGCTGGGGGCGGCCTCCTCGCCCAGCGCCGCCCTCGCCTCCACCGCGACTTCCGCATAGTCGGTTTCCCCCTCCGCCGAAAACACCAGCTTGAGACTTGCTGCAGCGAATGGCAGCAACGTGAGCAGGGATTCCAGCGCGCTCCACTGGTTCGCCGGATAGTGTGGTGCCGGCAGCGTCTGCACCGTCGCCAGCGCGCCCTGCAGGCCGTTGACCGGCACCAGCGCCCCGAGCACGGCCATGGCATGGGCCTTGAGGTCCTTCTGGTCCGCCGGAACGCCGTTGTTCCTGTTGAACGCCTTGCGCCACTCGCCCCTCGCCGTGAGGAACATCTGTGCGGCGTGGCCCCACCAGCTGGCACGCTCGGCCAGTGGGCCTTGGCGGCCATTCCCGAGATCCACCTGCTGGTTGATCGCCGCGGCATGCACGACCTCCGTGAACTCCGCGAGCAGTGGCGCCGGTATGAGCGCTTCCACTCGATCCAGCTCCCGCTCGACGAGGCGTGACAGGCTGCCTTCCAGTTCCAGGCGGGCCCGGGCCGGGTCAAGGCCCGGCCCGATGAACGGCAGCCACTGGTCCCGGCGGGCCAGCAACTGGGCCAGCAGCTTCTCGGCCATGGCCAGGTCATTGTCCAGGTGACCCAGCAGGCTGGCCACGGCCGGGCCCGGCCGGCCAGGCTCCGCAATGAGCTGGAGCGTTGCCCTTGCCGCCAGCCGGTACAGCCGCTCGGGCTGCTCGGCCACGGGACGGAGCACGCTGGAGCCGGCACTGACAGGCGCGCTGCGGGCCAGGGCGGCATTGAGCGCATCGATCGTGCTGATCCGCAGGCGGGCCGGGTGCCGCGACAGGTTCCAGCCGCGCGCCGCGTCCTGCTCACGCACGGCGGCGACCAGCCGACCCAGTTCAGGCGCGACGTCCGGGCCGCCTGCCACCTCGCCCTGCCGGGAGTCAGCAAGGGCACCGGCAATCCGACGCTGCATCTCAGCCGCCGCTTTCCGGGTGAACGTGACGGCGAGGATCTCCTCGGGTTCAGCGGCTTCCGCCAGCAGCCGCAAATAGCGCCTGACCAGAAGTTCGGTCTTCCCGGCACCGGCTGGCGCCTGGACCAGGAACGAACGCGCGGTGTCGAGCGCGCGCTCGCGCTCATCCGCGTCAGGCGGGCGAACATTCTGCATCACTCCTCACCTTCCCCGGGCGATTCGTCGCCGTCGGTTGACGGCAGGAACTCGTGGATGCGTGTCAGCCCCGCAAACTGGTCCACCGCCCATTTCCGGTCAGCCGGGTTCACGCGGTAGTCGCCGCCACAGAACTCCCCGGCCAGCGCTTCGAGCTGTGACCGCCAGCGGGCGAGCGCGCCCTGCCAGTCGAGCCCCTCCGTCCGGAAGAAGGCCGGGGGAGTCTTGATTCCGGGCACGGCTATGGCCACGTCAGCAACGCCGCGCAGGCGCGCTGCCGGCTGCCGGAACTCGATCACCGCCACCCCGTCGCAGCCGCCGCTGACCGCGTACAGCGGCAGCTGGCTCTCGGGGACGCGAGGACGCTTCCAGCCGCCGTAGGCGAATTTCCCTGTCTTGTAGTCGATGACCAGTTCTCCCCCGGCATCCAGGCGATCGAGCCGGTCGAGGCGAACTCGGAGCGACAGCGGCCCTATGGTCACGGCCCTGGCGAGTTCGGTTTCCGCGCTGAATCCCGGCCTGTCCGCTTCGAGGTCCCGGAGGGTGAGCAGCAGGGACCACAGGCGTTCCGTCTCGAGGCTGCGCAGGCGATCGAGAAACGGGTCGCTCTCCGGGAGCAAACCGGCGAGCACCTCGGCTACCAGCGGCTCGAACAGCTGGCGCAGCGCGTTGCTGGCCAGATGCCCCAGCCCGCGCCGGCACTGCTCGAGCCGGTAGAGACGCTCCAGGAGCTTGTGCACCACCTGGCCGCGCATGGCGGCATCCAGGGGCCTCGCCGCCGGCTCGAGGGGTGCGCCGCGAAGCCGGAACTCGACGAAGGCCCGGGCCGGGCAGACAGCCTGCATGGCCAGAACGCGCGCGCCGCCCGTCACGCCCTGCCCGGCTGCCAGGGGTGGCGGCTGGTCGGTGGCCACCTGCTCCACCCGGACCGAGGCAGCCACCTGCTGCCGGTCCCTATGCAGCGGGATTTCCCCGCCGGGAATGCCCTCGCCCCCAAGGCCGGTGAGCAGCGGACTCGGCAGCGTCTCGGCCTCGTCCTGCTCCGCAGGCCAGCTCAGGACCACATGATCCGCCGAGGCGAGGAGCCTCTCGAAACGCCGCCGCGTCCGGGCCTCCTGAACGGCGGGCGTCGCCTCGGGCATCCCCGCAGCCTGCTGGAGCGCCAGTGGAATGAGTGCGTGAGGACGCGCCGGCGGGGGCCACCGATCGGCGGTCATGCCGCAGACCCAGAGGGCCCGGAAAGCCTGCCCCTCCGCTTCCTGAGGCGTCAGCACCTGGATGGCGTCACTCGCACTTTCCGGCTCGAAGGGCCTGTCCCGGGCCTGCTGCGCGAGGAAGCCCAGCGCTGCGCCCAGCGAGAGCGGACCCGCCACCTCGTCGGTACCGGCGAAGGCCTCCAGCAGGCGCTGCCATGCCTCGGCCACCTGGAACTCCTCGCTGGCAAGGCCACGGTCACCGGGCCAGCCCGCAGCCGTGAGCCAGGCCGCGAAGTGACTGGCCCACTGGCCGGGTGGCAGTCGTCGGGCGCGCAGACCGGAGGCGAGCGATTCCGCCTGCTGCCACCGCTTCGCCAGCAACGGCGCATGGTTGCCCAGCAGCTGCAACAGCCGGGGCAGTCCCACACGCTCCAGGGGAAGCCGGCGCAACGCGAGTTCGGCTCCGGCGCGACCCGGCCGCTCCACCTCCGCTCCGGCGAGGTAACAGGATCGCAGTAGAAGGCTCGCCTGCTCGAAGCTGACATCGAAGGCCAGCAGCTGCAGGAGGTTCAGCGCGCAGAACACCACGGGGTAGTCGGCCAGCTGTCGCCCGATGGCGAGCGCCAACGGGCGCACCGGGGGCTCGCGCAACTGCCAGCCGGGCGCCAGGGTGTCGAGGCCGATGCGACGGATTCTTCCAGCATCACGCTCCAGGTCGGGCACGATGATGGCCGGTGGCGACCCGGTACCCGGGTCGGAATGACTGGCAGCCCAGGCGAACGCGCGGGCGAGTTCTTCGCTCCCGTCCCGTGCTGCAACGATGCCGAGGGTCCCGGTTCTCCGCGGCGGCGCGATCAGGCTGACTGCCGTCCCGGCCGCACGCAGCCGGTCGGCCAGGCTCGCGAGCGCCGGCGTCCAGGGATCGAAACCGGCGAAACCGACCGGAGCCTCGCCTGCTACTCGCGCACCGCTGTCAGTGACCACGCCCGCCTGGCCAAGAGCCCGCAGCAGGCCGGCACTGTCGATCCAGGCCCTGCGCTCCAGTTCGCGGACGTAGGCTTGCACCCACCGGGCGAATATGCGGGAGTCCTCGGAGTCGGCGGCGGTTGCGAGGGTGGCAGGCGTGATTCCCCAGGCCTGGCAGAGGCGCCAGCCCGCCGCCACCAGCGGCAGGATGACGCCGCTGTCGAGCCTCTCCTCGCCCTTGCTGGCAAGCACCCGTCGCCACACCAGGCGGCTCTCGTCGTCGGACAGCAGTCGATGTCGGCCGAGCGCCGAATCACGCAGCGCGGTGGACTCCCAGGTGCGGCGGAGCCAGGCATCAATGGGCAGCGCGTCGGCCGTGGGCCAGGCCAGGGCGCCGGCAGCCGCACGAGCGCGGTCGTGGTCCTGGCGGATCTGCCTCGCCAGCCGGTGCGTGGCCGTGATGACCGTACCGCCCCCGGCCAGGACCTCCTCGTCCGTGGCGGGATCGGTCACCGCGGGTCAGGCCGCTGGTCAGGCCGCTGGTCAGGCCGCCCGCTCGGCGGCATGGCTTTCCAGCAGGTCGTGGATGCGGGTGAACACTTCCCGCAGGGTTCCCGCGTCCGGCAGGTTCGTAATGCGGAAGAAATTGCTGTCCCGGGTATTGAAGCTGGTGCCCGGCGCCACGAGGACGTGCTTCTTCTCCAGCAGGTCCAGGGCAAAGCGCTGGTCGTCGAACTCCGGGAAACGGGTCCTGTCGACGCCCACGAAGGCGTACATGGCGCCCTCAGGCTCGGTCACGTGCAGGTACGGGCTGGCAGCCACCGATTCGATGATGGCGCGCCTGGACTCGTAGAGCCGCCCGCCTGGCCGGACCAGCTCCTGGATGCTCTGGTAGCCACCCAGGGCCGTCTGGACCGCCCATTGCCCCGGAACGTTGCTGCACAGGCGAAGCGACGCCAGCAGGTCAAGGCCGTGCAGGTAGTCGCGGGCGTGCTCCCGGGTGCCGCTGTAGGAGACCCATCCTACCCGGTAGCCACAGGCCCGGTAGACCTTCGACAGCCCGCTGAACGTGGCGCAGAGCGTGTCGTTGACCAGCGTGGCCATGGGAACGAACCTGGCGCCGTCGTAGGTCATCTGGTCGTAGATCTCATCACTGAAGATCACCAGCTGGTGCTTCTCCGCGATGCGCGCGATGGCCCGGAGGGTGTCCTCCGAGTACACGGCACCCGTCGGGTTGTTCGGGTTGATGACGACGATGCCACGCGTGCGCGGCGTCACCAGGCGCGCAATGGCCTCAGGGTCCGGCTGGAAACCCGCCTCGGGCCGGCAGGGATAGTGCACGGCCTTGCCCTGATTCAGGGTCACGCTCGCGGTCCAGAGGGGATAGTCAGGGCTGGGAACGAGGATCTCGTCGCCGGGATCAAGCAGCGCGCGCAGGGTCAGGTCAATGAGTTCACTGACGCCGTTGCCAATGAAGACGTCCTCGGCAGTCACGCCAGGCACGCCGCGCTGCTGCTGCTGCATCACCACCGCCTCCCGGGCCGGGAATATGCCCTTCTGGTGGCAGTAGCCTTCCGCGCTGGAAAGGTTCTCGATCATGGCCAGCCGCATGGTCTCGGGCGCTCGGAAACCGAACCGCCCCGGATTGCCGATGTTCAGCGAGATGATCTCGTAGCCCCGCCGCTCCATGTCGTTGGCGCGATTGGCCAGGCTGCCACGAATCTCATAGCGCACGTCGCGCAGGGCATTACTTGGCTTGAACGGGTTTTGCATGGGGGTGTCTCAGGGTGCGTCCCGGGCGATCGTGCCGGGCACCGGCCTGTCCAGCCGGAAGCGGGTGGAAATGAGCAGCGCCGCGATCACCAGGCCGGACACGAGCACGAAGGCGTTGTCGTAGGAACCGGTGCTATCGCGGATGGCGCCAATGAGCGGCGGGCCGAGGCCACCACCCAGGGTGTCGAGGACCGTGATGGCGCCCAGGATCTTGCCGAGATGCCGGGGGCCGAAGAAGTCCGCTGCGAGGAGTTGAAGCAGCGTGTACAGGCCGCCCCAGCCGAGGCCGAAGAGCACGAGTCCGAGCCACAGGACTTCGAGTCCGGGCAAAGTCAGGGACACCGCACCCGCGCTCATGATTGCCAGCGTCGAGACAAACACCCGCTTGCGGCCGAAACGGTCGGCCAGGAAGCCGCTGGCGATCTTGCCCAGGAGACCCAGGTAGAAGAGCACCGTGTAGCTGAAACCCGCATCCATCTGCGAGAACCCGCGGCCAAGCATGTACAGGTTGAGGTGCGCCTGGGTCCCGATGATCGAGAAGAACGTGAACATCGCGATCAGGGCGAGCACCCAGAAGTTGCCGGTGCGCAGGGCGGCCCCCAGGGCGAGGCTGTTCGTGGTCTTTGGAGACCCTCCCCGCGAATCGGCGGCGGGCTGCTGGGCGACGAGGTCTGCCGGCCGCTCGCGGATCACGAAGAGAATGACCGGTATCAGCAACAGTGGCAGGAGGCTGGTCCAGGCAAAGGCGGAACGCCAGCCGACCTCCGCCATCAGTGCGGCGTTCAGTGGCGGCAGCGTGCCGTTGCCAAGGCTGGTGCCCGCAAGGGCGATGCCCATGGCGAGCCCCCGGTCCTTCACGAACCACCGGGAGACAAGGATCACGTTGACGACGAGGCCACAGGTCGCCAGTGCCGAGGCGAAGAGGACATGGATGGCGTAGATATCGCTCAGGCTGTCAGCGGTCGAGTAAAGGAAGTAGCCCGCTGACAGGAGGATCGCGCCGATGATCATGAGGGGGCGGACGCCGAAACGATCAGCAGCTGCTCCCGCGAGTGGCGCCATCAGGCCACTCACCGCCAGCGTGATGGCGTCGCGGGCCTTGAGACCCGCAAGGCTCACCGGCTCGCCAGCCGCCTGGCTCAGTGACTCGAGCAGCGGCTTGTCGAAGACGTTGAGCCCGCCCAGGGTCATGCCGTTGGTGACCAGCAGGATGACGCCAGAGGCCACGGCGATGATCCAGCCGTAGTACAGACCGCTGCCGTCCTTTGCCGCCACGAACCCGAGCCCCTGCCTGATGCGGCGGTCACCATACCGGAATCGACCCGCATCCCCAAGCTGGCGCGGAACGACCCTGGCAAGCCTGCCTGCCCACGCACGCTCGCGTGGGACACGCCCGGCCTGAAGTGAAAATGACCTTAGGAAGTTACTTTAACTCTCTGATGCGCAATTAAATGCGCCTTGCCGTGCGCGATCAGCCTTTTTCGTATTCCAGGCGAACCAGTTCGTACTCGGTCAGCATGTAGCCGCCGATCACGCCCCTGAGGAAGATGTAGTCCCCATCGGCCGTGCACCAGATGTCGTAGGGCGGGTGTGCCTGGGGCAGGCCGGGCGATGACACGAAGCGGAAGTGCAGGGCATCGAACTTGCCCGCCTTGACGGTGATGCTCTCCTCCCCCACGTACTCAACGCCGAAGCCGATGCGGAACAGCATGGGTCCCGTCGCGCCGCGGTGGTCCGGCGAGGACAGCAGCATCTCGTCGATGCTCTGCAGGCCCGGGCCCTTGTGCCGGTCAAAAAGCTGCATGTGCCAGGCGTCGCAGACGATGGCGTGATTCTGGAACGCCTGCAACCGGCCTTTCGTTTCCATGCGCTGTGAAACCCGGCCGTCGAGGGCCGTGTTGGTCTCGCATTCGGCATAGTCCGGGCCGAAGCGAAACCAGCCGGTGCCCATGAAACGGTCGTTGACGGTCAGTCGGACGAAGCAGTCCGTGGGCAGCCAGTGCTCGTCCAGGCTGTAGACGATGTCCCGCATGACGCTGGGCCGGTCGTCGATCTCCGAATGAGCGCTGCAGGTCCGCCGCCCGTCGCTGTGGACGGAAATGTGGAAATGCTCCCGGCCGCGTTCCTGGCCAACCCGGTCCGGCTTGTTGCTGGTGTAGGCGATGGTGCCGCGGACGGCGCGATGGTCGCGCTGGAGGATGCTGCTGTTCATTCCGGAGGGGTTTCCTGCTGGTGTTTCGCGGCCGAGACTGTACGGGGAAAGGCGCCCGCAGCCAACTGGCTGGGCTATCTATTCCCGCCGCTGTCCGCTTTTCCCGCCACCGGGCGGTCCGGTGACCGGATCCATTCGCTCCAGGAGCCCGGGTACAGCGCGGCGCCCGGCCGGCCGGCGAGTTCCAGCGCGAAGATGCCGTGGCACGCGGTCACCCCGGAGCCACACATGCAGACGATTTCCCCGGGCTGCCGGTCGCCGATCAGCGGCGCGTAGCGACGGGCCAGCACGTCGCCCGGCTGGAACCGGTTGTCGGCAGTCAGGTTGCCCCCGAACGGCGCGTTCACCGCGCCCGGGACGTGGCCAGCTACCGGATCGATGGGCTCCACATGGCCAAGGAAGCGCTCCTCGGCCCGCATGTCGAGGAGCCGGATGGTGTCGCTGGCCAGGCCCGCCGCCACTTCGCTCGCGTCCCGCACGGGCATGTGGCCGGGCGCGCCCTGGAACCGGCCAGGTCGCGATGCCGGCAAGTCCCGGCTGACCGGCAGGCCGGCGCTCTGCCAGGCGGCGAAGCCCCCATCCAGCAGCACCACCCGGGCGTGTCCCATCCACCGGAGCAGCCACCACAGGCGGGCGGCGAGGCCGCCCCCACCCTCGTCGTAGGCCACCACCAGGGTGCTCTTCCCGATGCCGAAGGTGCTGAACAGGGTCCGGAGCTGCTCCGGGTCCGGCAGGGGATGACGGCCCGTGTCCGGCCGGCGCGGCGCGGACAGGTCCCGGTCGAGGTCGGCGTAAAAGGCACCGGGAATGTGCCCCGCCAGCCAGGCGGCCCGGCCGGCCTCGGGTTGCAGGAGGTTGAAGCGGCAGTCCACGACGACCAGGCCGGATTCTGACTCGGGGCCGCCTGGTGAGCCGTGCAAGGCGTCTGCCAGTTCCTCCACCGACATCAGCAATGACGATCGGGAATCCCGGCGATTGATCTGCGACAAAGCTTGTTCCTCCTGGCCTGCTCGTTGAAAATAACGGGCTGCCCGAGCGACCCGCCTGGTTCCAAGGACTTTTCCATGCAGAAGATCATCGTATGCCTCAAGCGCGTCGTTGACTACAACGTGCGAATCCGCGTGAAGCCCGATGGCTCCGGGGTCATCACCGAGGGCCTGAAGATGAGCATCAATCCCTTCGATGAAATTGCGCTTGAGGAAGCCCTCCGCATCCGGGAACAGGGCAAGGCCCAGGAAGTCGTGCTGGTTTCGATAGGACCCGACGATGCCCAGCAGCAGCTGCGCACGGGGCTGGCGATGGGTGCCGACAGGGCAATCCTCGTGCAGACCTCGGCGGAACTGGAACCGCTGGCCGCAGCCCGCGTCCTCCGGCAGATTGTCTCGAGGGAACAGCCTGGCCTGGTTTTGCTCGGCAAGCAGGCTATTGACGACGACTGCAACCAGACGGGCCAGATGCTGGCCGCGTTGTGGAACCGCCCCCAGGCCACGTTCGCCTCCAGACTGGAGCTGGATGGCACCGTGGCGACAGTCACCCGGGAGGTGGACGCGGGCCTGGAAGTCCTCGAAGTGGACCTGCCTGCCGTGGTGACGACCGACCTCCGCCTCAACGAGCCGCGCTACGTGAAGTTGCCGGATATCATGAAGGCCAAGAAGAAGCCGATTGAGATTCTGGCCATCGAGTCCCTGGGAGTGGACGTTGCGCCGGTCCTGCGCGTCATCCGGTACGAGGCGCCAGCGGCCCGGTCCCGGGGCGTGATGGTGAAGAACGTGGACGAGCTGGTCGGCGCCCTGCACGACCGGGGGTTCCTGGCATGAGCCGCGTACTGATCGTTGGCGAGCACGACGGCCGTACCCTCAATCAAAGCACTGCGCGCTGCGTCGCCTGCGCCTCGGCTATTGCACCAGCCGCCATGGAGGTCGTCATCCTGGGCGGAGACACCACGACTGTCGCGGCGCAGGCGGCAACCCTGGCCGGGGTAACGGCCGTCCTCACGGTGACCGGTAACGACAATGGGCGGGCGATGGCTGCCTTCCTGGCGCCGCAGGTTGCGACCCTCGCGGATGGATACGATTACGTGCTGGCCCCGTCCACCACGTTCGGCAAGGACCTGCTGCCCAGGGTTGCGGCCCTGCTCGGCGTGCCCCAGCTGAGCGACGTGATGAGCGTGATCGGACCCCGCACGTTCCAGCGGCCGATCTATGCCGGCAATGCCATCGTCACGGTCGAGGTCCCGGCAGGCACGAAGGTCGTGGCGACGGTCCGCGGCGCCTCGTTCAAGCCCGCTGGAGGCGGCAATGCCGCGCCGGTTCGCGCGGTGGACGCATCCGCCCCTCCGCCGGAGCACACGCGCTTCATCGAGCTGCGCTCCGGGAAGTCCGACCGGCCCGACCTGCAGACCGCCCGACTGGTGGTGTCGGGCGGCCGGGGCGTAGGCAGCGCCGAGAACTTCGCCCTGCTGTACCGGTTCGCCGAGCGGCTGGGAGCGGGCGTCGGCGCCTCACGCGCCGCCGTGGACGCCGGCTTCGTGCCCAATGACATGCAGGTTGGCCAGACGGGCAAGATCATCGCGCCGGAGCTCTATATGGCCTTTGGCATCTCCGGCGCGATCCAGCACCTCACGGGGATCAAGGATGCAGGAACGATCGTCGCCGTGAACAAGGACGGCGAGGCGCCGATCTTCGAGATCGCCGACATCGGCCTCGTCGGTGACCTCTTCGAGATCATCCCGGAGATCGAGAAGCGCCTCCGTTGACCCCCAGGCCAGCCCCATCACTGTGGCTGCTCGGGCTGGCGAGTTCCCTCTCGCCCTTCGGCATGATCGTCGTCGTGCCCACGCTGGCGGCGCTGGCCGAGCGCTACGCCGTTGGCCAGGGCCAGGCGCAGTTCCTGATCGCGACCTACCTGTTTGGCCTTGGCGTCGGCCAGCCGCTCGCCGGAGCCCTGAGCGACCGCCATGGCCGGCGACCCGTGATCCTGGCCGGCTTCGCGCTGTTCACCGTGGCGAGCCTGGCCTGCACGGTGGCCGCGAGCTTTCCCGCGCTGCTCGCCTGCCGGGTCCTCCAGGCCCTCGGGGTCAGCGTCGGTACGGTGGGATCCAGGGCCATCGTCCGGGACACCAACGACGCCCTCGGTGCGGTACGTGCGCTCTCCTGGATCGGCGCTGCCATGGGGATCGCCCCGGTGGTCGGCCCGCTGATTGGCGGCTTCCTCAGCGCATGGGCCGGTCCCCAGTCCGTGTTCGCGGCCAGCGCAGTGCTGGGATTCGTGGTGACGATCGCAATGTCCCTGCGCCTCACGGAGACCCGCCAGGCGGCGCCCGCGAGCACCGGGCTGCAGCACTGGACCACGAGCTATGGCCAGCTGCTGGGCTCGCGCGTCTTCATGGGCTATACGCTCATGTACGCCTTCATGCAGGGCTGCTTCTTCGCATTCCTCGCCGTGGCTGCGGTGGTCTTCAATGACCACCTGGGCATCGGCGAGGCACGCTTCGGCGCCATCTGGGGCGCAATGGGCCTGGTCTACGTCGCGGGCGCGGCAGGCGGCGCCCGGCTGACGAGCCGGATCGGCATGCGGCGGATTCTCCTGGCCGCCACTGCGATGATCGTGATTTCCGGTGGCTCGCTCCTGCTTGATGTCGCGGCGTCGGGCGTCACCCTCGCGGGACTGCTGACGCCGCTCACGCTGTTGATGTTCGCGGCCGGCATCCAGACGCCGCTCTCGGTGGCCGGCGCGGTGAACTGCCGACCGGACATCGCGGGCACTGCGGCCGGCCTGTCCAGTTCGATGGCGCTGGTACTGAGCGGGAGCTTCAGCATCATGGCCGGCTACCTGTACTCGGGGGACTTCCTGCCTGTTGCAATACTCATCGCCGCATCGTCGGCCATGGCAGGCGTCACTTACTGGCTGACCCGCTGAAGGCTACATCCCCGGCTTCCAGACGCCGAGGAACGCCGACAGCGCCACCCCCGCCCAGATCGCCCAGACGTACGGACGACAGGCCATGAGGCCGTTGTACATCTTGCTGTCGCTCTCGGGCGTCACGCCCTGCCCCGCCATCATCCGGAAGCCCTCGATGAAGGGTGGCAGTTTCTTGCGGATCATGAATCCGCAGAATATCAGGAAGGAGAAGATGAGCAGTTTGGCGGCAAGCCACGGAAATGGCTGCAACGGCCCGGTGATCCAGTGGTACACCACCGATGCTGGCAGGGCAAAGATCATGATGAACCGGAACCAGTAGTCGCCCTTTGCCAGCACCTTGCCGAACTCGGTGCCCTCCTTCGCGTGCACCATGTGAACCACCCAGACCCAGATCGGGCCAAGGGCAACGATGCCGATCATCTGCCAGGCCGGGTGTTCATATCCGACGAATTCCGCCAGGATGCCGCCGACCGTCAGCATCAGGGCCAGGCAATAGCGGGGCAGCATGTCGAGGTTCAGGAAGATCTTGAACGCCGTCAGGCGGGAATCCCTGGACAGCTTGTTGTTGATCACGAACGTGCTGGAGTAGAACACGCCCGCGTCACCGCCAAGCCAGTACACGAACAGCAGTATGTGGATGTACTTGAATACGGCGTAGACGAACGGCAGTGTCTGTACAACCTGCGTCTCTTCCATCGAATGGTTCCTGCCTGGACTGCTGGTTTGATCGGCGGTGGGGTCAGAGCTGGCCGAGGACGCATTCGGCAGTGCTTACCTTGAATTCGCGCGGCGCCTCCACATTGAGCTCCTTGACGATCCCGTCCTGGACCACCATCGAGAACCTCTGGCTGCGATGCCCCATGCCGAAGCCGCTGGCGTCGAGCGCCAGGTCCAGGGCCTTCGTGTAATCGCCATTGCCATCGGCCAGCATCAGCACCTTGTCGCCAACGCCGCGATCCTTGCCCCAGGCATCCATCACGAACACGTCGTTCACGGACATGCAGGCGATGGTGTCCACGCCCTTGGCCCTGATCTCGGCGGCATGTTTCACATATCCCGGGAGGTGGCTGTTGGAGCACGTCGGGGTGAAGGCGCCCGGCACGGAGAAGAACACTACCTTCTTGCCACCAAAGAGCTCCTGGGTCGTCAGGGAGCCGGGGCCGTCCTTGGTCATGATCCCGAACTTGCCCTCAGGCAGCCGATCGCCAACCTTGATCGCCATGGTCATGTCCCTCTTCTGGTGCTGGTGGTGAATGGTGGAACGCTCAATTGCGCTGCATTGTACAGGGCAGCCTGCGGCAGTCATCACGGCCCGCGGGGCACCCCTGCGCCGCGCCCTTCGTGCCTTGCCTCAGGCCGGGGCCGGCAATTATGCTGCCGGGCCTCGCACCCGGAGATGGTCCATGAGCGCCGCTGCCCAGAATCTTACAGCAAGCCCCGCAGCCCGGGCTTTCCTCGCCCGCGATCACCGCCTGCTGATCGGCGGCCAGTGGGTCCCGTCGGCGTCCGGGGAAACCATCGATGTCTTCGATCCCGCGACCGAGGGACACCTGGCGAAGGTGTCCGGCGGGGGCAAGGAAGACATCGATCGCGCCGTGCAGGCCGCCCGCAGGGCATTCCGCGGCGAGTGGTCGAAGCTCACTTCCTACGAGCGGACGAAGCTCATCTGGAAGCTGGCCGACGAACTGGAGGCGAACCTGGCCCTCGCCAGCGAGCTTGAAACGCTCGACAACGGCATGCCGCTCATGGTGGCCCAGTATTCCATCGCATCCTTCGGCTGCGACTTCCTGCGCTACTACGCCGGTTGGGCCACGAAGATCACTGGCGATACGATTCCGGTTTCTCCCGGTGGGGTGCGCAACGGCGAGTCCCTGACCTACACGCGCCGGGAGCCGATTGGCGTCGTGGGCGCCATCATTCCGTGGAACGCCCCCCTGATCATGGCGACGCTGAAGCTCGGCCCCGCGCTCGCGGCCGGCTGCACGGTGGTCCTGAAGCCGGCCGAGCAAACTCCACTAACGGCACTCTTCCTGGGCGAACTCGTCAAGCGGGTGGGTTTTCCGGATGGCGTCATCAACATCGTCCCAGGCCTCGGCGAGTCTGCTGGGGCGGCGCTGGCTGCCCACCCCGACGTGGACAAGATTGCCTTCACGGGATCCACCGAAGTTGGCAAGAAGATCATCAGCGCGGCCGCCGGCAACCTGAAGCGGGTCACGCTCGAACTGGGTGGCAAGTCGCCGATGGTGGTCTTCCCCGATGCGGACCTCGAGCGCGTCATCCCTGGCGTCACGCGCGGGGCGTTCTTCCTGCAGGGCCAGAACTGCATGGCCGGCACGCGCCTCTTCGTGCACCAGGACATCTTCGACAGGGTGGTAAGCCGCGTTGGCGACATGGCAAACAAGTTCCGGATCGGCCCCGGGTTGAGCCCGGACAGCGACCTGGGCCCGCTGATCTCGGCCGAGCAGCGCGAGCGGGTGATGACCTACGTGGCGTCGGGCCGGAAGTCCGGTGCCGAACTGGTGTGCGGCGGCGAGGCGATGCCGGGTCGCGGCTTCTTCGTCAAGCCAACCCTGTTCAGCAAGACGAACATGGACATGCAGATTGCCCGGGAGGAGATCTTCGGTCCGGTACTGTGCGCCCAGTCCTTCGGCGACTCCGACCTCCAGGCCGTGGCGGACGAGGCCAACAAGAGCATCTATGGCCTGTCGGGAAGCGTCTGGACCAGGGACATCTCGGTGGCACACCGGATGGCCGGCCTGATCGACGCGGGCCAGGTCAGCATCAACTGCCATGCCGCTGTCGATCCGGCCATTCCCTTCGGCGGCAACAAGCAGTCGGGCTGGGGTCGCGAGTTTGGCCGTGAGGGCCTCGATCCCTATCTCAAGACGAAGGCAACTACCGTAATTTATTGAGGCTACCAGGCTACCAGGCCACCTGGGCACCAAACCTGTCCAGGAACTGACCGCTGTGGCTCGCATCGAGCCGGGCAAAGGTCCGAAGCTGCTCGCGCACGCTTTCGGCGGGGTCGATCTCCGCTTCCGCGCCGCCCAGTTCGGTCCTGCACCAGCCCGGCGCCATCGAGATGATGATGAGGTCGCGCCATTCATTGGCGATGCCCTTCGTCAGCATGTTCAGCCCTGCCTTGCTGGTCCGGTAGGCATGGGAGTGGCCCATCCGGTTGTTGGCTATCGAGCCCAGGTCACTGGACAGCATGACGACCACCGGTCGCGGCGCAAGGCGCAGGCTGGGGGCGAGCGCCACCGTAAGCCGAAAGGGCGCCAGCAGGTTGACCTCCAGGATGTCGCGCCAGATCCCGTAGTCCATGTGTGCGAGGCTCTGGTACCGCATTCCGGCGGGCGAGCCTTCCGGCCCGAACGTGCCCGCGTTGTTGATGAGCATGTCCACGGGAAGACCGCCCAGGTCGCTGGCCAGGGCGTCGACATTGGCCTCGTCAACCACGTCCAGGGGCAGCACACGGACCCGGCCGGGATGGGCGCGCGCGAGTTCCCGGAGGGCGGGCGCCCGGTCGGGATTCCGCGTGCAGGCCAGCACCTGCCAGCCGGCCGCCGCCAGCTGGCGGCAGTATTCGAGCCCGAGTCCGCGATTGGCGCCGGTGACGAGCACTGTTCCCTGATCCGTTGCCCTGCCATTCATCGTCTTGCCCCAGTCAATCGGTGATTACCTGCCGCACCCCAGTACCATGCTAACCGCCACTTCGCTGCCAGAAGCGTCCCACCGGGCCAGTGACCGCTGGTCGACAGGCAGTCGTAACGGGATGTAACAAATCCGGAATCCTCTTGGAATTGACGGGTTGCTTGACTACCATCGTCCGCCTGTCGGTCAGGTCAGGACGCACACGCCAGATGACTTCCACCCGCCCCATTCGCGCACTGCTTCGCGGACTCGAGGTCCTCCACGTCCTCAACCAGCAGAACGGAGCTACGGTTTCCGAGGTCGCCACGGCCATCGATCTCCCCCGGACAACCACCTACCGCATTCTGGAGACACTCTGCCACGCCGGCTATGCGTATCGGGCGGCAAGTGACGAGCGCTATCGCCTGACCATCCTGGTGCGTGGCCTGTCCGACGGCTTCGATGACGAGGCCTGGGTCACGCAGATAGCGCGCCCCTACATGTACGAACTCTGCAATGAACTCGTGTGGCCGATTGCCATCGCGACATTGTCCGGATCGACGATGCTCGTCCGGCAGACG
The DNA here is from genome assembly GCA_016789845.1 of Chromatiales bacterium. Lineage (GTDB taxonomy): Bacteria > Pseudomonadota > Gammaproteobacteria > Steroidobacterales > SHZI01. The sequence goes on from JAEUQA010000086.1 coordinate 128,986, forward strand.
ACCGACCACCGCAGTCCGCTGGCCGTCGAGAAGCGCGGACCGGGGTTCCGGGTTGCCATACTGGGCTCGGCATCAGGCATCGCATACCTGGCCTGGTGTCCGGCGGAACAGCGGGAGGCGTTGCTCGATCTCCTCGGCAAATCCAAGCGAACCGAAGACCAGCCGGCGGTCAACCGCAAGAAGGTCAACGATCTCCTGCTGGAAACCCGCAAGCGGGGCTACGCCGCGTGGCGGAGGCCTCGGCGGGTGTCGGACGAACTCAGCCTCTCCGTGCCGATCCTGGCGGGAGAAAGAGTCCTGGCCTCCCTGACGATCCGGTTCTCGAGCACGGCAGTGCCGGAAGCCGAGGCCATCCAGCGCTTCATCCCGCGCCTGCGCGCCACTGCCCAGCGCATTGGCGAGGACTTCCTCTCCCAGGGAGAGCAGCAGGCCCTCGCGATCGCCACGGACAATCCGGTCTCCTCGCCGGAGGACTGAGGAGAGCGTTCAGCGCCCCGACAAGGAGAGACCCTGAAGCACGCGAAGTGCCCCAGGGCCTCGCTCTGTGCCCCTGGCTTCCGCCCGTGCCGTCAGGCGACCTTTCGGGCAGCCTTCTTGCCGGCACCGCCCTTGGAGCCTTCCGCGCGCGGCTTTGCCCACGTCTGGAAGACCGGGGTCTTTGGCGCCTCGAGGCCGGTTTCCTTCCTGCAGGCCTTCTTCAGCTCCGGGATGGTTCCCCCGAAGTCGAAGAGCTTGGTCTTGCCGCGCTTCTTGGCCATCTTCGCGCGTAGTGCCGTCGTTGCCTTCTCGTCGACCGTGCCGTTGGGCTTGACGACGACGCCATAGCGCTTGGCGCCGTCGCGCGTGACAAGACCGGCTTCCACGTCGAACGCCACCTTGTCGGCCGGCCGCTTGAGGGGATCACCCCAGCCGCCACCGCCCCAGGTATCGAAGTACAGAAGGTCGCCCTCTGCCACCGGAATACGGTCGCACTTGGCCGGCAGAAGCTCCTTCTTGCCGTTCTTCCTGATCATGATCTTCCGACTTCGGGCGCCCGGCAGCCCACCGTTGACGCCCCATGGGTACGTCAGCCAGCGGTCATCGTGGATCGAGATCTGGCCCGGCTCCAGGAAGCGATAGCCCACGCGAAGGGCGTTGCCGCCGCGATGCAGGCCCGCGCCACCCGTGTCTGCCAGCGTCTCGTAGGCCTCGATGCGGAGCGGGAAGTAGCTCTCGAGGAACTCGTTGGGGACATTGGTGAAGCTCGGCCACAGGGAGTGACCGTCCGGGCCGTCGCCGAACGGCTTCCCTGGAATGCCGCCGAACCCGATGCTGTACAGCTGGTACCACTCGCCCGTCTTGCGGTAGCCCGAGTACATGAAGTGGGGGCTGTCGGAGAAGCCGGCGGCACACAGGAAGTCCGGATTGCCCTGGCCAAGCAGGCCACCGAGAATGTCGAAGATCCGTCCGAGGGCATGCGTGCGGCAGGACAACGCTGCGGGGAAGCGCGGCTTCAGCAGCGACCCCTCCGGAATGCGCACCTCCATCAGGTCATAGAAGCCGTCGTTGAACATGATCTGGGGGTCGAAGACCATGATCATGTAGACGCCGCAGAACATCTTGAACATCTCCTCATTGAGGAGGAAGTTCACGGAGCCCGTCGACTGGGGGTCGGTGCCTTCAAAGTCGAAGATTACCTTTCCCCCCTCCCGCCACATGGCGCACTTGATCTTGTAGGGACCCATGCCCATGCCGTCGTCGCACAGGTAGTCCTCGAAGTACTGCTTCTTGGTGGGCACGGCCGCATTAATGAGCTTGCTCATCGCCCGCTTGTTCCGGTCGAGCAGGTCCTCCAGCGCGGAGTACAGCGTGTCGTCGCCGAAGCGGTTCGACATCTCGATGACCCGCTTCTCGGCGGTGCGAATGGCAGCAACGATCGCGTAGAAATCGCTGCGATTCCACTGGGGCATGCGGCAGTTGTGCAGGATGATTTCGAGGATGTCCTCCTGCAGGACATCATTCTTGAAGATCTTGGTCGGCGGGATGCGGATGCCCTCCTCGAAGATCGACTGGGCGTCGGTCGGGAGGCTGCCGGGCACCTTGCCACCGATGTCGGTCATGTGGCCGAACATTGCCGCGTAGGCAATCAGGCGCCCGTCCTTGAAGATCGGCCGCAGGAGCAGCCAGTCGTTGGAATGGCTGACGGCGCCATTGCAGGTGTAGGGGTCGGTCGTGAGGAACATGTCGCCCTCCTCGATCGTCCCGTCATAGGCGGCCTTGAAGCCATAGATGAAGCTGCCGAACTGCCCGACGACCATCTTGCCGTCGAGGTTCGCGATCATCGGGAACTCGTCATGCTGCTCGCGGATGCCGGGCGACATGGCCGTGCGGAACAGCACGGTGTCCATCTCATGCCGGGCGTTCAGCATGGCGTTCTCGATGATATCGAGCGTGATGGGGTCAATCTTGAGCCGCTTGAACGGGCGGGGACGTGTCTCAACGATCTTGGCTGGCATTTCGATACTCCTGAATTCTGTGGCTGGCTTGGCGATGCACAGGGTGCATCAGGCCGCCGGGGTGATGAGGATGTTGCCCCAGTCATCGACCGTCCCGACGTGGCCGGGAAGGATCAGCGTGGTGGAGTCCATCTCGAGCACGATAGCCGGGCCCTTGACGACATTCCCGGACTTGAGCCTGGAGCGGTCGTACAGGGTGGCCTCCTGGTCCTTCCCCTCCACGTAGAGGGTCAGTTTCGCGGACGCGGCCGCAGACGGGCTTTCCCCGCCCTTCTCCACCCGCAAGGCGCGCACGTTGGTCGGCTTGCCCTGGGCCACCGCACGCAGGTTCACCAGTTCCTTCTCGAGTGGCAGGGCGAAAGTAAACAACTGCCGGTGCATCTCGTCGAAGCGCTCGCCAATGACATCGAGGCCACGCTGCTCGAATTCCTCAATCGTGAAGTCCACCGTCAGCAGCAGGCCCTGGCCGTGATAGCGGATATCCACCTGGTAGCTCGCGGACTGGTCCGCCTTCGGAATGCCTTCGTTGTCGAGGGCCTTGGAGGCATCGCTGGCCAGCGCCCGGAAGATCTTGGAGACTTCCTTTGTGGTGGTCTCGCCGAAGCGGCGGATGAAGGTGCGGGATGCCTCGTCGCGGACCCGGGTGGTGGCATCGCCGTAGGCGCACAGGACGCCGGGACCCGGAGGAATGATCACCGGCCACGAATTCATGAGCTTCCCGATGGCATTGGCGTGCAGTGGGCCGGCGCCACCAAATGCAATCAAGGCAAAGTCACGCGGGTCATAGCCTTTCTCGACGGACACGAGGCGCAGGGCCCCGTACATGTTCTCATTCACGATGTCGATGATGCCGGCCGCTGCCTGCTTCAGGCTGAGGTTGAGTGCGTCCGCGATCGACTGCACGGCCTTCTCGGCGAGATCCCGGCGGACCTTCATGTCGCCACCGAGCCGCACTTCGCCGCTGGGCAGGTAGCCCAGGACGACGTTGGCATCGGTAACGGTCGGCAGCGTGCCGCCCCGGTTGTAGGCGGCAGGGCCCGGAACCGCCCCTGCACTCTCAGGCCCCACCCGAAGGGCCTTGGTGAGTTCCGGAACCTTGGCAATCGAGCCACCACCCGCGCCGACAGTGCGAACGTCGACGGAAGACGCGCGAACCACCACGTCACCGACGGTGGTTTCGCGCCGCAGCTGGGCCTTTCCATCCTCCACGAGGCACACGTCGGTGGACGTGCCACCCATGTCAAAGGTGAGCAGGTTCTTGAAGCCAGCCTGCTGGGCAACCCACACCGCACCGGATACCCCGCCTGCCGGACCGCTCATCAGCAGGTTCACGGGAAATGCTTCTGCGGCCTTGGCCGACGCGAGTCCGCCATCGGAGCGAAGGATGTGCAGCTGCACCTTGCTCATGGTCTTCTGCAGCTGCCGGTGCAGGTTTCGCACGTAGGTTTCGACCTTCGGCCGGACGTATGAATTGGCTACCGTCGTGATGGTGCGCTCGTACTCCTGCATCTCGGGAACGATCTCCGAGGACAGGGAGATCGGAATGTTTGGCATGATCTCCCTGGCGATCTTCGCGACCTGTACCTCATGGTCGCCATTCGCGAAGGAATTGATCAGCGAAATAGTCAGTGCCTCGATGCCCTTCTTGCTGAGCGCCTTCAGGTCCCTGCGCAGCCTGGCCTCATCGAGCTTGCGCACCACTTCGCCCCGCGCGCCGATGCGTTCGTCGGCCTCGATGGTCAGCGCCAGCGGTGCAATGGGCAGGCTCTTGTTGTAGATCACCCAGCCGCCCAGGCCGCCCGGCACGAATGACCGGGCGATCTGCAGGACCTGGCGATAACCCTTGGTGGTTACCAGTCCAACCTTTGCACCGGATCCGGTGAGCACGGTGTTGGTGGCCACCGTCGTGCCATGCATGAAGTGGGTGATCTTGTTGGGATCGATGCCCGCGTTCTTGCAGACCCTCTCGATGCCATTCAGCACGCCGACGGACGAGTCGTGCGGGGTGCTGGGCACCTTGGCCGTGAAGACGTCACCACTCTGCTCGTCAATGAGCAACAGATCCGTGAACGTTCCGCCAACGTCAACCCCTAGTCGGTAACTCATACAGGCCTCTCAGATGTTCCATTACTCAGCTTCGGGACCGCGGCAGACTCTGCCACGACAACCAGTCCTGTTTTGCCCCGCACCAGAAAGCCCCGGCGGGGGCGCTTGTTCTCTTTGCCCTTCTGTCCCCGGCGTCAGCTCGCCAGCCGGGCTCGATTGGCTTCCGCGACATTCGGAAATATCCCGGCCTTGGGCAGCATCGCGGGCGTGCCCCGGCCAAGTTGTTCGATGAGCCACTGGCTCGTGGCGATGATCCGCTCCAGCGAGACTCCAGTCTCCACACCGGAGCGGTCAAGCAGATAAAGCAGATCGTCCGTGGGAATATTGCCCGTCGCCGCCGGGGCGAACGGGCAGCCCCCGATACCACCAATGCTGGCATCCAGCGACGCGACGCCGGCATCGAGCGCGGCCTGTGCGTTGGCAATGCCGGTATTCCGGGTATTGTGGAAATGGCAGCGAATGGGCACGCCCGGTGCCTTGTCGCGAACGGCGCCGATGAGATCCCGGACCTGGGAAGGAACGCCTACGCCGATGCTGTCGGCGAGGCCAAGCTCCACGGGATCGCCCTCCATCACCTGCTCGACAAGCTCGAGTACGCGCTTCACGGGTACCTCGCCCTCGAACGGGCAGCCAAACGCCGACGAGATCATCACATTCGCCCGGACACCGGCGAGCTTTGCGGCCCTGGCAATCTCCACCCAGGCCTTTACCGACTCCGCCGTCGGTACACCCTGGTTGCGCTGGTTGTAGGTGTCACTCGCGACCACAGCCATGCCGATCTCGTGAATGCCGGTGGCTTGCGCCCGATCAAAGCCCTTGCGATTCAGGACAAGGCCGATGTAGATCACGCCTTCCTTACGCGGCAAACCGCGAATCACGTCTTCGGCGTCGGCCATCTGCGGCACACGCTTCGGATGGACGAAGCTGGTGACCTCGAGGCGCCGGATGCCGGCATCGACCGCCCGGCGGATGAACTCGATCTTGGTGGCCGTCGCCAGGATCTCGGGCTCGCTCTGGAGCCCGTCACGCGGGCCAACCTCGATGATGGAAACGTGGCGTGGCGGCTGGCTCATGGCCTTACAGCAGGCTGGAAAAACGGTATTCTATACGGCGCAGTCAGCGTTACAACAACTTGCCAGGCCGCTGGCCCATCCGGGGCCTCGGGACTGCGCCACGCAGCGCGATTTTCGACCTCTCTGACAGGGCTTTGGGATGGCAAACGAACGAACACAGGGCAACGGTCCACTGGCGGGGCTTCGCCTGGTGGAAATGGGCACGCTTCTGGCGGGGCCTTTTTGCGGGCAGCTCCTCGGCGATTTCGGCGCCGAGGTGATCAAGATAGAGCCCCCCGGCCAGGGCGACCCCATGCGGGAATGGGGCCGCGAGAAAGCCCACGGCATGTCGCTCTGGTGGCCCGTGGTGGCGCGCAACAAGAAGTCCGTGACCCTGAATCTGCGCGAGGCCGAAGGCCAGGCGATTGCCAGGGACCTCATAGCCAAGGCCGACTTCCTGCTCGAGAATTTCCGACCGGGCACCCTGGAGCGCTGGAATCTCTCTTATGCCGAACTGCAGAAGATCAACCCGCGCCTCATCATGATCCGGGTTTCCGGCTTTGGCCAGACGGGTCCTTACGCCAAGCGCGCCGGTTTCGGGGCCGTTGGCGAGGCCATGGGCGGGCTCCGCTACGTGTGCGGCGATCCATCAACGCCGCCAAGCCGCATGGGCATCAGCATTGGCGACTCCCTGGCCGCCACGTTCGCCTGCGTCGGCGCCCTCTCCGCCCTCTATTACCGGGAGCGCACGGGGCAGGGCCAGGTTGTGGATTCGGCGATCTACGAAGCCGTGCTGAACATGATGGAGTCGCTGGTCACCGAATACGACAAGACGGGCTATGTCCGCGAACGCACTGGCGCGATCCTTCCCAACGTCGCGCCTTCCAATGTCTACCCGACCCGCGATGGCGGCATGATCCTGATCGCCGCCAACCAGGACACCGTGTTCGGCAGGCTCGCGGAGGCCATGGGCAGGCCGGAGCTGTCGAAGGACGAGCGGTACGCGACCCACACGGCACGCGGGGCACGCCAGAAGGAACTCGACGACCTCATCGCCGACTGGACCCGCACCATCGATGCCGGACCACTGGAGGAACTGATGGAGAAGTTCGGCATTCCCTCCGGCAAGATCTACCGGACGCCGGAGATGCTGGAAGATGCCCATTTCCGGGCGCGGGACGCCATCGTGAAGACCATGCACCCGAAGTTTGGGGAGCTGCGCATGCAGAACGTGGCTCCCAAGCTGTCCGTCACGCCAGGTGGAATCCACTCACCGGCACCCGATCTCGGCCAGCACTCGGAGGAGATCTATCGCAGCCTCCTCGGCTTTGATTCGGGGCGCATCGCGGACCTGCGCGCGCGGGGGATCATCTGAATTCCGCGACGAACCGGTTGGGGCCGATCGCCTGCGTAACCATCCGGACGCCGTCGCTGGAGGCATCGGAGGCCGCCTACGGCCAGTTCCTCCATTACCGCCCCGTCGGCCGAGGGGGAATCTCCGCGGCCGAGTCCACGCTCTGGGGCGTCCCGGGGCTGGCAGGGACCCCGTACCTGCTGATGGCTCCGGAAGCTGCCACTGACTTTGTCTTCAGGTTCGTCGAACTGCCGCCCGAACCGGGCTATCGCGCGTTCAGGCGCCACGGCTGGCAGGCGGCGGAACTGATAGTCGACCGGGTCGACCCGCTCGCGGAGCGGTTGCGTAACTCACCTTTCGAGATCGTTGCGCCTCCCCTCGACCTGTCGTTCTGCCCGGATATCCGCGCCATGCAGATTCGTGGCCCGGGTGGCGAGATCATCTATCTGACCGAATTCAAGAAGCCCGTGCCGGGCCTCGAGGCGCCGCCGGCCCGCTGTGCGGTGGACCGCACATTCATTGTCATCGTCGGCGGCAAGTCCCTGGAAGGGATGCAGAGGTATTTCCGGGATACCTTTGGCGTCCCCGAAACGCCAGCCATGGAATCCCGGGTGCAGACCATGGCACTCGAGTTCGGTCTCTCCCGGGAGCACCGCTTCAGGCTGGCGGCACTTCCGCTGCTCGGGCGGTGCTACATCGAGGCCGACGAGATGCCTCCGGCAGCCCAGCCATTGCCGGAACGACACACCGGGCTTCCGGCGGGCATATCGATGGTCAGCTTCTGCTCACCGGCCCTGGCCGGCAACGGGCGGGCATCCGCGCCGCCCGACAGCATTCCGCCCTACGCCGGCGCCACCGGCGTCGAATGCGTGCGGGGCGCAGCCGGCGAACTGCTGGAAATCATTTTTCGCCCCTGACCACCCCGGGGTCCATTCGGGCCTTTCTGTCAGGGTCGCTTCCGCAGCAGGGTCAGTCCGTCCCCGATCGGAATCATGGTCAGATCGAACCGCCGATCCGCGTGAAGCCATGCATTGAGGTTTCTCAGCGCCATCGTATCCGGGTCTGAAACGTCCGGGTCGGCCACGTGGCCGCTCCACAGCACGTTGTCGATGGCGATGACGCCACCGGCCCGCAAGAGGTGGAAACCCTGCTCCACGTAGTCCGGATAGCCGGGCTTGTCGGCATCGATGAACATGAAGTCGAAGCTGCCCTCGCGGCCCTCGCGGCGCAACCGGCGCAACGACTCCCCGGCAGGACCGAGTTGCAGGCAAACCTTGCCGGACACCCCAGCTTCGTCCCAGTAGCGCCGTCCAATCGCTGTCCACTCCTCGCTGATGTCCAGGGTGACCAGTTCGCCGTCTGGCGGCAACGCCAGCGCGCAGGCCAGGGCGCTATAGCCGGTGAATGCGCCGACTTCCAGGCAGCGGCGGGCGCCCATGAGGCGAATGATGAACGCCATGAACTGGCCCTGCTCGGGCGAGATCTGCATGACCGCCATGGGCAGTCGCGCCGTCTCCTTGCGCAGGCGGAAGAGCACGTCCGGTTCACGCAGGGATACCCGCTGGAGATAGGCGTAAAGCCGGTCGTCCAGGTTCAGGGTGCGACTGGACACTGGCGCTCAGTCGCCGGTGGTGAAATTCAGCTCGAGGGTGCTGCCCAGCGCCAGGGTAATCCTGCTTGCTCCTGGCAGTTCGAACTCCCCGACTCCGGCCGGCAGGCCGACGACATCGCCGGGCCGGAAGGCATAGCGGGACGACAGGGTTGCCAGGATCCCGGCAGCCGCTGCCGCATCGGGGCCCGGACTTCCGGAGCCCACTGCACGGCCATTCACCCGGACAACCATGTCCCAGGCGTCCGCGGCGGGCAGCTCGTCCAGGGTGACCAGTGCAGGACCGATGACGCAGGCCCCCGGAAACTGTCGCGCATCGGCACCACCATGCTCAAGTCCTCCGGACAGGCGACGCGTGCCGAGGTCCGCGACCAGCGTCAGCGCGGCAAGGGCCCGCGTTGCCTGGGCGGCGGTTGCCCGGAACAGGGGCCGGCCCAGCACCAGCCCGATCATTCCAAGGAGAAATAGCTGACGATCATCGCCGTTGGTTCGCGGAATCGTGGCGTCAGGTCCGGTCGCCGAATTGGGGTTCTTCACATAGCAATTCGCAGGCCCGCCGCTACGGTCCGCGACCATCAGCAGGAGCCCTGGGCGGCGTATGGGCGGCATGAGTCGGGTGCCGGCGGCTGGCAGCAGCCGGCCGGTGCGTCGCCATTCCTCCCGTTGAGCCTCGGGCACGGATGTGACTTCGGCCAGGAGGCGTGACACCCGGGCCGAGCCCTCGTCGCCTTCTGCGAGCACGCTGACGACGGATTGCGGCCTCCACTGGGAGGCCGTCAATCCCGACGGCGAGGCCGACAGGTCGAGAATCTCGCCCGACGGCAGGCTGATGCCTGGCCGCCCCCCCACTTCCCTGCTGTCGAGTGTTACCAGGCGCATGCGTCCTTCAGGCCTCGTTCCGGGCGACGAAAATCTCGAGTCCGTCGAGATCGGGAGTTACTTCGATCTGGCAGAGCAGGCGGCTGGAGGGTCGCCGGTCGTTGGCCACGTCGAGCATGGCGTCCTCCATGTCCTCCATGGGGTTCAGGCGGGGAAGCCAGGAATCGGCAATGTAGGCATGGCACGTGGCACAGGCGCAGGCGCCCCCGCATTCCGCCAGGATTCCGGCGACGGCATTGTCGAGCGCGGCTTCCATTGCCGTGCTCCCGGCGACCACCTCGGCCTCGATCCGCTGGCCGTCTACATCGTGGAAAATCACTCGCGGCATGGGTATCCATCAGGAAAATCCGGGATCCCCACGGGCCCCGCGACCGGCGCGAGAATAGCATGGCGAACGTCGCCCCGCGGTTGACAACCCGGGCTCGTTCCCCGACCATTCGGCGTCTGCGAATGAACCCCTGCCAGACGCCAGATCAGGCCGCCAACCGCACTTCGCCGGTAGGGCCTGCCCTGCCTCTGCCCCGGCTCCTGCGGGGCCTGCTGGCAGACTGACGGGCGGGCGTCTGAACGGCTAAATCTTTACAGGATTCACCGAGGCCCCGCACCTGCAAGGTGACGGGGTCTTTTTTTGTCGCTTCGGATGCAGTTTGTTACCGGAGTACGAGTCGGAGGACGACCATGACCAACCAGCAACCGGACCGGGTACTGATCTTCGACACGACACTTCGGGATGGTGAGCAGGCCCCTGGCTGCAGCATGACCCTGGCTGAAAAGCTCAGGGTGGCCTCGGCGCTGCGGGACCTGAAGGTCGACGTCATCGAGGCCGGGTTTGCCGCCGCTTCACCCGGGGACTTCGACTCTGTACAGGCAATAGCCACCGAGATTCATGGCCCGGTGATCTGCAGCCTTGCCCGCTGTCATCCGCAGGATATCGAGCGGGCAGCGGCAGCACTCAAGCCCGCCGCCCGCAAGCGGATTCATGTTTTTCTTGCCACCAGCGAGATCCACCGCACGTTCAAGCTGAACATGGCCAAGGAGGAGATCATTCGCCGGGCCGTCGAGGGCGTGCGCATGGCCTGCCAGCACAGCGAGGACGTGGAGTTTTCCGCGGAGGATGCCTCGCGAACGGAACCGGCCTATCTGGCGGAAGTCGTTGCCGCCGCGATCGAGGCGGGTGCCCGGACCATCAACATTCCCGATACCCTCGGCTACACGGTCCCCGAGGAGTTCGCCGGCCTATTCGCCTACCTGCGGCGCAATGTGCCGGGCATCGAAAAGGTAGTGCTGAGCGTACACTGTCATGACGACCTTGGCATGGCCGTCGCCAACAGCCTGGCAGCCGTCTCGGCCGGAGCCAGGCAGGTGGAATGCACCATCAATGGCATCGGCGAGCGCGCTGGAAACGGCTCGCTCGAGGAGATCGTGATGGCCATCCGGACCCGTGCCAACCACTACGGCCTGACCACGGCCGTGGACACCAGGAAGCTCTATCCCACCAGCCGGCTCGTGGCCAGCATCACGGGCATGCACGTGCCCAGGAACAAGGCCGTCGTCGGCGAGAATGCGTTTGCCCACGAATCCGGCATTCACCAGGACGGGATGCTGAAGAATGCCGCGACCTACGAAATAATGAACCCGGAGGACGTGGGCATCAGCCGCTCGAACCTTGTCCTTGGCAAGCACAGCGGCCGGCACGCCTTCCGCGACCGGGTCCAGCAGCTCGGCTTCAACCTGGGCGACGAGGAACTGAACGCAGCCTTCGCCGAGTTCAAGAAGCTCGCCGACCGCAAGAAGGAGATGTTCGATGGCGACATCGAGGCCATCATCATGAATGCCGGGTCGGGTGGCCAAGGTCCCTGGGAGATGGCCGAGCTGCACATCTCCGCCGGCACTGGAGCAATAGCGGCTGCCGCGGTCCGCCTGCGTCATGCGGACGGCAGGACGGTTGATGAGGCATCCGTTGGCGACGGCCCCGTGGAGGCTTCGTTCAAGGCACTTGAGCGTGCCACCGGCATCAACCTCGACCTCAGGAACTTCGAGGTTCGCAGCGTGACCGTGGGCGAGGACGCCCAGGGCGAGGTGACCGTAACTGTCGACTATAATGGCCAGATTCACAGGGGGCACGGTGTCAGCACCGACATTGTCGAGGCCGGGGCCCTCGCCTACCTTGAAGTAATCAACCGTATCTGCCGGCACGCGGCAGGCCGATCGGCCGTCGCCGGCGCCGCGGGGGTCAGCGTCGTACGCCTCTAGAGGATCGAACTTACTATGGCCATCAAGTCCACCGAATGGATCTGGCACAACGGCAAACTGGTGCCGTGGCAGAGCGCCACCGTGCATGTACTGAGTCACGCCCTGCACTACGGGTCGTCGGTGTTCGAGGGCCTGCGCGCCTACTCGACGCCCACGGGACCCCAGATCTTCCGCTTGCAGGCCCACACCCGGCGGCTGCTCGACTCCGCGAAGATCCACCGCATCGAGATCCCCTGGGCGGCGCCCGAGATTGACGCCGCGTGCAAGGAGGTAGTCGTCCGCAATGGCCTCAAGAGCGCCTATATTCGCCCGCTGGCGTTCCGCGGCTACGGGGAAGTCGGCGTCGTGCCGAAGGCCGGCCACCCGGTAGAACTGGCAATCGCCGCCTGGGAATGGGGTGCCTACCTGGGTCCGGAAGCCCTGGAGAAGGGCGTGGACGTCTGTGTCTCGTCCTGGCAGCGGGTAGCACCGAATACCATTCCCGCCCTGGCCAAGGCGGGCGGGAACTACTTGTCCAGCACCCTGGTGGGCTTCGAGGCCCGCGACCGCGGCTTCGCCGAGGGCATTGCGCTGTCCGCGGATGGCACGGTGAGCGAGGGCGCCGGCGAGAACCTGTTCCTGGTCCGGGACGGCGTGCTGATCACGCCACCTGCCGCCGCATCGATCCTCCAGGGCATTACCCGGGACAGCGTCATGATTCTGGCCCGGGACCTCGGCATCGAGGTTCGCGAGCAAACGCTGCCGCGCGAGATGATGTACATCGCCGACGAGATCTTCCTCACCGGGACGGCCGCCGAAATCACCCCCGTACGTTCCGTCGATCGCCTGGTCGTGGGTAGCGGATCCCGCGGCCCGGTAACCAGGGCGCTGCAGGAAGCGTTCTTCGGCTTGTTCAGCGGCAAGACTGCCGATCGCTGGGGATGGCTAGAGCCGCTGGACAACCAGCCCACGGGCAAGCGCGTCGCCAGCTAGCTGCTGATCAACTCCACCCTTACAACGCCACTCCGCGTCAGGAACCCCTCAAATGAGCGGCAAGTCACTCTTCCAGAAAGTCTGGGACGACCACATCGTGGTGCCCGAGTCCGCCGATACGCCTGCGGTGCTCTACATCGACCTTCACCTCACGCACGAGGTGACCTCACCCGAGGCATTTTCGGTGCTGCGCTCGAGGGGACTCAAGGTTCGCCGGCCGGACCTTACACTGGCGACCCTCGATCATTCGACGCCGACAGTTCCCGTCGCGTCACTCAAGGATCTCGATATCGTCTCCGAGCCGGCGGCGGCTGCGCAGATCCGGGTGATGATCGAGAACTGCCGGGAATACGGCATCGAGTTGCTGGGCTTCGAGAGCGACTCGCGGGGCATCGTCCATATCATTGGACCTGAGCTCGGCATCACCCAGCCGGGCAAGACCATCGTCTGCGGCGACAGCCACACCAGCACTCACGGCGCGTTCGGCGCGCTGGCCTTCGGCATTGGCACGACCGAAGTCGGTCACGTACTCGCCTCCCAGTGCCTGCTGCAGCGGCGCCCGAAAACCCTCGCGATCACAGTCGACGGCAAGCTCGGTGCGGGCGTGACGGCCAAGGACATCATCCTCGCCATCATCGGCAGGATCGGGGTCGATGGCGGCACCGGCCACGTCATCGAGTACCGGGGCAGCGCGATTCGCGCCCTCGACATGGAGCAGCGCATGACCGTCTGCAACATGTCCATCGAAGCCGGTGCGCGCGCCGGCATGATCGCCCCCGACGACACGACCATCCAGTACCTCAAGAACCGGCCGATGGCGCCGAAGGGCGCTGCCTGGGACGCGGCGGTCGCCCGCTGGCGCCAGCTACCGTCCGATGCCGATGCCAGCTTTGATCGCGAGATCACCATCGACTCCAGCACGATCACGCCGATGGTGACGTTCGGCACCAACCCCGGCATGGTGGTGCCGATTGCGGAGCCTGTCCCCGTCGCCACCGACGCCAGCTTCCGCAAGGCCCTCACCTACATGGGGGTCACGGAGAACCGGCCCATGCTGGGCATGCCGGTCAACGTGGTCTTCATCGGCAGCTGCACCAACGCCCGGCTCTCCGACCTGCGAGAGGCTGCGGGGATCCTCCGCGGGCGCAAGGTCGCACCGTCGGTACGGATGCTCGTGGTCCCGGGCTCCGAGCAGGTCAAGCGCGCCGCGGAGCGGGAGGGCCTGCACGAGATCTTCCTGGCTGCCGGCGCCGAGTGGCGGGAAGCCGGCTGTTCGATGTGCCTGGGGATGAACGGCGACGTCACGGCCCGCGGCGAGCTCTGCGTCAGCACCAGCAACAGGAACTTCGAGGGCCGCCAGGGCGTCGGGGCCCGGACGGTGCTCGCCAGCCCGCTGACGGCCGCGGCCTCGGCCATCGCGGGCACTATCGCCGACCCGCGGCCCCTGCTGGCTCATTGAGGAAACAGTTCATGGACAAAGTCACCAGCGTGAAGTCGCGGACCGTGGTCATGCCCCAGTCCGACATCGACACGGACCAGATCGTTCCCGCGCGATTTCTCACCACGACGACCCGGAAGGGCCTCGGCAAGGCGCTCTTTGCAGACTGGCGTTATGACCGGGCCGGCAATCCGAGGCCGGAGTTCCTGCTCAATCGCCCGGAAGCCGCCGGATGCGGCGTCCTCGTGGCGGGCAACAATTTCGGCTGCGGGTCCTCCCGGGAGCACGCACCATGGGCACTGCTGGATTTCGGCATCCGCGCGGTCATCAGCACGGAAATCGCCGACATCTTCCGGGGCAATTCCCTGAAGAACGGCCTCATTCCCGTCACTGTCGACAAGGCCACCCACGGATGGCTCGTGGAGAACCCGGGCGTAGAAGTGACCGTGGACGTGGAGGCGAGCAAGCTGCTTCTGCCGGATGGGCGCGCGGTCTCCTTTCCCATCGACGGTTTCTCGAAGTACTGCCTGCTCAACGGGGTCGACCAGCTCGGGTATCTCCTCAACCAGGCGGATGCCATCAGCCGATTCGAAGACACGCGCCCGTGGAAGCCCTGATCGGCGTCCTGGCCGGGGACGGCATCGGCCCGGAAGTCACGGCCGAGGCTGTGCGCGTGCTCGAGGCGGTCGCCGCCCGGTACGGGCACCGGTTCGACTTTCGCGCGGGCCTGATCGGCGGGGCTGCCATCGACGCAACCGGTTCGGCATTCCCGCCCGGCACGCGCCTGCTCTGTGCCGAAGCCCACGCGGTGCTGCTGGGCGCCGTCGGCGGCCCCCGGTGGAGCAGCCCGGACGCGCCGGTACGTCCGGAACAGGGGTTGCTCGACATGCGCGCCGCCATGGGGGTGTACGCCAACCTCCGGCCGGTGGTGACCCACCCGGCGCTTTACGCCTCATCACCCCTGAGGGAGGCCCGGTTGGCCGGCGTCGATATCCTTGTAATACGGGAACTTACGGGTGGTATCTATTTCGGGCGCAAGGAGCGGACCGCCGACTCGGCAACGGACGTCTGCACGTACTCCCGGGCGGAGATCGAACGGGTGCTGCGCATGGCCGGCCGCCTCGCCCTGCAGAGGCGACGGAAAATCACGTCCATCGACAAGGCCAACGTCCTGGATACGTCCCGCCTCTGGCGCGCCATTGCCGGCGAACTGCTCCCCCGGGAGTTCCCGCAGGTCCAGGTCGAACACCTGCTGGTGGACGCCGCAGCCATGCACCTGCTGTCCCGGGCAGCCGATTTCGACGTACTGGTCACCGAGAACATGTTCGGGGACATCCTCACGGACGAGGCCTCGATGCTCACCGGTTCGCTGGGCATGCTGCCCTCGGCCGCGCTTGGGGATGGCCTCCGCGGCCTCTACGAGCCCATTCACGGCTCCGCACCGGACATCGCCGGTATGGCGAAGGCCAACCCCTGCGGCGCGATCCTGAGCGCGGCCATGCTGCTCCGGCACTCCCTGGGCCTGGAACCCGAGGCGGAAGCCGTCGAAAAGGCCGTCTTCGAGGCCATCGAGGCGGGCCACCGCACGGCGGACATCGCCCTGCCCGGAGCCCGGCCGGTCAGCACCCACGCCATGGGCGACGCCGTGCTGCGCGGCCTCAAGCCCCACTAACCGGTCCCAGAGGAGCTTTCCGGCCTGTCGTGCGCCTGCGCCAGGGTTGCGGCAGCCGGGGTTCATGTATTAATGTACTAGTACGTTAATACACTGGAGCGCACTTGAAGGAGCACAGGATCCTCGCCCCGCGCGACGAACAGGCCGCGGAGCAGTCACTGTTCCGGGCGATCCTCGGCCTGCGAGACGCCGGGGAGGTCCGGGCCTTTTTCGTGGACCTCTGCACGCCCGCCGAGCTCCAGGCCCTGAAAGACCGATGGCTGGTCGCGGAGTTGCTTGACCGCGGCCTGCCCTATCGCCAGATCCACGACCGGACGGGGGTCAGCGTTACGACCATCGGCCGCGTGGCCCGTTACCTCAAGAGTGGAGCCGGTGGTTACAGCAAGGCGCTGGAACGCAGGCGAAAGTAGGCTGACATGACCGACAAACCTGCCCGGATCAAGGTGGCTATCCAGAAGTCCGGACGGCTCACCGAGCAATCCCTGGATCTCCTCCAGCGCTGTGGCCTCAAGTACACGAAGGGCCCGGACCAGCTCATCGCCTTTGGCGAGAACATGCCCGTGGACGTTCTCCTCGTCCGTGACGACGACATTCCCGGCCTGGTTCGCGACGACGTCTGCGACCTCGGCATCGCTGGCCTGAACATCGTCGAGGAAAAGCGCCTGCATTTCCTCCAGCAGGAGCCCATCGAGCCCTTCCGCATCCTCCGCTCGCTCGACTACGGTCACTGCAGGCTCGCTTTTGCCTACCCGGACGGCAGTCCCCTGCGCAACGTCGCCAGCCTCGAGGGCCGGCGGATCGCCACCAGCTACCCCTCGATCGTGCGGGATTACCTCCGGCGGCAGAATGTGACCGCGACCGTCGTGGAGTTCTCCGGCGCGGTCGAGATCGCCCCGAGCCTTGGTCGCGCGGATGCGATCTGCGACCTGGTATCCACCGGGGCCACGCTGATTGCCAACAAGCTCCGGGAGGGCGAGACCATCCTCGAAAGCCACGCCGTGCTGCTGCAGACCCCGGTTCAGGTCCCGCCGGAAAAGGCGGAGTGGATCGGCAAGCTGTTACAGCGCGTCGAGGGCGTAATGCAGGTCCGGGAGAGCAAGTACATCATGATGCACGCGCCCAAGGCCGCCCTCGCCCAGATCGCGGCCCTGCTGCCGGGCTCGGAGGCGCCTACGGTACTCCCGCTCGATGGCCGCGACGATCGCGTTGCCGTGCACGTGGTGTGTCGCGAGAACGTCTTCTGGGAAACCCTGGAGAGCCTCAAGGCTGCCGGCGCGACGTCCGTGCTGGTGATGCCCGTGGAAAAGATGCTCGCATGATGCGTCTCCGCCGCTACGACTGGTCGGCAGTGGATGCGGCGGGCCGCCGGGAGGCGCTCCTGCGTCCCGCCGTTACCCAGAATCCCGACCTGGAAGCGACGGTTCGCCGCATCGTCGCCACGGTCCGGCGCGAGGGCGATGCCGCACTCCTGCGGCTGGCCAGGGAACTGGACCGTGCAGAGTTGTCAGACCTTCGCGTTTCGGAACAGGAGGCCCGGGCCGCGGAGGCCGCGCTGCCGCCAGAGGCGCGGTCAGCGATTGACGCCGCCATCGCCAACGTCCGCCGCTTCCACGACGCCCAGGCGTCGCCTCCCCTGCGCGTGGAGACTGCTCCCGGCGTGGTATGCGTGCGGGTCAGCAAGGCGCTGGAATCGGTTGGCCTCTATGTGCCGGCCGGCAGTGCGCCATTGCCGTCCACGGCGGTCATGCTGGGCGTGCCGTCGGCCATTGCCGGGTGTCGCACCCGCGTGCTCTGCACTCCGCCCCGGCCGGACGGCCTGGCCGACCCCGCCGTCGTTGTCGCCGCACGCGCCTGTGGCATTCGCGAGATTTTCAAGGTTGGGGGCGCCCAGGCCATAGCCGCCATGGCCTACGGCACGGCGTCCGTGCCGAAGGTCGTGAAGATTTTTGGCCCCGGGAATGCCTGGGTGACGGCGGCGAAGACCCTCGTGGCCGCTGACCCCGCGGGCGCCGCGCTGGACATGCCGGCAGGCCCTTCGGAGGTCATGGTCGTCGCGGACGGGCGGGCTGACCCACGGTTCGTGGCCATGGACCTCCTGTCCCAGGCTGAACACGGCCCTGATTCCCACGTCGTCCTCGTCACTCCCGATCCGGGACTGCTGGCCAGGGTCGAGGCCGAGATCGAGAGCGCCCTGGGCTCCCTCAGCCGGAGAGCCATCATTGAACAGGCCTTGCGGCACGGTGTTGCCCTGGTCGTGACCGGACTGGACGAGGCCGTCGCTGTCGCCAATGCGTACGCGCCGGAGCACCTGATCGTGCAGGTGGCCGACCCGCGCGGGTTCGCCGCCGGCATAACCACCGCCGGGTCAGTGTTCCTCGGCAGGTGGACGCCGGAGTCGGTGGGCGACTACTGCAGCGGCACCAATCACGTCCTGCCGACCTACGGCTATGCACGCGCGTACAGCGGCCTGTCGGTCCAGGATTTCCAGCGCCGCATGACCGTGCAGGAGGTCACGCTGACCGGGCTGCGGGGTCTCGCCCCCACCGTGCAGGCCCTGGCGGGTCTCGAGGGCCTGGATGCCCATGCCCAGGCCGTCACGGTGCGCCTGAAGGCGGCGGATACACGCCCATGACCGGTGCCGTCGAACTCCTGCGCCCGGACATCCGCGAGCTCCGCCCCTACCAGGCGGCGGACTACGTGGGTGGCTTCATCAGGCTGAACGCCAATGAGACGCCCTGGCGCCCGCCCGGCGACGAGAGCCGTGACGGTCTCAATCGCTATCCTGACCCGCGCCCTGCGGAGCTTGCGGCGCGGCTCACGGACTTCTACGGCCTGCAGCCCGGCCAGCTGCTGGTAACCCGGGGCTCCAGCGAAGGCATCGACGTCCTGGTCCGGGCCTTCTGCCGCGCGGGCCAGGACAACGTGCTCATCTGCCCGCCAACCTTTGGCATGTACGAGGTCTACGCCCGGATCCAGGGCGCCGGCCTCCAGCAGGTGCCACTCGACCGGGCCACGGGCTACAGCCTGCCGGTGGAAGCCATCCTTCGCGCCTGGCTTCCCGCCACCAAGCTGGTGTTCGTCTGCTCACCGAACAACCCCACCGGCAACCGCTTTGCCGATGGGGACGTCCGGCGCCTGTGCGCCGGTCTCACGGGCCGGGGCGTCGTGATTCTCGACGCCGCCTACCAGGAGTTCGCCGGCGAGGATCCCATGCGGGAGCTCCTCGCGGCCCACGACAACCTGGTGGTTCTACGCACCCTGTCCAAGGCGCTCAGCCTGGCCGGCGTCCGGTGCGGTGCCCTGATCGGCCGGAGCGACCTCGTAGAGCTGCTCGGCCGCGTCCTGCCTCCCTACTGCTTCCCGACCACGAGCCAGGATGCGGTACTGCGCCTGCTGACCCCCGAGGCACGGCAGGAACTGGCGCGGCGGCGTGGCCTGATCCTGGCTGAACGGGAACGCCTGATGGCCGCACTGCCCCACGTTCCCGGGATCGACCGGGTATGGCCCAGCGCCGCGAACTTCATTCTCGTGGAATCACGGGAGGCACCGGCAGTTGTCGCACGCGCCCGGGCGGCCGGCATCCTGCTCCGGGATTTCAGCCGGGATCCCCTGTTGCCCGGCGGTATCCGGATCACCATCGGTTCGGCGGAAGAAAACGACAAGCTCCTGGAGGCGCTGAGGACCTGATGGCAAGCACCCGCAAGATCGCCTTTCTCGACAGGGATGGCTGCCTCATCGTCGAGCCCCCCGACGAGCAGGTGGACCGCCTCGACAAGGTTGCGCTCGTCCCGGGCGTGATTCCCGCCCTCCTCCGCATCCGGGATGCCGGCTACGAGTTCGTGATGGTGACGAACCAGGATGGGCGGGGCACCCCCGCGTTTCCCGAAGCCGCCTTCCAGGAGGTCCAGGATTTCGTCCTCGGCCTCTTCGCGTCCCAGGGCATCAGTTTCAGCCGGGTCTTCGTGTGTCCGCACCGGCCAGAGGACGCCTGCACATGCCGCAAGCCTAACCCTGGCCACCTGGGTGATTTCCTCGCTACGGTGAACCTCGATCGCGAGGCCAGCTTCGTGGCGGGCGACCGCAGTACCGACCTCGAGTTTGCCCGCAACATCGGTGTGCGGGGCTTTCAGGTCGAGCCGCAGGATCCGGCATCCTGGGCCAGGATCGCCCACGCCGTGGTCGACCGCCCCCGCACCGCCACGGTCCTCCGCCAGACCCGCGAAACCCGGATCTCGGTCAGCGTCGACCTGGATGCCGAGCAGCCGGTCAGCATCAGCACGGGCATTGGCTTCTTCGACCACATGCTGGATCAGGTGGCGAAGCACGGCGGTTTCGCGCTCACGCTGTCCTGCGTCGGCGATCTGCAGGTGGACGAGCACCACACCGTGGAGGATGTCGCCCTGGCCCTCGGCGAGGCCCTCAGGACGGCGCTGGGCGACAAGCGCGGGATCGGCCGCTTTGGCTTCCTGCTGCCCATGGACGAGACGGAGGCGCGGATCAGCCTGGACCTGTCCGGCCGCCCCTACCTCGTCTTTGACGGGACGTTTTCCCGGCCTGAAGTAGGCCAGCTGCCCACGGAGCTCGTTCCGCATTTCTTCCGGTCGGTGGCCGACAGCCTGGGCGCGAATCTGCACATAGCCGTGCACGGGGAAAACACCCACCACATGGTGGAGGCCTGCTTCAAGGGCTTCGGACGCACCCTGCGGCAGGCCCTGGCAAGGTCAGGGACGTCCCTGCCAAGTACCAAGGGCACCCTGTGAACCAGGGCACTGCCGGATCTGGTCCAGGCAAGGTCGCCATCATCGATGGTGGCGGTGCGAACATCGCGTCGCTGCGCTTTGCGCTGGCCCGTCTGGGGGTGGAAGGCGAGCTCACCGCCAATCCCGATGCCATCCGGACCGCCTCCCACGTCATCCTGCCAGGCGTCGGCGCCGCGCGCGCCGCCATGGGCCGCCTGCGGCAGACGGGTCTGGACGAATTGATTCCCCGCCTGACCCAGCCCGTGCTCGGCATCTGCCTCGGCCTGCAGCTGCTCTTCGAGAAGTCCGAGGAAGACGACACGGACTGCCTCCGCATCCTCAGGGGCATCGTCCGGCGCTTCGACCCTGCGCCCGGCCGCCCGGTGCCTCACATGGGCTGGAACCAGGTGGTCGCGACCCACAGCAGCCCGTTGCTTGCCGGCGTGCCCGACGGCAGCTACTTCTACTTCGTGCACAGCTACGCAGCCGAAATTGGTACAGCGACCGTCGGCCAGGCTGTGTATGGCTGGCCGTTCTCGGCCGTTGTGGAGTCGGGCAATTTCGTGGCCACCCAGTTTCACCCGGAGCGCTCTGGCCCTCTCGGCGCACGGGTGCTCGACAATTTCCTGAGGCGCTATTGAACATGGAAGTCATCCCGGCCATTGACCTGCTCGACGGGCAGTGCGTCCGGCTCTACCAGGGCGACTTCTCGCGGGTGACCGTGTACAGCGCCGATCCCGTGGAACTGGCCCGGCGGTATAGCGACGCGGGCCTCAACCGGCTGCACGTGGTCGATCTCGACGGCGCCAGGACCGGCAGTCCGCAGAACATGGGGCTGATCAGCAACCTGGTCAGCCAGGCAGGCGTCGCCGTCCAGGCAGGCGGCGGCCTCCGTGACCTGGACAGGGCGCTGGCACTGCGCGCAGCCGGCGCCGAGCGGGTCGTCGTCGGGTCGGTCGCCGCCGAACAGCCGGAGGTTGCCCTGGCATGGCTGGACCAGCTTGGACCGGAACACCTGGTCCTTGCCTTCGATGTACGGGTTCCGGCGGGTGCGGACCCGCTCGTCCTCACCCGGGGCTGGGTAAAGGACAGCGGCGGCAACCTCTGGGACCTGTTCGAACGCTTCTGTGCGCGGGGTGCCCGGCACTTCCTGTGCACCGACATTGCCCGGGACGGCACACTGGCCGGGCCGAACCTGGACCTCTACCGGGAGTGCGCACGGCGCTTCCCGCAGGCGGCGGTCATTGCCTCGGGCGGCGTGGGCTCACTGGAAGACCTGCGGCAACTGGCGACCACGGGGGCCGCCGCGGTGGTTACCGGGAAGGCCCTGCTCGACGGCCGCCTCACCCTCGAGGAGATCGGGTCATTCTCGCGCGCCGCATAATTCCCTGCCTTGACGTCCGGGATGGGCAGGTGGTCAAGGGAGTCCGGTTCCGGAACCACGAGGTGGTGGGCGGCATCATCGAGCTCGCACGTCGCTATCGTGACGAGGGCGCGGACGAGCTCGTCTTCTACGACATCACCGCCAGCCCCGAGGGGCGCTCGGTGGACCGGCGCTGGATCACCCGCGTCGCCGAGGTCCTGGACATTCCCTTCTGCGTGGCCGGCGGCATCCGCAGCGTTGCCGATGCGGAAGAAGTGTTGCGCAATGGCGCAGACAAGATTTCTATCAACAGTCCGGCGCTCGCACAGCCGTCACTGATCACCGAACTGGCCCGGCGCTTCGGCTCCCAGTGCGTGGTGGTCGGCATCGACAGTCGTGAGGAGAACGGCGCCTACCGGGTCTACCGCAATACCGGCGATCCGTCCAAGACGACCTTCTCCGGCCTGGCGACGGCGGACTGGGTGCGGGAAGTCCAGGCGCGCGGTGCCGGAGAGATCGTCCTTAACTGCATGAACCAGGACGGCGTCCGGACTGGCTACGACATCCCCCAGCTGCAGGAAATGCGGGCAATCAGCGCCGTGCCGCTGATTGCGTCAGGCGGGGCTGGTGCGATGGAGCATTTCTCGCAGGTGTTCTCGGCCGCCGCCGTCGATGGCGCCCTGGCGGCAAGCGTCTTCCACCGGGGGCTCATTCATATCGGCCCTCTCAAGGCCTTCCTGCGAAGCGCGGGCATCGAGGTGCGACCATGACCAATGATTCCGGTTTTCTCCAGCAGCTCGAGCGGGTGATCGCCGAACGGCGGAGCGCGTCGCCGGACGCCAGCTATACCGCGTCCCTCCTGGCCTCGGGCCACCAGCGGATTGCCCAGAAAGTTGGTGAGGAAGGCGTGGAGCTCGCCCTGGCGGGCGTGGGTGATGACCGGGCCCGGATCGTGGCCGAGACCGCCGACCTGCTCTATCACGTCCTCGTGCTGCTGGCCGCGCGTGGCGTCCGCCTGAATGAGGTTCTGCAGGAGCTCGAGCAGCGCCACAAGCCGTAGCGCAGGCACCGCGCGCGTTTCAAATGGCGATTTCCGCTGCCGGGTCCCGCATGTTGTAGTGCGAGCTCATCACGAAGCCATAAGCGCCGGCGTTGGCAATTGCCAGCACGTCGCCTTCCGAGCACGTTGGCAGGAGGCGGTCGGACCCCAGGCGATCGCCGGTTTCGCAGATCGGACCGACGATCGTGACGACCTGGGTGGCCGGCTCTCCCCAGCAAGTGAGGTTGGCAATCTCATGGTACGCGCCGTACAGGGCCGGACGTATGAGGCTGTTCATGCCCGTGCTGACACCGACGTACTGGACCTGGCCCTTACCCTTGGTTTGAGTGACCGTCGCCAGGAGCACACCGGCTTCCGCAACCAGGTAGCGGCCGGGCTCGAGCCACACCTCGAGCCCTGGCCTCGCCGCGCGGATTTCCGCGATGCCCCGATCCACGGCGGCCATGTCCAGTGGCGGCTGCCCGGACTTCTCGGGCACCCCGAGTCCGCCCCCCAGGTCGAGATAACGCAGCGCCGGGAAGTCCTCCGCGACGGCAACGAGCTCCCGGCCCACCTCCTGCCAGTTCTCCGGCGTCAGGATTCCACTGCCAACATGGGCATGCAATCCAACTACGGTCGCCCCGCAGCGGGACAGTAGCCCGCGGGCTTCCTCGAGCTCGAAAAGCGGAATGCCGAACTTGGAGTGGCTGCCCGCCGTCTTGACGTGCTGGTGATGACCGCGGCCGTGCCCGGTGTCAATGCGCAGGAACACCTCCCTGTCCGTGAACAGGTCACCCCAGTGCCGAAGGGGATGGAGATTGTCGAGCGTCAGCCACACCCCGCGTTCAAGGCCAAACTCGTAGTCACCGCGGGGCGCAAAGTTGGGCGTGTAGAGGATTCGTTGCGGATCGATGCCCGGAAACAGCTCCAGGATCCTGCTGATCTCGCTCGGAGAGACACATTCGAAGTTCAGACCCTCGTCGTGGAGCACCCGGAGGATATCGCTGGAATTGTTCGCCTTCATGGCGAAGAAGACCCGGTGGACGGACCGCAGGGCCTTCAGGCGTCCCGCGGCGGCCCGCACCGTCGCGAGGTCATAGACATAGGCGGCGCCCCGCTCCCGGCCGATAGCCACGAGCTCGCTACGGCGGCGTACCCACCAGGGTTCGTGATGCGCCTCGACCTGCCGCGCTCCGCCCTGGAGTTGTTCCCAGGTCTCGCCGAACACCTCGTCGTCCGGTCCGGGCTGGACGAGCGTCCCGTGGAGCTTCTGGATGAGCCGGGTTGCCTGCCCCTCCTCGACGACGAACGACAGGTTCAGGTCCGTCGCCGACTGGCTGACCAGGTGAATCTTGTGTTCTTCGAAGGCCTCGAGGGCCGGGCCGATTTCGTGCAGGGCCGCCCTGATCTTCTGGCCGACGAGGCTGACGATCTCGACGCCCTCGATGATGTTCACCCGGCACAGGCGCTCGAGGCGGGCCTGCAGCTCGCCCAGGATGCCCGCATCGATCGGATTGACCCCCGGGTCCAGGGTGACAGTCACATTGCTCTCCGAGGTGGATACCAGGTCCACTGAGAGTCCCAGGTCCGAGAAGCAGCGGAAGGCGTCAGCGAGGAACCCGACCTCGTGCCACATGCCGAGGGTTTCCATCGACACGAGCGTGATGCGGTTGCGGCCGGAAATAGCCTTGACGCGGGGCGCGTCACTCCCCGCCCGGGCGGTTACCAGGGTGCCGGGCAGGTCGGGCTGGTTGGTGCACAGCACCCTGAGCGGGATGCCGTGCCGCCGGCAGGGACTGATGCTGCGGGGGTGCAGGACAGAGCCCCCCGTCGACGCGATCTCCTGTGCCTCCGCATAGCTCAGCGTGCGCAACAGCCGCGCGCCAGGGACGACCTTGGGATTGGCACTGAACATGCCCGGGACGTCGGTCCAGATCTCGAGCGCCCGCGCCTGGAGCCTGGCCGCGAAGTAGGCGGCCGAGGTATCCGACCCCCCCCGACCGAGCAGCACGCACTCGCCGCGCGTGTTGCTGGCGATGAAGCCCTGGGTGAGGACAACGCCTTCGACCGCAGAGAGCTGCCGCTGCAGGGCCGGATCCGGTTCGAAGTCGCAGCTGGCGGCGAGGTATGCCCCGCGCTCGTTGGCCCCGGCGACGTTGACCGTGCGCAGCAGGGTCCGGGCATCCAGCCAGGTAACGTCCAGCCCCCGCTTCCGTAGGTAGGCGGCGCCGAGCCGGGTTGCCAGCAGCTCGCCCATTGCCATGACCCGGGCCTGGATGCGCGGGCTGACTTCACGGATGAGGTGGACCCCGGCGACGAGCTGCTCCAGCTCGTTGAAGTACTCGCCAAGTTCCCGGGGCCCGTCAACGCCCAGGTTCCCGGCCAGCTTGTAGTGCAGCTCCTTCAGGTCGTCGATCGACGGCCTGGCCTCCTTGTCCCTGGAACTGCGCAGGAGTTCGTCTAGCCGGTTGGAGACGGTGGCGAGGGCCGAATGGACGAGCACCGGGCGCAGGCCGTCGGCCTGCCGCTGCTTCACGAGGCCGAGTATGGTTTGCCAGCGTTCGGCAGTGGACACACTGGTGCCGCCGAACTTCAGGACGACCCAGGCCGGATCTGACGGACGCCGTCCGCCGGTGCGCTTGGTTGCCATGCCGGTACCGCTGCTACCGGGTCGTCACCGCGCCAACCGACGCGGAACTGACCAGCTGGGCATATTTGCTGAGCACCCCAGGGGGGGGCGCACCGGCCGCGGGACTCCACCGGTTGCGACGGCGCTCCAGTTCCGCGGCCGGCAGGTCAACCTCGATCGTGCGGCTCTCGGCATCGATGGTGATCCGGTCCCCGTCCTCGAGGAGGGCTATGGGGCCGCCAACGGCAGCCTCCGGTGAGACGTGGCCGACGACGAACCCGTGACTGCCGCCGGAAAACCGGCCATCGGTGATCAGTGCAACCTTGTCCCCGAGGCCCTTGCCCATGATGGCGCCGGTGGGGCTCAGCATTTCCCGCATGCCGGGCCCGCCCCGCGGTCCCTCGTAGCGGATGACGATCACGTCACCCGCTACCACGGTGCCATCGAGGATCGCGGCCAGCGCCAGTTCTTCCGAGCCGAACACCCGGGCCCGCCCCTCGAATCGCAGGCCCTCCTTGCCGCTGATCTTGGCCACGGCACCTTCGGGGGCAATGTTTCCGTAAAGAACAACCAGATGGCTATCCTTCTTCAATGGATCATCAAGACCATGAACGATGGTCTGGCCGGCGGGATAGGGCCTCACCGGGGCCGCATTCTCCGCCAGCGTGCGGCCACTGACGGTCAGGCACTGGCCGTGCAGCAGCCCGCCCTCCAGCAGGAGCTTGATCAGCGGCTGCACGCCACCGATGGCCACCAGTTCGGACATGGTGTACTTGCCGCTGGGACGGAGGTCAGCGAGCACCGGAACACGCCTGCCAATGCGCGTGAAGTCGTCCAGGGCCAGGGGAATTCCCGCCTCGTGGGCCATGGCGAGCAGGTGCAGGACGGCGTTGGTGGAGCCGCCCAGGGCGATGACCACGGTGATGGCGTTCTCGAAGGCCTCCCGGGAGAGGATGTCAGACGGGCGAATGCCGCGCTTCACGAGGTCCACCACCGCGGCACCGGCCCGGAAAGCGTCGTCGCGCTTCTCCCCGGAAACCGCTTCCTGCCCGGAACTGTTGGGCAGGCTGAGTCCCAGGGCCTCGATGGCCGAGGCCATGGTGTTTGCCGTGTACATGCCGCCGCAGGAACCGGGACCGGGGATGGCCGTGCGCTCAACCTCAAGCAACTGCACTTCCGACATCCGGCCGCTGGCCACGGCACCCACGGCCTCGAACACGGACACGATGTCGCGGCGGCCGGCACCCGGCTGGATGGTTCCGCCGTAGACGAATACCGAGGGCCGGTTGAGCCGGGCCATGGCCATGACGCAGCCAGGCATGTTCTTGTCGCAGCCCCCGATCGCCACGAAGCCGTCGAAGCCCTCGGCCGCCACCACGGTCTCGATCGAATCTGCAATGACCTCCCGGGACACGAGCGAATAGCGCATGCCGGGAGTGCCCATCGAGATCCCGTCGGACACGGTGATCGTATTGAATTCGACCGCCTTGCCGCCGGCGCCGTTGGCACCCGCCGCCGCCGCCTTGGCCAGGCCATCGATGTGCATGTTGCACGGGGTGACCATGCTCCAGGTGGACGCGATGCCAATCTGGCTCTTGCGGAAATCGGCGTCCGTGAAGCCCACGGCCCGGAGCATGGCGCGGCTCGGGGCCTGGGCCACGCCATCGACCACCACGCTGGAATACCGTCGCTCATCGCTGCCGGTGGGACCACCGGCGCCCTTCTTGGGGGTGCTCATGAAACTCACAATGCCTGGAAACGCCGCGCCGTGCGGCCCGAACGGGCCGCAAGTTTAGCACCGGTGGCGCCGGGCCGGGCCTCAGTAATCGGCCGGAAACAGCTTTCCGGGATTCATGATGTTGAGGGGATCCAGGGCCTTCTTGACCGCGTGCATGACCTCGAGGGGCACCCCGCCCCGCCAGTGCGCCAGCTCACCGACCTTCAGCGTTCCAATACCATGCTCCGCACTGAAGCTGCCCCCCAGGCCGACCGCCAGTTCGTGGACCTGGCGGCTGATCTCTTCCCAGCGCCCGAGGAACTCCGCGCGGTCCGCCCCGGCGGGCTGCGTGAGATTGAAGTGGGCATTGCCGTCGCCCAGGTGGCCAAAGGCCACGACTCGCACGCCCGGAAGCAGGTCTCCCGCGGCGGCTGTCGCGAGATCCAGGAAGCGATCCATGCTGGCGACGGGGACGGAAACATCGTGCTTGATGCTCGCACCTTCCTTCTTCTGGGCCTCCGACATGCTGTGCCGGAGCCGCCATAGCGCCTCGCGCTGGGCCCCGCTGGAGGCGATGACGCCGTCGCTCACGACGCCGGACTCCTGCATCCGCGCCAGGAACGCCTGCACCTCCTCGTCCAGCCCCGGATCGTCCCGAGGTGTGCTGACTTCCATGAGCACATGCCAGGGGCTGCCCCGGTCAAGCGGCGAACGGCTTCCCGGGATGTGCTTCAGGACCAGGTCCAGGGTCAGCTGGTTGGCGAACTCGAAGGCCGTCAGGTCGTCACCGAGCTCCGCCCGCGCGGCTGCATGGACCTTGATGGCGGCCCCCGGGCTTGGAACGGCAACCCAGGCCGTCACGATCCGCCGCGGCTGCGGAAACAACTTGCAGGTCGCGGCGGTGATGAAGCCCAGCGTGCCCTCGGCGCCGATGAACAGCTGCTTGAGGTCGTACCCGGTGTTGTCCTTGCGCAGGCTCCGGAGGATGTCGAGGACCCGGCCGTCCGCCAGGACCACCTCGAGTCCCAGGACGAGCTCCCGCATGGTGCCGAAATGCAGGACGGCCGTGCCGCCGGCGTTCGTGGATATATTGCCCCCCAGCTGGCAGCTGCCCTCGGCGGCCAGGCTCAGCGGGAACAGTCGTCCCGCGGCGGCAGCCGCCGCCTGGACTCCTGCCAGGACGCATCCCGACTCGGCCGTTATGGTGAAATTGTCCGCATCCACGGACCGTATGGCGCTGAGCCGCCGGGCAGAGACCAGGACCTGGGGATGCTCCGGCGTCGAATGCGGGATCGCGCCACCCACCAGGCCGGTGTTGCCGCCCTGGGGTACGACGCCGATGCGGTGGGTCGAACAGAGCCGGAGGATGGCCGCCACCTGGCGGGTGGAAGATGGCAGCAGGACGAACGGGGTGACGCCCTGGTACAGGCCCCGCCATTCGGTCAAGTAGCCCGCCAGGTCGGCGGGATCGTCCAGAAACCCGGCAGTGCCTACAATCGACCGTAGCTCGGCGGCTATGCTGGGCGTCAAGGAGGGCATGAGGGACCTGTGGCCGGGCCATTGCAATGGCGCCCATTGCAATGGCGAATAGGGCTCGTGCATCCTAAGTCACTGGACGGCTGCTGGCAAAACCGGTAGCCAGTGCCCTGCCCATGGAAGGAACCTGGGGCTTGCGGCCCGCATCAATGCTCACTGACCCACTGGCACCGGACGGCTTGCGCGGTCCGGAACCCGATCTGGACCTTCGTCAGCGCGGCAACCTGCTGGAGCTCGACCGGCAGTTGTACGCCCACTGGAACCTGGGACAGAACCTGGTGCTCGCCTGGGCTCCCACGCGGGATGGTGTCCAGGTCCTGGTGGTTCCGCACTACGCCGTCGCGAGCTACGGAGCCGGAGCGCAGCCCGCGGGAGACGACCCCCGCGCGGAATCCCCTGCCCACCAGTTCATCATGCACCTCCTCTCCGGGGCCCGGCAGTTCACCGCCAGGCAGATGCACAATGCGACCCGGCTGCTGGGAGTGGAGCCGGTTTCCCTGGCCCTTCGCCAGCCTCTTTGCGCTTCGCCCGCCGAAACCGCCGCCATCGAGCGCCTGGTAAAGCGCTACAGCGTGAGCTACGTGCGCAACCGGGCGGTCGCGCTGTTCGACATCGTCGGCTTTGGCCTGCTCGGCCCTTTCGAGCAGATGAACCAGCTGAACAGCCTGTCGTGCTCGCTCAATGCGGCGCACAGCCGGTTGCTGGGCCGACGCATGCTCGTCAATTTTGCCCGTTCCAGCACGGGCGACGGCTTCTACATCTGGAACCGGGACACGGGCCTGGAGGCCAACACCAATCTCTACCACTTCATGCACCTGGTCCTCGCCGACAACGCGATCGCCCGGCAGAAGGGGCACGGCCGGGGAGTCCCGCTGCTGCGCACGAGCTTCCACGTGGGAAGCTGCTACGAGTTCAATCACGCCGAGGGCCTGAACCCGACGATCTACTGCGATGTGGTCGGTGACGTGACCATCGAACTGGCGCGCATGATCGAGCATGCCTTGCCGGGACAGATCCTGGTCGGGGAGTTCTGCGCCCCGATGCCGCCGGCGGGGCTCGACGGCGGCGCAGACTTCGACGCGATAGGCTTCATGGAGCAGGCCCAGGGCAGCCTTTCGCAGCTGAATGGCCTGGAACTGTCCGGCGAGGCGGTCGAGTCCATCAAGTGCTACCTGACTGGCGAGGCCTGCCCCGACGGGACCTTCTCGATCCGGAAGCTGGCCATCGAGGACAAGCACGGCCTGCGCCGGAATGCGTTCAATGCCAAGGTGAATATCCATCGCCGGGGAGCGGACCCGATCCTGCTGGGGATAGAGGACCGGCAGCTTCGGCAGGACAGCTGTTATGCGCTGTCCACTACCCAGCTGATCCGCTCGTCGCCGGTCGAGACTGCCCGGGTCGGCGACTGACGTCCCCACCGGACCATCCAATGGCACAGGACGCCATCGGTCCTTATCTCGCCCTGGCCCTCCAGGTACCCACCCATCC
Source organism: Chromatiales bacterium (assembly GCA_016789845.1). Lineage (GTDB taxonomy): Bacteria > Pseudomonadota > Gammaproteobacteria > Steroidobacterales > SHZI01. The sequence goes on from JAEUQA010000086.1 coordinate 159,327, forward strand.
TGTGGCAGGGCTGGCCGACCGGCAGCAGGTCCGGTCCAGGATTTCCGCCAACATCGCGTCAATTGGCGTGGCCCTGGCTGCCAGCGCGCCGCACCTCGCGGAAGGTAACGGCCTCCCGCTGCGCCTGGTGGTCCTGCCCGAGTACGTGCTGACCGGCGCCCCCGGCGGCGGATCCTTTGCCGATTGGCGCAGGCTGGCATGCCTCGAGATGAACGGTCCCGAGTACGAGGCGCTGGCAGCCATCGCCAGCCGGGGTGGATTCTTCCTGGCCGGCAATGCCTACGAGGCGGACCCCCATTTCCCCGACCTGTACTTTCAGTGCAGCTTCGTCCTGGGCCCGGACGGTGAGATGGCCCTCCGCTACCGGCGCCTGATCTCGCTGTACTCCCCGAGTCCGTATGACGTCTGGGAGCGCTACCTCGACATCTATGGGCTGGAGGGGGTGTACCCCGTTGCCGATACCGGGATCGGGAGGATCGCCGCCGTGGCGTCGGAAGAGATCCTGTACCCCGAGATCGCGCGGTGTCATGTGCTCAGGGGCGCCGAGATCCTGGTGCATTCGACGAGTGAGATGGGCAGTCCCCGCCCGACTGCCAAGGAGCTCGCCCGCCAGGCCCGGGCCGCTGAGAACCTCGCCTATGTGGTTTCGGCGAATACGGCGGGAGTTCCTGGCACCGGCCTGCCTGCGCGGTCCAGCACGGGCATGTCGAAGATCGTGGACTTCGAGGGCAGGATCCTCGCCAGCGCCCCCCCGGGCGGGGCCAGCATCGCGGCGCACGGGGTCATCGACGTCGCCGGCCTTCGCGAGCACCGGCACCGCAGCGGACTCGCCAATACGCTAAGCCGGCTGCCATTGCAGGCGTTCGCCGCCAGCTACGGCCAGCTGACCGGGCGCGCTGCCGGTGAACTCGCCCTGTCAACCGGCGCCTCACGGAGCCAGCTCCAGGAACTCCAGGCGGCGACTATCGCCCGCCTGGCCCGCGAGGGGCTCGTCTAGGCCGCGCGGGCCGACCCTAGCGGGACTGCCCGTCCTTCAGCTCCCCCTCCACATAGTCGAAGCCGGGATGCTCGAAGTCGTGCGGGTGATTGTGCCCATCCGGGGACCGCACCCACTCGTACAGCCTTGGCTTGTTCCGGGCCCACTGTGCCGCGGCGCGCTCCCGATTCTCATCCGGGCTCGTCCAGGGATTGAAATGGAAGTAGTTGTGCAACTGGCTGTCGGTTCTGCCGAACCCCAGGACGCCGAGTTCGCTGGCAAAGGCGCCATGGTTGATGTACTCGGGACGCCAGAAATAGCCGCCGGTGGGCAGGTTGCCAAACTGCATCATCCAGGACGTGCCGTAGATGTGATAACTCTCCTCACAGCAGTCGTGGTAGGAGATGTTGTCCTGCCAGTAGTTCGGCGTCATGCAATAGAGCAGCGAGTGCGCGTGGGTCAGCGGATCGGACCGCAGCATCTTGATCATGCAGCCCGGGGCCACGGAGGGGCGAATGAAATCCGCCGCCTTCCACTGCAGCCCCTCGTAGGCGTTGACCATCACGAGCTGCTCCCGCCGGGCGCGGGGGTGATCCTCGTCCGACTCGAGGAAGCTGGGCTCGCCGTAGTTGTAGAACATGAGGGCCTCGGCGCCCCGGGGCACCGACATTGCCGGCATGGACACGCCGGCGGGGACGAAGAAGAAGTTGCCCTTCCCGTACTTTTCGCCACCGAAGTGGACGGCTCCCGAGGTCACGAAGAGCTCCATCTCCGAGTAGCTCATGCCCGGCGGCAGGCGGAAGCCGGCGTCGAACCGGACCGTCATTGAGCAGGCCCCGGTATCGGGATCGAGGCTCAGCATCTTGTAGTGCATGCCTTTCGGGAAGCCCGGGAGGGTCATCCTCCTGAAAGGCATGTCCCGGTCCACGAGTGGTTCGATGTGCGGTCGTGCCATTACGCTATTCCTCCAGTCAAGCTAGTTCGCGTCGGTCGAGGCCGCGCGCAGGGGCACGGCCTTGTGGATCCAGTTCTTGGGGTCTTCCCGCCGCGCAGGCGATGGAATCACGAGGATCTGGTTGCGGCTCAGGCGTTCGACCGCATCCCGGTCTATCTCCCAGCCCTTCGCGGCCCAGCGCCAGCAGCACTTCCGGAACGCCACCTCCATGCCATCGGTCTCCACCAGCAGTTCATCCGCGAGTGAGCCGGGCGTGTGCACGGGCCGGACCCGCTCGACAACGGACAGGTCCTCCCGGACGGCGAGCTCGATGGCAGCGATGCGTTCAGCGTCGTACTGGGGCTCCTTCAGGTAGTTGCGCGCCTGCCACCCAAAGGCGCGGCTCAGCTTGTCTTCGACGGGCGTGCGCGCCGTGAAATTGATCAGGCTCATGCCCTCACGGAAGGTGGGCTGGATGCGATGACAAAGGCCGAGCAGGCTGAACTCCAGTTCAACCTGGGTCGACTTGCGCTCGGCGGACAGCAGCTTTGCCATCTCGCCCGTCTTCTGGTCAGCGCCCGGCGCGGGCTTGACCCGTGCAACGCGGGCGCCCCACTCCTTGTGCTCCAGGGGGAACACCTCGAGCTTCGGATTCCGGATGGCGCCGAACTGCTGGTGGACGAAAGTGGTATGGGCGGTATCGAGCGAGTTCTCCTCGAAACGCATCCAGTTGGCCTTGGCCTCGAACCCATAGGACACCCGGTGCCAGGTGGCCGTGTCCTCATACTCCGGGAACAGGTCAGGGATGGAGGGCCGCTCCGACTCAGGCAGGTCGCCGAGAAATGCCCAGACCCACCCGTACTTTTCCTGGGTCGGGTAACTGTCGATCCGGGCGCGCCTGGGGATAGGCGCGCCCTCCCCCATGGACGGGATGAGAACGCAGTTGCCTTTGCCGTCGAAGTTCCAGCCGTGATACGGGCAGACCACCCGTGCGTTGTTGACCTTGCCACCCGCCAGGGCGCCGCCGCGATGACAGCAGACATCACTGAGACAGACGACGCCACCTTCAGCATCGCGGAACAGCACGAAGTCGCAGCCCAGCATCCGCACTCCGAATGGCTTGCGGGTCGTCACTTCATGGGACCAGGCGGCGACGTACCAGTTATTGATCAGCATGGAACTGCCCCAGAACCTCGAATGGCCTTAGCGACCCTTAATCGTCATATTATTATAACAATATGCAACCTGGACAGTGTCGCCAGGCTGGCTCACCGCGGGTCCGGGCGCCGTACCATCTTCACGGGTTCCCTGCTGGCATTACCCCACATGACCTTTCCCGCCTCGTCGACGAAGCGGCCCAGGAACCAGTATTCATCCGGCCGGATGGTGACGGCGTCGTCGGCCGTCAACTCCTTGTTGAGCCCCTTGCTGAAGAACCGGCAGGCACCAGGACGGATCGGCCCGGAAATCTCCGTCCCTGAAGGGTTCAATGTGAGGAGAAAATCGCAGCCGGCATCGACGCGGAACTGCTCGATTGTCAGCTCCTTGAGTCGTTCCGGAGCCCGATGCAGATTCTTGAAGGAATCGAGCTCCCTGAAGTTCAGCTCGCGCTGACGCAACTGGCCCTCGTCATCGATGAAGAACTGCAGCAGTCCTGCCCGCGTGATCGCTTCGGGATCATCCGAGCCGTCGACCGAAGACTGCTGATAAACCAGGTACCCCGGAACCCCCGGAACAGCCACCGTCACGGGAACGAACAGCTGGTGCATCAGGCGATGCTTCTCCTCGTCCGGAATGGAGTCGTTCGCGAGGTCCTGCCCGGCTTGGCGGGAATTATCGTACCGCCCGTCGACCCACTTCTGGATGAGGGCCAGCGCCTGGCGGGCATCCGCTGGCCCACCGCGCTCGGCCGGAAGCGCGGTACCCGTAACGAGCAGCAATGAGGCGATGATGAGTACTGCTCGCATCCCCCCGAGTCCGATCAATGCCATGAATGGTCGGGGCGACAGGATTTGAACCTGCGACCCCCTGCACCCCATGCAGGTGCGCTACCAGGCTGCGCCACGCCCCGTCCTTGAATGGTGATTGACCGGCCCTCAGGGCCGCTCGAACAGCGGTCCAGATAATACCCGAAATCTGCCGTGAGTCGGGCTTTAGCGGCGCAAAAGCCGCAGGACTTCCTCCAGTTCCACACGGAGCTGGCGAATGATCTGCTGGCTCTGGGTCAGGTCCGACCTGGCCTCTTCGCCGGTGAGCTTTTGCCTGGCGCCGCCGATCGTGAAGCCCTCGTCGTACAGCAGGCTGCGGATCTGCCGGATGATCAGGACATCCTGCCGCTGGTAATAGCGGCGGTTACCGCGGCGCTTCACGGGCTTCAGTTGCGGGAATTCCTGCTCCCAGTAACGAAGCACGTGCGGCTTGACCGCGCACAGATCGCTGACTTCCCCGATCGTGAAATAGCGTTTGCCCGGGATTGGGGGCAGGTCGTCGTTATTCCCCGGCTCCAGCATATGCTTCCACTCGGGCTTTCAGTTTTTGTCCGGGGCGAAACGTGACGACACGTCGCGCCGTGATTGGGATTTCCTTGCCCGTTTTTGGATTCCGGCCCGGCCGTTGGTTCTTGTCCCGCAGGTCGAAGTTGCCGAATCCGGAGAGCTTGATCTGCTCTCCACTGGCCAGCGCCGCTCGCAGATCCTCGAAGAACAACTCGACGAGTTCGCGGGCTTCGCGCTTGTTTAGTCCCAGTTCATTGAACAGGGACTCCGCCATATCCGCCTTGGTGAGGGCCATGCTCATCTGATCTCTTGGATTCTTGTTCTTGATCTTATTCCCGCATCCTGGCGCCGAAGTCCCTGGCCAAACGCTGGACGACGCCACCGACGATATTGTCTGTCTCGGCGTCAGTAAGGGTGCGGGATGTTTCCTGCAAAATCAAGCCCAAAGCAACGCTCTTTTCGCCGGCGTCGATGTGTTCGCCGGCGAAGATGTCAAATACAACGACCTCGCGCAAGGCGGGTCCCGCGGCGTCGGTGACTGCACCCACCAGGCTGCCAACCGGGGTGTCGCGCTTCACAAGCACAGCGACGTCACGCCGCACGGCCGGGAAGCGGGACAACTCTTGGTACGCGGTGACCGTTGCCGCGGCCAGTGACCCGAGGTTCAGTTCAAACAGCAGTGGCGCCTCCTCCAGTCCGCACGGCTTGACCAGGCTCGGATGCAGGTAACCCAACCAGCCCAGGTGCTGGCCCCGACGCCGAACCCGCGCCGTCCGCCCGGGTTGCAGCGCGGGATGGGTGTCTGCCACCCAGTCGAACTCCCCTGCCGCCCCCACGACTGCCAGAACGGCTTGCAGATCTGCCTTAACGTCATGGAAGTCCGTCGACCGCGCAGGCTCTCCCCACTGCTCGGGAACAGAGGTACCGACTGCGATCCCGGCGAGCACCGACTCTTCTGCCATGCCGCCGGCACCCGGAATGAACCGGACGCCTGCCTCGAAAAGACGAACGCGCCGTTGCTGGCGCGACAGGTTATGCCCGAGCGCCTGGATGAGTCCCGGCCAGAGGCTCTGGCGCATGACGGCCAGGTCTGCCGTCAGCGGGTTCGCCAGCGGCACGCCCTCCCGGCCGCCAGCCAGGAGGCGGTCCCGCTCCCGGTCCACGAAACTGTAGGTGATGGCTTCCTGATAGCCGCGCTGGACGAGCACCGCCCGCAGGATGTCGGGACTCACCCGCGTGGACGGTGCCTCGCCGAGCTTCGTCGCCTGGGTTCCCGGGCGCGGCGCTATCCGGTCGTAGCCGTGAACCCGCGCAATCTCCTCGATCAGGTCGACTTCGATGGAGATGTCGAACCGGAAGGCTGGAGGCTGCACCTGCCAGCCCTCTCCGTCCGGGGTCACCTCCATGCCCAGGCGAACCAGGATGCCCTCCACCTCCGGGTCCGGCACGGCCTCACCCAGCACGCGGGCAAGGCGCGCCCGACGCAGGTTCACCGGAGGGCGATTGGCGGCCCGGGCGCCTTCTGCCTGGCAAGGACCCGGAGCGCCCCCGGCGATCGCCAGGAGAAGCTCCGTGGCACGCTCGAGAGCCCGTCGTTGCCCGTTCGGGTCAACGCCCCGCTCGAAGCGCGTCGATGCGTCGGTCTGCAGGCCGAGTCGCCGTGCCCGTCCAGAGATGGCCGACGGGGCAAAGTAGGCGGACTCCAGCAGTACGTTGGTCGTGCTGGCGGATACCGCGGTGCCGCTGCCACCCATGATGCCCGCCAGGCCGATGGCACCTGAACCGTCGGCGATCACGAGGCAGTCGTCGTCCAGCCGGACTTCCGCACCGGTCAGCAGCTGAATTGGCTCGCTCTCGCGAGCCCGTCGTACGATCAGCCCGCCATCGAGGCGGTCAAGGTCGTAAGCGTGCAGGGGCTGCCCGAGCTCCAGCATGACGAGGTTGGTGATGTCGACAACGGGATGGATCGACCGGATCCCGCTGCGCCGGAGTCGCTCCCGGAGCCAGAAAGGCGATCTGGCTCCTGGGTGAATGCCGCGCACGGCACGAACGAGAAATGCCGGGCTGCCGGCCGGGTCTTCGACCCGCACCGGAACGAGGTCGCCGCCGCAGGCCGGGACGGCAGGACTTACGGGCTCGACAAAAGCGAGTCCCGCGGTGGCCGCCAGGTCGCGGGCCACGCCGACGACGGAGAAGCAGTCCGCCCGGTTTGGCGTGATCTTGAGATCCAGGATCGTGTCGGGCAGCGCGAGGGCAGGGGCAACCGGAGATCCGGGCAGGCCTCCGGCGTCGAGCTCGAGCAGGCCCTCGGCCCTGCCAGACGCACCAGGATCGCCGAGACCCAGCTCGGATGCTGAACACAGCATGCCCCCCGACTGCACCCCGCGGAGGATCGCCTTGCCGATCTCCAGCCCTCCTGGCAGGGTCGCGCCAGGCAGCGCTGCCGGATAGAGGCCGCCGGGGCGCACGTTAGGGGCACCACACACGATCTGCACGGTCCCGCTGCCGATGTCGACCTGGCACACGCGCAGACGGTCCGCATCGGGGTGCGGTGCGACGTCCTGAACCAATCCCACCACGACGCCATCCAGGGCAGGCCCGGCGGACTCGATGCTCTCGACCTCGAGGCCCTGCATTGTCAACTGGTGAACGAGCGCCGCCGTGTCTCCCGGGGGACTGGCAAACTCCCGCAACCACGACTCGCTGATCTTCATGACAGTCGCCGCTCAGCTGGTGGCATGGAACTGGCGGAGGAAGCGCAGGTCGTTCTCGAACAGCAGCCGGATGTCATTGATCCCATGCCGGAGCATGGCCAGGCGCTCCACGCCCATGCCAAAGGCGTAGCCGGTGTACTTCTCCGGATCGATACCTGCATTGGCCAGTACCTGCGGATGCACCATTCCGCACCCGAGAACTTCGAGCCATCGGCCGGATTCGGACAGCACGTCAACCTCGGCGGAGGGCTCAGTGAAGGGAAAGTAGGATGGCCGAAAGCGGACCGTTGCCGAACGCTCGAAAAACCTTTCGACAAACTCGGCCAGCACGGCCTTGAGGTTGGCGAAGCTGGCGTTGGTATCGATCACCAGGCCTTCGACCTGGTGGAACATCGGCGTGTGCGTGGTGTCCGAGTCGCACCGGTAAACCCTCCCGGGCGCGATCAGCCGGAGAGGCGCGCCCAGGCTCAGCATGGCCCGGATCTGGACCGGCGACGTGTGGGTGCGCAACAGCCTGCCGTCGGTGAGGTAGAACGTGTCGTGCATGGCTCGTGCCGGGTGATCCGCCGGAATGTTCAGTGCCGTGAAATTGTGGAAATCATCCTCGACTTCCGGGCCCTCGTGCACGGCGAACCCGGCAGCTGAAAATATTCTCTCGATGCGCTGGAGGGTCAGCGTTACCGGGTGCAGCCCACCGGGGTGCTGGCCCCTGCCCGGCAACGTCACGTCAATGGCGCTCGCCTGGAGCTGGCTGGCCAGGGCGTCGGCCTCGAGCAGCGCCCGTCGCGCATCCAGCGCCTCGGCCAGTGCAGCCTTTGCCGTGTTGATGACCTGTCCCTGGGCCCGGCGCTCCTCATCCCGCAGGCTGCCCAGCTGCTTGAGGCGCGCGGTGATCTCACCCTTCTTGCCGAGGTAGTGCACCCGGACGGCATCCAGGGCCGGCAGGTCGGCGGCGGCAGCCACCGCCGCTCGTGCCCGCGCCAGCAGGGACTCCACGTTATCCATTACCGCATTTCATTCGCACGGCAAACGTCAGGGGGAGAAAGCGCGGGCGCGCATGGCGCGCCCGCCTTTTCCGCGCAGCGCTCCGACGGAGCGCTCAGGCTGCAGCCAGGCTGGCCTTGGCCTTTTCAGCCAGTGCGCCAAAGGCTGCCGCATCGTGCACGGCCAGATCGGCCAGCATCTTCCGGTCGACCTCGATCCCGGACTTGATGAGGCCGCTCATGAACCGGCTGTAGGACAGGCCATGAAGCCGGGCAGCGGCATTGATGCGGGTGATCCACAGGGCACGAAACTCCCGCTTGCGCACCCGGCGGTCACGGAAGGCGTACTGCCCTGCCTTGATGACCGCCTGCTTGGCAGTCTTGTACAACTTGCTCCGGGCCTGGGACATGCCCTTGGCCTTCTTGAGCATCTTCTTGTGACGGGCCTTGACCGTCACACCACGTTTTACGCGTGCCATGTTTCGGTCCTCCCTATGAGTACGGCAGCATTCGCTTGACGCCGGGCACGTCGCACTCGGCCACCTGGTTCATTGCACCCAGCTGGCGTTTACGCTTCGAGCTCTTCTTCGTCAGGATGTGATTGAGATGCGACTGGCCGGCTTTGAAGCCATTGGCCGTCGCCCGGAAGCGCTTCGCAGCGCCCCGATTGGTCTTCATCTTGGGCATTAGACTCTCCTTGAGCCTGGTCCGAACCGCCTGCAGATACCCCGGGGGAATCTACTGGCGGCCATTGTCAGGCGGGTTCCGGCGACCACACGTGGCGGGATTGCCCCGGCGATCAACCATCACTCTCTTGCTTGCATCAGGCACGTTTCAGGCTAGGCACTTGCTTCGTTCTTTGGCTACTTCTTCTTGGGCGCGATGACCATGACCATCTGCCGGCCTTCCAGCCGGGGAAACTGTTCCACCGTCCCCACTGACTCCAGGTCCTGGCGGACGCGCTGCAAGAGACGCACCCCGATTTCCTGGTGAGCCATTTCCCGGCCCCGGAAGCGAAGGGTCACCTTCGCCTTGTCACCGGATCCCAGAAACTTGAGGAGATTGCGCAGTTTGATCTGGTAATCACCCTCCTCCGTTCCCGGCCGGAACTTAACTTCCTTGACCTGGATCTGCTTCTGCTTGCGCTTCGCTGCATGGGCCTTCTTGTTCGTCTCGAACAGGAACTTGCCGAAGTCCATGATCCGGCAGACGGGCGGCACGGCCGTTGGTGATATCTCCACCAGGTCCATCGCCGACTCCTGGGCCATCTGGAGCGCGGCTTCCCGGCTCAGAATTCCAACCTGCTCGCCACCGGCACCAATGACGCGGATTTCCCGCGCATCAATCTCGTCATTCCGGCGGACTCGTTTGTTAGCAGCGATACGTCAACCCTCCATAACAATGCGGCCGCGGCTCGCGATCTCGGCAGCGAGACCCTGGGCCAGCCGCTCCAGCTGCATCGTGCCCAGATCCTTGCCACCGCGCGTGCGCACGGCCACCTCAAGATTTTGCGCCTCGCGGTCCCCCACCACGACCAGGTACGGGACACGCTGCAGCGTGTGCTCGCGAATCTTAAAGCCTATCTTCTCGTTCCGCAAATCCACTTCTGCCCGAACGCCATGATTTTTCAGGGTTTCCTGAACCTGGCCGGCAAAAGCGGCCTGGCGGTCGGTAATATTCAGGACCACGGCCTGGACGGGCGCGAGCCACGTTGGCAGTCGCCCCGCATGGTGCTCCAGCAGGATCCCGCAAAAGCGCTCCAGGGAGCCGAACATGGCCCGGTGGAGCATGACCGGCACCCGGCGCTGGCTATCGTCCCCCACGAAGGACGCACCCAGCCGCTCCGGCAGGTTGAAGTCCACCTGGAGGGTTCCGCATTGCCAGTCCCGGCCAATGGCGTCCCGCAGCACGAACTCCAGCTTGGGTCCGTAGAAGGCACCCTCGCCGGGGTTGTACTCCAGGTCCAGCCCACCCGCCCGCGCGGCTTCCTTGAGCGCCGCCTCAGCCCGGTCCCAGATGTCGTCGCTGCCGACCCGCTTCGCCGGCCGGTCCGAGAACTTCACCCGGATGTCGTCAAAGCCAAAGTCCCGGTAGATCCCCAGGATGAGATCGGTGACGGCAACCGACTCGGCCGTGATCTGGTCGTCGGTGCAGAAGATGTGCGCGTCGTCCTGGGTGAACGCCCGCACCCGCATCAGGCCATGCAGGGCACCGGAGGGCTCGTAGCGATGCACCTTGCCGAATTCGCAGAGCCGCAGCGGCAGGTCCCGGTAGCTCTTCAGGCCCTGGTTGAAGACCTGCACGTGCCCGGGACAGTTCATGGGCTTGATGGCAAACACCCGCTCATCGGGCGTCCGGGTCATGAACATGTTGTCGCCGAACTTCTCCATGTGGCCCGACTGCACCCACAGCTCGCGATCCATGATCTCCGGCGTGTTCACTTCCTGATAGCCCGCGGCATGCTGCTTGTCACGCATGTAGCCGATCAGCTGCTGGAAGAGCGTCCACCCCTTCGGGTGCCAGAACACGGCGCCGGGCGCCTCTTCCTGGAAGTGGAACAGGTCGAGCTCGCGGCCAATCCTGCGGTGATCCCGCTTCTCGGCCTCCTCAAGGCGAGTCAGGTAGGCCTTGAGCGACGCATCGTCCGCCCAGGCCGTGCCGTAGATGCGCTGAAGCATCTCGTTGCGGGAATCGCCGCGCCAGTAAGCGCCGGCCAGCTTGGTCAGCTTGAACGCCTTGAGCTTGCCGGTGGAGGGCACGTGGGGGCCTCGGCACAGGTCGACCCAGCCGCCCTGCCCGTAGAGGCTGATCTCCTGGTCCGCCGGGATGGCCGCGATGATCTCCGCCTTGTACTTCTCACCGAGGTCGGTGAAGAACCTGATCGCGGCGTCCCGCGACATCACGCGACGCTCCACCGGCAGGTCCGCCGCAGCCAGTTCCTTCATGCGTGCCTCGATGGCCGCCAGGTCTTCGGGCGTAAACGGCCTCTTGAACGCAAAGTCGTAGTAGAAGCCGTCCTCGATCACCGGGCCGATGGTGACCTGGGCATCGGGGAACAGCGACTGCACGGCGTGGGCCAGCAGATGGGCGGTGGAGTGCCTGAGCACCTCGAGCCCCGCCGGGTCCTTCGCGGTGACGACGGCGAGCCGGGAGTCCCTGTCGATGACGTAACTGGTATCGACCAGCTGGTCGTCAACCCGCCCGGCCAGGGCCGCCCGCGCCAGACCGGCCCCAATGGACGCAGCCACCTCGCCAACGGAAACCGGGCGATCAAATGCTCTCTGGCTGCCATCCGGCAGTGTGATAACGGGCATGGGTGCTTAAACGTAAATGGTAGGCGCGAGTGGAGTCGAACCACCGACCCCTTCCATGTCAAGGAAGTGCTCTAACCACTGAGCTACGCGCCTGCTGCGGGCCGGGCGGAACGATACCGAAAGGCAGGCGCCCAAGGCAAGGCGGACTCAGAGGCTGGAGCTTGCCGGGAGTCCCAGTTCGACGCGACGAAGGGCCTGCAGCTCGTCCCGGAGCCGGGCAGCGGCCTCGAATTCGAGATTCCGGGCATGCTCGAACATGTCCTTCTCGAGGCGGGCAATCCGCCGGGCCAGCTGCTCGGGGGTCAGCTGGCGGTAGTCCTGGCGAGGCTCGGCGGCTCGCCGCCCCCGGCGGGCTGCGGCGTCCCGGGCCCCTTCCATGATGTCCCGCACCTCCTTGACGATGCTCCGGGGCTCGATGCCGTGCTGGAGATTGAAGTCCAGCTGCTTGCGCCGCCGGCGATCAGTCTCGGCGATGGCCCGCTGCATCGATCCCGTGACCTGGTCCGCGTACATGATGGCGGTGCCATTCAGGTGGCGCGCCGCCCGCCCGACCGTCTGGATCAGCGAACCCTCCGAGCGAAGGAAGCCCTCCCTGTCCGCGTCCAGGATCGCAACCAGGGAGACTTCCGGAAGATCGAGGCCCTCGCGCAGGAGATTGATGCCCACGAGCACGTCGAAGGTGCCCAGCCGGAGGTCGCGGATGATCTCCGTTCGCTCGACGGTTTCGATGTCGGAATGGAGGTACCGGACGCGAATGCCATGCTCCTGGAGGTACTCGGTCAGGTCTTCGGCCATGCGCTTGGTCAGGGTGGTGATCAGCACCCGCTCCTGCCGCGCAACGCGCAGCTGGATCTCCGAGAGCACGTCGTCCACCTGGGTCGATGCCGGGCGAATCTCGATTGGCGGATCGACCAGGCCCGTCGGCCTCACCACCTGCTCCACCACGGCATCCGAATGGGACCTCTCGTAGGGACCGGGAGTGGCCGACACGTAGATCGTCTGGGGTGAGAGGGCCTCGAACTCATCGAAGCGCAGCGGCCGGTTGTCCAGCGCGGACGGCAGCCGGAAACCGTATTCCACCAGGGTTTCCTTCCGGGACCGGTCGCCGCGGTACATGCCTCCGAGCTGGGGAATCGTCACATGGCTTTCGTCGATGATGAGCACCGCATCGGCGGGCAGATAGTCGAAAAGGCACGGCGGAGGCTCCCCGGGCTGGCGGCCCGACAGGTACCGGCTGTAGTTCTCGATGCCATTGCAGTAGCCGAGTTCCGCCATCATCTCCAGGTCATAGAGGGTTCGCTGCTCCAGCCGCTGGGCTTCGACGAGCTTGCTGGCCTGCCGGAGCTCCTCCAGCCTCAAGACGAGGTCCCGCTTGATCTGGTCGACGGCCTGGAGGACCGAGTCCCTTGGCGTCACGTAATGGCTCTTGGGGAAGATGGTGAGCCGCGGAACGCTTCGCAGGACCTCGCCCGTGAGCGGGTCGAACCAGGCGAGATTCTCGATCTCGTCGTCGAACAGCGTGACACGCACCGCCTCGCGCTCGGATTCCGCAGGGAAAATGTCGATCACCTCGCCGCGGGCCCGATACGTGCCATTCGTCAACTGCACGTCGTTTCGCGTGTACTGGAGCTCGGCGAGCCGTCGCAGCAGGTCCCGTTCGGGCAGCCGATGGCCGCGCGCGAGGTGCAGGACCATGCTCAGGTACGACTGCGGGTTGCCAAGGCCGTAGATGGCCGAGACCGTTGCAACGATGATGCAGTCGCGCCGCTCCAGCAGGGCCTTGGTTGCGGACAGCCGCATCTGCTCGATGTGCGCATTGATCGCAGCGTCCTTCTCGATATAGGTGTCGGACGACGGCACGTAGGCTTCCGGCTGGTAGTAGTCGTAGTAGGAAACGAAGTACTCGACCCTGTTGTTCGGAAAGAAGTCGCGAAATTCGCCATAGAGCTGGGCGGCGAGCGTCTTGTTCGGCGCGAGGATCAGCGCGGGGCGCTGCTGGGCCTCGATGACGCTGGCCATGGTGAAGGTCTTTCCGGAGCCGGTGACGCCGAGGAGGGTCTGGCGGGCGAGGCCACTGGCGAGGCCTCTGTTCAGTGCCTCGATGGCGGCCGGTTGGTCGCCAGCGGGGCGAAACTCTGCGGATAACTGAATTCGGTCCATCGAGATCGGCATGGCCGGCGTGACCCGGCAGTTGGTTGCGGGACCCGAATCCCTTAGAATTTGCGGCCCTCTTCCGCCACGAGTCCAGCGAGGAATACCGGTGAGTCTAGCAGTTTCGCAGCGCTGTCAGCGAGTCAAGCCTTCGCCCACGATGGCCGTCACGGCCATGGCCGCTGAACTTCGCGCCAAGGGGCGCGATGTCATCGACCTGGGCGCCGGGGAGCCGGACTTCGATACCCCCGAGCACATCAAGGCCGCGGGCATTGCTGCCATCCAGGGCGGCCAGACCAAGTACACGCCAGTCGAAGGCACTGCAGCACTCAAGAAGGCCGTCATCGACAAGTTCCAGCGCGAGAACCGCCTCACCTACGGAATGGACGAGGTCGTGGTCTCCTGCGGAGCGAAGCAGACCTGCTACAACGTTTGCGGTGCCGTGCTGAATCCGGGCGACGAGGCCATCGTGCCCGCGCCGTACTGGGTGTCCTACCCGGACATGATCAAGCTGGCCGATGCGGAGCCAGTCATCGTAGCCGCCATGATGGAAGACGGGTTCAAGATTACGCCCCGGCTGCTCGAGGCGGCGATTACGCCGAAGACCCGGCTGATCTTCCTCAACAGCCCGTCCAATCCGACCGGCGCCGCCTATACACGCGCGGAACTGCAGGCCCTTGGCGCCGTACTGGAGAAGCATCCCGCCATCGTGATCGCGGCCGACGACATGTACGAGCACATCTACTGGGCTCCCGAGCCCTTCGTCAGCTTCGCTGAAGCCTGCCCGGCACTTTTCGACCGAACGGTCACCATCAACGGCGTGTCGAAGGCCTACGCCATGACCGGCTGGCGAATTGGCTATGCCGGTGGCCCGAAGACGATCATCGGGGCGATGAAGAAGATCCAGAGCCAGAGCACATCGAATCCTTCGAGCATCTCGCAGGCCGCCAGCGTTGCGGCGCTGTCGGGCGACCAAAGCTGCGTCCGGGAGATGACCAGGGCCTTCAGAGAACGTCACGACTATATCGTCGCGGCGCTCAACGGCATTCCGGGCTTCAGGTGCCTGCCCTCCGCCGGCACCTTCTACGCATTCCCGAACGTCACGGAGGCGCTGCGGGCCAAGGGCCTCAAGGACGATCTGGCCCTGTCCGAGCTGTTGCTGAACCAGGAGGAGGTTGCGGTGGTCCCCGGCTCGGCCTTTGGGGCCCCGGGTTACCTGCGGCTCTCGTTCGCCTGCAGCCTGGATACGCTGAAGGAGGCCGTGCGGCGGATCACGCGGGTCATGGGCTAGCGTGCCCCGCGTTCTTGACTTGCTACGGCACGATCGCCGAGAATCCGGCGCGCTTCAGGGCTTTACCTCGCTTCCCCGGTAGCTCAGTGGTAGAGCAACCGGCTGTTAACCGGTTGGTCGCTGGTTCGAATCCGGCCCGGGGAGCCATCTCATTTCCTAGCCACGTCAAGGCCAAGCCCCTACGGCAGGCTCTTCAGGTGCGCGCGGAGCGGCTCTGCCAGCCCTGGGTCGGCCAGGGCATAGTCCACAGTCGCCTCGACATAGCCCAGCTTGCTGCCGCAGTCGTAGCGCCGGCCCGTGAACGGGAGCGCATAAACCGGCTCGGCCTTCAGCAGGTCGGCAATCCCGTCCGTCAGCTGGATCTCTCCACCAGCCCCCCGGCCGGTTGACTCGAGTATCCCGAAGATAGCCGGGGTAAGAAGATAGCGCCCTACTACGGCAAGCCTGGACGGCGCCACCTCCGGCGCGGGCTTCTCCACGATCTGGCGGAGGCGATTGCCGTCGCCTACCGCCACGATTCCATAATCCCGTGTGCGGTTCTGCGGTACTTCCTGAACGGCCAGTACGCTGGACCCGTGGCGCTCGTGGTGACGCCGGAGCTGCGACAGGCAACCCACGTCGGCCCTGATGAGATCATCGGGCAGGTGGACATAGAACGGCTCGTCTCCAACGGCAGGCCGCGCGCACAGCACGGCATGGCCAAGGCCGAGAGGTTCGCCCTGGCGGATGTAAACGCACGAAACCCCGGCCGGGAGGATGGCCCGCACCAGGTCCAGCAGGTCTTGCTTGCCGTTCGTGCTGAGGGATCGCTCAAGCTCCGCATCCCTGTCGAAGTGGTCCTCTATGGCGCGCTTGCTGCTGCCAGTGACAAACACGAGGCGCGTGACACCCGCCTCGAGGGCTTCCTCGACCGCATACTGGACAAGTGGCTTGTCGACGATGGGGAGCATTTCCTTCGGCATCGCCTTGGTTGCAGGCAGGAAGCGCGTGCCACGACCGGCGACCGGGAACACGGCAGTACGGACAACTCGCGACATTGGGAGACTCCGGAGATCATCGTTCTTCGTCGCCCGATCATAGCCAATCCATCGCTGCTACGGTGAGCACTGGTTCACCGGCCGGCGGGGCTGGTGCCCCACCGGCCGGTGCTGTTCAGGACTGGATCAGGGCGTGCCCTGGGCCTTCGCGGGCTGGCCCGTGCGGATGTTGTCCCGGTTCAACTTAAGGACCTGTGGCCCGATGCCACTGACCTTGAGCACGTCTTCCGGTGAGGCGAAGCGGCCATTCTTCTCCCGGAATTCGACGATTGCCCGAGCGCGGCTGTCGCCGACCCCATTCAGCTCCCGGGCGATAGTGGCCGCATCTGCCGTGTTGATGTCGACGGGCCCCGCCAGTGCCAGCACCGGCAAGCAGCCCATAATGCCGAGACATATGACTCGTAGCATAAAAATCTCCTTCATTGCGGTTACGGAGGAACGACGCTGCCCCATTCAGACAGCATGCTCATCGTAGAAAGGGTGACAGTGATTCCTGAAGCCGCATTTCGGGCCAGTTCGTGCAGAAATGGCCTAACTGAGGATTCCTTCGAGAACACCGGAGCTCGTGGGCTGAACGGTGTCCCAGGACCGGCACCCCGGACACTGCCAATGCATCACGGCCGAACCGTAGCCGCAATTCCCGCATTGGAACCGCATCCCCGCCTTCAACACCTTGTGCAGCAGGGGACGAAGGCGGGCGACCCCTGCCAGGGAGTCCGATCCACGGTCCTCGGGTGACAGCAGGGCACTCAGGACGGGCTGCCCGGAAACGAACGTAGCCAGATACTCAATGGCCATCGGATCGCTGATTCGTGGATCACGAATCACTCCCAGGGCGATCCCGCGGAGACCGTCCGGCGTAGCGCCCATCTGGCGCAGCGCCTCCGCAACCCGCCCCCGGTGCTCAGCTGCCGATGCAAGGCCCATCAGGCGTGGAAGGACTTCGCCGAGCAGGTTTGGCCGTGCGCTGCCGAGACGACTCAAGGAATCGATGGAATCATCAACCCGGCCCGAATCCGCAGCCAGATCGGCGCTAATCAGCACAGCGCGAACCTTGCCCGGCTCCATCACCTCGGCCTGGGTCAGCATCTGCCGAGCCAGCTCCGGGGCCTTCTGCAAGCGTGCCTGCTCGGCCAGTTCACAGTAGTAATGGGCCAGCTGGGAGCGACTGACGTTACCCGGGCCCAACCGGTTCAGCTCGGCGCAAAGGTCAACGGCCCTGTCCCAGTCGCTGGTGACCTCGCAGATGCGCAGCAGCCGCTTGAGGGCGTCCACGCCGTGAACGCGGGAATCCCGCAGCCGGATGAAGATCTCCTCGGCCCGGTCGAACAGGCCTGCGCCAAGGTAGTCCTCGGCCAGGGCAAATGACGCTGCCTCACGTTGAGCGACGCTGCTCGACTGGCGTTCGACCAGGTTCTGGTGGAGACGGATGGCCCGGTCAATCTCGCCCCGCCGGCGGAACAGGGTTCCCAGCGCAAGCTGGGTCTCCATGGCGTCGTCGCTGAGGTCGTTGGCGCCAGTGAACAAGTCGACGGCGCGATCAGACTCCTCGTTGAGCAGGTACCGGAAGCCCCGGAGAAAGTTGGTGCGGGCCGACGCCTCGGCTTCCTCCTCGTCGTCGGCGTCGCCAAAGCGGGCAAATACGTAGCCAAGCGCGGCCGCGAGGAACAGCAAGCCGGCAAAGAGGAACGTGGACTCAGTCGGCATCCTGCACCGGGAGGCTGCGCAGCGCCTGAACCTCCTGTTCGGCAAGACGCAGTGCGCGCCGGAGCGAGCGGCGCTGGGCCAGAAGACGCAGGATCCCGAACAGGGCGCAGGCGATTCCGAAAGCCCAGCCCAGGGCTATCGCCCCGACGATAGCCAGGGATTTCTCCATTTCCGTGGCCAGAAAGGCGAAGTCCAGCGAGATCCTGCCGGGATTCAGGGCCGCAAAGACCGCCGCGAGGCCAATGAAGACCAGAACCAGGATGGACACCAGCAAACTGCGGATCATCTGACCATCTCCACCGGACCAGGGCAGTGTTGCCGGACAGTATCGTCAGGCCGACACTCAGTCCTTGATCGGCAGCTGCCGGTTCTCGTTGACCCTGTCGCGCAGGTCCTTGCCGGGCTTGAAGTGCGGAACGTACTTGCCAGCCAGGGCCACGGCATCGCCGGTCTTTGGATTCCGCCCCATTCGTGGGGGCCGGAAATGCAGGGAAAAGCTGCCAAAACCGCGGATCTCGATGCGCTGGCCACCGGCCAGCGCATCGCTCATGAGATCCAGCAGGTGCTTGACCGCCAACTCGACATCCTTCGTTGGCAGGTGCTTCTGCTTGCGGGCCAGAACCTCGATCAATTCCGACTTGGTCATCGCTGCGTCCCCTTCACGCGTCCCCGGCCTGACTCTTGCTGTGGCGACCGAGATCAGGAGTCGCTGGCGTTCGAAATCTGCTCCTTCAGGAGCTCACCGAGAGTGGTTGCCGAGCTGCCCGAGCCATCGGACCGGTAGCTTTCCATGGCCTGGGCCTCCTCGTGAGCGTCCTTGGCCTTGATGGAAAGGGACACCAGCCGGCTCTTCCGGTCGAGGCCCGTGAACTTTGCCTCGACCTCGTCCCCAACCTTCAGGACGGTCCGGGCATCCTCAACGCGATCGCGGGACAGCTCGCTGGCCCGAAGCTGGCCCTTGATGCCGCCTTCCAGGTCAACCACCGCGCCGCGGGCGTCCACTTCGGACACGACGCCTTTCATGATGGTGCCCTTCGGGTTGTCAGCAAGGAACTTGGAGAAGGGGTCCTGATCGAGTTGCTTGATGCCCAGGGAGATGCGCTCGCGTTCCGGGTCGATGGCCAGCACGACCGTATCGACATCCTCGCCCTTCTTGTACTTGCGGACAGCCTCCTCGCCAGGAACATCCCAGGAGATGTCGGAAAGGTGCACCAGGCCGTCGATACCGCCTGGCAAGCCGATGAAGATGCCAAAGTCGGTAATGGACTTGATCTTGCCGGAGACCTTGTCGTTCTTGTTGTAACCCGTGGCGAAGTCCGACCAGGGATTGGTCTTGCACTGCTTGATGCCCAGCGAGATACGCCGGCGCTCCTCGTCGATATCCAGGACCATGACTTCGACCTCGTCGCCGATCTGCACGACCTTCGACGGGTTGACGTTCTTGTTGGTCCAGTCCATCTCGGAGACGTGCACGAGGCCCTCCACGCCCTCCTCGATCTCCACGAAGCAGCCATAGTCTGCAATGTTCGTGACCTTGCCGAAGAGACGGGTGTTGGGCGGATAACGCCGGGAGATGGCCTCCCAGGGGTCCGACCCGAGCTGCTTCATGCCCAGGGAAACGCGGTTCTTCTCGCGATCGAAGCGCAGGATCTTGACCTCGATCTCGTCCCCGACGGTGACCACCTCGGAGGGATGCTTCACGCGCTTCCAGGCCATGTCCGTGATGTGCAGGAGGCCGTCGATGCCGCCCAGGTCGACGAACGCGCCGTAATCGGTCAGGTTCTTGACCACACCCTTGACGATGGAACCTTCCTGCAGGTTGGAGAGCAGGGCCTCGCGCTCAGCGCTGTACTCGGCCTCGACGACGGCACGACGGGAGACCACCACGTTGTTGCGCCGGCGGTCGAGCTTGATGACCTTGAATTCTAGCTCCTTGCCTTCGAGGTAGGACGGGTCGCGGACGGGACGGACGTCGACCAGCGAACCCGGCAGGAACGCCCGGACGAATTCCACGTCGACCGTGAAGCCGCCCTTGACGCGCCCGTTGATGATGCCCTTGACGATCTTTTGGTGCTCGAAAGCGTCTTCGAGGGACTCCCAGGTGCGAACGCGCTTGGCACGCTCCCGGGAAAGGCGCGTTTCGCCGAAGCCATCCTCGACGGAATCGAGGGCTACTTCGACGTCATCACCGACGCGAACCTCGAGTTCGCCCCGTTCGTTCTTGAACTGGCTGGCCGGAATGACGGCCTCGGACTTGAGGCCGGCGCTGACAGTTACCGCCTCGGAGGAAACCTCGATCACGCGGCCCATGAGTATGGTGCCGGGCTTGATCCGGGTGTTGGCGAGACTCTGCTCGAAGAGAAGGGCGAAATTTTCCGTCATTTGTGTCGATTTACCGCCGGAAGGCGGACCTGTGTGTTGCAAGCGCCAGCCCTGAGCGCGGGTGGCGGTTATACCTAAACTCCCGATTCACTTCGCCGTGGATCGGACCCAGTCAGTTTCGTCGGCACGTCACGTCGTCAGGCCTCGCTCCGCGGCCCACTGGAGCACAACATCCACCACGCGCGGAATGTCCATCCCCGTGGTATCCAGAATCCGTGCATCGTCGCCGGGCTTGAGCGGCGCGATGGAGCGTTCCGAATCTCTTCGGTCACGCTCCACCATATCGCGGGAAAGGGCGGAGAGGCTAACATCAATACCCTTGTCCTTCAACTGCTTATGACGCCTCCGGGCCCGCTCCTCGACGCTGGCGGTCAGGAAAACCTTCAGGCCGGCATCCGGGAAGATCACCGCAGCCATGTCCCGGCCATCCGCCACGAGCCCCGGGGCACGCCGGAAAGCCCGCTGCCGCTCGATCAGCGCCCGGCGGACGGCGGGTAACGCAGCCACGCGGGACGCTCCGTCACCAGCGGCCTCCGAGCGAATGGCGTCCGTGACATCCACCCCGTTCAGCAGCACCCGTGAATTGCCGTCTGCGCTCAGGAATCGCGCCTCGAGGCGGGAAGCCAGGTCCGCAAGGCCCGGCTCGGAATCGAGCGCTACGCCCCGCTGGATGGCGTCCAGGGCCACCAACCGGTACAGGGCTCCGCTGTCCAGAAGGTGCCATCCCAGCCGGTCCGCCACGAGGCGGCTGATCGTGCCCTTGCCGGCCCCACCGGGGCCATCGATCGCCAGGACCGGCGCAACGGGAGCGCCGCCGAGATCATTCATCCCCGGTCACCACGACGTCGAGGCCGATCCCCCGCGCCTCCGCGGCGAATCCAGGATAGGACGTGGCGACGTTCGCAGTATCGAGGATCGTCACGGGCCCTTCGGCCCGTGAGGCCCCCACGGCGAAGGACATCGCGACCCGGTGGTCACCCGCGCTGTCGACGGTACCGCTCCGGAAGCGGCCGCCACGGATCCGGGCGCCATCAGGCAGTTCTTCCACCTCTATGCCCAGGGTCCGCAGACCGTCGGCCATGACCCGGATCCGATCCGTTTCCTTGTGCCTTAACTCGCTCGCGCCGCGAACGACGGTCTCGCCGCCCGCCAGCGCTGCAGCGACAAAGATTACGGGAAACTCGTCGATGGCCAGGGGCACCAGTTCCGGCGGGACGTCGATCCCGCGCAGACGACACGGCCGGACAATCAACCGCCCGACGGGCTCGCCCACCCCGCCAGGCGACTCCTCGATCCGGAGGTCCGCGCCCATCAGTTCCAGGATCCTGAGGATTCCAGTGCGCGTGGGGTTCAGTCCCACACGGTCAACGACCAGTTCGCCAGCGGAGGCAAGGCACCCGGCCAGGACCATGAAGGCCGCCGACGACAGGTCGCCGGGCACGGCTATCGGCCCGCCGACCAGCCTGCCGCCGCCGGCGATGGTCACCGTCGATCCAGAACGTTGGACCGGATAACCCAGCCGGGCCAGCATCCGCTCGGTGTGGTCCCGGGTCACGGCCGGCTCACTGACTGAGGTTTCACCACCCGCATACAGCCCTGCCAGGAGCACAGCGGATTTCACCTGGGCGCTTGCGACCGGCATGTCGAACGATATGCCGCGGAGCTTGCTGCCGCCCGCGATGCGCACCGGCGGTGTTCCGTTGGTCGTGTCGACCCGGGCACCCATCCGGCGCAGCGGCTCTGCTACGCGCTCCATCGGCCTCCGGCTGAGTGATGCATCGCCAAAGAGCTCGGTGGCAAAGGGTTGGGCAGCCAGCAGGCCCATGAACAGGCGCATCGCGGTGCCGGAATTGCCCATGTCGAGAGCCCGTCCCGCGGCCCGGAGCCCCTGCAGGCCCTGCCCCGCCACGTCTATCGTGGTCGCGTCGTGCTGAACGACCTCGATGCCCATGGCACGAACCGCCGCCATCGTCGCCAGGCAGTCCTCCCCGGGGAGGAAACCGGTCACATGGCTCGTGCCCTCGGCGATGGCGCCCAGCATCAGGGCGCGATGGGATACCGACTTGTCCCCGGGAACACCGATGTGTCCCTCCACCCGCGTGGAGGGCTGGATGCGGAATCGCTGCCTCACCGGCCCACGCCCGCCTTCCGGAGTTCCTGAAGTGCCCGTAACAGTCGGTTGTTGTGCTCGGGAAGCCCCACCGTGATCCGCAGGTGCGTGGGCAAGCCATAATTGCCGACGGGCCGCACGATGACACCCGCCTTCAGCAGCCCCTCGTACCAGGGGGCCGCGGATCCGCCGGTGTCAGCGAGAACGAAGTTGCCTGCCGACGGGGGCACGGACCAGCCGAAGTCGCCCAGGCCCGCACGCAGCTGGGCCATTCCCTCCTCGTTCAGTTGCCGGGAGCGACGCACGTGGTCGTGGGCGTCCAGCGCGGCCAGCGCCGCCCGCTGCCCAAGTTCGTTGACGTTGAACGGCTGCCGGACCCGGTTCAGGAGTTCAGCCAGACCCGGATGGCTGACGGCATACCCCACCCGCAGGCCCGCAAGGCCATACATCTTGGAAAACGTGCGACACACGATCAGGTTGGGACATGCCCCCAGCCACGAGAGGGTGGCGGGGAGATCCGCCGGAGGCATGTACTCCAGGTAGGCCTCGTCGACGACGGCCAGCACATGGGGCGGCAGGCCGTCGATGAAGGCACGGAGATCGGCCGGGGCCAGCCACGTACCCGTGGGATTGTTCGGGTTCGCGATGAACACCAGGCGGGTCCGCTCACTGACCAGCGCACCCATGGCCTCCAGGGAGTGGCCGAGTGGCTGGCTCCCCGTCCTGCTGCTGGCGGGCGCAATGCGAGGCGTGGCCCCTGTAGCCTGGACTGCCAGGCCGTACACGACGAATGCAAACTCCGAGAAGATGGCCTCGTCGCCGGGACTGAGGAACGTTTCGGCGATGAGCGAGAGAATTTCGTTGGAACCGTTGCCGACCGTGATCTGCTCCGGTACGACAGCCAGATGCGCCGACAGTCCCCGCTTCAGCTCGAAAGCCGCCCCATCCGGGTACCGGGCCACGCCGGACAAACCGGCCCGCATCGCCCTGAGACTTAGCTCGGGAGGTCCCAGGGGATTCTCGTTCGATGCCAGCTTCACCGCATCCGAAATGCCGTACTCCCTCTCCAGCTCTGCCATGGGCTTGCCCGGCAGGTAGGGCTGCAGGCCCCGCACGCCAGGCGGTGCCAGGGCAGCAAAGTCAGTTTTGGGGCTCATCAACCAGTGCCGGGGCCGGGCGTGAGCCGTCAGAGAACGGCCTTGGGATACGAGCCGAGCACGCGAAAGAGTTGTGCCCGCTTGCGAAGCTTGGCCAGTGCCGGCGCAACTTTCGCATCGTCGGCATGCCCGTCGATGTCGACAAAGAACACGTAGTGCCACTTGCGCCGGCGCGAGGGACGGGACTCGATCCTGCTCATGTTGACCTGGTGATCCGCGAGTGGCGCGAGCAGCTTCTGCAGCGCGCCAGCATCATCCGTGTCCTTTATGGACAGCAGCAGGCTGGTCTTGTCGTGGCCACTGGGCTTGAGGAGCTTCCGCCCAATCACCAGGAAGCGGGTGGTGTTGTCGGGGCGATCCTCGATATCGGCGACGATCTTCGCAAGGCCGTAGACTTCAGCGGCGGCATCCCCGGCAATTGCCGCGGTACCGTCCTCGTCCCTGGCGCGGCGCGCGCCCTCGGCATTGCTGCTGGCCGGGCACAGTTCCGCCTGCGGCAGGAATTCCCGGAGCCACCCCCGACACTGGGCCAGTGACTGGGGGTGGGCACTGACCCGCAGCACCTTGTCGAGGCCAGCCATCCTCCCCAACAGGTGCTGGCGGATGCGCATCTCGACCTCACCGCAGATCTTGAGGGGCGACGTGAGGAACATGTCGAGCGTGTGATTAACGGTGCCTTCCGTTGAATTCTCAATCGGCACCACGCCGAAATCGGCGGCGCCCGACTCGACCTCGCCGAAGACCTCGTCGATCATCCCGAGAGGCAGGGCACGCACCGAGTGCCCGAAATGCTTGTAGACGGCAGACTGGCTGAAGGTGCCCTCGGGACCCAGATAACCCACTTTCATGGGTTCCTCCTGGGCCAGGCAGGCGGACATGATCTCCCGGAACAGCCGCACCATCTCTTCGTCGGTCAGGGGGCCTTTGTTCCGCGAAATCACTCCCCGCAGCACCGCGACTTCCCGTTCCGGCCGGTAGAAATCGGCCGCCGAGCCGGTGCCGCCCTTGACGACCGCAACCTGCTGCGCGAGGCCCGCCCGCTCGGCGATCAGGGCCTGGATCCGTTCATCCACGGAATCAATCTTGGTCCGGAGCAGGTCGAGACCAGCCGACGTCCGGACGGGCTTGCGTGCGACTGTTCTTGCCCGCTTCTTCATGGCAGCCGGCCGTTCAGGCCCTCGCGACCGCGCCGGCGCCGGCGCCAAGGTCACGAACCGCGAGGATCCCGGGAACGGACCGGATTCGCGCCAGAGTGGCGTCGGTTATCGCACCATCGAGATCGATGATCGTATAGGCGAGCTCGCCTCGGGACTTGTTGAGGAGATCCGCGATATTCAGGCCGGCGTCGCCCAGGCAGGTGGAAATCTGCCCCACCATGTTCGGGACGTTGGCATTGGCAATGGTGATGCGATGCGCGGCTGTGCGCGGAATGTCCGCCTCCGGGAAGTTCACGGAGTAGCGGATGATGCCGTCCTCGAGGTATGAGCGCAGGTTCTCGGCCACCATGATGGCGCAGTTGGTCTCCGCCTCGTGGGTGGAGGCGCCCAGGTGAGGAAGGGAGACCACGCGGGGATTCCCGATCAGGCTGCGACTCGGAAAGTCGCAGACATAGGCCGTCAGCTTGCCGGCGCCCAGCGCGGCGACGATCGCGGCCTCATCGACGATCTCGCCACGGGCGAAATTGAGCACCACGGCCTTGTCAGGCATCAGCCGAATACGCGCCTCATTGACGAGGCTTCGCGTCGAGTCGAGGAGCGGCACGTGAACGGTCACGAAGTCAGCCCGGCTGAAGAGCTCGTCCAGATTGCGGGCCTGCTCCACGGCAGAGGACAGTTGCCACGCCCGCTCGACCGTGATCTGGGGATCGAAGCCGACGACCCGCATGCCCAGCGCCAGCGCCGCATTGGCTACCTGCACGCCAATGGCGCCCAGACCGATGACACCCAGGGTACGACCGGGGAGCTCGAAGCCCACGAACTGCTTCTTGCCGGCCTCCACGGCCTTGTCGAGGGCCGCGCCCTCGTCCTTGAGGTGCTCCACGAAGTTCCAGGCCTGGCAGAGGTTTCGCGCGCCGAGCAGCATGCCCGCGATGACCAGCTCCTTGACGGCGTTGGCATTGGCGCCCGGCGCGTTGAACACCGGGATGCCGCGCTTCGACAGGGCGGCCACGGGAACGTTGTTCACGCCAGCGCCGGCACGGGCCACGGCGAGCACGGATTCCGGCAGCGTCATGTCGTGCATCTTGGCGGAGCGCACCATGATTGCATCGGGATGCCCGATCTCCGAGGCGATCTCGTAGCGGTCGCGAGGCAGCCGCTGCAGGCCCTCAATGGAAATGCTGTTCAGGGTCAGGATCTTGAAAGTGGTCTTGGCGCTCACTCGGTAAACCTCTATGTCTGTCGTTGCCTGGGGCTGATGCTCAGCCCCGGCGCTTCTGGAAGTCCGCCATGAAGTCCACCAGGGCGATGACCCCATCTTCCGTCATGGCGTTGTAGATGCTTGCCCGCATGCCACCCACCGAACGATGACCCTTCAGGTTCGTCAGGCCGGCACGCTCGGCTTCCTTCAGGAACTCGGCGTCAAGCTCCTCCCGCGGCAGGGTAAAGGGCACGTTCATCCAGGACCTGTAGGGCCTGGCAACCGGGTTCCTGTAGAACCCTGAGCCGTCGATGGCCTGGTAGAGGCGATTCGCCTTGCGCTGGTTCAGTTCGGCCATTTTTGCCAGGCCACCCTGACGCTTCAGCCACGCAAACACGAGCCCGGCGATGTACCAGGAGAACGTTGGCGGCGTGTTCAGCATCGAGCCCTCGGCGGCATGCGTCGCGTACTTCAGGATCGGAGGCAGCCCGGCCGGTGCCCGCTCCAGGAGATCCCTGCGAATGATCAGGATCACGAGGCCGGAGGGGCCAATGTTCTTCTGGGCACCCGCATAGATCACGCCAAACTTGCTGACATCCACCGGTCGCGACAGGATGGTCGACGACATGTCCGCGATGACGGGGACCGCACCCACGTCGGGCGGCGTGTGAATCTCGAGGCCGCTTATGGTCTCGTTGGCGCAATAGTGGAAATAGGCCGCATCGGGATTCAGCTTCCAGCCCTGGCGATCCGGCAGATCCATGTAGTTGGACGCCGCCCCATCGGCAACAATACCGACCTTCCGGACTGCGGCGGCTTCCTTGCTGGCCTTCTTGGACCAGCTGCCAGTCACGAGATAGTCCGTCCCCTGATCCGGCGAAGAGAGATTCATGGGGAGCAGGGCAAAGTGCGTCGTTGCACCGCCCTGGAGGAACAGCACCGCGTAGTCCTGCGGAATGTTCATGAGTTCGCGCAGGTCGGCTTCAGCCTGCTCGGCGACCTTGATGAAGGGCTTGCTGCGGTGACTGATTTCCATCACCGACATGCCGAGACCCTGCCAGTCGGTGAGCTCGGCCTGGGCCTGCTGGAGTACTTCGAGCGGTAGTACGGCGGGACCCGCACTGAAATTGATAACCCTTGCCATCTGGATCTCTCGGTCGGATTAAGGAACAGGGCGACGCGAGCCGCCCCGCGTCATGCAGCAGGTTCGTCGGGTCCTGCGTCGTCGGCGTCGGCGTCGGGAACGAGGCGGTCGAGCCCCACCAGCCGGTCTTCGTCGTCGATGCGGATCAGGCGGACGCCCTGGGTGTTGCGACCCTGCTGGGACACGTCGGCCACCGGCGTGCGGACCAGCGTCCCGCTGGAGCTGATCAGGACGATCTCGTCCTCGTCCCGCACCTGAATGGCGCCCACCATTCGCCCGTTGCGGTCGGAGGTCTGGATGGCGATCACGCCCTGCCCGCCCCTGCCCTGCACCGGGAACTCGCTGACCGCCGTGCGCTTGCCATAGCCCTTCTCCGTCGCCGTCAGGACCTCGCCCTGGCCAATGATCAACAAGGCGATGACCTCGTGACCTTCCGCCACGCGAATTCCACGGACACCAGACGCCGTCCGGCCCATGGGCCGCACATCCGATTCCTGGAAGCGGATGGCCTTCCCCGAGCTTGCGCAAAGCATGATGTCGCACTCACCGTCGGTGATGGCAACGTCGACGAGCCTGTCTCCCTCGTGGAGCTCGATCGCGCGGATGCCAGCCGTGCGCGGCCGGGAGAAGGAGTCCAGTGATGTCTTCTTGACCGTGCCATCGCTGGTGGCCATGAAGACATAGTTGTTGTCCGTGAACTGGCGAACCGGCAGCACCGCATTGATGCGCTCGTCCGGCTCCAGGGGCAGCAGGTTGACCATCGGGCGCCCGCGGGCGCCGTGCCCGGCGCGGGGTACTTCATACACCTTCAGCCAGTAGACCTTGCCAGTGCTCGTGAAGCAGAGCAGCGTGTCGTGGGTGTTGGCGACGAAGAGCTTGTCGATGAAATCCTCGTCCTTGACCCTGGTCGCGGCCCGCCCCCTGCCGCCCCGGCGCTGGACCTGGTAGTCACTGACGCTCTGAGCCTTGGCATAGCCGCCATGGGAGAGGGTCACGACGACGTCTTCCTCCGGAATGAGGTCCTCGATCTCCAGGCTCGAATGAACCTGCACGATCTCCGTACGGCGTGCATCGGCGTAGTTGTCGCGGATTTCCGCCAGCTCGCCCCGGATGACGGCGATGAGCTTGTCGGGATCAGCAAGAATCTCGCTGAGCTCGCGGATCCTGCCAAGGAGATCCTGGTACTCCGCAATGATCTTGTCCTGCTCGAGCCCCGTCAGGCGCTGCAGACGCAGGTCCAGGATCGCCTGGGCCTGCACGATGGAAAGCTTGTAGCCCTTTGGCCCCGGGCCGAAATCCGCTGGCGCGCTGTCGGGGCGGGTCGAGACGTTGCCGGCCCGGGCGAGCATCTCCGTGACGGCGCCGGGTGACCAGTGGCGGCTGGTGAGGGCGTCGCGGGCCTCGGGCGGCGTCGGGGAGGCCTTGATGACCGCGATGACGTCGTCGATGTTGGCGAGAGCTACCGCCTGGCCCTCGAGGATGTGTGCGCGCTCCCGCGTCTTGCGCAAATCGAAGACCGTCCGCCGCGTAACGACTTCGCGCCGGTGGCGAATGAAGCATTCGAGCAGGCCCTTGAGGTCGAACAGCCTGGGTTGCCCGTCCCGCAGGGCGACCATGTTGATGCCGAAGACCGTCTCGAGCGGCGTCTGCTTGTAGAGGTTATTGAGCACGACGTCGCTGGCCTCGCCGCGGCGGAGCTCGATGACGACCCGCATGCCGTCCTTGTCGGACTCATCACGCAGCTCGGTGATGCCCTCGATCTTCTTCTCGCGGACGAGCTCGGCAATCTTCTCGATCAGCCGCGCCTTGTTCACCTGATAGGGCAGCTCCGTGACGATCAGCGCCTCGCGACCCCGGGCGTCGATCTCCTCGACGTGGATGCGCGCACGGATATGCACCCGGCCGCGGCCGGTGGTGTAGGCGGCATAGATTCCCTGGGACCCATTGATGATGCCGGACGTCGGGAA
Organism: Chromatiales bacterium; assembly: GCA_016789845.1. GTDB lineage: Bacteria > Pseudomonadota > Gammaproteobacteria > Steroidobacterales > SHZI01. The sequence continues at coordinate 188,047 of JAEUQA010000086.1, forward strand.
GTCGGGCCCCGGCATGATCGCCATGAGCTCGGCGATGGTGATATCGGGGTCGTCGATCAGCGCCAGGGTGGCCGTGACCGTCTCGCCGAGATTGTGCGGGGGAATGTTGGTGGCCATGCCGACGGCAATGCCGGACGAGCCATTGACCAGCAGGTTCGGTATCCGGGCCGGCATGACCGAGGGCTCGGTCTCGGAGCCGTCGTAGTTCGGCACGAAATCAACGGTGTCCTTGTCGATGTCTGCCAGCAGCTCGCTGGCGATGCGGGTCATCCGGACCTCGGTGTACCGCATGGCGGCCGGCGCATCGCCGTCCACCGAGCCGAAATTGCCCTGGCCATCCACGAGCAGGTAGCGCATCGAGAATGGCTGGGCCATGCGCACTATGGCGTCGTAGACTGCCGTGTCGCCATGGGGGTGGTACTTGCCGATGACGTCGCCGACCACGCGAGCGGACTTCTTGTAGGGCTTGGTGTGGTCGTTACCCAGTTCGCGCATGGCGTGGAGGACCCGCCTGTGGACGGGCTTCAGGCCATCCCGCACGTCGGGAAGCGCACGGCCGACGATGACGCTCATGGCGTAGTCCAGGTAGGACTGACGCATCTCGTCTTCGAGGTTTACCGGGAGAATTTCCTTGGCAACTTCAGCCATCGATCTTGCAGATTCCACATGACAGCGCTCCGCTGGCCGGCAAGGGCGGCGCTGGCGGTAGCCAGGCCGGCCGGCGGCTCAGGTCAGGCGCTGCGGTGCTAAATACCGGGTCGTCAGAATGGTCAAGAAATTAAGCGGTTAGCTTAACACGATTCACCGGCCAACCGGACCTGCGGGAAGGGCCCGGATCAGGCATCATCTGGTTGCCGGCAAAACCCGAATGCACCAACCCCTCTCCATCATCAGCGCCCGCTGGATCGTCCCGGTCGAACCCGCAGGGATCGTGCTGGAGGACCACGCCGTCGTGATCCAGGATGGCGTGATCGTGGCCATCCTGCCCCGCGCCACGGCCCTCGGGAACCACCCCGCCGCCACTCACATCCAGAGGCCAGGCCACGTGCTGATGCCGGGGCTCGTGAACGCCCATACCCATGCGGCCATGACCTTGTTCCGGGGGCTGGCGGACGACCTGCCACTGGAAACCTGGCTGAACGGGCACATCTGGCCGGCTGAGGCCCGCTGGGTTACCCCCGACTTCGTCCGGGATGGGGCCGAACTGGCGTTGCTGGAAATGCTGATGGGCGGGACCACGACGTGCGGCGACATGTATTTCTTCCCCGACGTGATGGCCCGGGCGGTGGCGGAGAGCGGCATGCGGGCCGCGATCGGCATGATCGTGCTGGAGTTTCCCACGGTCTGGGCGCGGTCAGCCGACGAGTACCTGACCAAGGGCCTGGCCGTGCGCGACCAGTTCAAGGGTCACCCGCGCGTGTCGACGATGTTCGCCCCGCACGCACCCTATACGGTCGCCGACAGGACCTTCGAGCAGATCCGGGTACTCGCGGATGAGCTGGAGGCGCCGGTCCAGATGCACGTTCTCGAGACGGCGGCGGAGATCCCGGCGAGCGTGGAACAGCACCAGCGTCGCCCGCTCCAGCGCCTAGATGCCCTGGGCATCGTCACCCCCCTGCTGGCCGCCGTGCACATGACCCACCTCGAGACCGGCGATATCGACCTGCTGGCCGGACGGGGCGCCCATGTCATTCACTGCCCGGAGTCGAACCTCAAGCTGGCCAGCGGCTTTTGTCCGGTGGCGCGGCTCGTTGACGCCGGCATCAACGTTGCCATCGGCACCGACGGTGCCGCGAGCAACAATGACCTGGACATGTTCGGCGAAATGCGTGCGGCGGGCCTGCTTGCCAAGGGTGTCGCGGGCCGGGCGGACGTGCTGCCGGCATGGGCCCTGCTCCAGATGGCCACGCTGAATGGCGCGCGGGCACTCGGTCTTGGTGACCGGGTGGGTTCACTGGTCCCGGGCAAGGAGGCCGACCTGGTCTGCGTCGACCTGGCGCGGCCGGCCACCCAGCCCGTCCACTCCCCCATCTCGCAACTGGTCTACGCAGCGTCCCGCGACCAGGTCACGGATGTGTGGGTGGCCGGACAGCACCTGCTCCGGGAGGGCCGTGCCCTCATCGCTGACACCGAGGCAATTCTAGGGCGCGCTGCCGCCTGGGGCGCCAAACTGGGCGGCAGCAATGGCTGAGTCCAGCAACAGCAACACGGCTGAACTGGCGCACTTCAGCCGCCTGGCAGGCCGCTGGTGGGATGCCAACGGGGAGTTCCGCACGCTCCACGACATCAACCCCGTGCGCCTGGCGTGGATCGACGGGATCGTCGGCCTGGCTGGCCGACGGGTGCTCGACGTGGGCTGCGGCGGCGGCCTGCTGTCCGAGGCAATGGCGCGCCAGGGAGCGAGGGTCACCGGCATCGACCTGTCTCCCGAATCGCTGGCGGTGGCCCGGCTGCACCTCGTCGAGTCGGCACCCCTGCAAGTCGACTACCGCGAGATTTCGGCCGAGCACCTTGCCGAGGAGGCGCCACAATCCTTCGATCTGGTGACGTGCATGGAACTGCTGGAACACGTGCCGGATCCCGCCAGGCTCGTCCGCTCCTGCGCCAGGCTCGCAAGGCCAGGCGGCACCGTCCTGTTTTCCACCATCAACCGGACCGTCAGATCCTTTGCAACCGCGATTGTCGGCGCGGAGTACCTGAGCGGCCTCGTACCCCGCGGCACGCACCGGTACTCGCAGCTGATCCGGCCATCTGAACTCGACGCCTGGGGACGCCGGGCCGGCCTCACGCTGGTGTCCCTCCGGGGCGGCTCCTACAATCCCGCCAGCCGGACCTTCCGGCTCGCCGACGACCCGGCCGTGAACTTCCTGGCCCATTTCCGGAACGGAACAGCGCCATGAGCCGCGGACGTCCAGCCGGCCGGCCGGCGGCCGTGCTCTTCGACCTGGACGGCACGCTGCTGGACACGGCGCCGGACATGATCTTCGCGCTCAACGCAATCTGCCGGGAAGAGGACGCCCCCGCGGTCGCGTACGAACGGGCCCGCGGCTTCGTTTCCAATGGCGCAGTCGGGCTGCTGCGGCTCGCATTTCCAGACTTCGACCCGGCCAGGGATGGCGACCTCCACCGCCGCTACCTCGCCCGCTATGCCGACCGGCTGGCCGTGGAAACCCGCCTGTTCCCGCTGCTCGATACCCTGCTCGACTCCCTGGAGTCCGACGGCGTTCCCTGGGGCGTGGTCACGAACAAGCCACGCCACCTGACGGAGCCACTGCTCGAGGCACTCGGCCTTCGGGACCGCTCGGCATGCACCGTCAGCGGCGATACGCTGCCGGAGCGCAAGCCACACCCGCGTCCCATCCAGTTCGCGCTGGAACGCCTGGGCCTGGCAGCCCACGCCGCCCGAACGGTTTACGTGGGAGACGCGCGACGCGACATCGAGTCAGGCCGGGCGGCCGGCACCAGGACCATCGCCGCGCGCTATGGCTACGTGGAGCCGGGGCAGGATCCGGCGACATGGGGTGCGGACCACCTGGTCGATACCACGCGCCAGCTAGTCACCCTGCTTGAGGAAGGCCGGTAACCGGGATGCTTTCAGACACCGCCAGACAATTCGTCGCCGCGCCGGACGAGCTTCGCGATCGTGTCATCCTGATAACGGGTGCCGGCGACGGCATTGGCCGTGCAGCTGCACTGGCCTGCGCGGGGCACGGAGCCACGGTGGTGCTGCTCGGCCGGACCCAGGCAAAACTTGAAGCCGTCTATGACGAGATCGTGGCAGGTGGCAGTCCGGAACCGGCAATCGCCGTGCTCGACCTGGCCCGCGCACAGGGCCCCGACTATTTCCAGATCGCCGAGCAGATCGAGCGAACCTGGGGCCGGCTCGATGGCCTCCTGCACAACGCGAGCATGCTGGGTCAGCGCGCGCCGATCGAGCACTACGACATCGGCATCTGGCATCAGGTGATCCACCTGAATCTGAACGTGCCATTCATCCTTACCCAGGTGCTGATACCGCTGTTGAGGAAGTCAGCCGACGCCTCGATAGTGTTTACCAGCAGCGGGGTTGGCCGGGAGGGGCGCGCGTACTGGGGTGCCTACGCGGCATCGAAGTTCGGCATCGAGGGGCTCTCGCAGACGCTGGCCGATGAACTGAAGACCGAGGCCCGGATCCGCTCGAACTGCATCAACCCGGGCGGCACGCGGACGCGGATGCGGGCTGCCGCCTACCCGGGGGAGGATCCGCTCTCGCGGCCAGAGCCAGGCAGCCTCATGGCGACGTACCTGTGGCTTCTGGGACCGGCCAGCCGTGGTGTAACTGGGCACTCCCTCGACTGCCAGTAGTCAGTCGGCCTCTTCTTCCCGCAGCCCGGCAGCCGCGTACAGGGCCTCGAGCTCCTTGTCCTTCAGCAGCCGGTGATGGCCCGGCCGGAGGGAGCGGGACAGCTGAACGGGGCCATACCGGACCCGTATGAGCCGGCTGACCCTGCACTCGACGGCTTCCCAGACACGCCGCACGAGCCGGTTGCGCCCCTCGGTCACGACAACGCTGAACCACTGATTCGACCCATCGCCCCCCGTGCGCTCCACCCGGTCGAATTTTGCGACGCCATCGTCCAGGGGTATGCCGGTCCGGATACGCTCAAGCGTCGCGTCGCTGACCGTGCCCTGCACACGCACGGCATACTCTCGCTCGATTTCCCGGGAGGGATGCATGAGGGCATTGGCCAGCAAGCCATCGGTGGTCAGCAGGAGCAGGCCGGAGGTGGCCAGGTCGAGCCGCCCGACGTTGATCCAGCGGCTGCCCTGGATCGGCGGCAGTCGATCGAACACTGTAGGCCGCCCCTCCGGGTCGCTCCGGGTGCAAACCTCGCCCGAGGGCTTGTGATACATGAGGACCCGGGGTGACGGCCGCGTCTTGCGCAGGGCCGGAACAGGTCGGCCGTCGATGAGAATCTTCTCCCGGCCGGAAACCTTCTGGCCGAGGGTTGCGACGGTACCGTTGATGGTTATCCGGCCCGCCTTGATCCACTGCTCCACTTCACGCCGGGAGCCGATACCCGCGCCCGCGAGTACCTTCTGCAGGCGCTCTGTGACCGCGGGCGGACTCACGATTGGCTGATCAACGGACCTTCAGCGGTACGACGTTCGAGCCCGGTTCGCCTGAAGTCCCGGCCGGATCGCCCTCACCCGGGCTGTCGATGTAACTGCGTGCGTCGGAAATTGGCGTTACCGTAGCCAGTTCCGCGTCGGCGTCCTCTGGGTCGTACCCGAGCTGCCCCAGCAGGGGTGCTCCCGCGCCAGCCGGCAGTGACTCGGCGTCGGACAGCTCCAGCTGGGCGGTGAAGGCCTCCAGGTCCTTGAGGTCAGCCAGCGGGGGCAGGTCGTCGAGCTTCTTCAGGCCAAAATAGTCGAGAAATTCCCTGGTAGTCCCGTATATCGCCGGCTTCCCGGGTACATCCCGGAACCCCACGACCCGGATCCAGTTCCGCTCGAGGAGGGAGCGCATGATGTTGGTCGTCACGCCAACGCCGCGAATGTCCTCCACGTCGCCACGGGTCACCGGCTGCCGGTAAGCGATGATGGCAAGGGTCTCCATCAGGGCCCGGGAATAGCGTGGCGCCCGCTCCTCCCAGAGCCGGGTGAGCCAGCTGGACATACTGGTCCGCACCTGGACACGAAACCCGCTGGCCACCTCCTGTACGGCGATCCCACGTTCCGCGTAGTCCTCCTGGAGGCTGGCAATAGCGCCACGAATGTCGTCCTTGCCAGGTGGATCGGCATCGCCAAAGAGCGATTGCAGCTCATTGAGGTCAAGAGGGCGACCGGCGGCCAGCAAGGCAGCCTCGATGATGTATTTGAGCTGTTGGTTTTCCATATCTGCCCGTTCGGGATGCTGGGTTAGGCCGGTAGCGTGGCGCCATCGGCAGTCAGGTCGCCGGGCGGAGTGTCGCCGGGCAGCTGCGTGGTAGCCGCCCGCACGTGAATGGGCGCGTAGGGCTCCGTCTGCACCAGTTCGATGAGCGCTTCCTTCAGCAGTTCAAGCAGGGCCAGAAAGGTCACGGTGACGCCCATGCGGCCTTCCTGCGGATCGAACAGGTCATGAAACTCGGCAAATGTCCCGGTCTGCACCTTGAGCAGGACCTCGGACATGCGCTGCCGGACGGAGAGGGGCTCGCGGCGGATGTGATGGTGCGCCAGCATCTCGGCACGGGTCAGGACGTCACGAAAGGCCAGCAGGAGTTCCTTGAGCGTCAGGTCGGGCAACCGGGTGACGACCGTTCGCTCCGTGACCTCCGCGTTGGCCTGGAAGAAGTCCCGCTCGAGGCGCGGCACTGAGTCCAGGTCGGTGGCTGCCTGCTTGTAGCGCTCATACTCCTGGAGGCGTCGCACCAGTTCGGCGCGCGGATCCGCCTCCTCGTCATCGTCTTCGCCAATTCGCGGCAGCAGCATGCGGGACTTGATCTCGGCCAGCATGGCCGCCATCAGCAGATACTCGCCCGCGAGCTCCAGCTGCAGATCCTTCATCAGCTCGATGTACTGGACGTACTGGGTCGTGATCTCCGCAATCGGGATGTTCAGGATGTCCAGGTTCTGCCGGCGGATCAGGTACAGCAACAGATCCAGAGGGCCCTCGAAGGCCTCGAGAAAGACCTCGAGGGCGAAGGGCGGGATGTACAGGTCCTGCGGCAGCTGGGTGACCGGCTCGCCGGCGACCAGCGCAAATGGCATCTCCGCCTGGGCCGGGTTGCCGCCGGCCTCCTCCGCCGTCAGAACCGGATTGCGGGGCGCGTCGGCATCGTGCACCACGGTCAGGCGAGGTGGCGCAGAATCGTGTTCGGTGTTCGTCATTCTTGCGGAATCGTCCGGCCTCAGGCGCGAGCAATTGAAAAGTAGAACGCCGACACCAGCTCCACCAGCGGCGCGACAACCTGGCCCAGGACCCCCAGCGCCAGCAAAGCCATGACAATTATAAGGCCGTAGGGCTCGACGACATCGAGCTTCCGCCCGAGCGGTTCCGGCACGAGTCCCCGCAGGACGCGACCGCCGTCGAGTGGAGGAATAGGCATCAGATTAAATATCGCCAGCAAGACATTGAAGTAAATGCCGATCTGGGCCATTGACAGGAGAAACTGTCGAAGCCCGGCAACCGGCATCTGCGCACGGATGACCACGGCGAACCCGATGGCCCAGACCAGCGCCATGCCGAAGTTGCTGGCAGGGCCCGCTGCCGCGACCAGGACCATGTGCTGCTTCGGCTTGCGCAGATTGCGCGGATTCACGGGGACCGGCCTGGCCCAGCCAAACGGCGGCAGGCTCAGGAATGCGAGTACAAGCGGTACGGCTATCGAACCCACCGGGTCGACGTGCCTGATCGGGTTCAACGTCAGTCGGCCCAGGAGCTCAGCCGTGCGGTCACCGAAGTGCCGGGCTGCCCAGCCATGGGCCACCTCGTGCAGCGTGATGCCGAAGATAACGGGAATGACCGCCGCTGAGAGCAGCTGTATGGTCGCAGCAACATCCATGTCCGCCATGGCGGCAGTATAGGGTATGTGCCGCCGTCCCAGCCGCTAAGCGAACGCGCTGCCATCGCCCCGCCCCTGCCGGATGATCACCGGATAGTCCCCCGTCACATCCACCACGGTCGTCGGCTCGACGCCGCAGCTGCCGCTGTCGATCAGGAGATCAATTTTTCCGGCGAGGCTGCTGGCGATCTCCTCGGGGTCCGACAAGGGCAGGTCCTGGCCCGGCAGAAGCAGGGTCGAACTCATCATGGGCTCGCCAAGCGCCTCCAGGAGCGCGAGCGGCACGGGGTGGGCCGGCACCCGGATGCCGATGGTTTGCCGCTTTGGATTCTGCAACCGGCGGGGCACTTCCCGCGTCGCCTTGAGGATGAACGTGTACGGTCCGGGCGTGTGGGCACGCAGCAGGCGGTAACACCAGTTCTCGACCCGCGCGTAGGTGGCAATCTCGGACAGGTCGCGGCAAATCAGGGTGAAGTTGTGGTCCTTGCCCGTACCACGAATGCGCTGCAGCCGACCGGCGGATTCGTGATCCCCGAGATGCCAGCCAAAGGCATAGCAGGAATCCGTCGGATACACGATCAGGCCATCGCGCCGCAGGATCTCGACCGACTGCTGGATCAGGCGACGCTGGGGATTCTCGGGGTGGATGTTGAAGCGCTGTGTCATGGACCCATTCTAGCGGTAACCGGACAGCGCGCCGGATGCCAGCCGCTTGCGTATCATGGGCATTCAGTCCCGAAACACGCCCTGATCATGCAAGCACTCGTTGACCTGCTGCCCCTGGTGGCCTTTGCAGTGGCCTACTGGCTGACCGGCGAAATGCACACCGCGATCCTCGTAATCATGGTGGCAATCTCGCTGCAGGTGGCAGTCATCTGGCTCGTGAAGCGGACGGTAAGCCGCATGCTGCTGACCTCGGCCGTGCTCGTCGTGGTCCTGGGCGGGGGCAGCCTGCTCCTCAACAACGACCTGATCTTCAAATGGAAGCCAACGGTGCTGAACTGGCTGTTCGGTGCCATATTCCTTGGCAGCCGGTACATCGGGGACCGCACGGTTGCCCAGCGCATCCTGGATTCAGTGGCACGGGACGAGTTCAAGCTGACGCCAGGGGACTGGCACAAGCTGAACCTGATGTGGGTGGCGTTCTTCCTCGTCTCCGGCGCCGCAAACATCATCGTTGCCTACCGCTTCTCCGAGGGCGTCTGGGTCAATTTCAAGCTGTTCGGACTGACCGGCATGACCCTCGTCTTCGCCCTCCTCCAGGGGCTTTGGCTCAGCAGTCGCGCGACGGAGGACAAGTGATGCTCTACGCGATCTCCGGAACTGATGCTCCCGAGAGCCTGCCCGGGCGACTTGCCGCCCGCGCCGCACACCTGGCACGGGTTACCCTTCTCCGGGATCAGGGGCGACTGGTGATCGCGGGTCCACACCCCCGGCTCGATACCAGCGAACCCGGCGGCGCCGGTTTCAGCGGCAGCCTGATAGTTGCCGAGTTCCCGAACCTCGCGGATGCGGAGGCCTGGGCGAAAGCCGACCCTTACGTGGAATCTGGCGTCTGGGTTGATGTTCGGGTGCAGCCCTTCATCCAGGTAATGCCCTGATGGCCGGCGCCCCGGTGGACCGGATCGCCATGATCGAGAGGCGCCTCAGCGCTGCGCTGGCGCCGGAACTGCTGGAAGTGATCGATGAGAGCCACCTGCACGCCGGGCATGCCGGGGCCCGGGATGGCCGCGGCCACTTCCACATCCGGATTTCCTCGGCCCGCTTCAAGGGTCTGGGTGCCGTGGCCCGCCACCGCCTCATCTACGACGCGCTCGGCGACTTGCTAACCACCGATATCCACGCCGTCCGGATCTCGATCGACTCCTGACCCCGCCCCGAGGGCCGTGCCCGGTGGGGCACCGGTTCTGAGTGCCGGATCATTTTACAAAACATCGGAACCAGGCCTTGTGATTCGGCACCAAGTACCCGATTTAAGCCCTTGACTTCAGTTGACTCGACATAAGTTTGCGCCTAATCTCTTTCACATAACGAACACGAAGGAATATGGAAGCCGACCTTAAGGCAGCGCTGCTGACGGCGTATGCACGGCTTCTGAGGCCTCTAGTCCAGATCCTGTTACGCAATGGCGTCTCTTACTCGGAGTTCGCTGACACGGCAAAGCGGGTGTTTGTGACCACAGCAGCGACAAGGCTTGGCAAAGGTGGTGGTGCGGTTTCAGCCGCTCAGATCGCCATTCAGACCGGCCTGTCGCAACGGGAAGCACAAGAGGTGCTGGACGGCGCCGGGGAAGTCCCGGCGAACACGAACCTGGCCTGGATTAGCGCCCTGCTCACTGCATGGCACAGCGATGACCGGGTGGTGGGCCCCTACGGACTGCCACTTGAATTGCAGCTACGGGAACCAGGCCGAACGGATTTAGAGACCCTGGTGCGCGATTACTGCCCGGGAGCTGACGCCGGGGCCTTGCTGGAACAGCTGGTGGCAATTGGCGCAGTGAGAAGGACAGATGACGGCTGGTTACGGGTGCTTACGAGGACGTATCTGCCGAATGTGGATGCTCCCGACAGTGTCGAGCGAATCGGCTACGCGGTCCAGCGACTAGTTGAGACCGTTGACTTCAATAGGACGCAGACGGATCCCAACTACAGGCTCTTTGAACGCACCGTCACTGCCGATTTTGGGCTTAAGGAAGAAGACTTGCCGGCGCTTGAGGGATTTGTCCGGCAGCGTGGCCAGCAACTTCTCGAAGAGATCGACAACTGGATAACCCTCCGGGAGAAGCCTGACCTGGAGCGTGGCGATAAGGCGGTACAGACGGGATTGGGCATTTATCACTTCGTAGACGGCTCTGAGAACTAGGCAAGAAGAAGCACAACGACGAGCCATTTTGTGGGGAAACAGCACATGAAGATCGCCAGCAACATCGCAGCCACTCTCGCCTTTTCGGCGTTCTGGTCTATGGCCACCGCGGACGTCACGAGCGAGATCGCCGGAATCCGGGTGATCGGTCAGGCGATGGATGGCACGCTAGTTCTTGATGACTCCGTAAGCGGGCTCTCGACCTGGGCGACACCCGGGCTGACCATGCCCGGAAGCGAGGCGGTCGACGGCGCACCCACGCTGCTGGTGATTGGCCATGTGGAGAGCTTCGACGCCGAAACGGGAGTCCTGACAGTTTCCGGCCAGCGGGCCACGCTCTCCGAGGGCGCCACCGTCATCGACGCGCCCCGCGACATCGATGCGACCCTCACCGCTGACAACCTGATCTGGTACCTGCAGGAAGGCCGCTACGTAGCGGTGGCCGGCGACACCTTCGGGGGCGGCGAAAGCCTGGCGACGCACGTCGTCCGCCTGGATAACGAGGCAAAGCCCGGCACCGTTCCCTTGTATGTCAGGGGATCACTCGACCTCGTTGATGAGATTCAGGGCGTGGCCTACATGGGCGGCATGGCACTGGACCTGAACAGTGCGGCTTCGGATCAGTCTCTGGCCACCGGAAATGTCGTTGAAGCCCTCGCCTACCAGGCAAACGCCGGCAGGGCGATCGTTTCTGAGTACTCCAGCTTGGAGAGCAGTGCTGGCCGCAAGTCGATCGCGAAAGTGGCTGGCATCACCGGCAGCGGCGTCAAGGGCATCACCGGCAGCGGCGTCAAGGGCATCACCGGCAGCGGCGTCAAGGGCATCACCGGCAGCGGCGTCAAGGGCATCACCGGCAGTGGCGTCAAGGGCATCACCGGCAGTGGCGTCAAGGGCATCACCGGCAGTGGCGTCAAGGGCCTCACCGGCAGTGGCGTCAAGGGCATCACC